>JAWBXA010000008.1:24130-53533 GCA_038868115.1 Bathyarchaeia archaeon
AAACTGAAGAAAGCGGAGTCGGCACAAAAAGAGTACCGCGTCACGGTGGAATTTGAAAAAGAAATTTCAGACGCGGATCTAAAACTGTTGGAGGAAAAGCTTAGCGGCACCGTCATTAAGCAGAGGACACCACTACGTGTTTTACACAGGCGAGCTGATTTAACGCGGGAAAAGTACATATACAAGGTTAAAGCTAAAAGATTGTCACCAAAGAGGGCTGAACTGAAAGTTAGATGTCAAGGAGGACTATATGTAAAAGAACTGGTGACGGGTGATGAAGGAAGAACAACCCCAAGCGTTTCAGAAATTCTCGGAAACAAAGCGAAGCCTATAAGACTTGATGTTTTAAAGGTAATTGTGAGAGAAGGTTGAAAATTTGAGAAAATCGAAGGGATACAGGTCAAAAACGCGTCGTCTCCTTAGGAGAGACCATAGAGAAAGAGGCAAAATGAGACTGAGCAAGCTGCTCCATGAGTATCAGCCTGGAAACAGTGTGGTCATAAAAATTGATCCGAGTGTTCAGAAGGGCATGCCCCATAGACGTTATCATGGGAAAGTGGGAAAGATTGTTGGCATGCGTGGTAAAAGTTACATTGTAAGCGTCACCCAGGGCGATGCTGTCAAGGAAATTATTGTTAGGCCAGAGCATTTGGAACCCTATAAGGGTGGTTAAGATGCTGGAAAAAGCTGAAACTGAAAAGGTTAAGGAGAGAAACCTCACGATTCCACAGGTCAAAAAGCTATTGGAAGAGCTTGGCGAGGAAAAGTTGGACCAGTTCCAGAGGCGTGTGCTTGACTACGCATCCAAGTTTTCAAAGGTTGACCCAGAAACTGCTGAGATGCTTGTGGAAAAACTTGTTAAAGATTTTGGTTTGGAAGAAGCCGAGGCTGTTCAAATAGTTAATTGTATGCCTAGCACCGTCGAAGAGATTAGAGTCTTTCTTGGAGGCGGTCGCAAAATTATTGAGGCCTCTAAACTGGAAGCAATGGTTAAACTTTTAAACGAACATAGATTGAAATAGCTCTTCAAACAGTATTAGTATTTTAAACGTGAGTTTAAAAGGGAATACGATGGAGAAGGAGAAACGCTACGAAGAGTACGCCTACGTCCTAGACTTTCTCCCCCATGGGCGTCCCGGGGTTCGGATAACAGGGCGGGCTGGTTACAGAGCTGGAGCCCTAGTTCAGCTTGTCGGTGAGGAATTCTTCACCCTTTTGGAGGCTCTGGTTAAGGAAGGCGTCACTTTGAAGCCTCATGACCGTGTTTATGTTGGGAAGGAGGCTCGTGAAGAGATAACCTACATTATTGGGCGGATAGGTTATGATGAGCTGACATCGGCCGCTAAAATGGAGCTTCCAGCGGTTATTAGCCGCATAGTGCTTAACCGTGAAAAATGGTTTGTCAATTTCTTCAACACGGCACAAGCCATAACCCCGAGAATGCACGCCTTGGAGCTTATCCCAGGTATAGGCAAGAAGTATATGTGGCAAGTTATAAACGAGCGGGAGAAAAAACCTTTCGAAAGCTTTGAGGACTTGCAAAAGCGAACCGAAATCCCCAACCCAGTTAAGCTTCTCACAAAGAGAATTATGGAGGAGTTGGCTGGCGAAAGCAAGTATAGGCTTTTCACAAGAGCCCGCTAAAAGGGCTGGTAAACGCCCCCATGAGCTTGATTAAAGAGGCGAAGTTTTTCCTTCAAAGGTATCGTATCTTTCCGAAGAAAAGCCTTGGACAACATTTTATGGTTGAGCCTTCAATTTTTCAACTTTTAGCCAGCTACGCCTCGCTTTGCAAAAGTGATGTTGTTTTGGACATTGGCGCTGGGCTGGGCTTTCTAACTCGCTTTTTAGCCGAAAAGTGTGGAGGGGTTTTAGCTGTTGAAGTGGATAGTAGGCTTGTCAGAGTTTTATGTGAGCAGCTCGGAGCGTTACCAAACATCAAGGTCATCGAGGGAGACATTCTTAAGCTTTCACTTCCAGCATTCAACAAAATTGTTTCCATACCGCCATACAGAATTTCTTCAGCTTTAATCCAATGGCTCTTCGACAAAAAATCCGAGTGTGCCGTTTTTGTTTTTCAAAAAGAGTTTGCAAGCCGTCTCGTGGCACCAGCCGGATGCGAAGACTATAGCTGGTTAACTGTTTTAACCTACTACCATTTTGATGTTGAGCTTTTAGACGATGTGCCAAAGACTTTTTTCTATCCACAGCCCGAAGTAGACTCTGTAATTGTCCGCTTGAAACCAAAAGTGCCACCGCCTTTTAAGCTGAAGGATGAAGCCCTTTTTGCTAGGCTTGTGCAAGCCCTTTTCACACAGCGCAACAAAAAGGTGAGAAACGCCATCCAACCCTTCATGAGAAAAGAGCGTAAAGTTTCCAAAGAAGCTGACTCTCTTCCCTTTCATGATAGACGCGTGCGGGAACTGGCGCCAGAGGACTTTGGTGAGTTGGCAAATGCCTTCGCCATCTAAGCAGGTGTTCTTCAAAGGCTACGTTTTCAATGTTTGGCGAGACGTTTACGAACCAGCAGAGGACTCCTTTCTGTTTGCGGAAAACCTAACGGTGGAAGAAGACGAAAAAGTTCTTGATGTAGGAACCGGATGCGGTATCCTCGGTATAATCGCCGCAAATAAAGCCTCGCAAGTTGTTGCTATTGACATAAACCCGGAAGCAGTGCGATGTGCGAAGGAAAATGCTAAACTAAATAGTGTTGCCGATAAAATGTTCTTTATTCAAGGCGACCTCTTCTCGCCCTTAAAGGTTGGAGAAAAGTTCGATTTAATCCTTTTTAATGCGCCTTATTTGCCAACAGAGCCTTTTGAGGGCAAAACTTTCGTTGAGCGCGCATGGGCTGGCGGGACAAGTGGCAGAGCTGTCATAGACCGCTTTTTGAAGGATGTTCATAATTATGTTAATGTTGGTGGTCGTGTTTTGTTGCTGCAGTCCACCTTCGCGGATGTAGGTGAAACCATGCAAATTTTGGAAGTTAAAGGTTTTAAGGCAGAGATTATTGCAAGTTTAGGCCTTCCCTTCTTTGAAACAATAGTGCTTATTGAAGCGAAAGCTACTTCTAGCCCTTAAGCATTCTAACTTTAAAGCATTTCTCGTTTTTCTTGCTCGCTCAAAGAGGAAGTTTGAAAAGAGTTTTGGCGAGTTCAAACATGTGGTGCGTGTCTACTCAAACACCTCTGCACTGCAATGTAGTTTTCGTTTATATAAAATACCTCATTCTTATGTGAATAGCTGTTTCAACCGCTTTATAGAATTTTGTTGAAAAACTATATAATGTGAAGGCTTTACTATTGCTAGAAAAACGCTACTTGGAGCATGAACATTCCATGTGCATAATTGGAAAGGACAAGTTGAAGGAGCTTATTGAAAATTACAAGTGCATATACCCTTATGACTATAACCTCCTTGACGGGGACAGTTACGTGTTGACGGTTAAAGATGAGACGACGCTGAACTATTTGGAGCATAAGAACTTAATATCCTACGAAATTGTTTTTACCCCGCCGAATTATGTTGCTCATCTAACAGCTAAGAGCAAGTATGGGCGGATGGGCTTATCCTTCCTTAACGCGGCGAAGGTTCACAGCGGCTTTGTAGGTAGGCTAGCGCTTGAAATTGTGAATTTGAGCAATGACCGTTGTCCAATAACTATTAAGCGGGGAGACCCCTTCATGCACATAGAGTTCATAACAAGGGAAGGTGTGCCATCGCCCTACACGGGCGAGTACCAGTTCCAGTACTTGACAGATGAAGAAGTGAAAATGTATATTCCAATTTTAAAGCGGGTTTTTCCAAACTACGATGAGCTGGCAAAAATATGGTTTAAAAATAGATCCTTGCCTCCATAATCCCCTAACCATAATTTAAACTGAATTCTCAATTCATAACCTTAATCAAGCATTGGGATGCTTGTGCATGCTTAACAAACTGCTTAAATACCGCCATTGTGTATGCTGAAAGGGATGCACCATGCGCGCGCGTAACTATAGAGAGGTTAAAGGGCAGCCCTACACTAGACGGGAGTTTGTTAAGGGTTTCCCCCAGCCGAAAATAACCAAGTTTACTATGGGTGATCCTAACACCAAATTCGATTATGAGGCTAGGCTCATAGCCCTAGAAAGAGCCCAGATTAGGCATAATGCGTTGGAAGCTGCCCGTGTAGCGACAAACCGCCTCCTAATGGATAAACTTTCAAACAATTATTTCTTACAGGTTCATCCATACCCGCATGTTATTCTTCGGGAAAACAAGATGATTTTTGGAGCTCATGCGGACCGCCTTCAGGATGGAATGAGAAGGGCTTTTGGAAAGCCCATTGGCACTGCGGCACGTGTGGAGCCAAACCAGACGATTATGACTGTTAGGGTGAACGCTAATGGTGTTGAGGTTGCAAAGGAAGCCTTAAGGCGGGGAGCCGCAAAGCTTCCAACACCATGTCGGATAGTTGTTGAAAAATTGCAGGTTGAGGAGGCGAAAATGTAATGGCAGAGATGAAAACAGACCTTGTAATATGGTTTGAAAACCTTAGGAGAACCGACATACCCCTTGTTGGAGGAAAAAATGCGAATTTAGGCGAAATGCTGAGTATTGGCATTTCAATTCCACATGGGTTTGCAATAACGGCTTACGCCTATAAGCGTTTCATTGAGGAGACTGGCGTTGCTAGCGAAATCTACAAAATCATAAAAGAGACTGTTAAAGACCCAAACAATCCAAAACAATATGAGGAAGCCTCTAAAAAGATCCGCGCCCTAATCGAGTCTACGTCCATGCCTAAGGATATAGAAATGGCTATACGAACCGCCTATAGAGAGCTGTGTAAACGGTTAAACGTGAATGATGTTTTTGTGGCTGTCCGGTCCAGCGCTACAGCTGAAGATTTGCCGGACGCTTCTTTTGCTGGGCAGCAGGAAACATATCTGAATGTTAGAGGCGAAAACGAGGTTATCGAGAAAACTATTAAATGCTGGTCCAGTCTTTTTACGCCCCGCGCCATTTTCTATCGTGCCCAGAAAGGCTTCGCCCATGAAAGAGTTCTCATAAGCGTTGGTGTCCAAAAAATGGTTTATGCAAAAGCCGCCGGCGTTATGTTTACAATAAACCCCGTCAGCGGAGACCCAAACCAGATTGTTATTGAGGGCAATTATGGCTTAGGCGAAGCCGTTGTTTCTGGAGCCGTCACTCCTGACGAGTTTATCGTCGACAAGCAAACCATGAAGATTATTGGAAGGCGCATTGCCACCAAGAAGGTGATGTATGCCCGTGACCCAAACACTGGTAAAACCGTGCATTTGGATGTGCCGGCTGAAAAGCAGAATTTGCCATGCTTAACAGATGAGGAGGTTCTCAAACTCGCCGAGCTGGCTAAAAAAATTGAGCAGCACTATGGCAAACCCCAGGACATCGAATGGGCCATTGACAGCGAACTGGACTTTCCGGAAAATGTTTTCATTGTGCAATCCAGACCAGAAACCGTTTGGAGTTTGAAAGCAGTTGAAGCGCCTGAAAAGAAAGTTGAAGTTGACTTAGCAAAACCAGAAGAGGTGTTAAAAGTTGTTGTTAAGGGCATACCAGCAGGCAAGAGAGGGGTAGGTTTCGGAGTGGCAAAGGTTGTCCCAAATCCAGAGGAAGCAGCCAAGGTTATGCGGAAAGGCGACATTCTCGTAACAGACATGACTAATCCGGACTATGTGCCTTTCATGAGGCTTGCCAGTGCCATAGTTACAGACAAGGGTGGTATAACATGTCATGCAGCTATTGTTAGCCGTGAGCTTGGCATACCATGTGTGGTCGGCACCGAAAATGCCACAAAACTGATGGTTAGCGGTAAGGAGTATACTGTTGATGCGAGAAGTGGAGTTGTCTATGAAGGTATAGTCCAAGCCATGACTGAGCATCCAACGTCGACGCCGTCTGGAGTACTTTCCCAAGCGGCGTTTGCTGGCATTGTACAATCAGTTCCAGTAACTGCGACGAAAATTTACATGAACCTTGGGGTTCCAGAGAAGATTGAGGATTACAAGGATTTGCCCTTTGAAGGCATAGGGCTTATGCGTATCGAGTTCATCCTAGCCAGCTACATTGGAGAACACCCGCTTTACCTTATCGAGATTGGGCAAGGCCAAAAGTTTGTGGACAAACTTGCAGAGGGTATAGCCACCGTTGCTAGGGCTATACAGCCCCGCCCAGTTGTTGTGCGCTTCAGTGATTTTAAAACCAACGAGTACCGCGAGCTTAAAGGCGGAGAAAAATATGAGATTGTTGAGAACAACCCCATGTTGGGATGGCGGGGATGCAGCCGCTACATAAGCCCATGGTACGAGAAGGCCTTCCGCCTAGAATGTCAAGCCATAAGAAAGTGTCGTGAAGAGTGGGGACTGAAAAACGTCTGGGTTATGCTTCCAGTCGTGCGTACCCTCTGGGAAGCCAAAAAGTGTCTAGAAATAATGCGTGAAGAAGGCTTAGAAAGGTCAAAAGACTTTAAGGTTTGGTTTATGGCTGAAACACCGTCAATAGCCATATTAGCCGACGAGTTTTCGAAGCTCTGTGACGGTTTCTCCATAGGTTCAAACGATATGACACAAGGCATACTGATGATTGACAGAGACTCCGAACGCCTTGGACAAATGGGATACTTTGACGAAAGGGACCCAGCCGTAAAAAGGATAATAGCCCACCTAATTAGGGTGGCACACGAAAACGGCGTTACGGTCTCTATCTGCGGGGAGGCACCTTCAAATCTTCCGGATTTCACAGAGTTCTTGGTGCGGGCTGGAATAGACAGCATGTCTGTAAACCCTGATGCCGTAATAGCCACAAAGAAATTAGTAGCAAGCATAGAGCAAAAAATGATCCTGGAGAAGCTTGCAGAACAGCACGAGTGCACCCTAGGGCGTCCGGTTAAAAGACCAAAAGAAGACTGGGAATGGTCGCCCAGATGGGATGAAAGCATAAAGTAAAAAGCCGCTTAAAAATTCCCCCTTTACTAGTCAATGTTCTTCAAAGGTTGTTTGGTGTTCCATCTTGAAGATGTTTGATTTTGAAGAAGAAAGGTTAAAGCAGGAAATCGCTAAGCTTGGAGCCAAACGGGTTCTAATACAACTGCCAGAAGGACTGAAAGACGAGGCTCCACGTCTGGCAAAAGTTGTTGAAAAGGCTGGCGCTTTGCCAATTATCTCCGCAGACCCATGCTACGGTGCTTGCGACCTAGCAACCTCTGAAGCTGAAAGCCTCAGCGCAGACGTCATAGTGCATTATGGGCATACGAAACTCCTGAAATATGAGAAATTACCAACCATTTACTTTGAGGCGCGAGCCACCATAAGCATCGCAGAGACTGTTGAAAAAGCACTACCCTTAATGGAAAATTGGCATAAAGTGGGCTTAGCTACAACAGTTCAGCATGTTCAAACCCTCGACGAAGCGAAAGAGATGCTAATCCGCGCTGGAAAAACTGTCATGGTTGGCGATGCTGGACGCCTAAACTATCCCGGGCAGGTTGTTGGGTGCGACTACAGCAACGCTAAATCCGTAGCAGGAGACGTTGAAGGCTTCCTCTTTATAGGCGGCGGACGCTTTCATGCTCTAGGATTAGCTCTCGCCACCTCAAAATCAACAGTGGTTGCAGACCCCTATGAGAAGAGAGCCTACCTAGTAGACGATGAAGCCCAAAAAGTTCAAAAGCAAAGGTGGTCGTACATCAAAGAAGCCCAGAAAGCAAGAACCTTTGCAGTTCTTGTTGGACTTAAACCTGGGCAAAAGCGGCTGGATGAAGCCTTAACCATTAGAGGAAAGCTTGAAAAGGCTGGCAAGGACACCTACCTATTTGCCATTAGAGAAATAACACCAGAAGCGGTAATGAACTTTCCAACGGTGGACGCTTACGTTAATACGGCATGTCCACGAGTGTCCATTGATGCGCCCTCCAAGTTCTCAAAGCCGATGTTAACCATAAACGAGGCACTTGTGGTTATTGGTGAAATTTCATGGAAAGAGCTTTGCAAAAGGGGATTTTTCTAGAACGAAGACTTATGGAGGGTATAGTCGCCTTTACTTCAGAATGCTCTGGATGCGGGTTTTCGGGGCTCTCTCCAGAAAGTGCGCTCGTAAAGTGAGAACTGTCACTGAATTATTCAACCGGCAGAAAAGTCGTTGTCGACTATTTGAGGTGTATGCTTGAGGAAAAATGCGGCAGTTTCCACATGAAAAGGACAAAAGCTCAATGTGTAATCTCTGAACCGCAGAGAGTTCTAAGGAAGCTTTTAGACCATGAAAGGTTGCATACGCGTTATATGCCAAGGTGCTGCATGTTTATAGGGAGCTGGGAAAGGTTTATTGAGTCGTTCTGGAGTATTCTAATAAGCCTTATGGTTGGGTGTGGCAACGTGAATTTGCAATCTTCAAAAAGGAACAGCGGACAATTGGTTCTGCCTGGCGAACCCTTAGGTGTTATTGAGGAGTTTGTTCCAGACGCCGGTACATACGTTAAGGATGGGGTTATATACTCAAAAATTGTTGGATGTTCTCTCTTAGACTTTCTTAACAAGCGGGTTTCAGTCTTCCCATTGGTTCATGGGGCCCGAGTTCCAAAAGTTGGAAGCATCGTTATAGGGCAGGTTTCCAACGTCCAGACGCAAATAGCTACAGTTCGCATCTTTAAAATTGGAAAGAGGCTTCTTTCAGGATTTTTCACGGGTCTACTTCATGTTTCTGACGTTCACTTAAGATTTGTCGAGTCTATGTTTGACATCTGCAAGCCCGGCGATATACTCCGCGCAAAAGTAATAAGCGAAAAGAATAGGGCTTATCATCTAACAACCAAGGACAAAAGCTTGGGCGTTGTTTACGCGTTTTGTTCTCAATGCGGCGAAGTGCTAGAGCTTAAGAGTCGGGGCTTACGATGTCCAAGGTGTGGGAAAACTGAAAAGCGCAAAACAGCCTTAGACTATGGCAGAGGAATAATCTAAATATGGTGGTGGAAAAGTGAAAGTCAACGTTTTAAAAAGAACGGAAAACGAGCTTAAAATTGAGGTTGAAGGAGCTGGTCATACTATCTGTAACCTCCTCCAAAAAAGACTGCTAGAAGATGAAAATGTGGAGTTGGCTGGTTATGATATTCCACATCCCCTTACACCGGTTCCGGTGATTTATGTTCGGACAAAGGGCAAAGTAAAACCGGAAGAAGCTCTACTAAAAGCGTTGGAAAAAGCCCGTGAAATGAACGAGGAGTTTAGCAAAGCCCTCCTAAAAGCCCTTAAAAAGTGACACGATCCTTTATCGCTAACAATAGTTGAGTGAAGCCGTCCACAGAATTTTCTGACTTACATAGTATTGATACACATTCATCCAGTGACATGTATCCATGAAGCCAAGCATAAACTATGAGGGCTTCAGCGGCATCAGCCAACATGTGGCTCGAAACTCTTGAGGGCATATGTTCCTTCAAACCAGCTTTTTTAAAAGCCTTAGCAAGCGTAGTCCCCTTAACTTTTGCTCCAGAAGGCTGACCCTTTTTCATGGACATTGCCAATGAGTAGGCGAAGTTTATGTACGCGTCGCCTAAAGCCGCCAGTCTGTGGTTTGTGAGGACATCAGTCAAGTTTCTGTAGGACTTTGTTAGGAGGAATGGCTTATCACGATTCTTCAATTTTGAACCCTAAAGTCTTCTTCACCCCCAATTTATATTAAGTACGGTTTCCTATGTGTGTTTGTTTTTGGTGTGGGACATGGTTGAGGAAAAACACAGCGGTGCAGCTCGCATCGAATATTCAGTTGAAGCCTTACTTGAGTATCTCTCAGGATTATACGGATCTGATGTCGAAATTTGTGGTGTATGGAGGCTTGGAGAAGAACAAGCTAAGGGCATAAAAGATTTGAAGGGTTTTGGCTATGGCGTGCCATATGTCATCGAGTTTCGGATAAAGAACGAGATTCGGCGTGTTGTATTAGAAACAATGCGTCCAGAAGGTTTTGGACATGATTATCCATCAGATCGCGCCCAAATCCTTTTGTGGCAGCATTCGGCTTTTAATAAACTTCCAAGACATGTGCGCTCAATTGATGTTGGTGCTTTCACCACCGATGGCAAGGGAATGCGATCTCTTGGGAATTGCGGCGAGTTTTTCCTCTTAACCGAGTATGTTGACGGCACCCTCTACCATTTTGACTTAGACCGTATAAAGAATAAAGGCGAAATGACCGATTTGGATGAGAAGCGTTGTTTAGCCCTTTCAGAATACTTGGTTAACATTCACAGCGTTAAACGTGATGCTCCATGGCTTTACGTTAGAAGGGCACGTGAGCTTATTGGGCATGGCGAGTGCATAATGGGATTGCTTGATAGTTACCCGCCGCAGCTGGATTTTGTGCAGGAAAACGAGTTGATAGACATTGAAAGAAACGGTGTTGTTTGGCGTTGGCGCCTCAAAAGAAGAACCCATAGACTCAGTCAAGTTCACGGCGACTTCCACCCATGGAACATCATGTTTCGTGA
Source organism: Bathyarchaeia archaeon (assembly GCA_038868115.1). Lineage (GTDB taxonomy): Archaea > Thermoproteota > Bathyarchaeia > Bathyarchaeales > Bathycorpusculaceae > JAGTQI01. The sequence continues at coordinate 34,635 of JAWBXA010000008.1, forward strand.
AGGCACAGACTTCACTGTTCTTGACCGCAGCAGAGGCGAATGGGGTGAACCGGCAGACGATGTGACGGCCATGACGATAAACTACATATTCTACTCGTTGCAAAAGTATGGCGAACTGGCCGGCGTATTCGATAGGTTGTTTAGACTTTTCTGGGAAAACTATCTGCGGAAGACCGATGACTGGGAAATTTTGGAGGTTGTTCAGCCCTTCTATGCTTGGCGGGGTTTAGTGGTGGCATCGCCGATATGGTACCCAAACTTAAGCCTTGATGTTCGAAGAAAACTACTAAACTTTGTGCGAAACGTGTTGCAGTATGAAAAATTCGACTTAGACGCTGTAAACTCTTATCTGCAGTCCAGCTGAGCCTTTGAGTGAGGGTTCAAGGATGGAACTGCGCGCGATGCTTAAACAAATGGGATACTCTGAAAAAGTTATTGACGAAATTTTGAAATGGTATGAAAGTAGTGGGTTTGCAGGCGGAAGGATTTAGTGAAAGGAGTTTACGTTCTGGCAATATCGGTCAGCAAAAACATAAACGTTAAGGTCTGTTCGCGGAAGAATTTTTTCTTAGAAAAGGGCTTTTACGCCTATGCGGGTTCTGCTCAAAAAGGCCTCGAAAAGCGTCTAATAAGACACTTTAGTAGGGCTGGTAAGAAGCGTTTTTGGCACATAGACCATCTCCTTGCCATAGACGGCGTAAGTGTTGTGAGGGCTTTTTATAAGGAGGCTACAAAACAAGAGGAGTGCAGAACTGCGCAAAGTCTCATCGGTGTTGCTTTTCCGGTTGATGGATTTGGCTGTTCTGATTGTAAGTGCAAAAGTCACCTTTTCCGTTTTAAAAGCCTAAGCCTCTTGGAGAATCAGTGCCTAAAATTAGGTTTTAAGCTCTTCACCCTATCTTGCCAGTGAATCTCCATATTGGGAGACATCCGACTTTTGGAGGATTTCTCGCCTCTTGACAACCTCTTCGAAGCTCATGTAGTCTCCGCCGATGATTTTCAGTTTAGCCTCAACTTTCTTGTTTTTGACTTCTATGACATTATATGAGTTGAGGAAGAAGCCCCTTAGCCTTTCGCATGAGACGCTTCCGGCGTGAACCACCTGCATGTCTTCTATCCGCCACCTCCACGGTCTGTGACGGTGCCCGCACAAGACTAAGTCCGCCCTAGCTTTCACAAGGCTTCTAAGGACGTCACCAGCATCCACTATTGTGATTTGGTCTGCGCCAGTGTCTGGAACTGGGATTATGTGGTGGTGTATCGCCACAATTTTCACTCGGTCCTTATAATTTTCCAACGTGTTTTCCAACCAAAGGTTTTGCCTATGTCCCACTTCACCGTCATCCCTATCGGGGCGGGCGCTGCTCAGCACGATTATTACGGTGTCGTCAACTTCTGTTATTTGGTTGAAGGGGAAGAACTGTTTGAAGAGCAAATAACCAGTGGAACGATAATCGTGGTTTCCACTTATGTAAATGACATTTTTAGCTTTCAAACGCTTAAACTCGTCTGCAGCCATCTTAAACTCTGAGAGTATGCCATTCTCTGTTATGTCACCAGTTATCACCACAGCATCCGGCGACAAAGCGTTGATTTCGTCCATGGCTGTGCGGAAAATCCCATAATTAAACATCGGTCCACAGTGAACATCTGAAATCTGAACAACCAGCACAAGCTTTCACCCTTTTCAAACCATGCAGAACAGCAACTAAAATAAATATTGTGGAAAATGAAATTAAAGTATTCGAGCTTTAAGCGGAAGCATACCTTAAAGAGCGTATTAAAATTGGGCGAGGGTTGGTGTGTTTGGGTTACCGGGTTGCCAGGGAGCGGCAAATCTGTTGTAGCGGAAACGCTAATCAAATTTTTACTTCAGAAGGGCATCCGCGCCCAACTCTTATCATCTGACGCGTTACGCAAGGTTTTAACTCCTAAGCCTACATACTCGCTTGAGGAACGCGACATAGTTTATGCAACTCTTGTCTACATTGCCAAATTGTTAACGCAGAACGGTGTAAATGTTGTTATTGATGCTACTGGCAATTTGAGGCGTTATAGGGATAATGCTAGAGAACAAATCCCAAAGTTTATGGAAGCCTACCTAGAATGCCCGCTTGAAATCTGCATTGAACGCGAGTCTCGGAGGGCTGAAACCCGGCAAGCACCAAAACAAATCTATGAAAAAGCCTTGAAGGGTGAGGCACCTACAGTACCCGGTATTGGGCAGCCCTACGAGCCCCCACCGAACCCGGAAATAACGGTGAATACTGCCGAGTGCACTCCCGAGCAAGCAGCCCATAAAATACTGGAGGCTATTATTGGTAGATGGTTCGCCTAAAATCTAGAGAGGGGCTATCAATTTTGCAGTAATCGACTACTGCAAAATTGACATGGCTTATAAACGTTTATAGTGTGGCTGGAAATGGTAATGTTTATAACCTAAATGTCTCATTCCTAGAAGACGCGAAGCGGGAAAACAATGGGTCACCGGAAACAGCACGGTCCAAAACGCGGTTCGCTTGCCTACTTGCCTAGGAAACGGGCTAAAAGCATATTGGCTAGAATACGCTATTGGCCAAAAATAGAGGCTGAAACGCCTAGGCTTCTTGGTTTTGTTGGTTATAAGGCTGGCATGACCTACGCCATGGTAATTGAAGATCGGAGGCGTTCTCCAAACTTTGGGAAGGAGGTAATTCGTCCAGTCACCGTTTTGGAAACTCCGCCCCTTCTCATTTGTGCCATAAGAGCTTATAAAAAAACGCCTTATGGTTTGCAAACTTTTTGTGAGGCTTGGATGGAAAAATCCCCAGAAGGGCTTGATAGGGTTTTAATCCTTCCTGAAAAATTTAACACAGAAGAGAATCTGAAAAAGATTGAGGCTAATTTAGACAAAATCTCAAACATTCGTGTAATAGCCATAACCCAGCCTAAACAAGCAGGCGTGTCGAAGAAAAAGCCAGAAGTAGTTGAAATAGAGATAGGCGGAGGAACAATTCAGCAACAATTTGAATATGCAAAAAGTCTGTTAGGGAAAACTGTGAGTCCATCTGACGTTTTCAAGGAAGGGCAACACGTAGACGTAATAGCTGTCACAACCGGAAAAGGCTTCCAAGGACCAGTGAAACGTTGGGGAGTAGCCATCCTCCAACACAAAGGTAGGAAAACAAAGCGTGGAGTCGCCACTCTTGGTCCATGGAATCCCCATCGTGTGCTATACACTGTTCCACGCGCCGGGCAAATGGGCTTCCATCAAAGAACAGAATACAATAAGCGGATTTTGAAAATAGGCAAGGACGGAAAAGAAGTAACACCAAAAGGCGGCTTCATACGCTACGGTATTGTTCGTGGACCCTACATGCTCATAGAGGGAAGCATACCGGGACCTGAAAAGCGTCCCATAAAACTGCGGTATCCAGCTCGTCCGCCAAAGGAAGCGCCAGAAGAGCCCCCACAGATAACGTACCTATCCTTAGAGTCTCCGCAAGGCAAGTAAACGGTGAAAGCTTATGGCTAAAACGGTGAAAGTCTTCGACCTCAATGGAAAACCCGTCGGAAAAATTAAGCTTCCACCAATCTTTGAAACACCCATAAGACCAGATGTCATAAAACGGGCAGTCCTAGCCATACAATCAACAAGATTCCAACCGCAGGGCAGAGATCCAATGGCTGGAAAAAGAACATCAGCAGAATCCAGAGGCGTAGGCTTGGGCATAGCGAGAATCCCAAGAACTAAAGGACCTGTTGGGAGAGGTGCTTTCGCACCCGGAACTGTCGGCGGTAGATTGGCGCATCCGCCAACCTCAGAGAAAAAGATTGTTAAGCGGATTCCTAAAAAGGAAAAGCGTTTAGCTCTTTTTTCAGCTATAGCTGCTACCGCCTCTAAAGAAATGGTGATTTCTCGGGGGCACGCCGTTGAAGGAGTGCTGCAAATCCCTCTTGTTGTCACTGATGAGCTTGAAAGCTTGAAAAGGACTAAGGATGTTGAAGAAGCCCTCATAAAGCTCGGTTTTTTAGCTGACTTGTATAGGGTTAAGGACAGCATCAAAGTCAGGGCTGGAAAGGGAAAGATGCGTGGTCGGAGAATAAAACAGGCTGTTGGACCCTTAATAGTTGTGGCTGAAGATAAAGGCGTGGGCGAAGCTGCAAGGAACATACCTGGCGTGGATGTTGTTCCAGTTAAGAGTTTGAATGCAGAGGTTCTAGCGCCTGGCACGCATCCTGGAAGACTGACAATCTGGACAGCCAGCGCCATAGAAACCCTTGACAAGCTTTATTGCAGAGGTGAGGAAGCCTAATGGACCCTTATGAGGTTATACTTTACCCGTTGATGACGGAATCCGCCAGTTTAATGGTTGAGAGGGAAAACAAGCTGGTCTTCATAGTAGACTTAAAAGCCACAAAGGAAGACGTGAAAAAAGCTGTCGAAGAGCTCTATGAAGTTAAAGTTGAAAAAGTAAACATCGTCATAACGCCTAAAGGGCAAAAGAAAGCCTTTGTTAAGCTTCGCCCCGATTATAAGGCTACGGATGTCGCCATAAAGCTCGGAATATTATAACATGTGTGGTGAAAGTTATGGGAAAGAGGATTCGTGTCCAAAGGCGGGGGCGTGGCGGACCAACCTTTAGAGCAGCAACCCACAAGAGAGTAGCTCCTGCGTGCTACCCACCAGCAACAAAAGAAATCTTCGACGCTGTTACAAGGGGGGTTGTTGAAGAACTCTTCCACGACCCAGGAAGAGGTGCTCCCCTAGCCCTAGTAAGATTTGAAAATGGGGAAGAATGCTACACGGTGGCTCCCGAAGGCGTATACGCTGGACAGCAGATACAGATGGGCGGAAAAGCAGGCATCGAGGTTGGCAACATTCTTCCAATTGGTAAAATCCCAGAAGGCACTATGGTCTGTAACATAGAGCTTAAACCCGGAGATGGCGGAAAAATTGCAAAATCTTCAGGGGCATACGCCACAGTTGTAGCGCACACGACTCAGGGAACCCTAATAAAGCTACCCTCTGGAAAAACCAAGTACATTAGCGATTACTGCAGAGCCACGATAGGCGTTGTTGCTGGCGCTGGTAGAACAGAAAAGCCGTTCCTAAAGGCTGGAGCAAAATTCTACTTAATGAGAGCAAGAGGAAGAAAATACCCGAGAACCCGTGGAAAAGCAATGGTTGCGGCGGTTCACCCATATGGAAGCAGCAAAAGAAGCGCGCGGAAAGTTACAACAGTTTCGCGGAACGCCCCACCCGGAAAGAAGGTTGGGCTCATAGCGGCTAGAGGCACTGGGCGGAGAAAGAAGAAGGTGAAGGAAGGCGCGTAATCAGAAGGTTTATAGCGTTACAATCAAAGTTTAATGGTGATAAGCCATGCCGAGGGAGTTCACATACCGCGGATACACGCTTGAACAACTGCAAGGTATGTCAATGGACGAGTTTATAATGCTGCTTCCAGCGAGACAAAGAAGAAGCCTTCATAGAGGCTTGTCTCCAGAGCAGCGAATCCTACTGGAAAATATAAGAAAGGCGAAGGAAATAATGCGAAAGGGCGGAAACGTGACCATCAAAACCCACTGTCGCGACATGATAATACTGCCAGAAATGGTTGGATTGACAATTCACGTTCACAACGGCAAGGAATTTGTCCCAGTTGAGATAAAGCCAGATATGATTGGACATTACCTGGGCGAGTTTGCAATAACCAACAAGCCTGTCAAGCATGGAACGCCAGGCATAGGTGCATCTCGTTCTTCCATGTATGTTCCGCTAAAATAGGAACAGTCTTGCCAACAATTTTAGTGGGCGCTGCTAGGCTGTATAATCCACGCCAGAAGGTTTTTTATCCGCCTCTTTTGCTGGCGGGATCTGTGGTAATGGTATCGGCGGCGGAATATTCAAAGTTCTCGAAATGATTACGCTTTCCACAAAAACCACGTTTGAAATGGACTGCACAAGAACTGGTGGCGGCGGCTTCTTATCCTTATAATCCTCGTAAATCTTTGCTATCTCATCTTTGCTGCCAGCCACATAAGCTCTTCCCTTGAGGCTTATTTGGGCTATTGACGGGTTATAGTTAACCGTTAAAACAAATGGTACCTCCAACGTGTCCTCCGACTTTTTCTCTACCTCAACGAGGTTGAGGTTTGTGTTTATCTGGATTGGTGGAATGGGCTTCCTAATGTCCCAGAACCGCTCTCCAGAAACATTCGTTACTAGGACGTTTACTCTGATCATTCTTGACCATCATACACTATAATGATCGTGCAATTTAAGTGTGTTTATATCTTGTGAAGCCGCAGTGCCCGCATGCGTATCGATCGCCGTGGTCAGCCATGAAATATCCAGGTCCACAGCGTTCACATGTATGACGAAGTCTAACAATTTTTCCTCCTTCAATTTTATAAATGGAGTGAATTCCCTTTTCTTCCCTTTTTCTTTTTTCTCTTTTACCCTTTTTTGGCGCCGCTTTCGGTGCGGCTTCTTCTGGGGATTCCCCGTTTTTTTCAGCCATTTACTCTTTCCCTTCTTTTGGTTTCTCTGGCGGTATGTTTCTTTTTACAATGTATTCGGGTTCAATAAGCTTTGCGTGTTCAATGGAGTCATAAACGTTAGCCAGCCCTATGGCTTTGCGTGTACCAGTCTTTGTCTCTAACTTTTTGATAAAAACAAGGTTTGCGTCAATTTTCAACAGTTTTGCAATAGCATTTTTTACCTCCAACCTTGGAGGAGTGCTGCCGGTCTGGTTGTGGTCCACTTGGAAAATGACTTCCTTACGTTTCAGAAGTGGGTTCATGTTTTCAGACAAGATTTTGACTTCCATAGTTTTCCCTCGTGGTGTCTGACTTGATACCCGTTTCCCTTTATTTAGCCTTTCGCAACCTCCATAGCATTTAATATTCTGGCAACCTCTTCCTTCTTCTGCTTTGTAGCTTTAACAACCACAATGCCCTCACTGGGCTGACCATAAACTACAAAAGAGTTTTCAGGTGCATACAGGATGGCGCATAATGCCAAGAGGTCCTCTTCCCCATCAACAACAATTTTAGTCCTCCAGTTAGCCTCCAAGGCCTCTTTGACGGCGCTTAAGGCCTCAAAAGTTATAGTTCCCGGAGGATTTTTAACACGCTTTTCCACATCCGCCTTTAGCGGCACTGGAACTATGTCTTTACGCATAACTCGGTTATCAATAATCATAAGGTTTGGGAAAATTCCATTTTCAATAAGATTTTTTGAAACAGTGTCCCCAACTGAAATTATGCTTGGCGACTTTTCCCTATCTACAATCTGTTTAAACTTTTTGACGGTTTCTTCAAAGGAACCTCTAATTAGCGTGCCGATGGGCTTTTTAAGTTTTCTCCGAAGAGTTAACGACAACACATAAGCTGTGCTCATTCATCTAACCTTTAGGGCGTAGCGCCCCTTCTCCTTAATATTCATCGCCTTTGCAATAGCTGAACCTTCTGGGTCAAATATTATTACGAGTCCGCTATGATCGTCGCTAAGAGTTGAAGCCTTACATTTCGGGCAGATATTGCCGGTTGTTATTGTACGGCATGTTGTACAGGCTTTTTCACTCATTCTTTAGTCTTCTCCTTCTCTTTTTCCTTCTTCTTTTCAGAAGCTTCTTTTAACTTTTGCAAGTCTTGCTCTATCCACTCTAGCTTTCCGAGGAATGGCTGTCTTGCTGTTACACCTATTTTCGCCGAGCCGCCTACCCTGCCAAGAGAGACGGCTGTTATGCGGACGCGAACCCTATCACCTGTTGCTAGTCTCCGGTTGGTCTGTTTTCCAATTAGAACGCCTTGTTTCTCGTCGTAGGAGATAAATTCGTCCATCAACTGTGAAACATGGAGCAGAGCGTCAATGGGTCCTATACGGACAAAAGCTCCAAAATCTGCGATTTCAACAACCTCTCCCTCAACAACCTCTTGGAGAACCGGATAAAACGTTAATAATGAAAAGGTTACCTTATGGTAGGTTGCTCCATCACCTGGAATTATTTTCCCTATGGGGCTTACTTTGACATTTGTTGCGGCGATAACATAGCCCAGAACTTCGTCAACAACCCCCTCATATTTTGCTTTAACCTGCTGGTATCCCACATCATCCAGCGGATTACCAAAGGTTTCTGGGGGAATGCGAATCGTGTCCTCCATTGCTATAAGCTTAAACAAGGCTGCATCCTCCTTCAATTTCAAGTCGAGACTTTTGCCTCACATAAATTACTGGCACATTTATATCTCTTAACTTCTTCCGAAGCGCTCTATCATTGGTGAAAACGGGAATTTTCCATTCACCTGCCACTTTCACAATGGCGTCATCCGGAGAACCCGCATAATTTTCGCTCAAGTCCACGACTTTACATTTTTCGGCAAGCCTCAAAGCGTAGGCTGCCTCTTTCCGTGTCTTAGGCGAACCTTTAGCGGCAAGAGTTTCTAACTCCCTCTTAACTGGCGAAAGCAACACAAATTCAACGTTCCTCTTCAAAAGGTTCCTCAACTCCTCGAATATGTCAATTTTAAACTTTAAGGGGATAAAGAGCACGTTTGAGTCGAAAATAATTTTCAACTTTTCCTTTTGAGCTTTGGAGTTTTGGTGAATTGTCACTTTATCATTCCATATCCTATCAATCGCCATCTTCCGGCAATCTTTCTACTTATGGCAACCCGCGAACCGGTAAGTGCGCACACAGGCCTCGTGAGCTTAAGCGTAGTCATCTCGCCCTTAACCGCCACAACCTTTCCAACAGTTATTGCAGCGCCCACATGAAGCAGTAACGTTTCATCCCTGCTTACGCTTTCCACCTTCGCCAGCTCCTTTGTCCCCACAGCCCTCTCGAGGATATACGTTTCCAAATTGAGCTCTGTGAGAACTTGTGGGAGCATTCCGGCTTTTCCAACAACGTTCCCAGTTAAACCATCAGCCTTAGAAAGCGAAGGATCCAGAAGGGTTCCAACGCCAACGAGGCCGCCACAGTGGGCTTCCTTTAAATTTCTTCCACCAGCATGTAAGCTGGTGATTTCGCTGAAGAGAGGCTTGTAGACGGTTTTGCCCTCTTCCTCAACGCTTATTCCTGGGCGAAGCTCTATCTCCTCCTCAACGGCAAACTTTCCCTGCAAAATTGTTCCGCCTATAACTCCGCCCCTAAGCTTTTCTATTGGAGTGCCAGGCTTGTTCACATCAAAGGAGCGCACAACATACATTAAAGGCTGTTTTGTCTCGTCCCTTTTGGGTGTTGGTATAAACTCTTCCATGGCTTGGATTAAAGCGTCTATGTTCACACCCCGTTGAGCTGAAACAGGAATTATCGGGGCGTTTTCGGCGACTGTTCCCTTAACAAAATTTTTAATTTCCTCATAACTTTTCCGAGCCCTTTCCTCGGTTACAATATCGATTTTGTTTTGCGCTATAATGATGTTCTTGATGCCGATAATTTCAGCTGCAGCCAAATGCTCTCTAGTTTGTGGCTGAGGGCAAGGTTCATCGGCGGCGATAACCAGTATCGCCCCATCCATTATTGCGGCTCCAGAAAGCATCGTAGCCATCAAAGCCTCATGTCCAGGCGCGTCGACAAAACTCACGGCTCTAATAAAAGTTGTTTCAGAACCGCAGTGGGGACAGACCTGCTCCTTTGAATAGTTTTTTGGCGGCTCACATTTTGGGCACCTGTAGATTGGCATGTCTGCGTAGCCCAACTTTATTGTTATACCACGCTTGAGCTCTTCGCTGTGTCTGGCAGCCCAAATCCCGGTTAAAGCTTGCACCAAGGTTGTTTTTCCATGGTCAACATGCCCTATCGTGCCAATATTTACTTCCGGCTGCCGCGGCAAAGCAACAATCTTTCCTTCGCTCATTTCCCTTTCCTTCACAATACAATTATTGAAGGATTTTACTTTGCAAGTTAATAAACATTGAGCACGTAATCCGCGTTTTAGGCTTTTTCTTCTGTTTTATGCTCTTCCTTGGTTGGCTGAGGCTTTTCCTTTGCCTCTCCAACCTTCTTACCCTTAGGCTTTTCAACAATCTTCATATTCACTTGAACAATTTCATCAGTGATAACGTTTCCGCGAACCCTTTTCCGTCTCCGCTCCCCCTCATTCTGCGGGTTAAAACCAGCCCCGCCGCTTAAAACGACACTTCTTCGTACTCCACCATGCACGTTAGGTCTCATAGGAAAACCATCCTTGTCCGAACCGCCAGTGATTTGAACCTTAAAACCTGATAAGCCGACAACTGATCCGTTTATTATGTCGCCTATCTTCTTCCCGATTAACGGAATCGCTCGCGTTTCTTCCAACTCTACAGTCTTCGAAGTACCATCCTCGGGATCCGACACTATAACCTTAAATTTAGCCATCGGCGTCTCTCTCCGGCGGAGATTATGAAGTTAAATCTCTAATTATTAAGGGTTATGTGAAAACATCAACTGTGTATATGGCTTCTTAGTTTTACTAAAGCAAAAATTTTAATTTTGCAGTTATGTTGTTCCCGTCTATGTGGCGTCTTGGTTTCCTGTTCCATGAAATGGCTTTCGGTCTGTTTTCAGTTTTCCTCCCCCTTTACATCATAAGCATTGGCGGGTCGTTGCTTGACATAGGGGGGATGACTTTCGCCGCTTCACTAGCGTCTATTCCAGCCTTCTTCTTCTGGGTTACATGTGCGACAAATCACAACGTTATAAACGCTACATCCTACTTTCGTTTTTATCCACCTCTGTTCTGTTATACCTTTTCTCTCTCAACCAATGTGAATGTGCTTATGGCTTTGTACGTAGTTATTTCGGTTTTCCACGCTGCACATGAACCTCCCAAAAATGTACTCATAGCCGAATTCTATACAAGAGAGGAATGGGAGAAAGCCTATGCCCTTTATGAAGGGTTCACTGAAATAGGTTGGCTAACCGGACTATGCACGGGAATTTTCATATTCTCCTCAGCAAATTTTGATGCAAAGACAACATTGCTGATTTGTAGCGGCTCAAACTTTTTGGCCTTCGTGCTCTCTCTGTTTTTGGTCGCCGACCCGATCATAGTTTTTGAGAGAGGTTTAGTAAACATAGAAAAGGGCGTTGGTTTCGTGCATAAAGGTGCAACTTTGGCCTCAAAAATTTTGGAAGGCTTGCCCACTCATACACGTCTTAAAATGGAGAATGTTTACGCTTTTTGCCCGGGGGGTTGACACTTTTCTCTTTTGCTACAAACATTCTACTTACACCTCTGCCAGTCTTCTTCTCCAAAAACTTAAACTTGCCAACATGCATGGTTTACGCCGTATATGTTTCAAACTCAGCGGCAAGCGCCATTGGCTATTTCTTCGCAAGCAACAGACTCGAACGACATGAGGAGAGGGAACGCTTGCAAATGATAGTTTTGATGAGAAGTCTCTTCTCTCTTCTCTTCGCGGGTTTTACCGCTTTAAGCTTTGGCACAGCAATTTTTGCTACATTAATCCTAACGTTAATGGGTTTCGCCTACGCTTTATACCATGTTGCGGTGCTCTCTCTGTCAATGGAGCTTATACCCGCTGGAAAGGCAGGCATCTTTGACGTCCTTATAAGTTCAGGTAGCGCCATAGGCGCCTTCATAGGTCCGTTTATTGCCCAAACATGGGGTTTCACTTATGCATTCTTATTTGCGGGAATGGCTTTTCTTCTCGCGTATGCATCTTTTAAGTTGCACTCCTGAAGCAAAAGATATCGATTACTCTACGTGGACTCTGTAGACGTCTATGTCTTCCCTCATTTCTGGTGTTAACTCTAGGAACTCCCTTACAGACCTTTCAATATCTCTTGATTGTGTCACATAGCGTCCAACAACAACTATGTCGGCGCCCTTCTCTAACGCCTCTTTCGCGGTTTCTGGGATTATCCCACCAGCCACGGCAATAAGGAACTTCTTATCCTTGAAGGTTTGCCTAAGTTCTAGAATAAGCTCCAGTCCAATGGTTCTGCCGGTCTCCTCATCTATTCCTCTATGAATAACAACAATGTCTGGAAGGTCTCTGAGAGTTTTAAGCTTCTTTATCGGGTCTTCAACGTTAAGCATATCAATAGCCGCATAAATCCCAAGCCTTTTCGCCTCATAAATGAAGGCGTCTAGGGTTTCGGTGGGTGCCAAACCCGCCGCTATAACGCCGTCAGCTGTCTCCTCGTATGCGATGTCTACCTCCACTTTCCCAACGTCGAGTGTCTTCAAATCCGCCATGAAGAATATGTCTTTGGCAACCTCCCTGAGTTCGCTTATCACTTTGGTGCCGTAACGCTTTATAAGTGGTGTGCCAGCCTCCAGAATTATTCTGTCGCTTCTTGGAATTTGCATGATAATCTTCTTAGTTCGCTCTAGGTCGGGTATATCGAGGGAAATCTGCAGGTACGGCGGTCTCCAAAGGCGGGGCACTCTGTAACCCAGCATTGGATGTTTAGCCCTATCCTTGTCGTAGAAGACCTTCTCGAGCGATGGATACCTCGCCATAGCCCTCTTTAAAGCCAACTTTGTTGCGCTATAATTGTAATGGTATATTTTTCGGTAGTCATTAGCCTTCGGATGGACAAAAACGCTGCAAACGACAACCCAGTCGTCAACCTTATCTTTTGGAATTATACCTTCCTCAACGGCATCAGCAATAGCCTTAGCAACAGCCGCCTGAGCTGGACCAAAAACCTTGCTAGCATCCTCAAGATTCTTTATCGTCACTTTGGGCACAAGCAAAGTGTGTGGTTTAGGCGGAAGATTGGGCCTAATAACAGCTAAAAGTGGCGTGTGCCCCATAGAAAGATGTGTCAGGCCATTTGCAAAGGCCTCGCCAACAGGGCCATCCTTGTCGCCAATTAATAGGTCTATATGAGCAACTTCGTTTCCTTCTCCGACAAGAGCCTCTCCGATAAGATAAGTGTAGCCTTTAAAAGGTTGCGAAACACCCGACACCTCAGCAGCAGAAATGCCTGCAGCGACATCATCAAAATCGACATTAAACTCCCTAAGCCAAGAATAAAGAGTATCCCTATGAATCCCCAAAATTTTAGCCGTTCCAGAAACGGTCGGCTTTGCAGGCTTACCCGACAAAAGAGTGCGCGCTTCCACCTCTTTCCTAGCGGCATTCGTCAAAATTCTGATGAACTCTTCACGAGTATCAGGCTTCTTAAAGTCCCTTTCCGACATTTATCACTATCCCCAGAGAATATTTCTGTCGAAGGATTATTTAAATCTGTCGGATTATATGTCGATTTAAGATTGTTCTTGTAGATCATTTTTTGAATAATGTCGGATATTATCGACTTGTATTAGAAATGTCGCATGGTGCTCCGGCCGGGATTTGAACCCGGGTCCGCGGCTCGAGAGGCCGCTATACTTGACCGGACTATACTACCGGAGCCTTTAGTCAGATAATATTTCGTGTGGCTGTATTAATTTGCTTTCCTCTTATCCTTTTCTTCTTTTTCTCTTAGTTTTAGTTCTTCGATTGTGTGTGCTTTTTGGAGTTGTTCATGTACCATGCTCTTTCCTTGGCGTAGTGGATGCTTAGGACTATGCCTAAAATTAGGAGGACTAAGCCTGCTAGTGTTAGGGTTAAGCCTAAAAGGCTGTAGGGGTGTGATGTCAGATGGTATGGTATTATTAGGAACCATTCTGGATTTTCTACTGTTATGACTGTTTCTAGGAGGCCTCCGATAAAGAATATTGAGCCTACTATTAGTTATTAGTATCCTATTGTTTCATTGTGTCTTGATTCTTCGGCCTTTTAATGAAGGTATTCGCTAAAAAACATTTAATTCACGATTTGTGGCGTGAGGTGAATAGCTATAAATGTTATTTTGGATTCCGGATTCTTGCTGGTTCATGGCTTAGAAAAGCCTATATGCACAGTTACTGTTTAGTCGTTTGCACATGGCTAAAGTGGTTTGATGCCCCTTAAAGACGAGTGCCAACTTTGCGGAAGAGTTCTTCCCTACAATTATCTTAGGCGGTGTTGGAGATGCGGCAAGCTCTTCTGCGTAGACTGTATGGTTCCAGAAGTATCAACCGGAGACGTTTCAAGACTGCTTTGCCTTAACTGTGCGAGGAAGATTGTTTCTCCAAAGTCTAAAGCCAAATATGAGCCTCTTAAGGGTTATTTGAAGTTTAGGGCAGTTTTCACGGATTCTGTTAAGCTGTCTTTTGCCCAAATAGACGGAATTATTGGAGATAACCTCCCGATGGAGGCTTACCGCTCTAAAGAATGGTGGGCAAATTCGCCTGACACTGTGCATGCGCGAGCTTGGCTCGACGCTGGATGGGAAACCAGCGAAGTAAACTTGAAAGAGGGTTATGTAATCTTTCGAAAAGTGAAGAAAATTCAAGGCATGGCTCTTTCAAAGAAGAGGGAGGCTGAAGAGCCTAAAAGGCCGTTTACGCCACCCCCCTCAAGGATTATGCGTCGCAAAAAGCCTTCAAAAACAAAGATTGCAAGGCTTTGCGCTAGGCTTAAAAACTTGGAGAGGCAGAAGGCTGTTCCCAAAAAGCTTAGAGGCAGTTTCAAATAGAAAACTGGGTGAAGAATTTTTATCTATCCGTTTTGAATTTAGAAAGAGTGTTGTGCGGCCGTCGTCTAGTCTGGTTAGGACACAGACGCTGTTAAATGGAGCTTTACAGTGGGTGGAGGCCTTCCAAGCCTGCGATCCCGGGTTCGAATCCCGGCGGCCGCACCATAAAAAAGATGGTTAAACATGAGCGAATACCGCGTACAGAAATGTCCTCTCTGCAATGTTGAGCTGCAGTTTGCGCAGAAGGTGCCTTTCCGGATTAAGGGTACATCCGGTGTGTGGAAACTTTTTTTCGGGGAACTAGCCGAGCTTGGTGAAGAGTTATTGTCCTTTGAGCTTTATGTGTGCCCGAAATGCGGAGAAGTTAGGTTTTTCGCGGATGAAAAATCAAAGCAGTCTTTGTTAAGGCTAGCGCCTAAACCATCCTGAAAATCGTCCATACCGTGGAGCTAGCAATCATGGGAAAGGCTAGTTTGCAGAATTTTGGCGGGCCCGCGGGGATTTGAACCCCGGTTCTCCGGCTCCGGAGGCTTACGCATATGCATGCTTGTGCGTGCACGTTCGGCGCCTTAATCCATGCTGGGCTACGGGCCCTTCAAGGGATAAGTTGACACTTGTTAGAATTATCTGTTATTGTCTGCTAGATTTCTATTAGTTCTTCGTTTATCCACCATGCCTTTTTCTTTCCACTTTTCTCTCCTGGGTAATATTCGATTATGGGTTTGCCCAGCTGCTTTTTTGAGGCTTTTTCTATTCTTCTTAGACGGTTTAGGATTAGCCACCTGTTTGTTTTTGTGTATTCGGCTAGTTCTGGTGTTGTTGCGCCCTTATAGTGTATGAGGTAGTCGATTATTTTGTGGTCTAGTTCGTCTATGCAGAAGGTGTGTGGGTTTGTTTTGCCTCTCTCGTAGGTTAGCAGTTCCAAGTCTGCAAGATACTTCCTTATCTGGGAGAATTCAGCTTCAAGCTTTTCTAGTCGCTTCTCTAATTCGAGGATTTTGTCGGGTTTGGGTGTTTTTTGAAGTTTTTCTATTATGGCGTCTCTTATGAAGTTGCTTCTTTCGCCTTCCGGAACGCGTAAAAGAAGCTCCTTGTAAACTTCGTCTGGTATCTTTACTGAGATTACTCTTAACTCGCTCATAGGCTTGCCTCGACCTTTCATGTTGGCTGTTTCCTATTTCTTTCGGAAAACTTTTAAAAGCTAGAGGATGAACTCTAAACCGAGTTCCTATCCAAAGTGGTATGTCATGTCTAGAAAAACCACAATTTCCCTTATAAAATGTGATGTTGGCTCCTTGGCGGGACACCATTTTGTCCCAAAACCCCTACTAAACATTGGAGAAAAAAAATTGAAAAAAGCCAAAGAAGAGGGCCTAATCAACAGTTACTACGTTTTTAACGTTGGTGATGATATGGAACTTTTAATGGTGCATGAGCGAGGCGAATCCAATCCTGAAATTCATGAGCTTGTATGGAACACTTTCCAGGAGGCTGCCAACAAAGCCTTGGAACTGAAGCTTTATGGCGCTGGACAAGACTTGCTGAAGAACGCCTTCAGCGGGACGGTCCGTGGACTTGGCCCTGGGGTGGCTGAAATGGAGATTGAGGAGCGGAAATCTGAACCAATAGTTGTTTTTGCAGCTGATAAGACCTCAGCTGGAAGCTTCAATCTGCCCCTTTTCAGGATTTTTGCTGATCCTATGAATACTGCTGGGCTTGTAATAGATCCAAACATGGCTGGCGGCTTCAAGTTCGAGGTTGTTGACGTCCAAGAGGGCAAGAAGGCTGTGCTTGAATGTCCAGAGGAAATGTATGAGCTTGTCGCCCTAATTGGGACTGTTGAGCGTTACATAGTTTCGCGGGTTTGGCGTCGCAGAGACGATTTAATATGTGCTTCTGGCAGTGTGATGAAGCTTTCTCTGATCGCTGGAAAATATGTTGGAAAAGATGATCCTGTGATGATTGTGCGAACACAGCACGGTCTACCAGCCGTTGGAGAGGTTCTAGCGCCTTTCATGCACAGTTATTTGGTGGCTGGTTGGATGAGGGGAAGCCACTGGGGGCCGTTAATGCCTGTCGGTTTGAAGGATGCTCGGTGCACGCTTTTTGATGGTCCACCACGGATGGTGGCTTTAGGCTTTCAAGTTGCAGACGGTGCAATAGCATGCGACGATGATGGCGAGCCAATGATAACAGACTTTTTCGCTGACCCGGCATTTGCCCTTGCAAGAAAGGAGGCGTTGAAGTATGCCACCATGCTTCGGCGTATGGGTGAGTTTGAACCAGCCCGCCTAAACGCCGTGTCTATGGAGTATACGACGTTGCCGCAGATAATTGAGAAGTTGAAGGAGAGGTTTACGCCAATCTAGGGCGCAGTTACTATTTCACTACTGTCTTATTTTCGCCAACTCTTCGCATCGACTTTTCACAATTTGATAGAGCTTACTCCGCAATTCTTCCCCAGACATTTTCCGCTCCCTTATGAGGGCTGTTTTCTTGGCGAGCTCTATGTCACCTAACCCGGCAAACCAAGCTTCAAAGTCTCCACGGTTTAGGTGAAACTTTATTGAACCTACGTCAACTTTCTGGATTTTCTCGCAAAAGTCTCCTAAACTTGTGGCATAAACGCCTAAGGGCTTGCCTATATCTGCGTAAAAGTAAAAGGCTTTGTCTGCTGGCACGCATTCTAAAATCCGCTTAGCTTTTCCGCCATTAACTGTCGGCAAACCTAGGGCTTCCCGCCCCTTTTCGGTTATAGTGTAGTATCCTTTCTCTACAGCATTAACATAACCCATCTTTGCTAGACCGAGCATGTGCATCTTAACTGTTGGAAAGCCTAGCCCCACTTCCTCCGCCACTTCCATAGGTTTTACGGGCTTGTTTAGCATCCATACAGTTTCAAGAATAAGCCTTTTAACAGGAGACAAACTCACAGTATTACCCTCACTTCTATATTTTGAGAGTTCAGCTTTTCAGACTTTCGCTCAACTAAAGCCCTTGAGCTGACTTAACAGATAATTTATAGAGAATACTATGAATAAAACTTATTAGGGTTCGGTTTGACTGTGGAGAGACTTTCCACTGGAGTGCCAGCCCTCGATAAAATGCTTGCAGGCGGGATTCCTAGGGGTTTTTCTGTGGCTGTCACCGGCGAGCCTGGCACTGGCAAGACCATCCTTTGCATTCACTTTATTGCGCAAGGCATAGTTGACGGTGACAAGTGCATTTATGTTACAACCGAGGAAAGCCGCGAGTCTATAATAACCCAAGCCAGCCAGTTCGGCTTCGACTTTTCCTCAGCCATAAAGGATGACAAATTGATATTGATTGACGCGTTAATGGGAACTGAGGACCCTTGGACGATTAAGGCGTTAAGTGTTGAGGAGCTTGTGAACAAGGTTATTGAGGCTAAGAAGGCTTTAGGCTATGGGAGAGCCCGCCTAGTTATCGATTCCCTTTCGGCTTTTTGGCTTGACAAACCGGCCATGGCGAGGCGCCACTCATACTTTGTCAAGAAGGTTCTTGCCAAATGGGACTTCACAATACTGGCAACTTCACAGTATGCCATAACAACCTCTGAGGCTTTCGGCTGGGGAGTCGAGCACATAGCCGACGGCATAATAAGGTTTAGGCGTTTTGTCAGAAACGGTGTTTTGAGGCGTTATGTGCTCGTGGAAAAGATGAGGCAGACACCCCACAGCCTCCAAATGCACGAAATCACAATAGAGCATGGAAAAGGGCTTGTAATCCTCGGACCAGTTGAAGAGCGGAGAGAAGACATAGCTCTTCCAAGAAAAGTTATGGAGAAAATACAAAAGGCGATGGAGAGGCAGGATGTCGAAGCACCAAAGTCTAGCGGTTGAGCACTATTCTAGGGCTGATGTGCAGAAGGAAATAGTCAAATTCTGCAATGGGAGGTGGATGGCAGCCCACTGCGTTGACGAGTCTGGAAAGCTTGTTTTTAGGCGTTATTTAGGCGGCAAACCAATGGCAATCAAAAGCGAAGAGGAGTTTGCAACACTTTTGAAAAGGCTGAGGAACACGGCTAGAGCCTTTTACGCCACCGCCAACAAGTATCCCACAGTTGAGCACATAGAAGACGTTGACTTTTCAAAAGCCCATCGTTGCACCCCAACATGGGATATTGACGGGACGCTACAGAACTGGCGGGAAACCATTACCGTCGCAAGAGAAATTCTCTCCGTCTTGAAGGATGAGGGTGTGGAAAAGTCTGTTTATGTTAAGTGGTCTGGGAACGGCTGTCATATTCACGTTCACGAGGAAGCCATATCAGAGGCTGTACTTGACAAAGCACACCCGTTAGACTTTGCCTACTCTATTGTGGAATATGTAAATGCCAAGGCAGTGCAGAAAATAATTGAAAGTCTA
>JAWBXA010000008.1:53630-55689 GCA_038868115.1 Bathyarchaeia archaeon
CTGTCATATTCACGTTCACGAGGAAGCCATATCAGAGGCTGTACTTGACAAAGCACACCCGTTAGACTTTGCCTACTCTATTGTGGAATATGTAAATGCCAAGGCAGTGCAGAAAATAATTGAAAGTTTAAGGGCTAAAAGTGTAAAAGTTGAGAATAGGATGGATGCTGGTAGAGTTTTCACGTGTCCCTTGAGTCTTCACCGCCAACTCGACGTTGTATGTGTCTGCCTAAAACCAGACGAGGTTGACAATTTCTCTCCGGAATGGGTTCAACCATCAAGCTTTAGGCATAACATGGCGTGGCGGGACTTTCAGAAGGGGGAGGCTGATGCTTTAGCCATAAAAGCCTACGAAACTGTGGGCGGCTACCTAATGTCGAATGTTAGCAAAAGGCGAAAAGCGAAAAGTAAAAGACTCGACCAGCAGATAAATGAGTGGCTGCAGAAGTTTAAGCGGCTTTAGCCCAGCCTAGCCTAATCTTCCTATTGCTTCGCCTCGGACGGTTTTGCGGAAAGCCATGCTTTCTTTCGCCAGTCTATCCATATTTGCTTCTGTGACAACTTCGACTTGTGGAAGTTTATCGCCATAAACCTCCAAAAACTTGTTTTTCAGTTTCCCTTCAATGTCAAGTTCATTAATCCTTTGAAAGCTCCATTTGTTAGCAATCTCCGTTACGCCCTTTTTGCCATACTTGCAGAAGACAGCTGTTAGCAGTGCTGTTACGAATGCTTTTTCAGACATTACGGCTATTTCAGCCTCTCTTATGGCGTACTCATTGCCATTAAAGGATATTGTTAAGCCGCCCCCGTTGCGCACTGTTTTGAAGGCTTCAGTGTCTGTTATGCTGTCGCCAACATAAACCACCTCTGACAAGCTCACGCTCAACTGTTTGGCTATCTGCCTAACCGCCTCGGCTTTTTCCCACCCGCCGACTGGATTTACCTCTTCGAAAATTTTGCCGATTTCCATTTTTGCGATTTCTTCCCAAAAGATTTTATCAAGCCTTTTTATGACTTGCTGGTGCTGTTTTGGAAAGTCTTTGATGGAGCTTGCGCCTTTCGGAATTTCGACTACTGGCATTTTTGCAATTTCCGCCGCCAGTTCCCTAAGCCTATCCCGCTCCTTCTGGCCAAGCATGTATTTGTCAACCTTCACCCTCGTGCAGTAGGCGTTCTTAAATGGAAAGTCTATGGCTTTGCACAACGCCCTAATATAATGCTCATAGCTGGTGCTCACAATAAATGCGTTAGCAACCCTTTGGATGAATGCTAAACTCTCTTTTACATTTGAGATTAGCAGAAGGGTTTTAGCCGAAAAACTCTGCATTTTGCGGTCTGTGACACCATAAGCCCTAAGAAAGGGTAGTATAAGCTTCAGCGTGTCTCCAGCCTTGTAACCAGGCTTTTTAACGACATCGGCAAGTACGTCATCATATCTACTTATGACTGTGAAAACGCGCTCGCCGTTGGGCACATAATGGGCTGTCAGCTCGAAGGCATTATCATTTTTTGAGATTGGTCCTTCACAGTCTGATATGAAAACTTTTTTCATCTGCGTTTTCGGAGCGCCTCCATGTGGCGTATGCTCTTTTCTATATGCCATTTTGAGGCTATGTCGTTTCTGTGCCACAAGGCTCCACCTTTTATGGCTTTAATTCCCTCCAAAGAAATGTTTCTAGCGTCCTCTATGGTTTCGCCTACGCCAACAACACAAACAGCCCTTGACTTCAAAGCGTAGGTCTCACCGTTGCGGAGCTCCATAGAAGCCGGATAAACACGAATCCTATCGCCATACTTTTTGCTAAGCTCATAGGCTTTTGTTAGGTCTACTGGCTTATCTATTTCCGCCTTTTCCACGCGGTCTGGGAAAGCTTCTGCATAACCGCCATAGCTGGGCGGCACCTTGTAGGTTACCACTGTTGCAGTCTTTTCAACCTCTACACGGGTTAAGTTTCCATCAAGAATTTTGAAGCATACATCCACAAAATCATCCTTCAAAATTGGCAGAATGTTGATTATTTCCGGGTCGCCGGGGCGGCTGTTGTTCTCAAGGATTTTT
>JAWBXA010000009.1:0-8732 GCA_038868115.1 Bathyarchaeia archaeon
CCAGACGCTGTAAAACTTGATAGGGTAGGCTTTGAAGAACTACCAAAAGTTTTAGCCGAAGATAAGCACAAGGCTGGAATCCATCAAATCCTAGACCCAGAAGCCATAAAAATCCTAAAAGTTAGGCGCATAAGAGTCCGTGTCCTAAACGGGTTTAAGCCAGAAAACCTATTGCTGGCAGTTGAAGGAAAACCGGTTGGAACGTTAATAGAGTAAATGGGTTGAAGGATTTTTCAAGTGGCATAATCCTTAAATACTGGATTGTATGTTTTTTATCGAATTTGATATCAATGGTGATAAATAATGTTCGATGATGCAAACTTTCCGCCTCCTCTTCCGCCTTTCCGGCACTGGTTGAGGCATATGGCTGCCGTGCCAAAGGGCTTTCTGCGCTACCAAGTGCTTGAGCTTTTGAACGAGAAGCCTATGTCTGGCTCTGAAATTATGAACGAGATTGAGAAGCGAACCAATGGCTGCTGGAAGCCAAGCCCCGGCTCTGTTTATCCCCTTTTGGCTTGGCTTCAGGATAATGGCTACATCCGCGAAGTACCAACAGAAGAAGTTGGAGTAAAGCGTTATATGCTCACCGATAAGGGCAAGAAGCTTTTAGATGAACAGCGGAAAGTGCGAGCCCAGTTCCATGTTGGCAGAAAGTTCCTTGTTCCGCCATTGTTAGGCTCTCTTTGGCTTCGCATACCGCCAGAAGAGGCTGAAGAGGTTCGGGAAGCCTTTAGGCGCTTGTTTAAGGCTTTCTTTAGCCTCGGCATGAGTCTAGAAAAACAGTTTTCGGAGCAAGCCATAAAAGAGACTTTGAAGGCTTTGAATGAAACCGCTCAGAGGCTTGAGAATATAGAAAAGAAACTGCGTGGTGAAAAGGCATGACGGAAGAAGTGATTAGGGCTGAAAACCTAACGAAGGTTTTTAACAAGAGCCTAGTGGCTGTTGACCACATAGACTTCAGCGTCAGAGACGGCGAAATCTTCGGCTTTTTGGGGCCAAATGGCGCTGGAAAAACCACAACGATAAATATGCTGATAACCGTGCTGAAGCCTACTGAGGGCACTGCCTCAGTTCTGGGCTACGACATTGTTAAACAAGCCAACGAAGTCAGAAAAGTGATTGGCGTTGTTCCCCAAGAATACACGGCGGATGAGGACTTAACTGGTTACGAGAATATTATGCTCTGTGCAGACTTGTACGGGATTCCCCGAGAAACCGCCAAAAAACGCGCCTTGGAACTGCTGGAACTCGTGGAACTGACGGAGTTTAAGGATAAAAAGGTTGAAACCTACTCGGGTGGAATGCGCAGAAGACTCGAGCTTGCATGTGGATTAATTAACCGTCCTAAAGTGCTCTTTTTGGACGAGCCGACCTTAGGCTTGGATGTGCAGACGCGGGCTGCCACTTGGGAGTACATTCGCCGTTTGAAGAAGGAGTATGGCATGACACTGTTTATGACTACGCATTATTTGGAGGAGGCTGATGCCCTCTGCGACCGTATAGCCATAATAGACCATGGAAAAATAGTAGTGACTGGCACTCCAAGCGAGCTTAAGGACAGCCTAGGCGGAGACATAATCACAATAACCATAAAGGAGAATGCAGACGTAACAAACATAATCAAAAGTGTCGAAAATGTTAAGGACGTTAGAGATGAGAACGGAGCTTACCGGATTAAGGCTGAAAAAGGCGAGGCGACAGCCCCCCTAATAATTGAGGCTTTGAGGAGGAAGGGCTACACGGTTACGAGGCTTTCACTTACGGAGCCAACTCTGAACGAGGTTTATTTGGAGTACACGGGTAGGGCTATGCGCGACACAGAAGAGTCCCGCATGGAGATTATGGCTCAAAGACTACACCTGAGGAGAGCTAGGAAAACATGAGCGAGGCCGCTTCTCCAACGGTTGCCAACGAGTGCAAGCCAAGCCTTCTGAGGGGACTATGGGCTTTGACCCGCCGCGAACTCAAAAAGTGGCTCAAAGACCCGGTCATGCTTGTAATGTTTGTGCTTCAACCTCTAATATGGATGGGCTTATTGGGCAAGTCCATGAATATAGGCGGCTTATTCTCGTCAGGCAACCTTAGCAACATAAACATTCCTGACATTCAGATACCTGGAAACTTTGCGACTCCACCTTTCAATGGAACTATAGTTATTCCCGGCACAGTGCTCTCACAGCAACTTCAGCAGATGTTTTCAAGCATAGGCACAAACGTTATGCTGAGCACTTTCGGAGTCCCAGACTACTTTAGCTATATGGCCGTGGGCATGGTTTCAATGATAGTCATGACCACAACTATGTTCAGCGGTATGTCAATAGTCTGGGACAGACGTTTGGGTTTTTTGGATAAAGTGATAAGCACTCCGGTTTCTAGGGCAGCTATAATATTTGCAAAAATTCTCAACGCTACTTTTAGGGCGATGTTTCAGGCAACGGTGATCTTGGCGTTGGCTTACCTGCTGGGATTACAGCTAAGTTCAACTTTCACAATCCTTAACATTTTAGGCGTTTATGCGGCGATATTTCTGCTCGGCGTTGGGCTTTCATCGGTTTTCTTGGCTTTCTCCATACGGTCCACTCGTATGGAGCGCCCAATGCAGTTTATAAGCCTTATAACAATGCCTCTAATGTTTGCCAGCAACACCTTCTTTCCAACAAAGCTAATGCCGGACTGGATGCAAGCTATAGCCAGCGTAAACCCCCTCACATACCTAACAGACGCCATCAGAAACCTAACCATACTACCAATGAACACGTCAGCCCTGATCTTGGATTTCACATATCTAAGCATATTTGCCGTAGTTCTCGCCACAATTGGCATAGTACTCTCATGGAAATACCTAACAAGATAAAAAGCACCGACCAGCAGGCAAATATAGGCTTTACACGAATATTAAGCGCGAGGCCGTTGCGAATTGGCAGATGCTTTAAAAAGAAGCCTAGGCATTCCAATTGGGGACCTATCCCAGTTTAGAAAGAGACCGGTGGCAACCCTCGCCATAATAGTGGTTAACATTGCAGTATACGTCATAACGTCCTACGAGAACATCTTCCTAGAAGTAAGCGACTACTGGATTAGTGTCGGAGGCTTTATTCCAGCGCTCACGCCTATGCCAACCCAATGGTATAGGGTTTTCTCCTCCATGTTTTTGCATGCAGACTTCTTCCACATACTATTCAACATGTACTTCCTATACATTTTTGGGCGGGCGGTGGAAGAAGCCCTTGGAAGGTGGCGTTTTCTGGTCTTATATATGGTTTCAGGAAAAGTCGCGTCCATATTTCACACAGCCTTTAGCTTCCTAGGTGGAGCAACAGCCTATGTCATTCCAGCCATAGGCGCTTCTGGAGCCATAAGCGGAGTTTTAGGCGCATATCTAATCCTTTTCCCTGGCACATCGCTGGTTATGGGATGGTTCTTCCTATACTTCCCAATGTTCTTTAGGGTGAAGGCCGCCTATTACCTTCTCTTCTGGTTTGCAACCCAAGTTATTTATGGCTATTTCAGGCTAAGTGGAAGCACAGCTGTCTTCGCCCATGCAGGAGGCTTCATAGCAGGGATTGCACTGCTTCCGATGGTTGTCAGCAAGGAAAGGCTTATCCAATTTAGGCTTGCAAGACAGGCAGTCTTCCCAGCCTACGTAGTTTTTATACCGACGCCAGCTAAACCCATTGGCCTTGGGCGAACAACAAAAATAATAATTGCTGTGCTTTTGGCTGCATTACTTCTTGGCACGGCTTATGCCTCAACTGGGTTGGCAAGCCACGATAATGCAAAGTGGGTGACCATGCAATACACATTTGAAGGAACAGCTTACACTGATAGCATAGGAGTTTCATTGTATGATATTAAGTCACAGCTTGCCAGCATATCCCTAGGCGCAACAAGAGTAATGTTGAATAGGCTTTATGCTGCCAGGCTGCTTTACGATACTTCTAAAGCTAACAGTGAAGGCACCTTTAGTTTTGCTGGTAATGTGCGGATTGGAAATTTGGAAGTCCCAACAGTGATAGTCCTTAACGGTCAATATGATGACGATGGCTTTCTCAAATATGGTGAAGGAAACTTAACGACTTTTGTGGTTTATGATGGTATGTACTTAGGACGTTTTCCAGTGCACTATAATTTTGAAATTTTCTCACGAACAATTAACCTTGCCTACATAACGCAGTGGACTGGGATTATGTCTCTTGTGGCTACTACTGTCGCCCTTGGCGTGGCTTTAATGAAGGATAGAGATTTAGCCCTTATAGGTGAAGAGCCTAGAGGGGTCTGGCATTCTTTTACGCCTGTTACATAGGAAGGTTTAAAATGCGAATGGAAATAATGCCTAAGAGGGTTTTGGCGTGGTTCGGCGTTTTTATCCAAATCAGCCCGTTGTTGGCGTCGGAGCTATAATAATCTGTGATGGCAAAATTTTGCTAGAGAAGCGTAAAGGCGAGCCTGGGAAGGGCAAGTGGAGTGTTCCTGGCGGTTTAGTGGAGTTGGGCGAGAGGACTGAAGACGCTGTTATAAGGGAGGTTAAGGAGGAGACCGGCTTGGATGTTGCTGACCCGGAGCTTATCGATGTTGTTGACAATATTGTTCGGGATGATAACGGCGAAATAAAATGGCACTTCGTTATAATTGACTATTTTGTGCGGCTTAAGGGTGGAGAATTGCGGGCGGCGGACGACGCCGAAGAACTCCGCTGGGTTCCTTTAAGCGAGGCTGAAAAATACGATTTAACAAAAACTTTGAGGGCTTTTCTTCAACGGAACATGCCAAGGCTTGAAAAGCTTAACTCGTGCTCTTAATTTTTACGTCTGTAAAGAATAGGCGGGTTTCCCCCATGGTTTTTATGTCTAGGGCTCGGACTTTGACGACTACCGGGAAGTCTTTCACAATTTTGCCAAGAACTAGGCAGTGATGGGGCGGAAGGTCCATGGCTATGGATTTTACGGTTTCTGCGTCTACGCGGGCGGCTCTTGATACTGTTTCTAAGTCATGTTCGTTAGTGAAGTTGAAGAGGAATATGTTGTCTGCTTGACGGTATATGTTTTCGCGGATTGTGTCTGGCTGGTTTGTTATGAATGTGGTGAATATGCCGTAGTGGCGCATTCTTGTCACAATGTCGTCCCAGTAGGTTTCCCGCAGATACAGATGGGCTTCTTCGGCGAATAGGAAAACAGCCTTAAGCCTCCAACTCGATAATAGCTCAACAAGTTTTCCGAGAAGATACTCCACAACTATTTGCCTGTCAATAGTAGATGTGTCCCGAAGGTTGATTATTATGGCTCCGCCCTCGTCTCTGGCCTTTGTTAGACACTCTTCCAATAGTGTGGCTTCTGCCATGTTATCTGTGAAAAAGCCAGAATTGACCATGGCGTAATAGCGTGAAAAAAGGGCGTCGCGTACATTTTGGTTGCAGTGCCAGTTGCGGATGGCTTCCCCAAGCTCGTTGAGGGTTAAGGCATTCCGTTCTCGTAGAGACTGCCATATTCGGCGGAACTCTCGGGCTGATGTTCCGGGCAAGTGTAATGCGTGGATGAGAATATTCACCAGCTCGTTGAGGTGGAGCTGTTTTAGGGCAACCTTAAAGTTTTGCGAAGGAGTCAAAACATAAATCCTATTATAGTAGGCGTTTCTTTTGCCGTCGGATGTCATGCCTAAGCCAGCATACTCGCCGTTCAAGTCTAAAACGACGACGGTTGCGCCGTAATGGAGTAGCGCCGTTATCAGAAGTTTTGAAAGGTGCGACTTGCCAGTCTCCTTCTTCCCGGTTATTATGTTTAGGCGTCCATCCAAGGCTGAAGCGTCCACCGTTAAGAGTGAAGCCTCTTTTGTGGTGCCCAAAACAATTGGGAGTTTGCCGTCAACCCTCGCAAGCTTAAACAATGTTGGAATTGGAAGCCTTTTGATGATGGACTGCGACCGCGAAGGAAGCCACGAACTGTTTGGGCTTAGGGTTTCTCCGCCTTCAATGGTTGCGCGGATCTTGCAAATTAAAAGTCTAGAATCTTGAATGTAGGTTATGTGGGGCGCTATTTCTAGCGGGTCAACGTCTTCGCCTTGGATTATTTCGCCGCCATCTGGTAAGCTTCGTAAAAGCTCTTCTAGTACTCCTGGAACGTTGGCGAACTGTATGTCTATTACTTGGACTATTAGGGCTTTTTGTGCTTCAGCATCCTCTATTAGCAGGTAGTCGCCTTTCTCCGCATTTTCATTTGGGAAGCTTAGGATTTGAACTATGTTGCCCTCTTTTTTATAAAGCCTCACCGTGGCTTTCCCCCTTCCCGAAGGGCCCGAACAAAAGCCGGTGCATGTCTGGGCGTTCGATAATTTTTAGGCGGTAACGTTGCCGGATGAAGTGTTGCATGGCTATGACCTCGTTGGCTGTGAAAGTGCATAGAATGTGCGCCAAACGTAGGGTTTCCGGGTAGCTCTGCGTTACTAAGTCGTTTCCGATTAGCCTTTCAACAGCTTCTATGCGCTTTTCCAGTGGCTGTTCTCGGTCTATGTCAAGCCTAAAGGTGCAGTTTCCCCGCGTTAACTTCGCCACATAAACTTCGCCAAGCAGAACTGTTGGTGGTTTAGGCTTAATGTTTGGAACTGCGATTATGCATGGCGGCTTTTGGGTTATCAGCGTATCTGTTACCAGGTAGCCGTTAAACCTCAAAGTGGTCATTTTTGAGAATGCCAAAACAGTGTTGCCCGCCGCCCTAGCACTGTTTAGGATTTCTTTAAGCTGACTTGTCGGTGTGTCTGGTGTTCCCGCCGTTAATGAGCCGTCGAAGAGTATTAGCCCATTGCTTACAGTCCGTGCTAGGGTTTGTTGGAGCCACTTTTCTAGCAGATTTGCCATCCGCACTGGTGTCTGCATAATGTTTGGTGTGCCTTGGCTTTCGCCTTGCTCTGGGAAATAGGCGGCTTGCAACGCCCTATAAACATCTTTCAGGTTTTCTTCTGTTATGTGGAATATGAAGGGTCCAATGCGTAGATAAGCGTAGCTTTTACCCCTTTTCCATATGCATGTTCCACGGATGGCTGCTATTATACCTGTGCTTGTTTCGCCCAGCTTAATACTTGATGTGTCCACCGCGGCTATTGTGGTTTCTTCTGTTTTTGGTGTTAGTGGTATGGGCTTATAGCCGCTGGCGTTGCATATGATGGCGCATAGAGGTTCTTGGCTTGGGCTGTTGGCGGTTTGTTGAATTGTATGTTGGTTTAGTTGAAAGGTTTGGTTTTGCATGTGTTTTAGTGAGTGGAGGCTTAGTTCTATGAAGCGTTGGGGTAGTGTCAGGTCCATGGTTTGTTGTGGAAAATTATATTTTGGTGTTGCTGCTATAGTGTATTGTTCAATCACCAAGATTCACCAACATGCAGTTGGTTGAAGGGATATATAAGTGTTGTGCATGAACAAGATGCACAATTCAATATTCAACAAGGTGAAAAATTGACACAAACGCCACAAAAACCACCAATCCGTGTTAAAATGCGGGTAGGCGAAATAGAATTCGAAATAGAATGTCAAGAAGAACAACTGCAGGCGGCGGTGGACCGTATCCTATCAACAGTAGCAGAAAAACTGAAGCAGGTGCCACTAGCCCTAACAGAACGTCAACCACCGCCGAGAGCAGAAACATGCAAAGGTGTAATACAAAAACTATGGGAAGAAGGATGGTTCACTACACCAAAAACCTTAAGCGAAGTCCACAGCGAAATGGCAAAACGCGGATTCCACTACGACAGAACAGCCGTAGCCCACGCCCTAATAGACCTAGTCAAGGACGGCATCCTAACAAGAGACGGAAAACCCCGCAGATACCAATACGCCCAAAAAAGACCACCATAAGTTTTAACGGTGCATGCACTTGAGTTGGATGCTTACATTTGCACCTGCAAAGTGTCCAATAATTTTAGCTGTTTTTAGAACACAAATTCGGTGCGAGTCATAGCTTTTATCATATTCCCTACTGAAGTCGTCACGTCTTGGCATAGTGTAAAACTTTTCATAAAATAGGCTGTCAATCATAAGCCAAAAATCTATAGGGGGGCTACTCAATTTAGCAGTTAAAAATCTCCTAAATTGTACCTTCCAAAACCGGCGGAAACACCCACAATTGTTATTTTGATTCTCTGGTTAGTTCTCTATGGACTTTTATTATTCGTTTTAGGATTTCTGATCGGAACTCTCTGACTTTCACGTTTGGAGGGGTCTTCGCCACCACTAAGACAATGTAATAGTTTTTGTCGCTTTGCTCTTCAACGTAAACCCTAAACTCTTGAAAGTTTTTGCTTAAAGCCTTCCAAAGCTTAGCCAGCACATTGTCTGGATCGTATTCCACTGGAAACTCGTATCTTACGCGGACAGTTTTTGGCTCTTCCTTCTCCTCCATGACGACGCTGTTGGAGAAAGCCAAATTGTTGGGGATTTTCACCATCTCACCGCTGTCAGACAAGATTTTAGTGTGGAGAAGCCCTACCTCCATCACAATGCCCCTCAGCGTTGGCATGAACTCGTCCCTGCTAAACATTTTATAGGCTGGGAAAGCGACAGCGGAAAGTGGCAAACCACCAGAAATCTTAACTTCTGTTCCTGGTTTAAGGAAGCCTGTTCCAAGGATGATTAAGCCAGCAAACAAGTTCGCCAATATAGGCTGTAAGCCCAAACCAATTATGAGACCGGAGACGGTGGCACCTGCAACTGCAGTTATGCCCGTCACCTCAAAAACCGCCAGAATCATAAG
>JAWBXA010000009.1:8831-47942 GCA_038868115.1 Bathyarchaeia archaeon
AGGATGATTAAGCCAGCAAACAAGTTCGCCAATATAGGCTGTAAGCCCAAACCAATTATGAGACCGGAGACGGTGGCACCTGCAACTGCAGTTATGCCCGTCACCTCAAAAACCGCCAGAATCATAAGTCCAATTACCACGTAACCAACGACAAGGATAACATTTCTTATAAGGTATACTTCTCTGCCCAAATGCTTGAGCCTACGGGTAATAACTGAAGCCACTAACTCAAGGGCTAAAGCCCCAAAAACAACAATTGTTATCGCTCTGATAATGTTGAAGTAGGTTAGGTAAGCCTTGCGGATTTCTTCTGGCAGTATGGCTGGAATGGTTAAAATCCAAAGCAAAACAAGTATGGCGACAGCGAATAGAAAGTAGTAGAGCTTCCTTGAAGTCGTCAAGACTCATCCCGACATTCACAATAATATATGCTGGCGCATAAAAAGGAAACGTTTGAAAACAGAAACTGCCATAAATACAAAATGACGACTGTGAACCAGCCATGCAACAAAACACCGCTAAACTAAAATTCGTGATTGAACACCTGGAACAAGAAATTGGAAAGTGGCTTCTTTACGAGTACATGCACGCCTCTGAAATCGTTGGAAAAAATTGCTTAATCTTCACAAACGTTAAAAAGAAGAGCGACAAAGCAAAACTTTCAAAGCTTGGAACAGTTGAAGAGAAAAGCGCCGCAGAAATCTTCAACCCGGAAAAAGTCATAATCCTAGACCTAAAAGCCGAACTCCCACTAAAGCCACAAGACTTCGCTGGAAAAGACGCTGCCATTATTGGAGGAATTTTGGGCGACCACCCGCCGAAAGGCAGAACCAACAAACTCTTAACAAAGCATTTTCCAAAAGCCACTGTTCGAAACATTGGAAAAGCTCAATTCTCTATAGACGGAGCCATTTACGTGGCGAAACTTGTAAGCGAAGGAAAACCACTAGAAAAAATACCTATCAAGAAGGGCTTGTCCTTGAGGCTGAATGAGTATGCCGAGGTTTATCTGCCATACACCTATCCACTAAAGGATGGAAAACCAGTCATAAGCCAAAAACTGGTCACGTACCTGTGCTCAAATGAAATAGTTAAGGATGAAGAAAAACTCCTATAAGCCTAATTTAGCCTTAATTCTTGGAAGCCACTCCCTCTGCATCTGCACAATGCCAAAGCTTGTTATGCGATAGCCGCCCTCGCTCGTTCTTTCGGCTATTTCAACCTTAACAAGCTCGCCGAGGCGTGTGCTTGTAATTTTTGGATTCTTACCCAGCTTGGTTTGCAGTTCTTCCCTTGTAAGAACATCTGTTTTCAGCACGCCGAGCCTAAACCCCAGATGGGCGGCTAAGAGGTGCAGTGCCAAAGTCTCATTGTCCGTCAACTTTTCCTTCGGAACGAGTAAGTGCGGCATGTTGTCGGCAAAGCCAATCAAACCCTTACAGTCTTCGGCAATCCTCTGCAAGTCAACATTCAAAACCAGAGTTTTCGCTATTTGGAAGGCTGAAATAAACTCGCTGAAAAACTTGTTCAGGGCTGTCCAAACCTCTTCGACACTGCCAGAGAAAGTGTATTCAGCATCGCCATACTTTACGTGAACCATCAACTGCTGTTGGCTTGTCAAACCATCTTCCCTCTAAGCTTGGCTAAAACATCGTCTTCAATCCATCTTTCGCCCTGAACAGTCAACTTAAACTCCGGCCTCTTAGGGTCTGGTTTAAAGACTTGTCCACGCTTAACCATCTCGTTGAGGCGGGCTGGAACCATACATTTTATTCCGCTGGACTCTAGGAGCTTCTGAATTTGAGTGGCCGTATTCTGCCTTCCCTCAGAAGCGTACAAAATAAGCCCAATAGCCTCATAATGGGTAAGCTTCTCACGGGACACCAGCACAGGCCCCTCCGTTGTAAATTCTATTATGCCTTTCAGCTGAACTGCCGCTGATGAGACAAACTTGCTGGAAACCATGTTTGAAATATTTTCCACAAAATCCTTAGGAAAAGCCTCCAGCAGGCTTAAAACCTCTTGGGGGTTTTCACCCTCAACAACTATTTCGCCGAAAGAAGTCTTAATGTGAACTTTAACCCTTTTCATGCATTTTCCTCCCTTTGTGCTAAAACCTCCTTTTCGGCTAGGATGTAAACATAACCCTTATCAGTTTTCCAGCGCCTAACAACACCCCTCCTCACAAGACCAAGGAGGTCTCCAGCTAAAGTTCGTCCCGGAAAATATAAGTTGTTGGCTCCCAAAGCCGCCTTAAGCTCCGCCAGGGTTCTTGGACGCCACTTACCCCAGTCGCTTTCAAGAATTTTTAGGACAGCTTCGGTGCAACTCCCCACTTTCGAAATTTTTGGGTACTTCTCCATTGGGGGTTCCTCCTTAACCGTTGAAACAGGAGTCTTAACGATTACTGTTGCTGCAGTTTTTGGCTTTAGGTTTTCGAAGGCTCTGCTTACTTCTGGCATGAGATTTGGCAGTTCCCGCACGGTCTTTAGCACGTCGTCCTTTAAACCCTTAACCTCAACCTCATAATCGCCAACCTTAACTCGAAACGAAAACTCTCCTTCTGATGGTTTTGCCGCCGCCTTTCCACCCAAACCTATCACACCTATATGATTGTTGAGTTTTCCTTTTAGAATTTACGCGTTTTGATATATATCGGAGGCGGAAATATTGTATTAAATATTAAGATGCAATATTTAGTAAAGAGGCAAGGCCTTGTCAAAAAAGGGAATGGGTGTCTGGATTTTCAGCACACTAACGGCCATATCAGCAGCCCATCTAATTGACGCGGTGAACGCCCTACTCTTCAACAAACCCATCGTACTCTTACAACTTTATCCAGTGGCAAGAGAAAAGCTTGAGGCAATAACGCCACCCATCTACTTCATCTTGAGCGTCACAGCCACATTCATATTGTGGGGCATAACATGTGCCATAGCCTTCCAAAACCCTGTGGAAGCCTTCTTAAACAAGGTGCTATCAGACGCCAAAAAACAGAGCATGGTTGAATCCCAACTTTTGGAACAGAAAAGCGAGCTGTTGGACGCCATGAACGAGACCGTTGAAATGAATAACGAAATCTTATCCCACGTTAAAGATGTAATCTACAACATCAGAGCTGAAGTTAAGGAAATTCAGCCCCTAAAAGAGGGCTTGGAGAAGATTAAGGCTGAGTTAGGCTACCTGAAAAGGGAGATTAAAAACTTTGAAGAGAAACTCCATTACCCGAAGGTTTGTGTTGCGTGTGGTAAGCCCATCCTTCCGGAGTTTAAAATCTGCCCATATTGTGGGGAAACCATAAAACCGGTGCAGGAGAAGATCGTTCCTTTAGAAACGTATAGATAAGAAGCCCTAAGCTCTTTTCGTCAGCCTTTGCCTTATTAGCTCGCTGACGGTTTCGGCGTTTGCTCTGCCCCTAACCTCTTTCATGACCATTCCCATGATTATGCCGAAGGCTTTTGCCCCGCCTTTTTCTATTAAATCCTTGTTTTTGGCTATGGCATCGTCTATGATTTTTTCCAGCTCCTCTTTTGTCAGCGTTTTTAGTCCTAGGCTTTCAATAGCCTCTTTCACAGTTTTTTCTTCATTTTTTGATAGCCAAGCCACTATGTCCGGAAGCGCTTCCTTGGCGATTTCTCCAGCTCTTAACGCCTTGAAGACTTCTCTTATTTTTGTTTCTGAAACTTTTTCAACAGGTATGCCGTCTCGTTTTAGGGCTTTCATGGTTTCTGTTAGGAAGACCGCCACTATTGTTGGCATGACTTTGCTTTCTTTAGTTATGGTTTCGAAGAGTTCTATGCATTCTGAGTCCATGAGTTGTTTTGCTAATTTCTGGTTTAGGGCGTATTCTCGCATGAGCCTCTCCAGCCTTTGTTCTGGGAGTTCTGGTAAGCGTTCGCGGACGCGGTTTATGAGCTCCTCTGTAACTTGTATTGGCGGGATGTCCGTTTCTGGGTACATGCGGGCTGCTCCTGGTCTTGGACGCATATAACGAGTTGTCCCATCCGGGTTTGCGGCTCTGGTTTCTTCTGGCACGCCTTTTATAGCTTCCTTTGCCCTTTCCAAAACCGCCCTTAAGGCGTCTTCAGCGTTTTCCAACGTATCTGCCACAAAAACCACAGCGTCTTGTTCTTGGGCGCCCACCACCGATTTCAAGGCTTCAACTTCTTGAAGTGTTATGCCGTATGCTGGAAGCTCGTCGGTGTGGAATATTCCACCAACTCGTCCCCAGAACTTTGCATGGTCAGCCATTTCAGTGCCTAAGCGTATACCGGGCATAAGCTCGCGTTTTAGGAAGCCTCTAAACTTTGAAAGTTTTACGGCTAAAACTACTTGTCCCTTTTCTAGGGCTTTCCGGATTACTTTGCAGGCAGTTTGACGAAAAACTTCCGTTACGTTGAAAAATTCTTCCTTTAGGGTTTCTGGGGCGGCCCCGGCTTTTCCTAGTTCTTCGCTTATTTTCATTAGGTTTAGTTGTCTTTGCACCTCGTATTCTACGACCAGTGGGATCAGCTCGAGTTCTTGGACCCCCTTTATTTCAGTTAAGGCTCCGCCGTTTATTGATATATTTAGGTCTTGGCGTATTGTGCCCAATCCCCGTTTTACCCGTTGGGTGGCTCGGAGAATCTTGCCTATAGCTAGGGCTACTTCTCCGGCTTCTTTGGGCGTGTTTATGACTGGTGCTGTGGCTATTTCGATTAGCGGTATGCCAAGCCTGTCTATGCGGTAGCGTATGATTGTGCCTTCCTCGCCTGTTTTGCGGGCTGCGTCTTCTTCTAGGCTTATGTGCTGTATTGGGACTGTTTTTTCGCCCACTTTTATTGTTCCGTTTAGGGCTATGACGCATGTGCGTTGAAAACCCGTTGTGTTGGAGCCGTCTATGACTGTTTTGCGCATAACGTGAATTTCGTCTACTGGTGTGGCATTCATCATTAAAGCCACTGTTAGGGCTATTTCTAAGGCTTCCATGTTCAGCGGGTGGGGTGGCTCCTCATCCATTTCCACTAGGCAAGCGGTCTGCCTATCCGCCTCGTATAGGATTTTTACTCCCTTTTGGAATTCGAAGTAGGCGGCTGAGTCTATTTGTCCGAGTTCGCTTTGGGTTGGTCTTAAACGCCTTAGGAAGGTAATTTCTGGTTCTTCTTTGAAGAGTTCTGGTTTGCAGCTGCAGAAAAGTTTTGTCTGCGTCTCTAGTTGCTGGTGGACTTCTAAGCCCACTTTTAAGCCTATTCGCCCATAGTCTATCTGGGTTATCACTATCTGGCTTCCTCCCTCATTTCCTCGTGGAGTGTTCGCGTGGAGAATTCTCCGGCAATGTTAGTTTTCAAAAGCTTTTTTGCCTCTTCTGGGTTGTCGGTCTGTCCGAATATCCACATGAGCTTGACTGTGGCTGTTTCCGCCAGCATATCCTCCAGCGGTATTACGCCAAGAGCCAGCAGGTCTCTGCCAGTGTCATAGACGTTCATGTTTACTCGTCCCCAAATGCACTGGGAAGCCATAGCCACCAGCACGCCCTTCTCAACAGCCCGCTTTATTGGCTGAAAAAGGCGATTTGAGACATGCCCCAAGCCGGTGCCTTCAAGGACTATTGCCTTATAGCCTTTATCCACATGCCAGTCTATTATGGCTGGGTCCATGCCAGGATAAAACTTGATGAGGGCGACTTTGTCGCTGAAGTTTGGCTTAACAATGGGCTTCCGCTTTGGGTCTCGCCTCTGATAGTCTTCGGTGAGCATGACTATGCGGTTTTCTTCGATTTTGGCTAGAGGCTGGGCGTTTACTGATTTGAAGGCGTCGCGGCGGCTTGTGTGGCACTTGCGGACTTTGGTGCCGCGATGAAGAACTATGGCTGTGTCAGAAATTGTTTCATGCATGGCTACGGCGACTTCTGCGAAGGGTGCCTTGGCAGCAACTAAAACAGCACCCGTCAAGTTTGTGGCTGCGTCTGAACTAGGGCGGTCGGCTGAACGCTGAGAACCAACAAAAATTACCGGGGCCGGAAGATTTTGTAACGCGAAGCTTAGAGCTGCAGCCGAATAACCCATAGTGTCTGTTCCATGGGCTATGACAACGCCGTCCACACCATCCGCGATTTTTTCCGCTACCGTCTTCGTCATCTCCGCCCAATGGGCTGGCGTAATGTTTTCGCTGTAGAGGCTGAAGAGTATCCGTGCATCTATGCGGGCTATGTTGGCTAGTTCTGGAACAACGCTGTATAGGTCGCTGGCTGTTAAGGCTGGACGAACAGCACCAGTACGATAATCCACACGACTGGCAATGGTGCCGCCAGTACTAATAATGGAGACCTTTGGCAAAGCTGGATTCTGCTCTGGCAATGGTGGAGCCACAAAGGCTGGTTTTTCGCCTTTCCCAATTTTCTCCACTTTAGCGTCTGGGGTTAGGCGAACACCAATGTTGTAGCCGCTCCGCAACTTGATGACAATATGCTTGTCATTGCCATACTCAGAACGAGGAATAAGAATACCCTCAAAAACCTGACCACCCCTAACAATGCGAATAAAATCGCCAACCTCAGCACCAGCCCTCCTAATAACCTCCAAAGCCAAACCACGATAACCAAAAAACTTTTCTTTTTCATTCATTTTAATCTCAAACATTTGAAGTTTGAGAAGGCTAATATGTTTTTTTATAAGAAAAAGAAATCAGCACTCATATATTAGTTAGGTAAAATTTTAGTCCTCTAAAACTCTTTCCTTCCTCCTTCTAATACTCTCGCTCTACGGTTATTGTTCTCTTCGCCAGTATTTTTTATAAATTTAAAACTAGGATTTTTGGCATTCTTTGCATAAAGTTTTTCTTCTGATTAAGCCGATGGTGGTTACGCAGTTTTTACAAATTACTTTTCCGCAGTTATCGCAGGTGAACGCGTGTTTATGGCTGTAGATTTTTCCACATATTGGACAAGTTAATTTACAATCATTGCATAATGGTTGACCACAAATTCCACATTCCAGAAGAGTATGCTCTTTACAGTATACTCTTTTGCAATCCTCACAGAATGTTCCATCATCTTCACATAACCATTTCCCGCAAATAGGACATTGAAACACGTGCGAATTACATAATGCCCGACCACAGACTTCGCAGACTGCAATGGTTTCTTTTTTCAAAAATCCCACATGTTTCGGGCAATACAGCAGGTTGTCCTCTAAAATTGTCCCTGAAAATGCCAACACTTCTCTGGTATATGTTCTGCTAAATGCTTCATAACTGATCTCCCATTTGGGAACATAAACCAACACTACACTTTTTATGTTGATGTCTTTGACTTTTGGAACATAAGTGATGGTCTTTGTTTCCGGAAAGAACTCATCTTCTTGGTTTTTAGGGGTATATTCGATCTCTGCAGTATTCTTTTGGATGATGTAGTCTATCGCTGATTTAATGTAGGAACGCCTGCTTATGGAGGCGGGAAATTTCATTACCTTATAGCTTTCCCCTATCTTTACATCATAATTTGAAAGTTCTTTTAATCCTGATTCTATTTCCCTGATCAACTTTTTTGTTCTTTTACTTTCTTCTCTTTCTTGTTTAGATAGTACACTTTTTAGCTTCTTTGCAACTCCCATCAGGTCTTTCGTTGGAAGAGGATTTAGCACCCCTCCATCTAACGCATCAATAAGCACATTGCCTTCATCTTTGAATGTGTGAATTTTCTTGGTAGGGTCTTTAATTTTAGCATAGTAGGAATAAGCAACAACATAATAAGGGTGATATGATAATATCCCGCTTTCGGTAATTTTGTCCTTATTTCGAAGCGTTACCCTAGCAGCTTCCGCAAATTTAATTTTTAATGGAAGAGCATTTTCGACCCTAATGGGCTTTTCAAAGGTCGCTTCTTCAACTCTACCAACAAAAACTTTAAAGAACTCTTCCTTAAGATAATCTCGTTCCCACAACTTAATACCAGATTGCTCGGCGAAATTTCTGGCATCCTCAGTAAATCCAGCATAAGATGCTATAACACCAGTATATTTTGGACCTAAATCCTTCAGCATACTATCAAGTTTCATTACGACCTCTTTACCCACCGGTGCTGTCCAATTT
Organism: Bathyarchaeia archaeon; assembly: GCA_038868115.1. Taxonomy (GTDB): domain Archaea; phylum Thermoproteota; class Bathyarchaeia; order Bathyarchaeales; family Bathycorpusculaceae; genus JAGTQI01. Next base: position 16,899 of record JAWBXA010000009.1, read on the forward strand.
TTACATTCTACCACTATGGTAATGTTGCCTTTTTCTGCCAAAATATCAATTTCGTGAGGGACATTTTTCAAACCTTTAAGCCTTACTCGTCTCTGGGTTTTATAACCTCTAGCGGCTAATATTTTCTCTACGCATTCCTCAAATTTTTCACCAAGTTCATGAATTGCACGTTCAACTCTTTTTTCTAATTTTTCTTCTTCCCCTGTTGACAGAACAGATATTGCAAGCCTCTCTTCTTTTTCTCTAGCTGGCGGAACGGGGAGCGTTTGTTCAATCTCTCTTTCAGCCGTTTCATGTTCCCTTTTCACCTCGGTAGATGGAACGAAGCTCTCTTGCTCTTTTAAGCTAAATTCTTTAAGGTTGAAACCACAATTTGGGCAGAAATTTGGATTAGGAATTGAAAGCTTGTGTCCACAATTGGGACAAAATTTTGCCAATCGTCCACCTACATAAAAAGTTTCACAATATGGATATTTAAAAATTTAATTTTAGTTGAAGTATCTGGATTCTAGCCTCCCAATACTTGTTTTCACCTTTAAAATGACCTCTTTCAATGTCGAAACTGCAAATATTAAAGAGATAAGGCTTAACCTATTCACACCAACACTTTTGACATGTAAACTCCGTCATAACCATAACCTAACTTTTTATAATATTCCTTTGTTCCTAATGCGCTTATAACCAAAATTTTCTTTAACCCATATTCTTCCCGTGTTATGCGTTCTGCTTCGCTCAGTAGGATTGCGCCGTAGCCTTTGTGTTGCCATGCTTTTGGCAGTTTTTTGCCTACTGGCACTAGTGGTCCGTAAACGTGGAGTTCTCGGATTATGCTGCATGGCTTCGCCCTTATTTCTGGTCTGTGCGCCTTTTCCGATGGAATTCTAAGCCTTAAATAGCCTATTAAAACGTCGTTTTCCTTGTCTTCTGCTGATATGAAGATTTCTTCGCCTTCAGAAGCCTCATAACGTGTTGCCAAGATTTCCACTTTTTCCGGGTTTGGTTTTACGCCGTCCGCCAAAAGGCGGTGTCCAACCTCTCGGCACCTTATGCACCGGCATCTTAAGCCTTGTTCTTTTAGTTTTTGTTGGACCAGCTGGCGGAGATTGCTCATTTTAACGCCAGCCACTATTAATGGTGCTGGTATGTCGCGTTGAACCCGCATTATACGAACCCATGGCGGAACCATCTTCTTAACTTCCACTATTAGGCGGACTGCCTCCTCGGTTGTGTAGGGCTTATACTCGCCCCGCACATACCAGTCATAGGCTTTTGTGCCCTTCAAAACTAAGCATGGATAAATCTTAATCATGTCCGGCTTATAATCGGGATTAGAGAAAATCTCATGGAAAACAGCCAAATCCTTCTCCACGCCAGAGCCTGGCAGCCCGGGCATCATATGATAAACAATCTTCAACCCCGCATCCTTCAGTATGCGGGTAGCCTCAACCACATCCTTAACCGTGTGTTTTCTACCAACAAGCCGATAAATCTCGTCATCCGGGTTTTGGACGCCTAGCTCTACGCGTGTGACGCCCATATCCAACATTTTGTCCACATGCGCCTCCTTAGCCCAGTCTGGACGAGTCTCCACCGTTATACCAACATTCCTTATGCGGCTTGTCTCCGCCAGCCGCTTAGCCTCTTCTAAGCTATGTGCATCCACACCACTGATGGCGTCTAGGCAACGCTTAACAAACCATGTTTGGTACGCTTCTGGCGTGGCTGGAAAAGTCCCACCCATAATTATAAGCTCAACCTTATCTACCACATGCCCAATAGCCTCCAACTGTTCAATGCGTCTTCTAACCTGCAAATAAGGGTCAAAAGAGCTCTGCAAACCCCTCATGGCGGCAGGCTCAAAACCAGTATAGCTCTGAGGAACACCAAAAGGCGGACCGCCCGGACAATAGGCGCAAGGTTCTGGCTGAGGACATAAATAGGGCTGGGTCATAACAGCCACAACAGTAACACCAGAAATCGTGCGTGTCGCCTTACGCCTCAAAATAGGCAGAAGCTTACGCCTCTCCTCATCCCCCCGCAGAAAAGCAATTATTTCATGGTTTGAGGGAATCTTGCCAAGACGGTATTTGGCTGCAACCATAACCTTAACACGGTTAACATCATCAAGGCTAGGTGAAGGAATCCGCATAAGGCTTTCAACTATTTCCCGCAGGGCGTTTTCGCTTTCAAGGCCCACCTTAACAACAACCACTAAAAATAAAATGAAAGAGACAAATAAACCAAACTAAACGCCAAGCAACCAGCAATGAGAATAAACTACTCTTCCACTAACAATGGTCATTTCAACCCGATTTTTCTTAAGGCTTTTCAGCATCCAAAGTAACAACATTAACGTTCAAAATGCAACACCTACACACGCACAGCCTAAAACTAAAGCCAACTGAATACAAGATCGAATATAATGTTTTTAACCACTAAACCAGTTCTGGCCAGTTTTACGCTGAAGCACAACCCGCTTCTCATAATTCCGCCTATTCCTAAACCTAGGCGCCGGCCTCTTCTTATCCAAAGGCTGAATCTTAGGCGTCTGGGAACGCACCTTCCCAGCCTTCGAAAGTGAACCGTGGGTTGGCATCCAATAAACCTCCAAAACAATTAACTGAAACGCAACTCTTAAACCTTTTCATGAAAAAGCCTTTAATAGCGCAGAAAAGAGCAGGGGTTGCCGAGCCTGGTCAAAGGCGCAGGCTTCAGGAGCCTGTCCCGTAGGGGTTCGTGGGTTCAAATCCCACCCCCTGCACTACGTCAGAACCTACGACTGTTTCGACATCTCCCTTATTGATTTTGGTTTATGGTTGCTTAGGAAAGATGTAGGGAAACTGCTAGACAGTATGTCGAATTTTTAGGTTCGTTCAGAAAATAGATTTCTTGTGACTGTGTTGGTTTTAGAAAAGTCGAGGATTACTTTAGAGTTTATGGCGCGTTATTTGATGGGTTCTTTGGACATTTTCTTTCAGAACTCATCACATTTACTGGTCGGTGTTGATTAAAAGAGTATGAAAATAAGGATAACAATTTAATTAATCCTAAATGTTACAAAATATGCTTCTCAACAGTTTTTAAAAAACGTAACATTAAATTTTATTAAATTAACCCAATAAACTAAACTAGGGGGCGAAATAATAAAGGGTGGTGATAGCATGATAGTACTCTTTTGGATGTTGTTTAGACGGCGACATCTAATTAAAGACTTAGAAGGGACCTTGACCTTTGGAGCCTTATAAAGTGGAGGACCGTTTAAAATGATTACTCTTCTTGATGTTGTTGAGAGGGCCTTAACAGGAAAACCGTGCCCCGAAAGAGAATACGATCTAAAAGTGTTTTCAAGTAGATTGAAGGAAGTTGTAAAGGAGTATGAAATTAAATATGATCCAGAAACACCAATTCCCTCCGACGACAGCTTAGCAGACGATGTCTTTCAAGCTGCCATCGACTTTTATCTTGACGTTGGAACGTATTGTTTAGACACTGGAAGAATAATTAAGTTTGATGAAAGTGAAATTAAAGAAGCATTGAAAACAGCGCCTTCTCAGCTTTTATTTGGAGAAGGTGCGGATGCAAAAATCATGGTTCCAAGAACGCCGGAGAGTAAAATTCCGCCTTGGTGTTTTCTTGGGGCTGGCGGCGCTCCAGTGTCGTCTGAAGAGATATTCTTGAAGCTTGTTGAAGGTTATGCATCCATAGACCTAGCCAATTCAATAACCACGCCAGCTTTGACGTCTGTGAGAGGGATGAAAATAAGACCTGGTTCTCCTCTTGAGGTCCTCGGAGCTATAAGGAACGTGGTTCTAGCAAGGGAAGCCCTAAGAAGAAGTGGTAGACCAGGATTACCCATCATGAACGCCATTGCAACTGCCTCAACAGCAGTGTCGTTAAACACGGCGCTTCATCAAAACTACGGATTAAGAAAAACGGACGGTTACTTAATAGGGATTATCGCGGAGCTGAAGACAAATTTCGACCTTCTTAACAAAGTTTGCGCTCTACAGTCACTTGGATACGGGGGAATATGTTCAGAATATGCCCCAGTATATGGCGGCTACTGCGGTGGACCTGAAGGCACAGTGGTTGCAAGCGTTGCTGGACATTTCATGGGAGTACTTGTATTTCGGGCAGGGTGGCACCTTATCTTCCCGATACATATAAACTACGGATCCAATAGCACCCCTGAATTACTTTGGGCAACAAGTGTTTATGCCCAGGCAGTTAGCAGAAACACCAGTTTATTATCTTTACACTTAAATTATACGGCGGCTGGTCCGTCTACTGAGATGTGCCTATACGAAATAGCGGCACAGCGATTAGCAGCTGTTCCTTCTGGAGTTTCTGGTATAGAATCCTTAGGAACTGGAAAGGCGATTCACGAAGACTACTTAACTCCATTGGAGCCTCGCTTCGCCGCCGAGGTTGCATACGCAACAACAGGCATGAAAAGAGATGCTGCTAATGAAATTGTTAAAAAAATTCTGCCAAGATACGTTGATAAAGTTTCAAACCCTCCTTTGGGCTTTAAATATCAAGAGTGTTATGACGTATCAACGGGAAAACCATCCCAGAAATGTTTAGAAGTATATAATAAAGTTAAGAAGGAACTGGAAGATTTAGGCTTAGATTTTAGATAAATGACAATAAATAATTTTAAACTAAAAGCAGATCTGACGGAGAGATGTAGCTCAAAATTTCCCTTAGACCTAAAAAACTTTATATAAATTCATACATGAAAATTGAGAAGACGAAGTTGAGAAGACCATGAGCGAGGTAGAAGTTCTTATTAAAAAACTCTCTGAAGCAATTATTACATATGACAAGGAAGCCGCTGTTAAGGTTGCACAAGAAATCGTTGAAAAAAAGTTGGATCTGATAGAAGCCGTTGAAAAAGGTATAGCAAAGGCCGCGAACGAAGTTAGTGAAAAGTTTGATAAACTGGAGATTTTCTTGGCTGAACTCATTATGGCCGCTGATGCAATGCAGGCAGCCTTAAGCGTTTTACTTCACCATATACCTAAGGAAAAAGTTCCAAAAAAGGGAGTGGTTGTCAGTGGTACAGTTAAGGGCGATATACATGATATTGGAAAAAATATTTTGGTGGCTTTGCTTAGAGCTAGTGGCTTTGATGTTTACGACTTAGGCGTTGATGTTCCAATATCAAAGTTTATTGAAGAAGCTGAAAGAGTTAGAGCGGATATAATCACGTTGTCAGCACTTATGACATCAACTATGGCAGGACAAAAGGATGTAATAGACTATCTCAAAGCTTCTGGAAAAAGAGATAAGTTTATCGTTATGGTTGGCGGTGGACCTACCACAAAGGAATGGGCCGAGGAAATAGGTGCTGACGGATATGCAGAAACAGCTTCAGAGGCAGTAAAAGTCGCATTAGAACTAATTAAAATGAAAAAACATCAATAACCATCAAAAGCAGCTTTCATGAAAAAGTAAAGCAAGATGACCAATATAGGGTTGCAACTGGTTACGGCTACGAACACTTGTGAATTAAATTCTATAAAGCAATTCTTCAAAGAAATAGGACAAAAATCGGTCTATAATGAATAAAGTAAGAGAAATTAGTACATTAACTTAAGGCCCAAATCGGCCAACTCTTCTTTAACTCTTTTGTAGATATTAAGGCATTTGAGTGATGGTTTACCCGTTTTTATGTCACAACATTCTTGGTATTTCATTCCTAACGGCGGGTTCGCAATTTTATCTTTGTATTTCGACAATAGTTTCTTCACGATTTCGTTTGCATCTTGTCTCTTCATTCCAACGGAGGCCATGGCTACCTCTGTTGCGAACATAGGTTCTATAGGAGTTAGAAGGTCTTCATATCTCCCTCCGGCAACTTCACCAGTTTCTATGGAAACACCGGAAACTATGGCCGTTATCATTTGTGCCGCTATTTCGTATAGGCACATCTCAGTAGACGGACCAGCCGCCGTATAGTTATAGTATAGAGATAGCAAGTGAGTGTTTCGGCTTATCGCTTGCGCATATACGCTTTCAACCCATAACAGCTCGGGCATACTGTTTGCTATGTATCTGATATGTATGGGAAACGCGAGAAACCATCCTGCCTGGTATACCATCGCTCCCATCAAATGATACGCGACTGTTGTAACAGCGGTTCCTTCAGGTCCACCGCAATACCCGCCCATTATAGGTCCAAATATTGCACCTACAGGAACACCAATGGATAACAAGACTGCTACTCTATTGAGGAAGTCAAAGTTTGTTTTAAGCTCAGCCAAGCATGAAATCATATACCCGTCAGACTTTCTCAGTCCAAATTCTGGATGAAGCCCACCTAAAAAGGCGTCTGCAGACTGTGCGGTTGCACTATAGTTCATAATGGGCAAACCAGGCCTTCCCGCCCGTCTTAAAGCTTCTCTCGCAAGAGTAACTGTTCTTATTGCTCCCAGTATTTCGAGAGGTGATCTAGGCCTTATCCTTATTCCATCAATTGTTGTTAAAGCTGGTGTTGTAATAGCATTTGCCATTGGGATGTTTCTTGCATAGCTTTCCACAAGCCTAACTAAGATATCCTCTGAAGACACAGGAGCGCCGCCTGCACCAACAAAAAGCCATGGTCTAGTTTCGTCTTCAGGTTTTCTCGGAACTAAAGTCCCTGCATCAACCCCTTCACCAAATTTGACTCTTGAAGGGGTCGCCTTAAGTCTCTCCTTTATTTCATTTTCATCGAACTTGATTATCCGCTCGGTGTCAGTACAATATGAGCCAATTTGAGAGTAAAAGTCCAGTGCAGCCTCAAAAACTTCGTCAGCTAAGCTGTTGTCTGATGGAATAGGATTTTCTGAGTCATATTTAATGTCATATTCCTTCAAAATCTCTTGCAGCTTCTTTGAAAAAATTTTAATTTCGTAATCACGTACTGAACATATTTCCCCAGTCAAGGCCCTTTCTATAACATCCGTAAACACTAACATTTCTAATCACCTTTTAGTTATCACCAATGAGTTTTAACTTCTGATGAATATTAACCCTTTCCCAATATTATTTAAGAGTAGTCTTCAGTCTCTTGGAGAAAGCTTTGCAGTCTTTTCTTCTTTGTTAGAGGACCAAACGCGCCAGCAACTATTCATGTGCGTAGCATAATATAGTTAACATGCTTCCAAAAACCGCTGCAAAGGTACAGAAAACATAAGGAGCTTCAAAAGAGTGAAGAGCTAGTATACCTCCAATTATTGGGCCGATAAAATAACCTAAACCCCAAGCAAAGTTTTGTAGACCCGACACTAAACCTCGCGCGGTAGTTGGCGCTAAATCCATTAGAGCAATTATTGACGTAATATAAAGTTGACCTACACCTGCGCCTATCACTGTTATGGCAATTAAAAAATAAACAAAAGAAGAAGAGAAAATCAAGATAAAAAATCCAAGACCACATGTAATGAAAGCCAGAAAAATAGCGGGGCGTTTGCCAATTATGTCACACAGTCTACCAGCCAATGGTTGAATAAATGACTCCGCAACAAAGTAGCTGCATAAGAGAACACCTGCCAGTAGCGTGCTCACAAGTATTTCACTGGCATGCACGATAAAATTAGAAATCACAATCCCAAAGAATATGGAGGATATCAGAGAACCTAGATAAGCAACTCCGAAACTTTTCTTAGCTTTTACATCAAAATTAGGCCAGAATTTTGAAGATACTTTAATTCCCCTACTCGGTATTTTCTTCACGCGAACGCCGAATATAATTATAAAAACTGAGAAAAACGTTAAAGCTGAACATAAGCAGAAGAGGATAGGATAATTAAACTCTCTGGTTACGACTCCGCCTATTAAAGGTCCAGCTATAAGGCCTATTCCTTGAAAGGTTCCCATATTTCCTAAGGTTTTTCCTGTCTCATCAGACTTGCACATGTCAACAGCGAGCGCAGCTGGCACAGTCCAGTAAGACGCGTCAGTAAATCCTTGCAAGAGTCGTAAAGATAACATTTGAAGAGGGTTGTTTGCAAAGGAGAAAAGCAAAACCACAAGAGCATAGCCGGACATCCCGGAGACCAGTGCTAACTTTCTTCCCAGAGTGTCTGATATTCTACCCCAAATCGGCGACGCTACAATGTAAGCTACGGCCTCAGATGAAATGATGATGCCAAGAATTATGCTGTCAAATTTTAAGTAATTGATGTATAATGGAAGAACAAAGACAAGCATCCCTATACCAATCGAATTAATCATAAGCCCTAAATACAAGAGTTTGAAACTCATCTTGGCACCAGAGACTTTCCATTATTTGTGCTAACGAAATCTTTCCGAAACCTTGTTATATGAGTAATTCTATTCCTTTAATATTAAGCAGCATAGGTTTCTATTGTTTCATGTATTAATATGCCTCTTTTTGACAACTCTTTGAAGAATTCCGTTGGATCCATGCATGCCTCGGGGGGCAAAACTCCCTTTGAATCAACCTTGCCTTTTGCAATCATCTGCGCCCCGATTGATAGTGGAATTCCGACGTTTTTGCTGTATGCAGATTTCCCTCCCCATTTATCCATCGGCGGATGGCTATTCTTAAGAGTGACTTTCGCAGGTTTTCCATTCTTCTCCCCATTTACCTCAACAACTAACCCATAGGCCCACACAGGGTTTTTCTTAGCTTCAGAGCTTTGAAGAAGAAAGTTAAACATGAAGTCGATAGGTTTCACCTTCAATCCATTTACGTTAATTGGGCGCCTTCGATAGAAGTTATATTTCACCATCATTTTTGCCAACTCCATAGTTGCAGGTGGGAAACATCCTCTCACAGCCACTTTCTTCAGTTTTGGAAAAACCTTAGGTAATGTTCGAGTCTCCGGATGAGGGATGTATACGACCTCTTGCCTACCAATTTGCCCGTGAAATTCCACAGTTTTGGCACCACTAAATGGCTTAACTCTTATAAATTTACCATTTTGGTAGTAGACCCTTTCTTTTACCGCAGGATCAAACTCCCAAAAAGTTGTATAAAGTAGCCCAGGCGCAATAGCAGTACACCTAAAAGCAGCAAATGCTATTTCCACTTCATCAGCGCGGTCCAGTTTACTTATCCCATACTTTGCCATTAAATTAGTGACCCCAGGCGTCGCTCCACAACCAGCTACATATGTAATCCCCGCCTTTTTTGCAGCATCATCGAGTACAAATTGATCCTCTTCAGCAGAAAGATCAATGCCATTTACTCCAGCTTTGATGCAAGCTTTAGTCACATTCAAGTCGTACCTAAATGGCAATGCACAAGCAACAATATCAAATCCCTTTATCACGCTAGTAACCTCATCAATATTGCCCGCGTCAACCTTAATAGCCGAAAGTCTTTCATCGCCTAGTTTAGAGATAAATTCTCTCGCCTTTTCAACCGCTATATCACCAATTACAATCTCTGAGAAATCATCACTTGTATTCACTAAATCCTTAGTGGTTTCTGAGCCTATTGCTCCAACTCCGCCTAAAACAAGTATTCGCATTTTATCGCCAATTTAGTATATTGCTGCTGTTAAGCCTAAAAATTTTACCAAAAAATGAAGCCCTGAGCAGTTGGAAGCGGCGACATTAGGTTGTCCGCAACGTCTCCTACTGGAGGATTATGTTGTCCCCTATTTTTGGTGTTCCTTGAACAAGATGCAAAAACAGTTTATAAGAGCCGTTACGTACATTAAGATCAGAAGCACTGAAATGTCGAAAACGAATCCGTTCTAGAAGTTTTTAAAACTGTTTCAAAACATCGCTTTTCTCCATGATATAGCCACAGTAATGACACTTCAAGATTAGGGGTTCCTCACTCTTAGCATAAAATTTCGATTGAACTGGCTCGTTGCTGTTGCTTATACAGGCGAGGTTTGCACATTTAACAATGCCTTCAATAACGCTTGGAAGCTTAACCCTTTGTTTCTCGACAACATTATAGTTTCTTATTATGTTTATGGTTGCATGGGGCGCTAAAAGAGCGATTTTGTGTACTTCTTCTGGTTTCAGTTCTCTGCCCTCAATTTTGACGATGTCCTTAACCTTGAAACGTTTGCTTGGAACGTTGATTGCTATAGTGATTATGCGCTTTTCTTTGCCAGTTATCCCCAAAATCTTGATGACGTCTAAGGCGTGGCCGCCAGTTATATGGTCTATAACAGTTCCATCTTTAATTTTTGAGACATAAAGCATTGTTTCGCTTTCGTTCATGGAGCTTTTTCACCTTTTAGAACGGTATTGTCGGCGCAGGGATAAAAGGTTTTAATCGATAAGAAATATTTCTCGGTCAATTTAACAGCATGTAAGCCGCTAAATTTGATAGTCATCTCGAGTTTTCTGCCTCGAAACGTGGATAAAAAGTTATTTAAGCAGAACCCGTTGCTTGTCTAAAAGGGTGTGAAATTGCAGTTTGAAGGGAGAGATATAATATCCATCCGCGATTTTTCACGAGAAGAAATCGACTATATTTTAAAAGTTGCGGAGGCAATGGAGCCCCTGGCTAAGAAGGGCTCCGACATGCTTAGGGGTAAAATCCTTGCAACACTCTTTTTTGAGCCTAGCACCCGCACCCGCTTAAGTTTTGAGGCTGCCATACACAAGCTTGGAGGTTCATCAATAGGTTTTGCAGAAGCTGAAATAGCCTCTGTGAGGAAGGGCGAAAACTTGGCGGACACCGTGCGCACTGTTGAGAATTACGCTGATGTAATCGCTATTAGGCATCCGCTGGAGGGAGCTGCGAGGCTCGCGGCAGAGTTTGCAAAAGTGCCGATAATCAATGGTGGGAGCGGAGCGGAGGAACATCCAACGCAGGCGCTGTTAGACCTTTACACTATTATGAAAGAAAAGGGCAGGATTGACGGTTTAAAAATAGCTCTTGTAGGTGATTTGCGTTATGGACGGACTGTTCATTCTTTGGCTTACGCCCTTTCCTACTATGATGTGGAGTTGTATCTTGTCTCCCCAGAGCCCTTGAAGATGCGGCGGGAAGTCCTAGAAGAAATTAAGGAGAAAATCCCAGTAACAGAGGAAACGGACATTAGAAAGGTCGTCCCACTTCTAGACGTTTTATATGTGACTAGAATACAGAAGGAGCGTTTTCCGGACCCAACGGAATATATCAAGGTTAAGGGCTCATACAAAATAGACCTTGAAACTTTGGCCAAGGCAAAGAAGGACTTAATTGTTATGCATCCTCTTCCTAGAGTTGACGAGATAGCCGCAGAGATTGATGCCACACCTCACGCCCGCTATTTCCAGCAGGTCTGGAACGGCATAGTTACAAGAATGGCGCTTTTAGCGTTGATACTGGGCGCAGTAAAATAAGCTCTCAAGCTTATTGATAACGTGTGAACGCTGCTAGCGTGCCTACAGAACCACAGATAGGACATTTCTGTAACTTTCCAAACCAGCTTTTGCGGCACTGGCTGCAGTAGGTTAAGTCGCGGTTGTACGTGAAAAACCCTAGCTTGTAATCTTCAACAAACTTTTTTGTGAATGAGAGAAGTGTGTCTGGCGTATATTCGCCGTTTCCAAGCTCAACTACTGTTAGGTTTCCGCCAACGAGCGGTTCATAAAGTCCTTTTTCAACAGCTAAGATTTTTGATTGGACCTCCCAGTTTTGGAGGTTTATTCGGCTGCATGACGAGTAGTGGGGTTTTTCCCTCGATCCTTGAAATCGAACCTTTGCAACGCCGAATCTTTCAATGTCCTGTTTTGCTAACCTCTCTGAGGCATCGGCGCACGGCAAGGCGGATGGAAGAAGTCTTCTCTCGCTTCTTCCACTTTTCGGCAAGAATTCTGCTATGTTTTTTATGATTTCGGAGGCGAACCTTTGCACTTTTTCGTCTTCGTATATGCTTTTTCCGCTTAGGGCCTCTGAAGCTTCTTTCAGTCCAACTAGATTTACTAAGCGTGCAGCACTTTCATCTCTGAAATATTGGTCTCCGTTGGCTGATTGCGTCAAAAAGGAGAGAAAGTTTCTTCCTCGCTGTTTTAGGGTTCTGCCCTTTATTTCTAGGGCTCGCGTTGCCATTTCAAGTTTCTCTCTTAAAAGTGTGAAAAGTTTTCTTTCGTCTTTGCCGCATTCAAGGACTATTCTGGGCAAGTTGACGGTTACTATTCCCAGAACGCCTGTGCGCAACGTGTCAAGTTCCCAGTCTTCTTTAAAATCTGCTCTGAGAACGCTTCCTGAAGGAGAGAAAACAGCGTACTGCTCATTTTTGCCGGAAAGGTTTGCGAAGCACGGTATGCCTTTCTCTGAGGCTAGGTGATGCGCCCTTAATAGAATGTCTGCTGCCGTGCTGTCCTTGAAAGTTTCTGGGCGGATTTTAACTATGAGCCTTGGGTTTAGGAGCGGCTTTTCATGACTTTCTTCATCAAAAACTTCAAGCACCAGAGAGGCTAAAAGCTGGCTTCCGCTGACATAGTCGCCATAACAACCGCTTGCTGGACCTATGGCTGGCTTATCTGACAAAAATTCTGGCATTGTCAACTCGAGATTTATAGAGGCGTCAACGTGGTGGCTGACACTGATAATGAAGAGCCTCAAAGCCTCCTTGACCACGGCTTTTTCCAAGCCTTTCAAAAAAGGAGCTAAAAAGATGTTAAAGTACTCAAGCACTTGCGCTCCATCAGTTTCCTTTGATGCTTGCAGAAGAATGTTGAGGGTTAGGGTTAGGGCGGCTTCGAAACTTTTCGGCGGCTTTACGGATGGTTTAGAAAAGTTTGTGGGGTTTAGGTTTATGCCGTTCTTCATGAAGAATCTTAGGTCGTGGATGACTTCGCTTGGTTTTAATATCCAGTAACCTAAACCGTGGAGGTGAATCTCGCCTGATAAGTATGCGTCTGCGATATCCCTTGGCAGCACACTTAGAAGCGTGTACTCTTCAAGGACACTTCTTCCAAAATCTTCGCAGACAGAAGATGCATCGGCGGCGGCTTTGCTCCTCATAAGGTAAGCTGAAACATCATATACTGGCAGCCCGAGACGAGTGAGTTTGTGGCGGTGCTCCTCTAGCCCCCTTTCGATTAGGATTCCGTTGACAACCTCCCTTATCAGCGGAGCTGTTAAGTAGCGGGTTCTAGCCTTTAAAAGGCGTTTTTCAGCCTCTTTTGCTATTTTCTGGGCGAGTTCCGGGGACACTCCAGCCTCCTTAATTAGACTGTTTGCAATTTTTGTAGCGTCGAACTCTTCTAAGGTGAAACGAGACGTCCTCACAAGGATTCTCTGAACTTTTAAACTTCGCTTTTCAATTTCCTCAGCCACGTCAATAACCATCTTTCCCAAATCTGTTAGGCGATACTTCTTAGACTCCACATCAGCCTCGATCAAATCCGCTTTAAGCAAAAACTTTAGATGATAGGCGAAGCGTCCAGCATCCCTACTAGGATTCATTTTTAAAAAGCTCATAAGCTCGGTATAGGAAAGCGGGCCATGATCAAAAAGAGCGCTTAGAATGTTAAGCCTAACAGTTGAAGAAACAGCTTTCAAAACGCGGATTCCCCGCAGACGCTGATGCTGGCGCTGACTAGACAAACCTTTCACGTCTCCCCCTAACACTGGATAGTTTATAGCCCCAGATAAGGGTTTAAAGGTTAAGAAAACACCTTTATTACACCTACACAAAACTAAAACGTGGACGACTTAAACCAAAGGGGCTGTCGGCTAGCTTGGTCTAGGCTCTGAGCCTCGGGCGCTCGGGACCCCGGTTCAAATCCGGGCAGCCCCACCTTTTGATGGCAACTTGCGGTTTCCATACATTCCCTTTTCAGTGAACCGGTTTGTTTGAAGTTTGTTTTTGGTTTAGCTCTGAGCAATTCAGCAACTTTTTTCTTAAGGCATACATTTATAAAACTTTGTTGGCAACCTCTTTTTCTCTCCTACTATTTCATTAACCATTTAAAAGTTCTGGTTTCAAGATTACATAATAATTGACTATTTTTATCAAACAGCACTATTCTTTAATGAAAAAAGGGAATTTTAGGTCTTGCTCCGTGTTAATTCTGGTTAATCAAGATCATTTTTCCTTTATTGAATGCTTTCTGTACATCACTTGTGGTGATATTAAGTTTTTCGTAAAGGGTGATGAGCTTAGTTCCTAATGAGTTGATTTCCGATAAGAAGTTTGGCTCATGTTGATGCATTTTTGCTTTTATTGAGTTATATTCGATGTGGACGTCAGTAATCCATGGCAAGTGACCTTCAGCCCAATTCAGATACGGCGTCCCATTAAATAGCCAAACAATATCTTTGTATACTGGGTAGCTGACGTGTTTTCCCCAGTCCATTGTCACAACGCCTTCAAGTTTTTTCACGGCCGTTTTTGCGTCGCCATTTATTAATGCGTCAATAGCACTCCTGAGGAGTGGTATATCGTTAGTATACGTGTCAAATTTGGAGACGCTACACCATCCAGGCAATGGGTATTCTAATCCGACATCTTGATCCCATAATAATGGATTAACAGTTTTAATGCATTCAAGCATTTTTGCATTAATCTCTTTCACCGTAGAATAATTTGGATTTTTTAATTTTTTAATTCGTCCCTGAAATTCCTTCGCTGAATTTTCAAATTCCTCGAGAGTTTTAATCAATGCTGAAACCTTTGCGTCTGGGACTTTAAACAAGAGCTTATTCACAGCTTCCCGGGCCTCCTTACCGATTTCACTCAATTCATAAGGTAGGATTTCTGCTTGGCTTAGCCTTAATCCTGCCACTCCTCTAAACACAGCGTCCATTCGAAGATGGTCTCGACTTATTTGGTCCATTGTTGCAAGGTCTGTGTGATAGTAGGGAGATTCAAACGCCCCCAGAAGAGGCCCGTAATAAACGTTCACGGCGGGTACACCTGCCATGTAGAAGCCCCAACCATCAAACGAAGAGATTGGCGTAAACACATACGGTGTCATTAAATCTGACACACGTACATCATAAGCAACTTTCTTCAAGAAACCGCCGAGTTCAGGCGTTGTTTCTATCATCATCGCCCATTCGACTCCCCAAAGCACACCGCCCGCCCCATCAGTCACCAAGCTTGCAACAACTTTTCCAGCCCATTCAGGGTGAAGCACGTTCATGAAATAATACGCTCCTAATGCCCAATCCCAATATGATTCTTTACTACCGCCAGTGCCGCTCTCATGGCCGCTTGCTAGCATAAAAACCCACGTTCTCTTGGGAGTTATCCTTGCTTCTAATAACGCCTTCGCAATTGCAAGCGTTGACGCTACGCCACCGTTATTATCGACAGCGCCACACCACCAATGATCATAGTGTGCCTCAATTATAACATACTCGTCTTGGTATTTAGATCCCCAAATGTATCCATAAACGATGTAAGCCTTCGCATCTTCGTTAATATCATTGTCCACAGCTACTTTAACTTTGACCTTTTCCTTTTGAAGTAGATCCTTTAGATAAGCAGCATCCACGCCTGTTATTGAAAGAGTAGGTATAGGGTTATGTGCACAATCGATGTTTAAGGCTTCCGGATCCCTGAATGGATTATGAATGAGAGCCGCTACTGCCCCGTGGTACGCTGCCTCATATACCGCTGGCGTTGTCATCCACATTGGTTCATCGTAGCGATCTATTAAAACAATTTTTCCATTCACACCTCCAACAACTTTTTCATAGTCCTGTTTTCTGCCTAGGCCTACGTAAACTAGTTCAGCTTCAATCGGATCTCCGTTGGGAGTGGACGGACAGCACGCCATAGACCTTGTTTTGATAGATCGCTTTTCACTGGGACTAACGATTTCAAGCGACGCACTTGTATAGTTCCAATTTACCACTGGAAACGACTCAATGGTTACGTTTTGGAGGCCTAACTGCTCCATTTCTTTCTTTAGGTAGAGGGAAACCTCGTAATCTTGCCTACTGCCTGGAACAACTTCGCCATCATAAGGGTAAGGGAAACTTGAAAGTCTTTCACACAAGTCATATGCGTAAGTCGCATTTATGCTGTTTACGAAACTTTGTTCTTCAGGTGAAAGATACGGTGCCCGTTTCCTTGATTCAACTCCAGGCACAGCACTTAAGATAAGCCCCAAGTATAGTAGTCCTATACCAATGTAAACCAAAGCTTTTTTCACGACTTCCCCCTCTCCCCGTTCAATTTGATGTTTAAAGAACGCATTCTTATTTTTATTGAAAAAGATTTTAAATATTTTTCTAAACTATAACTCCAGAACTCCTAAAAACTGCGAGCATAAAAGAGCTAATACCTTCTGGAATAAGGTCTATAGCAGCACGTGATGTAAACGTTGAACCAAAGGATTTAATTTTGGGAAACCAACTAAAATATGCAATTACTACAGCAATTCACATAGAGATGAAACGCATGAGTAAGGTAGAGAGCATATTTGCAGAAGTTCGCACCGCTGGAAGAAAACATCTATTGGAGATGGAAGCTAAAAACGTTTGTATGGAATACGGTATCCCGGTAACACGGTTTAAACTTGCTAAAAGCGAAGCTGAAGCCGTCAAATTTGCAGAAGAGATAAGTTACCCAGTTGTTTTAAAGATTGTTTCGCCGGACATCCTTCACAAATCTGATGTTGGAGGAGTAATGCTTAACCTCAGAAGTGCCAGGGAAGTGCGAAAAGCTTACAAACAAATAATGGAAAACGTGAAGACGCACAAGAAAGACGCACAAATTTTGGGCGTGCTCGTTCAGGAGATGGCACCTCCATCAACGGAAGTCATTGTTGGAGCCATAAAAGATCCCCAGTTTGGACACGCTTTGATGTTTGGGCTTGGAGGAGTCTTCGTGGAAGTTTTAAAGGACGTCACCTTCAGAATTGCGCCAATAACAGAGGAGGAAGCCCAAGAAATGATCGGTGAGGTTAAGGCTTACCCGCTATTGAAGGGTTATAGGGGAATGCCACCAGCAGACATAAACGCTATAGTGCAGATTCTCATGAAAACTTCTAAACTTGTTTCAGAACATCCAGAAATTAAGGAGCTGGACTTAAACCCAATAATGGTTTATGAGAAAGGAGCAAAAACAGTGGATGCAAGAATAATCCTAGAATAATAACGCCTAACAAAGGTTAAACGGAATTGCTGAAAGCTTTTAAAGCTTGTCTAAAAGCGAAATTTTCTCAAAGACTCACGCTCAGATGGAAACATCCTTTTCCTAAGACTTGACGGTTAGAAATTTCGAGCACTTGCTGACGCTATGGGTGCATAAAACTCGCAGTGGCAGAGGAGAGGCATATTAATACATAATACACAAAATTAATCCGACAGATCCTCGAATGATGAGGCAAAAAGGAGAAGCCCTATTGCCCCAAAGCGAAAAAACACAAAAAATTAAGGAATTAAACGAAAAACTCTCTGTTTTAAAAGGGCAGAAAAGCGCTTTAGAAGCCGAAGCTGGGAATTATGCGGGAAAAAGAGACGCGTTAAACCAAGAGTTGAAGAAGTTGCGTAGCGAAATTTTGAAGTTGAAAAACGCTAGGGACGAGATAAACGAGAAGGTTAAGGAGTTAAAAAGGCAGAGAAGCCAAATCGAGACGGAAATAGCCCAAAAAATCGCTGAACTTAAAAGTTTAAGGAGAGAACTTGAGCCGCTCATAAAAAAGAAGCCGAAAAGGAGCCTCAAAGCCTTAGAAAAGGATGTTGAAAGCCTCGAATGGAAAATTCAAACAACACCCTTAACCCTACAAGAAGAGAAAAAACTAGTTGAACAAATTAAGGAGCTGGAAAGCCAAATCAGCATCAACAAGAAAATCGAGCAGCTAGATCAAAAAAGAATTGAATTAAAGGCTGAAGTTAAGGCACTTCAAGCGAGAGTTAAGCTCTGCCACAAAACCATTATGGAAGATGCGGAGAAAAGCCAACAAATCCATGCGGAAATGTTGAAAAAAGTTGAGGATGCAAAAAAAATTAAAGATGAGGCTGACCGTTTTCATAGGCTCTATCTCCAAACAAAGGAGAAGATAAAAGCTCTTCAAACAGAAATAGCGAAAATCGTGGATGAAATTAGAAGCTTTAAAGAGGAAGTTTCCGTTGAAGAAGGGAAAAAACGAAGGGAAGCAGAAGAAAAGCTCTTAGAAAGCATAGAGAAGCAAGCCCTTGAAAAGCTGAGCCGTGGCGAAAAGCTGACTTGGGAAGAATTTAAGGTTTTAGCTGAAAAAGGATTAGCATAAACTTAAAGTAACTTTACATGAATATCGAATTGGAAGAGAACTGATGACTGAACAGGAGCAGAAACAAAAGAGAATTCTAATCCTCTGCGTTGACAGAGACGGAGACCTAATGACAAAAGCAGGAGTAAAAACACCACTAATTGGAAGGGAAAAAACCCTCAACGCCGCTGTTTCCCTAGCCCTAAAAGATCCTGAAGAGCCAGACGCCAACGCCATGTTTGAAGCCATACGCGTTTATGATCGCCTCCTCGGCGAGAACAACCCAAACGAGGTTTTTGAAGTCGCAACGGTATCCGGCTCAGAACTTGGAGGTGTCAGCGCCGACAGAAAAATCGTTGCCGAATTAGGTGAAGTTCTGAAGACTTTCCCAGCAAATGAGGTTATTCTCATAACGGACGGCTATTCGGACGAAGCGGTCTTACCCTTAATTGAGTCCAGAGTGCCAGTCTCATCTGTGAGAAGAATAATTGTTAAGCACAGCGAATCTATAGAAGAAACAGCCGCACTATTCTCAAGATATCTAAAAATGATTTTGGAAAACCCCAGATACTCCCGCATAGCTCTAGGCTTGCCTGGACTTCTATTCCTAATTCTGGGAATTCTTGCAGTATTCAGTTTAGTTCATTACTACCTAATAGCCTTCATCATTGTGCTTGGAACATATATGTTCATCAAAGGCTTCAAGGTTGACAAGATGCTTAAGAAGGTTTATGTTTGGGCAAAAGAGTATTCTCCGCCACCTCTTCAGGCGCAGATTTCCGCATTCGCCATGCTTGCAGGCATACTGTGTATGGCTATTGGCTTTTATCTCGGGTATATTTCAGCTTCTGAGGCAGTATCATCTCTTGGCATAGACTTGTCCAACTGGTTAAATGTTTTTTCACCACAAATTGCAGGCTACTTTATCATAGATTCAAAAGACCTTGTAATTATTGGGGTTTGCGTAGCGTTGGCTGGGAGAGCTATACGCTGGTACTTTGAAAGAGACGCGAGGCTTTTGCGTAACGCAGCCCTAATAGTTCTTATTGGTTGGACTAGGCAAATTTTTGAAGCTGCCGCCAACATTCTGATAAATCCAAAAATTGGTTATGAAGTTTTAATATTCACAATTTTTATTGGTATCTTATTAGGTGTTGCTTCACTGCTTATTATTGTCGTGATTCATAGGTCTGCTAAAGGATTTTTCAAGGAGTCGGAAGAGAAGGTTGAAGAGCTTAAGGAAGAAAGCTAAGGTCGCAGTTATCGGCGGGACAGGTTTCGAAAAACTCTTTGCAAACTTTGAGAAGGTTGTTGTTGGAACTCCCTACGGGATTCCTCCACCGTTATTTGTTGGAGAAATCAGCAACAAGGAAGTAGTTTTTCTTCCTAGGCATGGTCTTGAGCATTCTGTTCCTCCACACAAGGTGAATTATAGGGCAAACATTTATGCGCTGTATAGGGTTAGTGTTGAAAGAATAATAGCCGTTAACGCTGTTGGCGCAATAAACAAGAGCTTAAAGCCTGGCGACATTGTTGTTCCACATGATTTTGCAGACTTTACCAAGACGCGCCCAACAACTTTTTACGATGAGACGCCGGTTACCCACATTGATGTCTCCCAACCCTACTGCCCAGAAATTCGTAGAACTTTGATCAAAACTGCTGAAAAGCTTGGTTTAACTGTTTGCTCTAAAGCGGTTCTTGTTTGCACTGAAGGACCGCGTTTTGAAACTCCCGCTGAGATTGAGATGTTTAGGCGTTTAGGCTTCGATATTGTTGGCATGACTGGATTGCCTGAAGCCGTACTCGCCCGGGAGCTTGAAATTTGTTACGCATGTGTCTGTTTTGTTTCTAATATGGCTGCTGGCTTGCAGGAGCGCTTAACACCAAGAGAGGTTTTTAACATTTCACGGAAGATTCAGCCTAAAATAGAGCAACTTTTAATTGAGACCGTTAAGGCTTTACCAGTTAAGCGAAAAAGCTGCCCATGCGCTGATGCGCTTAAAAATGCGAGGCTCAAATAGATGCTGAGGTCTATACTTTCAGCTATCGGTGTCTACAAGCTTTATGAGAAGTGGCTTTGGCACCAAGTTAAAAGAGGCGTTAAGCCGGAACATATAGCGGTAATTTTGGACGGGAATAGGCGGTGGGCTTCGGAGAAGGACCTTGACCCATGGTATGGTCACAAGGAAGGCGCCGAAAAAGTTGAAAGACTTCTCGAATGGTGTTCAAAACTTAATGTTAAGTCCATAACATTGTATGCTTTTTCCACAGAGAACTTCCGCCGTCCGAAAAAGGAAGTTAAGGAGATTATGCGCATTGCTTCCGAAAAACTTCAGAAAATTCTAACGGATGAAAGGATCCACAAAAACAAGGTTCGGGTTAAGGTTATTGGCAGAACAAATTTGCTTCCGGAGAATCTGCAGAAAATTATAGCCGATGTAGAGAGAGCCACACAAAACTATGATAATCACTTCCTGAACATAGCCTTCGCCTATGGTGGAAGAGCCGAGATAGTGGATGCTGCAAAGAAAATCGCTGAAAAAGTTCAGAAAAAGGAACTGACCCCGGAAGAAGTCAACGAAGAACTGTTTGAGCAACACCTTTACACTTCGCACTTGCCGAAACAAGATCCAGATCTAATCATAAGGACTTCTGGAGAGGAGAGGCTCAGCGGTTTCTTGTTGTGGCAATCCGCTTACAGCGAATTATGCTTCCTGGATGTGTATTGGCCAGATTTTCGCCTCATCGACCTTTTGAGGGCTATTAGAACATTTCAGAAGCGGAAAAGGCGTTTCGGCGCTTAACAGATTTTAAATCACGCCCTTTTTTTGGCGCTCACTATTGAAATGACATCTCGGTCCTTGAGTGTATAGTCCTCTCCAAGGCGTTTTCCTTCCCTGGCTTCTATGGCATAGATGAAGCTTTCGCCAAGTTCTGTGTGAATTAAGTAGGCCAGCTCACGGGCTGTGGTCCCGTAAGGCACTAGGTAGGCGTCTGGCAAAACCCTCCCATGATGGTCAGATAGATGTTCCAAATCTTCAACCGGATACACCGTGATCATGTTTAAAAGCTTGAAGTATGCCATGTTTATGGCCTCTTGAACACCTGTTGAGCCGAATTTCAGCAACACCTTCTCCCTAATTGTTTCCAACGCTTTAAGCTGACTTTCGGTAAGCTTTTCTGGATTATTGATTTTGAAGCTACAGTCACCTGGCCTATAATCTATGAGTTTTTTCTCGGCGGCCCTTCGCAGTGCGAGTTCGGCTTCAGCGCAGCATGGAACAACAATATAGTTCAACCTTTTGAGTTTTTCAAGGTTTTCTTCGGCTGTTGGCACGTCCATCTTGTTTGCCGCTATGAGCATTGGTTTTGCGATCTGCCTTAATGTGGCAATAAACTTTAGAAAGTCTTCTTCGCTCCAACTTACGGGTTTATCAGCATTTAAACCTATCCTTCTTATGGCTTCGAAAATGTGGGCTCTTCTAATAGCTAAGCCGCTGAGTTTCTCCTCCAAAATTGAAATAAGGTCCGTTGACCCCGACTCGACTGTTCTTGCAATTTTTAACCAATCCCTTTTTAAGATGTTTGCCATCCACATAGTTAATTCGTGCTCGAGAAACTTTACATCATCTACGGGGTTATGTTCGCCTGGTTTGCAGATTCTTCCTTCGAAGTCTGTTCCACCAGAAGCGTCTACGACATGGATTAGCACGTCAGCCTTCCTTATCTCATCCAAGAACTGGTTGCCCAAGCCTCTTCCTTGCCATGCGCCCGGTACAAGTCCAGCGCAGTCGATGAACTCAACAGGGATTAGGCGAACGCCGTCAATGCATAGGGAGTTTACAGGTATATCCTTAACTCCAAACTCTTTACAGACGCAAGGCGTCCTCACATAGCCCACGCCTCTGTTAGGCTTTATTGTTGTGAAAGGATAGCTTGCAATTTCAGCCGGCGCGAGGGTTGCAGCGCTGAAGAATGTGGATTTTCCAGCGTTGGGTTTTCCGACGATCCCCAGTAGCCTTGAATAAGACTTCTGCATCTAAACCCCGTTACAAGGTGGTTTGTGCTATATGGCTTGTGCCAACACTTTCAGATAAATCCTTTCTGGAACACTTAACAAAGGCTAGTGAAATAAGCATTAGCACGGTAAGGATGCCCACGTATAAGGCGAAGGCTTTTAAGACGAGCATCCAAGCGTCTTGTAAGGCTTTCTCAGCATTTTCAAGGGCTAGTAAAGCGTTTGAATCTGCGATTTGAGTGGATGTCTCCCATAAATCTATGGCGTTTTGAACAAAGATTTTCGCGTTTAAAAGCTCATGCTCAACCTCTCGCATTTCTGAAGGGAAAATAATGGATGCTCCGGAAAGCTTCCCAATGAATATAGCAATCTCCGCCTCTTTAATCCTTTGAATGGCGTTTTTAATGTTCTTGACGAAAATGTAGTTGTTAAATGTGCTTGGCTGAAGGGCGGTCAATTGGACTGCTTGACCATCCATTAGCCTTGAGGCGTCTGTGCCGTTGATAAAGTAATTCGCATATGGCGTGACTTCGGGTATGCTTCTAATAGAGCTGAAATGTTTATTGTCTATGACGTTAAAGAGTTGCCATGTGGCGTCTACAGGCATCCACCCATAATTCTCGAGGTAGTATTCAGCCCACATATGCCCACCCTCCAGAACTTGTCCAACAAAATGGAAGGCGAAACCAGCTTGAACCCTCGCTGGGATCCCAGCAGCTCTACATAAGGCAACAAACAGGTAGGAATATTCAGAGCAGTCCCCTTTGCCATTTTCTAAAGCCCACAGTGCGCCCTTTTCATCTTCCTGTATCTCATACAGCAGATAACTAACCACAAAATTGTAAATTAAACGGGCCTTAACATATGGATCGTCTACGCCCTGCGTTATTTCCTGTGCCTTCTCAATAATTTTCTCATTGTCTGATTCTATGAGTTCTTCTGGCTGCGTATATTTCGTATAAAGCTCTGAACTTTTATCGTAGCTCCCCATCATGCTTGAGTTAACAGTATAGGTGAGGCTGAAAGAAAGAACACTGTAATCAAGTTCCACCGTAAAAGTTTGACCTTGTGAAATTGCCAAGTTTTTCCAGTAGATGTACCTGTTTCCAGAACCATCAGATATTAGGCTATAGTCTCTTGTCGACTTAACATCGTGAAGTATTACATAGTGCCTTGCAGTTTCATTCCTAACCAGCGGAACGTAAAGGTTTACGCCGTCTACCCTTTGCTGCGTTGGATTTGTAATTCTAATTACATGTGTGAGCTCGCCTATAAAAACACTGTTTACAACATATTTTAGGGACCCTAAATTTCCAGAACCCATGACGCATTGAGCACCTTCCAGTGTAGGCGTATAAGAAGACAATAGAACAACTATTGCGAGGATAACAATCGCTGGCTCAAACCTAGTTTTCATTTTAATCCCCACCACTGAGCGTTGAGGAATAGATAAATTATTCGAAGGCTAGTCCTTCGGGGTTTGGGCTGCAAATTCTATGGCTTGGATAAGCCCATTAGCTATTGATAGGAGGTTTATTGCAACCATTATTGCAAGAAGCGGAATAAACTCTATGGTGAAAGTGAAGCCATCAATATTTATAGTGAAGACGCCAAAGTTTGTTGAATAGACGATGTACACTATTATGAAGAAGGACCTTAAGATGATAAGTATGTACTTGTAAATAGTGCCTTCGCTTATTTTTATGGCAAATGTGAAGAAAAGCGAGATATAAGCCAAAATCCAATACAATCTTGAAAACTGTTGGAAAACCGGTCTAAAGAAATTTGAAAGTAAAAGCCAAATAATGAACCAGACAACTCCGTAAATGACGGTTATAACTGCTGCTTTAACAATCTTTACAATAAGTTTTCGGCTGGTTGATTTGTTCTCTTTTTCAGTTTCGCTCATAGAAACCCCAATGTTTTTCAATGATTAGTATATCTGCAAAAAATAGGCGGATTATGCCCTCATAATCCGCTCCGGAAACGGGTATTTCAAGTAATTCTTCGTAGAACCCACCGGATGCTACACCCAGAACCTGCGATGCTGAACCTATGGAAACATTTTGAAGATTGAAAAGCTCAACTTTTAACGGTCCGCTTAATGGAAATGACGCATCATTGTAGAAGCTTATCAAAAAAAAGATGTGCGTGGCGTTGATGGGAATGTAATTTATGGTTAAGTTGCTGAAGGGTGCACCCCATTTATACGTGAAGTTTCTGGCGATGTTGAAGGCTAGTATGTAAGCTACCTGGAAGTGTAGGGCAACATTAACATTCAAGTCTATACTGCTTGTTAAGAGCATCCTATCCCTTGAAATTATATCCGTCAGGCTGCCGGAAACATTCAGGCTAGACTCAACCATTCTTCCAGCCGGAATATTCAGCGGTTCCGTTGAAAACTCCGCGATCTCTCCGTTTTCATCGTATATATGTATGTTTGCAAATAATTCTGAAATATCATAAAAGCCTGTGTTATTCATGAAGAAGGGTACTGAAATGAAAAAGTCTCCGTCTGACAAGGAGAAGCTAGGCTCCCCTATGGCTATATTATTCCTTGCTTCGAAAATTTCCCATAATGAAAGAGCCACAGTAATGGGCATGAGTAAAACAACAATCCATAGGACTATAATTACTAACCTTAAGGCTCTAACCGTATGCCGCAATTTTGGACTCCTCTGTTTTCCAACTTTCTTTTTCTTTTAGGTTTTAGTTAGTAGTGGAGTTTGTTAAGTTTGCTTGGATTATTGTGGCGGTGGCTGGGCTGGCTTTTGAGATTTGGGAGGGGCAGGCGTAATTATTTTCGTCTTTGCCTCCTTATAGAGTTGTATGCCCCTCATCGTCGCTATTGAGCCTGTCCAACCCATTATGCCTAGAAACATAATTTTAATCACAGCTTCAACTATTGGCCCAAAAATTTGCCCCATGGCCTCTGAAATGTTTTGAGACGTTGTCATACTTGCAACTGATTCCAGTTTTAGATAAGCCATTATGAAGGTTACGACAAGAAGTAGCAAGCCTACAGCTATGAGGATGTACGCCACAAGTTCCGCCCTTTCAATCTTCATTTCCTACACCACTCATCACGCTTTAAGGCTATTCTACTTAATTACTAGTATAAAAGCAGTATGATGTTATGCCAACAATTTTGCAAAAGTCTTAAGTGTTCTGGAAGCCGTGAAAACCATTGGATCGAAATGAAAGCTGCCGTTTATTATAGTCAGTCAAACATAGTAGTCGAGGAGATGTCAACACCTGAGATTAGCGATGATGAAGTTCTCGTTGAGATGAAGGCTTGTGGAATCTGCGGCTCTGATTTGATGGATTGGTATTTGAAAAATCGTGCTCCACTAGTTCTTGGACACGAGCCTTCAGGTGTCGTTGTTGAGAAGGGGAAAAACGTTAAAAATTTTGATATTGGCGACAGAGTTTTTGTCCACCATCATGTTGCATGTTTGAAATGTTACCACTGCCTACATGGAGAATACACCCTATGCGATCAATTTCACAAAACAAACATTGTTCCGGGAGGTTTCGCCGAGTACTTTAGGGTTCCAACTCCAAACCTTCAACTGGACACGCTTAAAATTCCAAACAACCTATCATTTGAGGAGGCAACCCTAATTGAGCCTGTTGGCTGCTGCATAAGAGCCATTAAAAAATGTGGCATTCAGAAGGGCGACACTGTTACTGTGATAGGTGCTGGAGCAACCGGCATTATTCACACAGTTTTAGCTAAGATTTATGGTGCAGGAAAAGTTATTGCAAGCGATTTGATCGACTTCCGCTTAAGAGCTGCCGAAAAATTCGGAGCTGACGTCACCGTAAATCCATCAAACCAAGATTTAGCCGCGATTGTGCGAAAAGAAACTGATGGTAGGGGCGTTGACCTAGCAATTATCACAGCTCCAAGCCTAGAAGCCTACAAGACTGGGCTGAGCATATGCAGAAAAGGCGGAAAACTCTGCGTTTTCGCCCCAACAGACCCTGGAAAAATCTTGGAAATAAGCCCGAAACAGCTTTTCTTTAACGAGCTGCAGATAATTCCCTCCTATTCGACTTCTCACGTGGAAACTAGGGAAGCCTTAGTGCTGATAAAGTCCGGAAAAATTCGCGTAAAGGATTTGATAACCCATCGCTTCCCGCTTGAGGAGACTGCCAAAGCCTTTAAAACCGCTTTGGAAGACAAAGAGAGCATAAAGGTCATAGTGCTTGGCAAGTGAAACACCATGAAGGCAGCCATGCTTTACGGAGTTAAAGACCTAAGAATTGAAGATGTGGAAACTCCAAAGGTTGGGGCTGGCGAAGTACTTGTTCGGGTGAAAGCTGCCACAACATGCGGAACAGACCTAAAAATTTTCCAGCGGGGCTACGTTGAAAAGGTGATAAAGCTTCCAACAGTTTTTGGACACGAATGGGCAGGAGAAGTTGTAGAAGTCGGCGAAGGACTGGAATGGCCTAGAAAGGGCATGAGAGTTCGAGCTGGCAACAGTGCTCCGTGCCTGCGCTGCTTCATGTGTAGTAAAGGCAAGTACAATCTTTGCGAGAACATGATTTGGCTCTGGGGAGCCTACGCCGAATACATTAAAGTTCCAGCCCACATGGTCCGCGTCAACATGCAAGAAATCCCATCACATATATCTTATGAGGAGGCCGCTATAACAGAGCCACTAGCATGCGTGCTCCACGGAGTCGAAGAGGCAAGGGTTAAGCTCGGCGACTCGGTGGCAATTATAGGTGCTGGACCCATAGGGCTTTTGCACCTTTTAACAGTCAAGAAAATGGGAGCCGAAAAAGTCATAATGGTAGACCTCATCGATGAAAGGCTAGAATTCGCCAAAAAGCTCGGGGCAGATGAAACCATAAATGCTAAAAGTAGAAATGTTGAAGAAGCTGTTCGCAATGTAACAAGCGGTTATGGAGCTGACGTCGTTATTGAGGCTACTGGACAGACCCAAACGTGGGAGCAAGCTCTAAGGCTTGTAAGAAAAGGCGGAACGGTCCTAGAATTTGGCGGATGCCCGCCCGGAGCGGAAGTGCGGTTTAACGCCGAAAAGCTTCATTACGGAGAAATCACCGTGCTAGGCACTTTTCACGCGACACCCATGCACTTTAGGAAAGCCCTAAGCTTAATAGCCTCAAAAACTATCAATGCTGCGCCCTTCATAACACGAAGAATGCCTCTAGAAAAGATAGTGGAAGCATTCCAGATATTAGCCACTTCAAAAAACGAAATAAAAATAGCCATACAACCATAAAGCAATGCAAACAGTGACTGGCATGGTTAAGGCTGAAGGCTACGTTTTAAGAATAGCCGGAAAGGGATTGAAAAGCTGGACAAACAACAAATATTTTTGGAAAATAGAGTTCGGCGACTCATTTATCGGCTATGGCGTAATAGAGAGAGTACACGGAAAAGCTTAGCTTTCTGACGAGGAGCAGAGGGGATGCGAAACATATGGATAGCGTAAAACCTAGAATTTATCTTATCAATAAAGTGCTTCATAACTTGTTGATTAAAGGCGAGATAAAATCCGTTCCAAGCCCATCTGAAGGGTAAATTTACCAGAAAGGCTGTATATATTCCCTAACCCTAAATTTTATGCCTAGTTGCTTTGCAATTTCTTCCACTTTTTGGATGTCGACTTCTGGGATTCTAACGGCTGTTATCTCCAATTCTAGAGGCTCTTTCGCCTTCTCAATGAATTCTATAATGCTTTTAAATGCGTTTTTGAATGTCGGTCTACACACTTGGTTATAAGTTTCTTCATCATGGGCGTTTAAGCTAACACTTACCTTGTCAATGCCAGCCGTTTTCAACTCTTCAACGACTTTCCGCCCCTTGTTAAGTAGGAAAGCTTGACCGTTTGTGTCCACTCTTAACGTCACAATTTTTCCATAATGTTTCCTTATCCATTTGCTAACTTCTAAAGCGCAGTCAAGCCTCATTAGGGGCTCTCCGAAGCCGCAGAAAACAATTTCACGCCAATTTCGCCAATTTATGACGTTTTCAAGCTCTGTAACGATTTCGTTGACGGCGGGCTCTCTTTCAAGTTTTAGGTTAAACCCTCCCACACCGTCTCGAAAATTTTTTAGGCAAAAGTAACAGTTATTGGAGCACCTATTCGTTATGTTAAGGTATAGGTTTTCTCCAAGCCAATAGACGATGCTGGGACGCCTTTTACCTGCCATCGCCTGTTTCTCCACCTTAACTGGCAGCGTTTTTACGAATAAAGGTTAAGGCGGCACATGCAAGAATAAATTTAAAAGCAGACTTGAGGCTTATGGTTTGTTATTGTTAGGGGCAAAGCGAATGGTTAAATACATTTTTGTGACAGGCGGCGTTTTAAGCTCTGTTGGTAAAGGTATTGTAACGTCTTCTATTGGAAAGATGCTTCAAGCCAGAGGGTTTAAGGTCACCGCCATAAAAATTGATCCTTACGTTAATGTTGATGCTGGAACCATGAACCCTTACATGCACGGTGAGGTTTATGTGACGGACGACGGCGGAGAAACAGACTTAGACTTGGGCTGGTATGAGCGTTTCCTGGACTTAGACCTGAAAAGAGAGAATAACATCACTACCGGCATTGTTTACAAGGCTGTTATCGAAAAGGAGCGGCGAGGTGACTTCCTTGGAAGATGTGTCCAAATAGTGCCCCATGTGACTAACGAGATAAAAAGTCGAATAAGAAACGTGGCTTTGAACGCGGGGGTTGACGTAGCCCTTACAGAGGTTGGCGGAACAGTTGGCGACATTGAAGGTTTACCCTTTCTTGAGGCTATAAGGCAGATGCGTCTTGAAGAGGGTTATGAAAACACTTTGTATGTGCATGTGGCCTTAGTCCCAATATTAGACGTTACTAAAGAGATGAAGACAAAGCCATTACAGCACAGCGTCAACGAGTTGCGGCGCATCGGCATACAACCCGATATAATAGTTGCAAGATGCTCCAAAATGATAGACTCAGAAGCCTTGAGAAAAATAGCCTTGTTCGGCACAATTCCAGAAAACGCCGTTTTCTGCTCATACAATGTTGAATCCGTCTATCAAGTACCGCTAATCCTTGACGAGCAGGGAATGGGCAACTTCATATGCAAGAGGCTCGGGCTCCCAGAACGTGATCCAGACTTTGAAGACTGGAAAAAATTTGTTGATGCAGTGCTAAGCCCGGAACATGAAGTCAAAATAGCCTTGATTGGAAAATATGCCGTGTTAGCTGACAGCTATGCAAGCATGAGTGAAGCGCTACGTCATGGCGGTGCGGCGTGCAGAACAAAAGTGAACATTCATTATATTGAAGCTGAAATCTTCGAGAAAAACCCCAACAAGGTTCAAATGCTAAGGGATTATGACGGAATCTTTGTTCCTTATGGTTTCGGTCCAAGGGGAGCTGAAGGAAAGATTATGGCAATAAAATTTGCAAGAGAAAATGGGATGCCATTTCTAGGCATATGTTATGGCTTCCAACTAGCCGTTGTTGAGTTCGCCAGAAACGTCTGCGGTTTGGAAAAAGCAAACAGCACAGAAATAGACCCTAACACACCCCATCCAGTGATAGACCTAATGCCAGAACAAAGAGGCATAGAGTACAAGGGCGCAACAATGCGCCTAGGTGTCCACAAAATAGTCATAAAACCAAACACTTTAGCGCATGTGCTCTACAAAAGCGTAGAGATTTATGAACGGCACCGCCACAGATTCGAAGTTAACATTGACTATGCGGAGAAGCTAGAAAGGAACGGCTTAGTTTTTTCTGGAAAAAGCCCGGATGGAAGAAGGATGGAAATCTTAGAATTGCCAAACCACTTCTTCTTTTTCGCATCTCAATTTCATGGAGAATTTAAAAGCCGTCCGGGAAAACCAGATCCAGAATATTATGGCTTTGTTAAGGCTTGCTTGGAAAAGAAGCTTGGAAAAACTAGACCTGAATTTTAGGCTTTAGAAACCTATATCCTCGCGGAGCAAAATTTTCCACTTTTAGCGCTCCGAGCAAAGCGCAAGCAACCAGCAAGCCGAAATGACGTTGCTGTAGAATAGGGCTTTCTTTATTTTGCCTTCAGGTTTACACGGTATGCCTAAGTTGGGTAAAGTATATAATGCGGCTAAAGGTTTTCTGCGTCATTGAGATGGAAGACAAATGGCTTCCATCAAACCAAAAATCACATGGAAAACCCTAATCATGCTTTCGATTGGCATAACAGCCTTCATCCTATACCTTTCCATTTTCCGTGTAGATATACCAGAAATCATTGCGAAGATTAAGAGGGCAAACATGTTTCTTTATTTGCTGGCTGCTTCACTCATCTTCGTCGAGATGTTTCTTTACTCAACGGCTTGGCACACTCTGCTAAAATTTCTTTCGTTGAAAATTTCAGTTCTGAAATCCTGCCTTTATGTTTGGTATGGAAACTTTATGGACATTATCATACCAGCGGAATCCATAAGTGGAGAAATCTCTAGAGCATATCTGATCATTCGCGAGCAAGGAAACGACATAAGCGGCAAGGTCGCAGCATCCCTAGTAACTCATAGGCTAATAGGCATGGGAATTGGCGCAGTAACAATAGGAATTGGAACAATAATGCTTCTAATGACGCCTATTAACCCACTAATCTTTAATTTAAGCATCTTTGTCACCGCGACAACAGTCTTCTTCATTATTTTGCTTCTCATTATTTTGCTTCTCATTCTATGTGTCAAAAAAAATTGGACTTTGAAAATCATAGACCGCCTAATCAAAATTTTTGAATTTATTGGCAAAGATTCGTGGAAAACGAAGTTAACGAAGGCTAGGGAAGAAGCCTTTAAAATTGTTGGAACTTTTCATGATTCAATGAAGGAATACGCCCAAGCACCAAAAGTTATTTTAACCTCAATCGTGTTAACCGCGTTTTCGTGG
>JAWBXA010000010.1:0-13166 GCA_038868115.1 Bathyarchaeia archaeon
CCGGGGCAAATTTCATCTGTTCAACCCAATAATCGTATGTAGCATTCCTGAAGAACACATTGTTCATACACCACGGTATATCTGGAGTGGCATATTTACTGTGGTAATAATCATAAAGGAATTGCGGATCACGGAATGGGCCCATCCCCGCTGTGTATAAATGGTAGTCGTATTTTTGGTATGCATGCATCCAGCATACGGAACGTTGCGCAACAACATAATACGTGGGGATCCCGATGGCGTTTAGCTCGGCATTCAGCATATCTCCTAATGCACGTCGCAGTGGATCATCTTCCCTAGCATAAAATTCAAGTTTAGGCAGCTCATAAATTGTGCCATTTGGGGCCTTCCACTCTAACAGTTTATCTCCGTCCCAATCCTTGTAACCAGCATTTGCAAGTATCTGAAGTGCAAAATCTCTGTCATACCAGTACTTCGGTGCATAGGGGTTATACCACTTTTTCCACTGGCTCCATATAATGTTATCCATAAGTTCACCAGCATAAGCTCTCAGTACATTAGTGTAGAACGTTTCATAGTCGATTAAGTGAGCTATGGCTTTTCTAAACCGATAATCGCTGGTTGGCCATCGTAAATTGTTTATGTCTATATCATAACAGTCATACATGACTAAAGGTTCGATAACAAAGTTCGGGTCATCCTTTATAGCCATATACGTGTCATAATCTAAAGGCCAATCCATAAGATCGATATCGCCCCTACGCAAAGCTGCAGACGTAGCTTCATATGTGCCGTAAATTATAAACTGTAAATAATTAACTCTTGGTCCCCATGTTGGGTAGTCGCTTGACTCCCCACTGGCAGTTCTTGGCGTAAATATGGCACCCGAAATTGTAAAAAGCGTCATCAAAGTTAACAAACATCTTCTAAAACTGTTCATATCCTTCTCTCCTGGAAAAATAGACACCATCATATTATTTAAATCTTACCTTATAAGGTAGGTGTAACATTATATTAACGCTAAACGCGTTAGTATTTTGTTTAAGCGTTCAGGCTTTTTACAGCAAACGATTCCACGCTCTTGGTTCTTGATCTGCTGTAGGCGGAGGGAATAGTTTTTATGCAAGCTTATAAAACATTGCTTTAAAGAGGGAACGTATATCAATTGGGGCTTCGAGAATATGTAATTCGGAGAGCGATTTATTCTATTATCTTAATCTTTGTAGTTATAACTATAAACTTCTTTATTTTTATGATTAGAAACCCTATAGAAATGTTAGCGTCTGAAAGGAGACTGCGCCCTGAACAAATTGAAGAACTGATAGCGCGTTTCGGATTAAATGATCCTGTTCCTTTAAGATACCTCAAGTACATACAAAACCTATTAACTTTCCAGTTTGGCTATTCTTACCGAACCGGAGAGCTTATATCGGAAGAAATTAGTTCTCGTCTTTCTAATACTCTTACATTATGCTTAACTGCGGAAATTATAGCCGTTATATTCGGTTTATTTTTTGGAGCGATAAGCGCCTACAAGAGGGGGAAAATTCTAGACACTGTATTGTCAGCAGTTTCCGTAATTACGCAGGGACTGCCAGTCTTCTGGATTGGAATGCTTTTACTTTTAATATTTTCCTATACGCTAGGCTGGTTCCCATCAGGTCACTCGGAGCCGCCTGAGTGGGGAATATACGGGAGGCCCAATAACTTTTTAATAGAATTTGCAATTCGTTTATGGTATCTCTTTTTGCCAGCCTTAACTTTGGTAATAATTAGCATAGGAGGATATGTTCTTTTAACTAGAGCTTCAATGATAGAGGTTTTAGGAGAGGATTTTCTGGTCACGCTAAGGGCGAAAGGACTAAGTTATAGAAAAATAATCCTAAAACACGCGTTAAAAAACGCCTCACTGCCGGTTTTAACACAAGCGGCAATAGCTTTCGGCTTTACACTTTCAGGGGCATTAGTCACGGAAACAGTTTTTTCATATCCTGGATTGGGGATGTGGATTTGGGTATCTATTGAAGAATGGGATTATCCTGTCCTGCAGGCGATGTTTTACCTTATAAGTCTATGTGTGATAATAGCAAATTTCCTAGTAGACCTAATTTACGGATTTGTTGATCCACGGATACGATATGGTGAAAAGCAATGTTAACACGTTTTAAGAGAAGCCCACGTATTGTTAAATCTTTTTTAAAAATATTTAAAACTATTATTCGCAATAAAAGAGGAGCTGTAGGTGTTTCTATTCTTTCTGTTTTTATTTTCATAGCCATTGCAGCGCCATTAATTGCACCTTACGATCCTTTAGCAATCCCGAAAGAATTAATAGGCAGCCCTTTGGCGCCTCCCTCCTGGATCAAGCATTTGCCCGGCTACGCAAACATGAGTGAAAACCTAAATCCCATAGATGATCCCGGTTTTAACACTATTACTTCTTTACAAGAGTGGGACTTTTCATCAAATTTGTCAATTTTTCAAGCTTTACCTGAGTATCTATCTACGGAGGGAAGTCCCAGCAGCGGCCCAGGATGTGTTTCCTTGAACTTAACACGAAGCGAACATGTGCCAATAGAGGTTACTCTTTCGAAGACATTCTTCTACCCGTTCAGAAATCCACCAAGCAAATGGGTGGGAAATATCTACTTAAAAATTGACTCCCCTTTAAATATTTCAATCAGCGTAACAGACTTAAATATCACGGTGTTTATAAGACGAGACGAGAATTTTGAAATGAAATTATGGTCTCCTCAAGACGGCCTTCTAAAACGATGTGAAAATTACACCCTTGGAACATGGATTAAGCCAAGCATAACTGGTCCGAAACAATATCCTAAACTTATAGATTCAGACATCCTTGACAGGGATAGAAAAGTATTTTCCGTGCCAGCTAATTACACATTTGGTGTCAAAATAGCTTGCAGCGAAAAATTGACAAATATAGTTGTCTACATAGATGATTTAAACTTGAAGCTTTATGGCGAAGTGTTTGGTTTGCTTGGAACAGATAAATTTGGACGGGACATATTTTCCCAGCTGATATATGGAACAAGGATCTCTCTCTTAGTAGGATTCCTTGGCGCAGCCCTATCTACTTTTATAGGGTTAATCATTGGGATGATCTCAGGATATTTCGGCGGAGTTATGGATGAGATATTGATGAGAATAACGGATGCTTTTCTAGTGATACCTGAACTTCCATTGCTCCTAGTGTTAATTACAGTTTTTGGACCGTCTCTGTGGATAATTATTCTTATGATATCTTTCCTAGGATGGATGGGTTTTGCACGAGTGGTTAGGTCCCAGGTTCTTAGCCTTAAAGAAAGACTTTTCGTCGATGCATCGAGAATATTAGGTGGAAATGAATTTTACATAATTTTCAAGATACTAACTCCAAATGTTATGAATCTGGTTTATGTGACGTTGGCGATGTCAGCACCTGCAGCGATCTATTCAGAAGCTTATCTAAGCTTTCTAGGGCTGTATCCTGTTGAAGCAATGACTTGGGGGAGAATGCTTCATGATGCTTTGTTGGCTCCTGGGGGTGTTCAGAAGTGGTGGTGGATACTTCCGCCTGGTTTATGTATAGCGGCGATTTCGATATCATTCATTTTTATAGGGTATGCTCTAGACGAAATATTTAACCCAAAGCTTAGGGAGAGATATTAAAACGTCTCTGTTAAATGTTGAAAACCTAAAAGTATACTACTTCACAAGAAGAGGACCAGTGAAAGCTGTAGACGGCGTTAGTTTTGAAATTGAACGAGGACAAGCCTTAGGTTTAGCTGGGGAATCTGGCTGCGGCAAAACTACAGTAGCCTTATCAATAATGAAAATCCTGCCCTCCAGTGGCAGAATAGTTGATGGTAAAATCCTTTTAAACGGCGTTGACATCGTCAAAATCCCTGAAAAGCAAATGAAACAAATTCGGTGGAAAAAAATAGCGCTAGTTTTCCAAGGAGCCATGAATGCGCTTGACCCGCTTTACAGCCTCGGAGATCAAATTGTGGAAGCCATTCTTGAGCATGAGTCGAAGCTTGATAAAAAAGAAGCTTTACACAGGGCAGAAGAGCTCTTAGAACTTGTTGGAATGGAAAGGGAAAGGATCAAAAGTTATCCCCATGAGCTGAGCGGCGGCATGAGGCAACGTGGACTTATTGCAATGGCGTTAGCATGCAACCCGGAACTTTTAATAGCTGATGAGCCTGGAACAGCCTTGGACGTTATTGTTCAAGCCCAAGTGCTCGGCGTCATAGAGGAGTTGAGGAAAAAACTAAACCTATCCGTGATGCTTATAACACATGACCTGTCCATAATAGCTGATACATGCGATAAAGCCGCCATAATGTATGCCGGTAAGATAGTTGAATATGCAGATGTCGTAGACTTGTTTGAAGAGCCGCTTCATCCCTACACTAAGGGTTTGATCCACGCTTTCCCAAACATAAAATCTGCCAGAACAAGAATCAGCGCAATTCCGGGCACTCCACCAAACCTTTTAAACCCACCAAAGGGTTGTAGGTTCCATCCCAGATGCATGTATGCAAAAAGCCTTTGCCATGAACAAGAACCACCTTTAAGAAAAATTAAGGGAGAAAATCGCTCTGTCGCATGTCATCTATACGAAAATCTTTGAAAGGAGAGAATAAAATGTCCCAAGATAAAGTAATAGAAGTGACAGAATTAAGGAAGTGGTTCCCTGTTAGAAAGGGCTTTCTAAAAACCTTACTTTCAAGAAAAGAGTCTTTTGTCAAAGCTGTGGATGGCATAGACTTCGACGTGGAACAAAAGGAAATTTTTGGGCTTGTTGGAGAAAGCGGGAGCGGGAAAACAACAACCGGCAGGTTAGTTGTCAAAATGATTGAACCGACAAGTGGGAAAATTTTCTTTAAAGGCCGGGACATAACCGATCTCTCTAAAAACCAGATGAAACAGATTCGACGAAAACTGCAGATGGTTTTCCAAGATCCCTACGAATCATTAAACCCGAGAAAAACGGTGATGGACATCGTTGCAGAGGGGCTGCGCATCCAGAAAATTGCAGACGGTGAAAAAGAAGTTGAAGAAAGAGTGGTAAAAGCCTTGGAAGACGTTAAGCTTGTCCCTCCGGAAGAATTTTTGTTTCGTTATCCCCACGAGCTCAGCGGAGGACAAAGACAGAGAGTTGCCATAGCGAGAACATTTGTAGTTAATCCAGAATTTGTAGTTTTAGACGAGCCGGTTTCGATGCTTGACGTCTCGATAAGAGCAGAAATACTTAATCTCATTATAGAATTAATAGAAAAATTCAACGTTTCGATCCTATTTATTACACATGACTTGGCCATAGCTCGCCACATGTGTAACAGAATCGCAGTAATGTATCTTGGTAAAATAGTAGAGATAGGAAGCGCTGAGGATATCGTTTATGAGCCCATGCATCCATATACCGCCGCACTTATATCTGCTGTACCTGTGCCTGATCCAAAATCGCGGCGTACAAAGTTAACAATTAAAGGGGAAATTCCAAGCCCGATAGATCCGCCTCCCGGTTGTAGGTTTTACACACGATGCCCGGCTGTGGAGGAAATTTGCAAAAAAGAGGAGCCAAAACTTATCAACGTTAAGAAAAAACATTATGTGGCTTGTCACAAAATAAAATGATATTTTGCCCTTTACACCTAAAACTATATTTTCAAAGAATTTCATAACAAATTTCCATCATTAACAGCGTGGGAATGGATATTATGTTGAAACTCCTCACATCAGATCAAATCGAGAAAATACATGCCTCAAGCCTGAAAATCTTGGAAGAAGTAGGTGTTCTGATCCACGATGATGAATTTTTAAAATTTTTGAGCGATAACGGAGTTAACGTTGACTTTAATAGCAGGAGAGCCAAAATTCCGGCTAGTCTTGCTAAAGAGTGCATAAAAAAGGCGCCTAAACAGGTAACATTGTATGGCAGAGAGCCAAAATATGCTATTACACTTGGAGACGGAAAAATTTACACCCATCCGGTGGGCGGGGCAGCCAACGTGGTTGATCTTAATTCGGGCAAAGTGCGGCCCTCCACCAGAGAAGACGTGGAAAATCTAACGAGGATTGTGGATTTTCTCCCAAATATCCACATCCAAACAATGATCGTTTATCCAACGGATGTGCCAGAACATTTAAGAGATATTTATGCTGTGGAGGCAATTATCAGAAACACAGGTAAAAATTTTGATGTCACTCCATATAACGACACCAACTATCAGTATATAATTAGAATGCTTGAGACGGTTGTAGGACGCGAGGAGCTAATGAAACGTCCAATAGCAACTACAAGCATTTCGCCAACAAGCCCCCTCCAATTTTCAAAGGACGCCACAAAAATAATGGTTAGAGCAACAAAATATAACATCCCCATCGCAGTTCTACCCTGCCCTCTTTCCGGCGCCACCAGCCCTATTACATTGGCTGGAACTATACTTCAGCAAAATGTTGAGGTGCTGGCAGGAATAGTGATGGTGCAGCTTCTCAACCCCAAGAATCCCGTGGAATACTCCCCAAGATGCATACCGCTCAGCATGTCCACAGGTCAAGCATGCGATGGAATTGAAGCGGCATTAATGTCTGTTGGATGCGTGCAACTCGCCAAATTTTACGGACTTCCATGCGACGTATATGGACTTGACACGGACTCAAAAGTGCTGGACGAACAGGCTGCCTTCGAAAAAGCTTTTAATGGCATTTTGCCTGCATTGGCGGGCGCCGACGCGTTATCTGGCGCCGGATGTATTGAAAGCGGCATTACCGTAAGCTATGAACAATTGGTTATCGACGATGAAATATTTGGGATGATTTTTAGGGCGGTTAAAGGCATAGCATTTGATGAGGAAAAACTTGCTGTAGACATCATAACAAAGGTTGTGAACGAATCATCAAACTTTCTACAGCAAAAACACACTCTAAAGCATTATCGCGAGGAGTATTTCATCCCAAAGCTTGTAGATAGATCTTCAAGGTCTCAATGGAAGAAAATGGGTAGTAAAAGTATAGTTGAAGTTGCACGGGAAAAAGTTAGAAAAATTTTAGCGGAACACGAACCTCCCCAGTTAGATAAGAACATATGCAAGCAGCATGAAGAAATACTAAAATCGGCGATTAAAGACTTGGAAAGTCAAAGTTAACCAGCCCTTATTTTATGGCGAAGAACTTTCCCTGGAAAACAATTTTTGTGTCTTCCCTTTTCAACCACAATCTCTCCATTTACAATTACATATTCTATGCCCTCTGGATATTTGTGCGGATAGTTTTCTAAAGGAAATTTGTAAGGAAACAGGCTTGTTGCCCTATCCCTAATCGTGTTAGCATTGAAGATAACAATGTCAGCCCACATACCCTCCATAAGCAAGCCGCGGTCCCTTAACCCTAATTTCTGAGCTGGAAATGATGTCATTTTCCTAATTGCCTCTTGAAGCGGCAAAACTTTCTCTTCTCTGACAAACCGCTGTAAAATGTAGGGATACTCGCCAAAACTGCAGGGTGAATATCCAGTAATTCTCCTTAATATCCCACGGTTAGAGGATACAGCACCATCGCTACAAAACATCATCAACGG
This sequence comes from Bathyarchaeia archaeon, assembly GCA_038868115.1. Classification (GTDB taxonomy): domain Archaea; phylum Thermoproteota; class Bathyarchaeia; order Bathyarchaeales; family Bathycorpusculaceae; genus JAGTQI01. Next base: position 7,550 of record JAWBXA010000010.1, read on the forward strand.
ATGCTTCATCAATGCGCGTAGATCATCTTCTTCCATATAATTAAAAAGAGCGCTTACGTCTCCCCTTTCCTCCACTATCAAATCAAAGAAAGTGTCGAACGGGTCTTTACCTCTAACTTTTGCAATTTCTTCTATGCTTTTCCCAATTAAGTCCTTATTTTTCCTGCAGTGGAATAGGAAGATTCTATCCCAACGGCCATGTTTTACAAGTCCTACGTATCCTGGACCGGGATATTTATCCTCAATTATTTCCCTTTTAATCCTCTCACGAACCTGTGGATCTTTTAATCTTTCAACAATTTTTCCGCTTCCACCCACCTGCGCCCACTGTGGCAGAACTTGGCTCAGCCTTGCATTAAAGTCTGTGTGCGCATCATTATCAAATGTTATTTCAACCCCACGAGCCCTCGCTTCCTCGTAAATTTTAAACATCTCCACCAGCTTGCCGTGACCGCCATATTTTGGACAGTTGTGCGATACTTGAACCGGCACACGTGATTTCTCACCTATCTCTACCGCTTCTTTCAGCGCATCCACAATTGTTTCCCTTTCACCACGTATATGTGATGTATAAATGCCTCCATATTCAGCCACTACCTTGCAGAGTTCAATTAACTCCTCAGTCTTGGCAAAGCATCCTGGAAGGTAAACAAGCCCACTCGATAAACCAAACGCGCCTGCTTCCATGGCTTCTGCAACTAAGCTTTTCATCTCCTCCAGTTCCTTTCCGGTGGGTTCTCTATTATCAACTCCAATAACAGCTGTTCTAACTGTGCCATGCCCAACGAAAGATGCCACATTAACCGATATTTTACGCTCCTCCAGTCGATCAAGATACTCGCCAAAGGTGGTCCAATCCCATGCAACATACTTAGCCTCAGAACCCCACTCATCTTTAAGCAAGCTTAAATTTTCCCTTCTTACAGGCGCAGCGCTCATGCCGCAATTTCCAACAACTTCAGTGGTGACACCCTGTTTAATTTTGCTATCCGCACTCGGGTTAATTAAAAGGGTGAGATCAGAGTGTGTATGAATATCTATGAAACCCGGTGAAACCACCAGCCCTCTAGCATCTATAATTCTTTCCGCCTCAGCGTTAATCCGCCTGCTAATTTCAACTATTTTCCCATTTGATATTCCTAAATCTGCATTAAACCAAGGATTACCAGCGCCATCGATTAGAAGACCGTTTTTAATAAGCAGATCAAACATAGGAAACCTCCAGGCGCTATTTGTCACGTTTTAAGTCTTAAATATTTCCTTAACATTACGCATACTATCTAAGGGATAAGCATGGTCAATTTTAAAAAAGTTAGCAAGTATATAGACGCCCATATTGAAGAGCACATTAAAAGGTTGCAGGAGTTTCTGCGTCAGCCTAGCGTTTCAGCTGAAAACTATGGCGTGGTAGAGTGCGCTGAACTTTTAAAAAGCTACCTCGATGAACTTGAATGCAGAAACACAAGACTAATAAAAACTAAAAGTTTCCCCGTCGTCTATGGCGAATATGACGCAAACGCGGAAAAAACTTTACTTGTCTACATGATGTATGATACGCAGCCATTTACAGGTGAGGAATGGTCTAGCCCCCCATTAGAAGCCAGATTAGTCGACATTAAACCCTTTGGGAAATGCGTTGTTGCCCGTGGAGCCATAAACTCTAAGGGACCTCTAATAGCATTTCTAAACGCCCTTCAATCAATTTTAGCTGTTGGAGAAGAAATCCCTGTAAATCTCAAGTTTGTGGCACAAGGAGATGAAGAATTAGGAAGCACCGCATTCGCAGAGTTTGTAAAAGAGCACAAAGAAATGTTAAAGGCAGACGCCCTATTCGGGCCGGATGCTTGCCAAGATGAAAAAGGAAAAGTGATTATGGCGTTAGGCTATAAAGGCATAGAATACGTTGAACTTGAATGCAGCGGCAAATTGTGGGGAAGAGGACCAAAAGAATTTGATATTCACAGCAGCGATAAATCGTGGGTTGATAGCCCAGTGTGGCGGATGATTCACGCTCTAGCCACCATGACATCAGAAGACGGGAACAATATTCTTATCGAGGACTGGTATGAAAATGTAAAACCGCCATCTGAAGAGGACCTCGAATTAATCGACAAACTTGCAAAAACATTTGATGAAGAAGCGGTAAAACATGAAATAAAAGTTGACAAATTCATAAACGATTTACACGGGAAAGAGCTTCTCCTACAATACCTTTACTCTACAACACTCAATATAGATGGTATATATGCAGGATATATTGGACCAGGCTCAAAAACGGTGCTTCCGCACAAAATTGTGGTGAAAATGGATACTAGGCTCGTCCCAGACCAGAAGTCAGAGGAAATTGTAAGAAAAATCCGAAGACACCTTGACAAGCACGGATATACAGACATAACCGTTAGATCTTTAGATCCATACGAATGGGCTAAAACAAGCGTTAAAGAACCGATCGTGCAAGCTGCAATCCAAGCATACCAAAAAATGGGATATGAACCTGAAATTTGGCCAATGACCGCCTCAAGCGTCCCGTATTACCTGTTTAACCGCGGACCGTTATATATGCCATTTATAGACGCGGGACTCGGCCACGGCGGAAGAGCACACTCACCAGATGAATACTTCGTCATCGAGGGAAACCAAAAAGTTCAAGGCCTAGCCGGCTGCGAAAAATCCTACGTTGTCATACTTGATACCTATGCTAAATATCAAGAATCCAAGTAATACTAGAATTTTAATAAGGGACTTATAAGCTGCCTGGAACGCTAAATTCGGGAAGCCTAAACTCACAAAGGCTTCCACTTCAACTTGCCCAGAGGGAAATACGCCGATTTTAAAACCTAAAACAGAAAAGAGGAAAATTTGCAGAATATCTATCTTTGTCGTTCCTACAAAGTTTTCCCATGGCATTTTCAGCGTGTTGAAATGCTTCGCCCTTTTCAGTACTTAAACTAAAACCAACAATCCGCGTTAATTTTAAAAACTATAAGCTTCAAAACTTTAGCGTGGGCTTTGTTGACGCAAAGCCGGGAAGAAGATAAACCGCCAGTTTCGGAGAAGGTAAAAGTCTTACGCTTCCAAACCCTTTTTAAGAGTGGGCGATGGTGGGCAGGCGTAGGCCTATTTGAGGCTTTTGGAAGAAAACATATAGCCCTCTACCTATGGTTTAAGCGTGGAGACTCCTGGAAGAGACGGCAGAAGTTCGTTTTTAGGTCAAGGGATGAATGGGAGAAAGCCAAAAAAGCCATTGAAAGCCTTGCAGCGGAGCTTTAGACAATGATGGCTGAAAAACGCTACGTGTGGCATCCGCTGCTAAAGGAGAAAGCCATAGAAGATAGGTTATACCAAAACAGGATTCTTGAAAAAGCTAGGCGTGAGAACACGCTTGTTGTTTTGCCAACAGCTCTCGGAAAAACAGTCATAGCCCTACTGTTGGCAATCGAAAAAGCCGGAGAGGGCAAAATTTTCTTCCTAGCGCCTACAAGGCCTCTAGTCCAGCAGCATTACCAAACCTTTCTGGATAAGACATGGTTTGAAGAGGGAGAATTAGCCCTTGTGACTGGGCGTTACCCGCCAAACCATAGAGCTGCCCTTTATAGTAAGGCTAAGGTTGTTTTCGCCACTCCGCAGTGCGTCTGGAACGACCTGAAAAGCGGGCTTTTAAAGCTTGAGGATGTTTCGCTACTAATTTTCGATGAGGCTCACAGGGCTAGGGGAAACTACGCCTACGTGGGCATAGCCACATACTACTTTAGACAGTGCCGCAAACCACTTGTTTTAGGCTTGACAGCCTCTCCCGGCGGAAGCGAAGAAAAAATAGCTGAAGTCTGCAGAAATTTGGGTATAACAGCCATAGAACACCGCACAGACGAGGATAAAGACGTTAAGCCCTACATCCAGCCTATAGAGGTTCAGTGGCGCAGGGTAAAACCACCAGAACAGTATTTAGCTGTTAGAGACAAGCTTAGGCAGATGCTTATTGAACGAGTTAAGGGCCTACAAGCCTTAGGCGTTTTAACAGACAAGCAGCCAGCCTTCATAACAAGACGCGACCTCGTTGAGCTTAACGATGAGCTTCAGCGGAGGCTTGGAGGCGGGGAGGGCGGATACCTATATCAGCTTAAGGTTGAAGCCACAGCGGCCCTAAGCATAGCCCACATGATAGAGCTGATAGAATCCCAAGGACCGGAAACCCTTGAAGCTTTTATAGAGAAAAGTTTAAGACGTATGGCTATACAGGGAAGCAGAGGCCACAAATCCATATTAAACGATCCCCTATTCACAGAGGCTATAAAATCGCTTAAAAGCTGCATGGCGACAGAAAACCCGAAAGTAAGAGAGCTTGTAAAAGTTTTGGAAAGTCAGCTTCAAGCCAAGCCTGACTCAAGGCTTATTGTTTTTACACAGTACCGCGACACCGTAAACACACTAATCAAAGTCCTTAGCAAGAATTCTAGGCTTAAGGTTGAACGTTTCGTGGGTCAGGGTGAGAGAGAAGGCGATCCGGGAATGAGCCAAGAACAGCAAAGGGAGGTTCTTGAAAAGCTTAGAAGCGGCGAAATAAACGTGCTTGCAGCCACAAGTATTGCTGAAGAAGGCTTAGACATTCCAGAAGTAGACCACGTAGTCTTCTATGAGCCTGTTCCCAGCGAGATACGCTACATACAGCGGAGAGGCAGAACAGGAAGACGTGTAGCCGGGAAAGTAACAATACTCATAGCCGAGGACACGGTTGACGAAGCCTTCTACTGGTCAAGCATCTCAAGAGCTAGAAAAATGAAGCGTATAATAAGCCAGCTGAACAAGAAGCTGCCAGAACTGATTAAAGAAAAGGCTAAGCCGACCATAACCCTAATGGACTACCAGCCGCAAATAAGGCAAGCCGCAACAACCACCCAAACACTTCAAGCACAGGCAGAATCAACCACACCCAGAAAGGAACTTTGGAAACCTGAAACAATACAGACGAAAGGCTTAACCCAAGCCATAAAATGGCTCATAGAAGTCTTACCCAACCAGACAACCCCAATAGAAGAAATAATCAAACGCGCCTACGAAGAGAAAGGATTCGAAAAAGCCGCTGTTGAAACAGCCATATGTCGGCTAACACAACAAGGCCAAATATACCAGCCAGAACCAGGAAAAATAAAAAGGATCCATTAAATGCAACTAACAGAACATTTCAAAAATTTTAGACAAATCGGAAAATTAAATGTTAAACCCATTGAAATCGTAAATTATAAATATCTGATAAAATGATGAATGAAATCTGGTTTGATGTTAAGTATCGATCAAGAAACCGGTGAAGCCATGTTGAAGTATAATTGTGTTGGTATGCTTTTGGGACAAAGAAAAAGTTGAAGCTAAAATCAAACGTCATCAAAAGCAGCATAAAACAATAGATGCTGGCCGGCATAACCGATACAATATGTGTAAACCGCTTAAACATTCCGACAGTTGTTTTTGGAAAATTTTGGCGACGTAACAACGCAAAAAGCCAAATTTTCCGTCAACAAAACCTAGCCTTTATTTAGTCGTTAGCTTCCCTGTATGGAAAAATTGCCAGAGCATACGCGTTATAGCCTGTTTCCCATGCAAATTATGAGAAACGCCTAAAAGC
>JAWBXA010000010.1:13265-28290 GCA_038868115.1 Bathyarchaeia archaeon
CTTAGCCTTCCCGCTAACCCTTTAACCCCTAACTTCTTTTCTTTTTTCTAAATCCAGAAGTCCTACATCTTCTTTTTCTGCTCCTCCCCAACTCAAGGTAAAGTTGCAGTAGGGGCAAACGTTTACGAGTCGGCTTCTTCCGGTGCTAAAGTCTAACATGACTAGAGGTTTGCTGAAAACTCGCTTACATTTGGGACAGCTGATTAACATGTGGTTCTGTTCCGCCACTGCAGGCTTTTGGCGGGCTCCCAAAGGCTTAGGTTTCGGAGCTTCAGCTTTTACCATAGGTCCGCGACTGCCTTTAACAAAGCGCCAAACCTCAAAAGCAAAATAAGCTCCGCTTAGAAAAATCGGTATAGCCAAGAAGACATAGATCATCCTGAACACAGCCCAATAATCCAAAGCCCATTCAGGGCTAAACTGTAAACCGAAATTGTAAAGCTCATGATGCACAATCCAATCAACCCTCCACAACAAATACATAATAAACCCTGCACTAACAAACCATAAAACTAGAACAATCTTAACAAACCAGCCGCTATCTAACATTTCCTTCCAAGCCAAACCATGAACCCTAAACGAAACATAGAAACTCAGCAACAAAAACATTATGAAGCAAAAATAAAAATCTAAGATCAACCTTTTTGCAAACAAAAGTTCACAGAAACACAAATAACAAATCAGCCGTGCATGTTGAAACTATGGCGTCCGCCTAAGATGAAGGATTTTCACTTGGGCAGTTAAAGCGAAAGCAACAATCTTTCTAGCCAAATTCTCAGTATAAGCGGCAATTTCATAATTTCCTCTAAAACCAAGCCTGTTTTAAAATTTGGGAAACTTCGGATAAAACCCGCTTAAGCTAATGTGAATCTTTAACCTGGCAACAACCTTTGTTTTATGGGCTTTGAGCCTAAATCTTCGCCTTGGGCTGGAGTCGAAGCCAGAACATCGATATGATGTATGTAAGGCGGTGTGCTGATGGTTAGACTTTCAGAAATTCTGATTCAGAGTGAAGTAAAACCAGGCCGGCGAAGAGGGAGGCAACTCCGAAGACGCCTAAAATAAGTACGTGGTCTCTGAAGGGGTAAATTCCGTGGGTATTGTAGTAGTAGGCGAAGATGGCGCCGATTATTAGGACTATTCCAAAAACCATTATTGCTTTTCCAAAAGCTTCGATAACGTTAGACATCTGGAGGATTCCATCCTTCAAGGTGTTTTTGCTGTGTATTCATGAGGTATTTTTCAAATTGTTCTACGTATTTGTATCCGCTATCTGGGAAGATGAGGACGTATACGCCTTTTTCTTCAGCGATTTTCTGGAAAGCGTGGACAACTGCTCCGGAGCTTAATCCTATTAGGATTCCCTCTTTTCTCGCTATTTTTATTGCGGCTTCTATGGCTTCCGTCTGTTTCACGTCCACTATTTCGTCGAAAGTTGCGTTATGGAACCATTTCATACCGGTTTCTATGCGCCTTATGCCTGGGATAACTTCGTTTTGAGCTGGTTGGATGCCTACAATTTTGACGCTGTCGCCGTATTTAGTTTTAAAGTATTTAGATATAGCGCTCATGTGTCCTGACGTGCCAAGTCCTCCAATTATGCATGTGGGTTTTAGGCCTAGGCTGTTTAATTGTTCGTCTATTTCTCTAGCTGTGTATTTTAGGTGAACTTTGAAGTTAGCGTCGTTTTCAAACTGGTTTAGATGGACAGCCTTGTCGGCTTTTGCCTCCTTTTCTACTTGGCTTATTGCCTCAACAGTTAAGCCTACTGGAAGCCGCACAACTTCTGCTCCTAGAACTTTCAGGTAGGTGTCGCTTGCCCTCTGTATGGTCTTTGGTATGTAAAGCCTTGTTTTCACGCCGAGGATGTTGGCCATGGAGGTTAGGGCTATCCCCGTGTTTGTGGATGTTGCCTCATATAAAGCTGTTTTAACCGCTTCGTTTTCCATTGCCTCTTTAATCATAGCCCAGCCTATCCTGTCTTTTACGCTGTTGCTGAAGGGATTGTAACATTCAAGCTTAGCCCAAACGCTTCTGGAAGCGGAAGATAGGGAATTTAACTTTACAAGCGGGGTTGGCCAACCTTCATGGAGGAGTTCTAAAGTACTGCTGTAAACTTTTAAAACTTTGCAGCTTTTACTCTTCTTAACTAGCTTTTCTAATGGAACATTAATTTTAACAGGCTCCGTGAGAAGGATGAAACTTTTTGGCTGGAGCCTCGGCCCTTTAACCCCAGCCTCGATAATTTTCTCCTTGGAAAAATGTTCCATGCTTGACGTTTTGATTTCCACTTCTTTTAGATCTACTTTAAAAGTGGGTGCTTTCTCTGCTGAAAGCAGGTCGAGCGCCTGAAAGGCTTCATGGCCATGTAATAAAACTCCCGTTTTTGCATCTATTACTAGAGGGGTGTCAACGGCTCCTTTTTTAAGAAATTTCGTGTATGTTGGCAGCACGTCTGCGAGTTCAACGTCCATGGTGGACTTTATGCGCTTCATAGGTGTAAGCGTAAGTTCGCTTTTCAGCACTTCAATGGGGATATCAACCCTCTTTTCAATAGACGATATATGTGATAGGGTTTCGCTGCTCTTTATCATGTGGCATGTTGTTTTAGGTGGGAAACGCTTTCCAGATAGAGCTGCTTCTATTATATCCTTTTTCGTCAGGTTGTAATCGTTTCTCCATGTTTGAACCACAATGTTGGGAGAGCTGTAATCCACGTAGATTGCCGGGATTCTTTTGCATCCAAGGTTTTTAAGGGCATTGAAACGGTGCTCTCCATCCAATATTGTGTTTGTTTTTTCGTCGACAACTATTGGACATTTTAGGACCTTGTCTGCGGCTATTTGTTGTGTTAGCTCTTTTAAGTGCGCCGGGTCTGTTTCTTCATGTTCGTGGAGTTCTTCAAGTTTGACCAGGTGGATTTCGGTCATTTTAACACCGTTAAACCCATTATTTAACACCGTTAAAAATATATAAACCTAACTGCCAAAAATAGTTGGGAACACCTTGAAGCCGCCATGCGTAATTGTAGTGAAATACCTCCTCCCAGCAATAAGAGTGCTTGTAACAAAAGAGCTCATAGAAAAGCATCATATGAGAAAAATTCAGGCTTCCGAAAAAATGGAGTTAACTCCAGCGGCTATAACACAGTATTTCAAAGGCGAAAGAGGAACGATGCTTGCAAGGAAAATAGCACGGTCTGAAGAAGCCATGAAAATGATATCAAAGCTGGCTGAAACCCTTGCCAGGGAAGACGCCACACCAGAAGATATCATAGAGAAACTTTGCGAGATATGCTCCGCCATAAGGTATGAAAAGGTCATCTGCAAGCTTCATCGAGAAGACCTGCCAACGCTTAAAGAATGCAGGTGTACTACGTGCTATCCTTCACCAGCAACTTAGGATGGAAAGGAGAAAGGTTTAAGATTTAAGCTTATTTTACTGTTTTACAGCTCCAATCCCATAATAGTGTTTCAACGGCTTTCACCCAGATGGCATACAACTTTTCATCAGCGTACTGCAAACTTTAAGCTAGCCAATAAAACAGTTGTAAACTCTAGACGGGAATTTTGATCTGTCGGAAAAATAATTAAGGGGTTGCTCACCAATTGTAAAGGGTTTAAAATTAAAAGTAATACAAAAGGTGAAGTTGAGGCATGTCTAAAACGCTGTGCTAAAGGAGTGTCTATGGATGGAGGGCCATGTAGAAGGTCGAGAAGGCGAAGATTATGAAACTGGCCAGCGGCACGCCGAGAAAAAGAAACATGAACTGTCAATCCCCCAGCCTAAAGCCAGCGTTTTGTCCACAGCCTCTTCCCATCTGGCACTTTTCTATGGATGTTCTGCGATAGCTTTTGGAGGAGGTTAGCTTACGTCTTTAAAGATCAAACCACGGTTCGCCAAAACCCTGAAGCAGTCGGTGATGGCTTATGCCTTTAACATTTTTGGAATAGCCGCCGGAACAATCGTTGCCTACAATTCAGGACTTTTTGCGAAAGCGCCATGGGCGGTGGCGATCTATCCACCCATCCTCAGCGCCCGCGGAGTCGTAGGCGGCTTGTTTTGCGGACGTTTAAGCACAGCCTTGCATCTTGGAACTGTTCAACCACGTCTTTTTGGAAATACTAAAAGCTTCTATTTACTTTTCCAGGCTATTGTGGTGATAACTTTTGAAGCTGGCCTAATGATGAGTTTGATTGCGGCTCTTTTTAGAGGTTTTGAAGAATTTTTGAGTTTAACAAATGTTTTTATGGCTACAATGGCTTTGGCGTTGGTTATCATTTCTCCTTTAACATTGACGGTTTCCTTCATTTCCTTCAAGCATGAGCTTGACCCAGACATAATTCTATACCCGATAGAATCCACCGTGGCAGATCTCCTGATAACCTCAATATACATCACGGTGCTCGGTCTTTTCCTCACCAACAGCCTTCTTTGGAGCTACATCTTTACTCTTGTAAGTTTGACGTTGTTCTTAACCTCAATATTCTTTTTAATCAAAAATTCAAGAGAGCCGGAGTTTATCAGAACATTAAAAGAGTCCCTGTTAACGCTTGTTTTGGTTTCTTTCATAGTTAATGTTGCTGGAGCCACGCTGGGCAAGGTGGAGGAGCTTATGCGTGGAAAAGAGCTCAGCCAAATTTATGTTGTTTACCCAGCCTTAATTGACACTATAGGCGATGTTGGCGCCGTTGTAGGCTCAACTGCAACAACAAAACTTGCCCTTGGAACCCTTAGGGCGTCGCTTTCCTCCGTGAAAAACCATCAGGTGGAAATTTTAGGAGCGTGGACAGCGTCCCTAATAATGTATTTTGCCTATTCGGTTTTAGCTTTGCTAATAACCGGCGTGTTTGCACCAATAAGCCTATTAACATTCACGCTTTTCCTCTTCACAGTCAACGTTTTCGCTGCTTTCCTAATAATTTTGGTTTCCTATTCTGTTGCCATCCTAACTTATCAGAGGGGTTTAGACCCTGACAACTTTGAAATTCCAATAGAGAGCTCCCTTGCCGACAGTATAACAACAATCTCGCTGCTTGTGGCAATTATCTTATGGGCTGGCGTATTAGCCTAAAGCCTGCCTCTGAAAACAGGCCTCGAAGGGATAAGAGTTAAAATATCCGCGTTGCTAAAATACTCTGGTCGGAGAGCCCAAAAAACTATGCCTAACTTTGAAAAAATCGAGTATAAGCCCGTAACAGTGAGGGAAGTTCTCCGCGAAATGAAAAACCTCTCCGAGCTAATGATTGACCTGGCTTATTCGGCAGCCCTCTTCAACGACAAAGACCTGGCTGAAGACGTTCTAGAACTGGAAAAACGCATAGACACGCTGGCTTACCATTTGGAAATGGCCACCATGGTGGCGGCGAGAGACGCGAAAGACGCAGAAATGCTGGTTGGCGTTTCAAAAGTAGCTGCCGCAACGGATAAAATTTCAGACGCAGCGGCGGACATAGCTACAATAGTGACGCAGAATATAGGTGTGCACCCTATTGTGAGCGAAATCTTTGAAAGAGTTGAAGAACGTTTAGCGAAAGCCAAGGTAAGCGAAAAATCGGTTCTCGTCGGGAAGAAGATAGGCGAGCTTGAACTGGCCCCAAGAATGGGAATAGACATAATTGCCATTTTCAGAGAAAATGACTGGATAATAAACCCGAAAGGAAAGGAGAAGGTTGAAGCTGGAGACATTCTCATCGCCCGTGGCACTCATGAAGGACTAAAGGAGTTGAAGGAACTCTGCGAGGGGAAACTGGATAAACTGGGGGACTAATCATGTCGGAAAAAAGCCAGAAAAAATTTGAGGAAATTGTTAAACGCTTCGTGGAGCTTAAAGATACGTCTGAACTAATGATTGACCTGGCTTATTCATCGCTGCTCCTAAACAGCAAGGAGCTAGCCGAAGAAGTTCAAAAACTCGAAGAATACATGGATAAGCTGCACACAGAATTTGAATTACTGGTTCTATCCAGCAAATTCAAAAAAGAGGAGGTTAAAGGTTTTTTAGGGCTGATAAGGCTTGGCGTTGTTACAGAGAAGATAGCCGACGCTGCTGCACAAATAGCCGAAGTTGTTTTAAGAGGCATAGAACCCCACCCGGTGTTGGCTCTCGCTATAGAAGAGGCTGAAGAAACAATCACATACACAAAAGTGACGGAAAAATCGTCTTTGGTTAACAAGACTTTGCGGGAGGCAAAAATTCCGGAGGAGACAGGCATGTGGGTTCTGGCCATAAAAAGAGGAGACAAATGCATACGTCCAAAGCCGGATACGCAAATACAAGTGGGCGATATACTAATTGCTTCAGGTTACGCTGAAGGCGAGAAGGACCTAAAAAAACTTGCATCTCCATAACAGCTTCCGGCAAAGATTAGTTGAGATAAGTATTCTGGATTCATCAACACTATAAACTCGTAGTCCAATTCTAATTTTAAGGAGGAATAGTCCACGAAAAAGAAGAGGGAAGACTCCAAAGAAAGCAAGAGCCACGAATGCCCAAACCCATTCTGCGGAAAAAACTTCGTAAACCCGATAAAGGTTGAAGATGTGAGAAGCGGCGCCGTTTATGAGGCATGTCCCTACTGCCTAGCAGAGATAACAGTTGAAAAGCCGGTTCTTATATCCGCCTCAGAACCGAAAATTCCAAAAGAAGAAGAAAACAAAGCCGTAGGAAAACCATTAACTGAAAAAGGGCGTGAAACTCAAGCTATTCCGGATAAAACTGGATGTAGACATTATTTTGGATATTTGAGCAATCGCTCATCTAAAGATGGCATACCGGAAGAATGCATTGTATGCGAAAAAATAGTGCAGTGCATGCTTAAGACCATGACGGAGTAGGAGACACCGTAATTGTCGGCGGTTCTACAGAAAAGAGCCCCTGGCATTGTTACTCCCACTGCGCAAATGAAGGGACTGAATGCTGAATCAGTTACAGCCATTACTATAGGCTTTCTTAGAAGAATAGGACATAAAGGAGAAATAAAACCGAGGAGGGTTTCTCTAGAAGAGGGAATTTACACTGTTGAGGTGGAGATGAAGAAGCTCACAGCCATAATTCACGTGAACGCTGAAACCCAAGAAATAACGTCGTATGAGATTCAGCCAAAAGGCGAAGAAGGTTCCGTTACATCTTTCTCGCCAAAAATAATACTGTTGGTTTTTGGTTTAGCCACGGCGATAAACGTCGCCTTACACTTCACATTTAAAATGTTTGGATTGTGAAGCATTACGCATTACTTTTTGGTTTTACCCTTTCTCCCCTGTCTTCTCTTCTTCGGCAGCCTCCGTAGGTTCTTTGGCTTCTTTGGTTGCTTTCTCTTTCTTCTCTTCTTCTTCGATTTCGCTTGTTATTTCCTCTATGGGCTTTGGCGGTGGCGTAGTAGCCATTGTCCAGCCTATCCAGGCTCCGATGCCCATTATGGCTATGAACGCTATGAAAACTGGTATGGCTACAAGCCAAAACTGGACATGCCCCGGTTCTGTTGCCCAGCCTAGATTCACAATCCATTGAGGATAGAACAGTGTTATCACATAGAATATTGCTATTATGAGGCATATGATGAATATTACTCCTCCTATTGATTGATCTTTGCTTACCATTTACGTTTCACCACACAAAGCCATGTTTATTATTCATTCCTCCTTTTAAAGTTTACCGTAAAACTGGATACTATGTTGTTCCTATTTCCCACGCTGCCAAATATCTTCTCTGCTCCTCTGTTAACTCGTCTATCTTTACGCCGATTGCCTTAAGCTTTAATTTAGCCACTGTTTCATCAATATCTCTTGGAACAGGATACACTTTCGGCGGCATCTTCTCGTTTTTGACCAGGTATTCGACGCTTAGAGCTTGGTTTGCAAAGGACATATCCATAACCTCTGATGGATGTCCCTCTGCAGCCGCCAGGTTCACAAGTCGCCCTTCAGCTATCAAGTAAAGCCTTCTGCCATCCTTTAAAGTGTATTCTTCAAGGTTTGGCCTGACGGTTCTTTTTGAGGCTGCTAGTTCTTCAAGGTCTTTTAGGTTTATTTCAACGTTGAAGTGGCCGCTGTTGGCGAGGATAGCTCCGTCAGGCATTTTCTCCATATGTTCTTTTCTAATGACGTTTATGTTGCCCGTAGTTGTTAGGAAGATATCGCCTATTTCGGCTGCATCGCTTATGGGCATAACGCGGAAGCCGTCCATTACTGCTTCGAGAGCCCTTAAAGGATCAACTTCCGTTACTATGACGGCTGCTCCCATTCCTCTCGCCCGCATTGCAACTCCTCTGCCGCACCATCCATAGCCGCAGACTACAAAGTTTTTCCCGGCTAGAAGGATGTTTGTAGCTCTTAAAATTCCGTCTATTGTGCTTTGTCCAGTTCCATAACGGTTGTCAAACAAATATTTCGTATAAGCATCATTAACGGCTATTATCGCGTACTTTAAGGTTCCAGATCTTTCCATGGCTCTAAGCCTTAAAACACCTGTCGTTGTCTCTTCTGTGCCTCCTTTAACGTTTGGCAGTACATCTGTTCTTTTACTGTGAATTGTGCTGACTAGGTCTGCCCCGTCGTCTAATGTTATTAGAGGTTTTTGATCTATGACCCTTTCAATGCACCAGTAATACTCGTCTGTTGTTTGACCACGCCAGGCGTAAACATGGACGCCTTTCTCTGCTAGCGCAGCCGCCACATGATCCTGCGTTGAAAGAGGATTGGAGCCGCAAAGGGCCACTTTCGCACCGCCAGCGAGAAAAACGTCAACAAGAACCGCTGTTTCCTTTGTGACGTGAAGGCATGCGCCCAGCACAACATTCCTTAACGGTTTTTCTTCGCTGAATCTTTTCTTTATCTGGTTTAAAACCGGCATGCGCCTTGAAGCCCATTCTATCTGCAACGCTCCCTCTGGGGCTAGGCTTTCATCTTTAACTTTGAAGCTTGCCATTAAATCGCCTTCCGCTATGCCATTTCCACCCACAACTATTTAATGTTGTGCTTGAAGCTTTTGTAAAAGGCTGTTTTTAGCCTTTTCAACCATTTCCATAATCCTGTCAACATTCAAAGTTGTTAGGCGCTTATTTTCCATTACAATTTTACCATTTATTATAACTGTTTCAACATCTGCCGACTTTGCAACGTAGACTAAATGGCTAAATTCGTTGTATAATGGGCATAGGTGCGGCTTCTCGAAATTTACGATAACTATATCCGCCTTTTTCCCAACCTCTATTGAGCCTATCTCATTTTCCAAGCACAAAGTCCTAGCACCATCCAAAGTTGCCATTTTTAAGACTTGCTGCGCAGACATCACCGTGGGATTTCGGCTAACCCCCTTATGGAGCAGGGCTGCCACCTTCATGACCTCGAACATGTCCGCCGCGTTGTTAGAGCATGGACTGTCCGTGCCAAGCGAGACTGTTATGCCATGTTCTAACATTCTTGGAACTGGACTTATGCCGGAAGCAAGCTTAAGGTTTGAAATTGGATTGTGGGAAACCTTAACGCCTCTGGCTTTCATCACCGTTATGTCCCTATCAGTTAGTGCCACACAGTGCGCTGCAACAACATGCTCGTCTAAAACGCCTAAAGAATCCAAATACTCCATTACGCTGTCTTTAACGTTAACGTTGAAAGCTTTCTGAACTTTTTCAGCCTCGTCGAATGTTTCGGCTACATGGATATGCCATATAATTGGTGCCCTTTCAGAACCATACTTCTTGTTCAATTCGTCGCGTAAAGCTTTAAGTTCCTTCATGTATTCCGGGTCAACCGTATAAGGCGCGTGAGGGTCAACGCTGACGCGGATAAGCCCGCCAGCTTTATCATGCCAGTTTTTGGCTAAATCTTCCAACGCCCTTCTGTCTTCATCTTTCCTCCATGAAAAGCAAACGTGCCCAACAACGCCTCTAACACCAGCGTCTGCAAGGGCCTTCGCCTCATTTTCTCCTGGCATGTAATGGTACATCGTATTAACTGTTGTTGTGCCACCCGCTATGGATTCCACGGCCGTCAACAAGCTGCCAACATAGATATCTTTAGCTGTCATCAGCCTTTCCATAGGCCAGATCCGCTTTTCAAGCCACTCTTGCAGAGGTAAGTCGTCAGCATAACCCCTCAAAAGGCTCATGGCTGCATGTTGATGAGTGTTTATAAGCCCTGGAATCACCACCCTTCCTTTAGCGTTTATCTTCTCATAGCCGCTTGAATACTTCCTCAAAATCTGCACGGTTTTTCCAACATCAATTATAGTTTCGCCTTCTATTACTATAGCTCCATCGCGAATTATTTCGTTTCCGCGCATTGTTACTATGGTTCCACCATGAACCAGAAAGTTCAACGTGACAACCTCTCTGCTTATTTGATCGGGTAACTATTAGTAGGTTACGCCAGCCGTGAAAATATTGTTTCTAAAAGCCTTCACATGTCAGTCCAACGATTATAATCTACACTTTAAAACTTTAAGTTTCTTATTTGCCATAATGTCTCAAACGTTTTCGCTAAATTTATAATACGTACAAAACTCTATTTCTGCTGGACGATTTGAGGGAAAATTTTGTCCATTACCGCAAGAAAGTTTCGTGTAATAAAACCTGAAATCCGCGTTTTGGGGGTTGATGATGGAGTATTTAAACCCAAAACGAAAGGTTTGGTGCCTGTTGTGGGCGTTGTTTTCCGCGGCGGATACTGGCTTGATGGGGTTATGCATACAAAAGTTAGGGTTGACGGATTTGAAGCTACAAGAAAAATCACATCCATGATAAAGAGTTCTCCGCACTACAAGCAGTTGAGGGTTGTGATGCTTAGTGGCGTGACTATTGCCGGCTTTAATGTTGTGGACATAAAAAAGCTTAACATAGACACCGGACTCCCAGTTATAGCCGTAACACGAGATAAACCAAACCTTGACAAAATACGTGAAGCCCTAAGAAAACTTCCAAAAAGTGAGGAGCGATGGAAAGCCATACTTAACGCTGGAGAACCCTGCGAAGTGCTACTACAAAGCGGAAGAGGCAGGGTTTACATGCAGACAGCTGGAATTTCAGAAGAAGATGCCAGGAGAATTCTGCAGTTGACGTCGACGCGAAGCTACATACCCGAGGCGCTTCGCGTTGCACATTTAATCGCATCTGGGCTTAGTGCAATATAGCAATAATCCTAATCGGCGAAAGAAAAAGTTTAAAAGACACCAAATCATGGGAAAACAAACGGAAACCGGAGTTTAAAACATGGAATTTTGCCCAAAATGTGGAACACGACTCGTGCCAAAAAAGACGAAATCTGAAAAAAAAGAATCTCTAATGCTTAATTGCCCAAAATGTGGCTACAAAAAGCGCATAGTGAGCGAAAAAGCTGCACCAAAAATTGCAAAAATTATACGACATAATCCTCAGCAACAAGTTGCAGTGATAGGTAAAGAGGAGCAGAAACTTCGAACTCTCCCAACAGTCAGAGTCGAGTGCCCAAAATGTGGAAACAACATGGCTTACGTTTGGCAAGTGCAAACCCGCGGAGCAGACGAATCCTCAACTCAGTTCCTCCGCTGCACAAAATGCGGCTACACCTTCAGAGAATACTCATAAAAGCCGTTAAGCATTAGGTTTAAGTGTACAAAAGTGTTTATAATTCTTACATTACCCTTTAAAAGGGAGAAACATGTTCAGACTTAAAGTTTCAGACGCTAAACTTTTAAAAGATATAGCGACAGCCATATCCATCCTCGTTGACGAAGCTACATTCCAAATAACGCCAGAAGCCCTGACGCTTAGAGCGATGGACCCGTCCCGCGTTGCCATGGTGGACTTCGAGTGGCCAAAAACGATCTTTGATGAATATGTTTGCACTGAACCAACAAAGATGTGCATAAATGTAGGCGAACTACTAAAGCTTCTGAAAAGAGTTGGAAAGGACGAGGTCATTGAGTTGGCTTTAGATGAAAAAACTGGACGCTTACAGTTGAAGATAACTGGAACGTATACGCGGAACTTTACAATGCCAACCCTTGAAGCGTCGGAGGAAGAAGTGCCAACACCAAAAATAACATTTAACGTTAGGGCAAAAGCCACGACAGACGGCTTACGTCAGGCAGTGGAAGACGCCGAACTCGTAAGCGATCACGTCCGAATAGAGGCAGACAACGAAAAACTGGTTTTCCAAGCTGCAGGCGACCTTATGGGTGCAACAATAGAGTTGAAAAAGGGAAGTAATGCCCTACTGGACCTAGAAGTAAAAGAACCATCAAAAGCCACCTTCAGCTTAAGCTATCTATCAGAAATAATTAAGGCAGCATCAGCCACATCAGACATAGCAACTCTAGAATTTTCAACAGATATGCCAATAAAAATAGACTTTCAACAAGCAAAGGAGGGGAAACTAACCTTTTACCTGGCACCAAGAATAGAAACAGTCTAAGTGAAAGAATGCCGTTCACCATAGTTAAATTCACAAAAAACGATCTAGCTAAATACCCTTTCCTGAAAGAGGCGGCAGAATACGTAAAAACCCTAGACTTAAAGATTGAAGACCTTGCAAGTCCGGAATTCTCCCAAATTCTAGAACGCGCCAAGGAAAGAGTGGAAGAAGCAATATTATACGCAATAGTGACAAGAAAAACTCTTAACGAAGAAGTAGAAATCCTATCATTCCCAACGGCAACAATGCTGGCGGCAGCCACTCAAACACCCTTCATAAAAAGGAGATACGCCCTGGCAGAAGCAAAACAAGCCTATAACAACATGAAAAACGAGTCCCCGGAAAAAATTTTAGCAATAGCAAACAACTTCCAATGGAAAATCACAACAAACACGGATGCCGACGCGTCATACCAGTTTAAGCTCCATTTCACCGACTACCTCAGAAACGCAACAAACCTGAGAGAGAGAAAATGGAAGCTAGTAAACCGCCTACTCAAAAATGGAAACGTTT
Source organism: Bathyarchaeia archaeon (assembly GCA_038868115.1). GTDB lineage: Archaea > Thermoproteota > Bathyarchaeia > Bathyarchaeales > Bathycorpusculaceae > JAGTQI01. The sequence goes on from JAWBXA010000010.1 coordinate 26,169, forward strand.
ATCTAACAATAAACGAAACCGCAAGGCTCCTAAGCGAAGAGATCAGAAGGCATATAGAAAAACGCCTAGAAATAAAGGATCTACCGGAATTTCCACAGAAAATAGCGGAAACCGTTGAAAAAATTAAGAGCTTAACACTTGAAAAAGTGAGTAAAGAGGAGATAGAGGGCATTCCAAAAACCCTAAGGAAAGATGCTTTCCCGCCATGCATAAGAGCGCTCTGCGACGCTGCCTCAAAGGGGCGCCACATATCCCACATAGGAAGGTTCGCCTTAACATCCTTCCTCGTTAACGTAGGAATGCCAACAGAAAACATAATAGACCTCTTTAGAAACTGCTCAGACTTTAACGAACGTCTAACCCGCTATCAGGTGGAACACATAGCGGGTGAAAGAGGTTCAAGAACTCGATATAAGCCACCAAAATGTGACACGCTTAAAACGCACGGACTGTGCACGGAACCAGACGAAACATGCAAAAGAGTAAGTCATCCTCTAACGTATTACAAGGAGAAATAAGAATAAAATGAGAACGGCTAGTTTTAGAAGCCTATAATTATAATTGTCGCGATAAACTTAAATGTTAACATTTCTCAGAAATATGAAGCAAGGCAGGTTAAGCATTGAGCATTCAAAAAACAGTGAGCATAGTCATCCCAGTCTTAAATGAAGAGAAAGGACTGCAAAAAGTATTGGATGAAATTCCCAAAAAGGAAATCGAAGAAATAGGCTACAAATGCGAAATCGTAATAGTAGACGGTGGATCCACTGACTGCACAAGGGAAATAGCCTACAAAAATGGAGCCAAAGTCATAATAGAGCCACGCAGAGGTTATGGAAGAGCTTACAAAACCGGTTTCATGCATGCAAATGGAGATATAATAGTAACATTGGACGGAGACTACTCATATCCCTCCTACCTAATCCCAAAACTTATAAAAATTTTAGAAACGCATGGGCTGGATTTTGTCTCAACGAACAGAATGAAAAAGTTTGCACATAAAAGTTTTTCATGGCTTCACCTTATCGGAAATAAGATATTAACCTGCATCACAAGGCTATTGTTCAGAGTAAACATTAACGATTCACAGTCAGGAATGTGGGTTTTCCGAAAAAGCATATTGGACAAAATAGACTTTCTAGCTGACGGCATGGCATTTTCAGAGGAGATAAAAGTTTTCGCCTTCGGACTGTTCAGGGCGGCGGAAATACCAGTACCATACAGAAAACGCATAGGAAAGCAAAAACTCAATACATTGATGGACGGAATAAAAAACACATTACACTTATTCACCTTAAAATGGCACTTTGTCCCACCGAAGTCATCATGGCTACCAACCTACATACCCATTAATTTACCGGAAAACAACAGGACTTCGAAGCTGCCAGACTTGAGACGAGTAATAATATGCTAAAACAGACGCTAAATTCTTATATGTTCTTATTTTAAAATCTTTGTTAGAGTCATGTGAAATTCTTAAAACAGTCAACCTAGAAAATTAAAGCGAAAAAGAACAATGTCTCAAAAATTAAGGGTTTTAATGTTCAGTGATTACTTCTATCCGCATGTAGGCGGTGTGGAAAAAGTTGTTTATGAATTATCGAAAAGGCTTGTGAAAATGGGGTGCGATGTTTTAGTAGTCACTTTGGGAGAAAATTATTTATATTACGATATTGAGGGCGTTAAAGTTTATAGGGCAGCAGGTATAGACTTAACAAAACTTTTCCAGATGCAGTTATCAATTCCAAAGGACGTTAAAAGGATATTAAATGTAGCGAAAGATTTCTCGCCGGACGTAATACATGCTCATAATATTTTCTTCACAACATCATTGTTGGCTGTGTTAATTAAGCACATTTCTCACCGAAAACTGGTCTTCTCCGCCCATCTTGGAGATGTCAGCAACCTTGCGCTTTTAGGGCATGGGAAAGTCTTAGCTGCAAAAGCTTATGAAAAAATTTTTGGAAAAATTATCTTATTTTCAAGCGACGCCATTATAGCTGTGAGTTGCGCGGTTCGACAACACATAATTTCGTTAGGCGCCTCGCCGAAAAAAGTTACCGTTATCCCAAACGGTGTTGACCTTGAGGAGTTCAGCTCATCTTTTGACACGCAAAAAAAC
>JAWBXA010000010.1:28387-35111 GCA_038868115.1 Bathyarchaeia archaeon
CATTATAGCTGTGAGTTGCGCGGTTCGACAACACATAATTTCGTTAGGCGCCTCGCCGAAAAAAGTTACCGTTATCCCAAACGGTGTTGACCTTGAGGAGTTCAGCTCATCTTTTGACACGCAAAAAAACATCAGACCGGACGTTATTTTTGTTGGGAGACTTATCCCAAATAAGGGACTGGAATACCTTATCGAGGCTGCAAAAATTCTAATAAGGAGCGGAGCCGCAAAGATAAGGTTTAAAATTGTGGGAGATGGTCCCTATAGACAACAAATCGAAGAGCTTGTTGCAAGGTATGGACTTTCACCCTATTTTGAATTTTTGGGACATGTTCCAAAAGTCTCGGAAGCGTTGAGAAACGGTGGAATTTTTGTCCGTCCATCTTTAACTGAGGGAATGCCCCTCACGGTCCTTGAGGCGATGGCTTCTGGATTACCGATCATCGCAACACGTGTAAGTGGCACATCTGAAATTATCATCCCTAATGAAACAGGAATTCTTGTAGAGCCTGGAAACGTAAGTCAGCTTGTTGAAGCAATAAAATACCTAATCGAATCACCAACTGAAGCGCTGAGACTTGGACGGAACGCGCGAGATTTTATTGAGCGCCATTATAAAGAGAAGTTTAGTTGGGATGCAGTAGCCTCAAATATTTTGTCTGTTTATGAATCGCTAAGGTAAAGTTTAGCTTAGATTTGCATTGTTAGGTTAGAGGTTTTATAGCATCAAACCATTCTATGTCTTAAAGACGAAAATTGCTATAATTTCATTTTCAAACTCCTTTGAAAAGTGGTTTTCATCATTATTAAACCATTTAAACTCTCTGCGGCGGTTTTTATCAATCATGATGTAATTTATCCTCATTTGCTTAATCAATTCATATGCTTCAAAGTATTGCACCTGATCGGAACCAATATTTACAAGTTTTGGAAGGTTGAATGCGAATTTGATGCTCGTGTTTTCAGGAAGATTGTCGAAAATAACTATTGCAAATTTTCGCCCTCTTTCTAAGTGTATAACGGTAACATCTCCAGCATAATCTACAGCAACATTTAACTTGACATAAGCTCCCATAGAAGTCGTCATTTCTAACGCGATATTTTTGTCACTTATTTCATGATAACCGTTAAGATCTGCAAAATCCGCTTTAAGAATAGGGATGAAAATTCTTTTTATATTAACACCATTGCCTCGATTTATTTCAAAAGACACCTCAACGATCGTGTAGTCCACTATGCGAATGGCTTTGTTTATTATAATATTACTGCAGTAATATGTTACATTAACACCACCGCTGCCACCGCTCACTACTGGAGAAGACCTCGCTTTAAGATCTCTAAGTGTTAAATTGTAGCTGTCACTGTCACGAGAAAAAGTTATTATAGTTTCGTTGTCAGCAAAAAATAAGAGTTTGTCATAGAAATCTCCAATGTATACGCTAATTTCTGGATTACCTAAATCTGCTGGAAGAGTTTCAGCCACCATCACAAAATCGTTAAGAAGTACGTGGGTTCCTGAAAAAAGGATGTTGGCTTTTTTGGCGATCTCTCTTTCATCGTAATAGATTAAGAACCGCAAATATGCCGTCGCAACGCTTCTCCTATCAGCGTATCCTTCAATCCACCATCCATAATTATGTCCGCTTCCTTCACCACCACGTCTATAAGGGCCAGACGTTGCAATAACAGAATTAGCGGTTGTATTCGTCCTAAGATACTTGAGGGCATCCAACACTTGAGGCGTCAAAACATTATAATGAGACAACCGCTCATACAAAAAAGGCATGGAGCAGAAAATGTACGTTGAAACCAAGAGAACCATACCCATTCTGAAGATCACTCTTAAAATTCTATGCAACTCCATTAGCTTTGGTAACAGATTTTTGATAAAAACAGGAAACCCGAGAAAAATAGGTATTGGCCAGAAGTAAATCCACCTAGCTGAATGTAATGTAAAAAAGGCGGGCAGGCACCCGCTAATGAAAAGGGCCGCTAATGTTAAGCCTAACAATTTGTCCTTTTTAATTAAAAAGAGAATCCCGATTATACCTAACGTTGAGAAAATAATGTTAAGTAAATTTTGACCTATAACGTAAGAGAAACCAAAAATACGCTGATCAGCTAAATTTAAGCTTGTTTCATGAAACACAGCAGAGTTTAGAAAGTATCTGTAAGTGAATAGGTACGGAATGCTTAAGATTAAACCATTTAATCCAATTATCGACACCGTCTTTATCAAGGTTTTAAAAGTTAAAGCACCAAAGCACTTATACCTCAAAGATAATAAAGCTAGAAAGAGAAATACGGAAAAAAATACAAAAATGTATGCTGCCAAGAGATAGTGTGAACCAACAGCCAAACTGAGAAAAAAGGCTGCTAAAAATATGTTCCTCTTGCTTCCGATATTTTTAAAACTGTTAACCCAAAATATTAAGAAAGTTGTCAGGAAAATGAGCCCAAGGACGTTCGCATTTCCACCCCACCCCATCATTTCGGAGTAAAACATGTTAAAAGTGATTAAAATAGACGCAATTAAAAGGAAAATGCTGTTCCCAAAAATCTTTTTAGCCAATAGGAAGTACGGCACGGCTATCAGGGAATAAATAAAAGCGGTACATATCTTTAACGCAATAATTTCATCTAAAAATGTTAGGAAAAATGTTAGTAAACTTGGATAGATAGGCGGATAGCGCAATCCACCTCCAACGATATCAGCTCCTCTTAAAACATCAACCCATCTAAGATAAGCGCCATAATCGGCTCCAAGTCCACCGCTAAAGCTAATTATAAGCAATTTTACGAGAAAGGATGAAAAGAAAATGAAGGAGATTAAGACAACATGGTGTCTATCTATTAAATATCTTATAACAGCCTCAAATTTTATATAAAGTTTAGAAACGGCGCCTTTTTTAACAGGATACAAGCTGTATCTCTCCGCAGATTTCATAACGAATATTTTATGTCTATTCACTATAATTGATAACTTTAACTTTCTACTGCAAAGATTTTATATACATGCTCGTTTGACAATCTTGACTAATATTTAAAAGTTGACATGGATTATTGAAGCTGCAGGATATCTATGTACTGGTGGAAAAATAAACGGGTCTTAGTTACTGGTGGTGCAAGCTTCATCGGCAGTCACCTAGTTGATAGACTTGTAGAACTCGGAGCCGATGTCACAGTCGTGGACAATTTTAGCAGCGGAAAGATGGAGAACCTTTCGCAGTCGCTATCAAGGATACGTGTTGTGCGAATGGATTTAGAATGGTGCAGTCTTAAGGACATTGTAAAAGTCTTTAAAGGCCAAGAGGTTGTTTTTCATTTAGCCGCAACTCATGGTGGTAGAGGCTATATTCACAGTCATCCGGCTGACGTGTGCTCAAATTTTGCCATAGACCATCACGTCTTTGAAGCATGTTTAAGGGCTAATGTTGAAAGGATAATCATGGCAAGCAGCGCATGTGTTTACCCTCCAAAACTTCAGTCAACAACAGGATCGGATTATTTGCTAAAGGAGGACGACGCTGATCCATTTAAGCTGGATGAGCCCTTAAGCGCTGATATAGAGTATGGTTGGGCCAAGCTAATGGGAGAAGTGCAACTTATCGCCTTCATAAAACAATATGGAATAAAAGGTTGCATACTTAGGTTTGTAACGGCCTATGGTCCCAGAGAAAACGAGACTCACGCAGTTATTGCCCTAATTTATAAAGCCCTCGAGAAGATGGATCCATATGTTATATGGGGTTCCGGAAATCAAGAAAGAGATTTCACATATGTTTCAGACATAATTGATGGAACAATTTTGGCAGCTGAAAAAGTAACTGATGGAACACCGATAAATTTAGGAACAGGGGTACGATACAAGATAAAGGATGTAGCCTTCAAAATATTTAACATAATGGGATGGAAACCTAAACGTATAATCTTTGATAAGACTAAGCCAGAAGGGGTTGCAAGTAGAGCCTTAGACATTTCAAGGGCAAAAAATCTTTTAGGCTGGACGCCTAAGGTCAGCCTTGAGGAAGGTCTACGTAGAACGATTCAGCATTATGTGAGCACACATAAGCCTAGAGGATATGTTGACGAAAAAATATTAACGGAGCACTTGGTTACATGACCGAAAAGGTCATCGACACATTTACCACGAAGATTGGAAAAGCCCCTGTTGCCATACTTATGCCAGTGCATAACGAGGAAGGAACTATTGAGGAAACAATCAACGCTTTTTACAATGCCATAGGTTCTAAATTACCTGTGGAACTTGTCATTAGTGAAGATGGAAGCAGCGATAACACGCGGGAAGTTGTGGAAAAGATAGGTGAGAAAATACCACTAAAAGCCACGCTCTCCTCTTCCAGGAAGGGCTATGCTGGTGGAATTAAGAGTGGGTTAAAGTTGGTTGAAGCTGAATATGTTTTAATAACAGATTCCGATGGACAGCATGATCCTTGTGATTTTTGGAAGCTTTGGAGGTTGCGAACAAAGTATGATATATTGAGCGGATGGAGGAAGAGTAGAGCCGACGCCTTTCATAGGAAAGTTATGTCCAAAGCATTTCAAACGATGGTAAAACTTGCATTTAACATTCCAAAATTGATGGATATTACAGCACCGTTCAAACTTATGAGAACCGATGTCGCCAAAGAAATAGCAAGCGAGTGCCAATACATGAATGAAAGCTTCTGGAGTGAATTCATGATAAGGGCACACGCCAAAGGTTTTAGTATAGCAGAAATTCCAGTTAATCACAAGAAAAGGGCGGATAACAGCTCAACACGCGTTTATAAGCCTTGGAAAATTCCAAAAATCGCATATAATCAGCTTACAGCATTATTTAAGCTTAGGGTTGAACTCAACGGTAAAGCAAAGGAATAAAATATGGTTAATACTAAGAAGCTGAAGCTTTTAATCCAGCTTATTGTTGGCATGGCCATCTTGGCGTGGCTTCTTCGAATAGCTAATTTAAAAGACATGCCTGCAATCCTCCAACAAATTAACCCAATAAACTTGATGGCAGCAGCGTGTCTTTTCTTGACTGCATCCACGTTTGTCGCACTAGCTCTATATGCTCCGCTGAAGTGTTCAAACCCAAAACTTTCATTATGGAAGGTAACCATGGCTAGCTTTGCTGGTCAACTCTTAAGCGACATTACGCCGTTTCGTTCCGGTTATTTTCTTACACCCCTTTTCCTTAACAGCTTAGCCGATGTGCCGTTTGAGCAGGGCGTGGTGGGAGTTTTCACCACCGGAGGGATTAACGCCATTGTAAAAGTTGCGATATGCTTGATAGGTATGGCATATTTTGCGAGTTTTCTACCACTTAGCATTGGGATTATAAACGCTATAACCACTGGGGTTTTAATACTATTTGTGGGAGGAATCCTTCTTATATTGATTATGTGGGAAAAGCATTTTTCTATTTTAGCTATAAAGTTCGAAAAGCTTCCGTTAATCGGAGGGAAAATAAAAGGGCTTACTAAAATATTTAATAGCATTCATAAAGAAAGCCGAAAAATTAAGAGTTCCTTCATAAGCGTGGCGTTATTTGTGGTTTTATCCCTTTTGTGCAATGCAGCTGCTCTTTACTTTATTTTTAATGGTCTCTGGAACTGCAATATTGGCTTAATCGACTTTTTCTTTATAGCTTCGATAGCATCAACGTTAACCTACATCCCAATAACTATTGCTGGTCTTGGCGTACAAGAAGCTGGCTATGTTATTCTTTTGTCGCTGCTGCTTAAATTGCCTATAAATCCCAATTTCATTGACACAAGGTTAATGGCGTTCGCCCTTATTACAAGGGCGCTGTTTACAGGAACAGACATTGTAGGCGTTGGTCCACTGTTAAAGATCGGAGCCGTGTTGAAAAAACAAAATACGTTGGAAAATGGTGGCTGCTAACACTTTATCCTTCAATTGCCACTTGAAGATCAATTTGCACGTCTAAAGGATCGGGCTCTCCATAAAGCGTTATAACAACCGTGTATAAACCTGATTTTGTCGCTTTCCAACAGAGTGACGGGTTCTGCCTCTTACTAGAATTGGCTACAAGTCTATGACTCTTTTTAAGATCTAACCACCATTCCTTCTCCAAAGGCTGGATAACTCCTTCAAAGATCTCAACTCGCATTCTCTTTCCATAAGAATCCGTTCTAATTGTTACATTCTGACCGCTCCGCAAAATTGGAAGGTACACCATCAATGACGGGGGAAATGTTGAATCGCTGAATTCCTTCTTCAAAGCATAGAATGAGGATTTACCCCGAGTGTCAAATCGTGTTGCCTCGATGCTACATACGGTAAAATTTTCAGAAGCGTAAAGATTAAACTCAACAAACCCTTTTTCACAAACTGGCGCAAGAAATTCATAGGTTTTCCACTCGTTTGTATCCCTTTTTTGGATGAAGATGTAGTTACGAATCCAAACTCTTGAATACGGGTTAAACAAATCTATGCTTAAATTACCCTTTCCAGCATCGAAGTAGGTTATTTTTATGAGGGTTAGGTTTAATGCTTCAACGTATAGCCTTGCACCAGGCTTGTCTGCAATAACGGTTTGCACAAGCCTACCATTTACTATATGCAATGGGCTCCATCCCTCTTGACTAATGGAAACCAGAACTGATGAGTTCGCTATTAATGGGGTTTCAATAGGTCCAACATTGTAAATGTTTGGATTACCCGCTCTGTCCAATATCAGTGGAAAGTACGGGGACCC
>JAWBXA010000010.1:35211-45524 GCA_038868115.1 Bathyarchaeia archaeon
TCCATCCCTCTTGACTAATGGAAACCAGAACTGATGAGTTCGCTATTAATGGGGTTTCAATAGGTCCAACATTGTAAATGTTTGGATTACCCGCTCTGTCCAATATCAGTGGAAAGTACGGGGACCCTAAAAACCGAGCAAGAGGCAATATATCGAAATGACCATGGGCACGTGCCCAACCAACGTCTATAATATATCTTACATTATTGTTCCGAAGGAAATCGAGTATAGAATATGGATTCACCATATTATATAACTCCCGTGCCTCCCACCCGTCTAAATAGAAGAAGCATTCATTACTACAATTTTTAATGTAGTAGATTCTGTTTTCAACTGTTGCAAATTTTTCTCCTTCTTTTAAGTGTTCATTTAACCATTTCCACGCTAAGGCTTCCGGATACAACCTAAGCAACACGGACCACGCATCCGCGTTGGGATTCTCTAAAAGCCACAGATAATCACACGGAGGTGTATCGTTAAGGTTGTCCATCCAAAATTTGCCACCCATAACGAAGGTTAAACTTGGAAAGAGAAAGGCTAGCAAAAGTATCTGGATTAGAGCTAGCCTCACCAAATTACTCTTTCGGACAATGAATAAACATTTCATCCTTTTAAATATGTCTTTGCAGCAATTTACTGCTTGTAAGTCGTATTTTTCGCAATTTTCAAGCACTTTCATAACAGGTAGGGAGCTGATTAGGGCAAAGCCCGGCAAAGCAATAGCCACGTGTCTAGGAAAGCTCCATGTCAACCCGCTAAAAATAAACACGCTAGATATAACGGACCATGTCAAAACCAATAAAAATAACGATTTCTTATAGCAGGTTATGAGTAGAATGATTCCTAGTAGTGTAAGTAAAGAAATTGAAGGAAAATGTGTCCTGTAAGTTACGAATGTGACTATTTTAATTAATGATGAAGTATCAACACCGCCAAAAAAACTCCATTCTGCAGACGTCTTTATGCCTCTAAAAGTTGTTTCTATTATTAAGGGATCAATGTTTACACCATCAAATATCGTGTAACCATTTGGGTAAACGGGGTTTCTGAGCAAAATCCAGTTTCGAATATACCACGCGCCACCAATTGTTAGAGCTGATAAAATGAGGAGGAAAGATCCCACGCAGGATTTGCCATCATTTTTAACTTTGGTTAAGGAATAGAAAAAGACTATGATAAAAAACGGAGCAAGATACAGCGCTAGATAAGATGTTAGAAGTGCAAACCCATAAAAAATCCCGCTTACTATCCAGTACCTATTTTGCGTTTTAATTAAGCCTTGTAGCAAATATAGAACGGAAGCAGTGATGTAGAAGACAAGCGTGGAATAACTTGTAGTATAAATCGAGTAACGAAAGAATAGCGGAGTCATCGCAAGGAAGAGGGCGGATATTAATCCGCATCTTTTACCAGCGAGAATGCCTCCGATTTTGTAAATCGTCAACACAGTTAAAACGCCCATAATAGGCGAGATTATTTTAAGGTAAAAATCCTCAACTGCGTTTATTTGGATGTAATAGTATGCCCCAATTGCAGGAAATAGTGGAGGAAAATTTGCACTCATTTCAATGCCGATGGAAGGCCCTGCCAATATTGGAATTGCACGGTATTTGTACATAAAAACAGACATTACTGCATGGTAAACTATTGCATCCCAATGCGTTATAACTGTAAAAATTGCGTGATAGAAACAAAAGAAAAAAATTACACAAATTGCAAGGCCTACCACAAAGCAAAATTCTAAATTTGCTGGCCTTCTGAACCTGCCTAAAGAAAAATTGATTTTTAAAAGATTTCGCGGGGAAAGGCCATCGAGCCTTCGCAAATAAGTGTTTATCAACAAGAAAATGGCGATCATACATAATATTGCCAAATTTAGAGGAGTTTGGTACAAGTTGCCAAAGATTGCCAAGATTAATGTTATAAAGCCCGCGAAACCGAATCCCATTCCTAACATGGAAACAGATTTTATAATTGCGTCTTCTTCATCACCTAATAACATGTTTGATGAAATAACTCCTAAAATCAATATTTCAATTGTAGCTAAAAATGCAAGCGGTACACCTTTAACACACATTGGCCTAAAACTGATTGTAGGGCTGATCAGCCAACCAGCTGCTTGCTGAAATGCAACAATCCATGTGCAATTCGCGAAAACATAGAAAATCCACACCACGGCCAAAAAGGTTACAATTACTAAGGGTAATTTTAGGTCCTCTTTATTATTCATGTAAATTCCTCCACAGATTCTTTAAGACGCTATTTAGCTTGAATTTACGGAAAATAAACACAGCGGCTGCTGCCATGATTACAGCAGCTGCTACGGTGATTAGGATAATTTTCTGTAAAGGAAAAGTCATTCCAGCAATTGCGAAATATCCTAACCCCCCAGCGCCTACGTTAAGATATATTAGGTCGTCTACCGCCACCTTTTTCGTATAACATTTTTCAAATTTCTGCCCATAATGCCGGTAAACTGTCAAATCTTCTTCTTTAACGTCTCTATTTCTAATTGTCAGCTTATCTATGGCGAGATTTATGATAACGTTTCTAACTTTGTCCTCCAACTCCACATAGGTTCTAATGTAGTAGTATTGAAGGACGTAACCATTATTCGGCGCACATAAATTCGGAGGCTTATCGCTTAAAATATTTATAATAAAACCTGTAAACGCGACTGGCTCGGAAAACTCAATTGTTATGTTTTTTAAAAACTGTTGAGAAGCATATTTTGTAACATTTATGAAAACGGTTTTTGTTGGTAAGGTTGAAGATATAACAATATAGATCGTTTGATTAACAATATATGGAGGGGGATCGGGAGGATAGTTATAGGCTTCAACGGACATAAAAATGCGCAACGCTAAAATTAAAGACATAGTTACGACAATGAAACATTTATGATTCATCGAAAGTCTATTATTAGCCAGTTAAAAATATTTAATTTACGCATTAAGTAATTAGGCTCAATTACGGAAACCAATATCTGAAGTGACATAAAATGAAAAAATATTGGTTTCACGTCACGCTGATTATCTCTTACTGTCTACCTATATTTCTCTTACTCTTTCTAGACTACTACAACGTTGAAGGCTATAATTATGTCTACAACCCTGCAACTCAAAGTTTTGAAAAGTGGATTCCATGTAACGTTTTCTTTAACCAAAATTTTGTTTTTGAGGCAACATGGAAGGGAAGAATGTTTTACCTGTTTTTTATCTGGCTTATATTTATCGAATCAGTAATTTATTGGAACGAGTTAATAGATGTGAAGCCAAAAAGCTGTTTTTTAGCAATCGCTTCACTTACATTTGCGCTTATTCCAACGGTTTACATTATGGCAGTAAACCATTTTGGACTGGACCTTATGGTACTAAAGGTTGGATTTAACCTCGGGATTCGCGCCATTACTCCTGAAGGGTACCCTTGGGACTTTTTATATCTTCAATGGCCCCTATCATGTGAATATATAGTGTTAGCTGTATTCTTCATAAGTGCGGCAACATTGGCTTACGGCTTAAAGGGTCTCAAATTTTTCTCGATATCCTTTGTCCTCATCGCAGGAATCGGAGCGGTTTACATGTTCGATACAATCTACCCTTTTGGAGTTTTTAAACCACTACAAGCATTTGCGCTTCCAACAGCAGCAACCGCTGCTGCTATTTTAGACCTTTTAGGATATAAGACCATTTTAAAATTTCCCGCGAACTCATCTTTAACGAGCTCTCATCTTCCACGTTTAATTATATGGAATGAAAAAGCTTTTGCTGCTGCAGATATTGGTTGGGCTTGTTCGGGTGTTCATAGCTTACTTTTATACGTGTTAATCATTCTGGTCTTTTTTAAAAAGACGGAAATATCTTCTTTTCGTAAACTTGCATATTTCGTGACAGGTTTTATTGGGACATACTTTATTAATGTTCTCCGAATATGTTCGTATCTCCTCATATATCTTCATCAAGGAAGAATAGCTGCAGATGTTTTCCATGATAGTTATGGCGAGCTATACTTCTTTGCGTGGATATTTGCGTATATCGCTTTAATAGCCTCTGTACAAAGGTTCATGCTAGTAGAGCGAACAAGAAACGCTATCAACAATGCCAAAACTAAATTTTCATTCTGGTTTAAGCTAATGAAACAAAAAATTTAAATTTAAAGTTGGTCGTAAGACCTAAACACAAAACTTATTATTTTCACCCAATTTTGAGAACTTGAAGGAAACTTGAAGCAAAAATCATTGTTCTTTATTCAGGAAATGTTTCGTAACTATTACATGGAAGAGTTTCCTCCAGATGCCAGTTTTCCTAAGGCTGAAAGGCGGGAGTTTGGTTTCGCATCTTTTGAAGGCCAAATGATACGGCATAAAAGCTTTCAAAACTTTGAAGAAGTAAAGTTTTTTATGCAAAATTTTGTTCCACGCGACGCTTATTATTCATGTGCCTACTACGAAAATCCCACAGCGGAGATGGAGAGGAAGGGTTGGCTCGGAGCAGACCTAATTTTTGACATCGATACAGACCATATCCCGACTCCTTGCAATAAAATTCACGATGAGTGGGTCTGTCGCAATTGCGGATTCTCTGGGAAAGGAATTACGCCTAACAACTGCCCCGTGTGTAACGGTGAAAAATTTGAAACAAGCACGTGGTTATGCCAAGAATGTTTGGAAACAGCGAAGAATGAGGCGATAAAACTTTTAGACATTTTAATAAATGATTTCGGTTTTTCTGACAAAGATATTCATGTGTACTTTTCAGGGCATAGGGGCTACCATGTTCATATAGAAAATGAGATTGTTCAAAGCCTTGACCCTATTTCCCGTAAAGAGATAGCTGATTATATTTGTGGCATAGGCTTTAATGAGGGAATGGGAAGTTCGACAGGTTGGCATGTCAGAATTCGAAAGGGGCTGCAACGTTTCTTGTTAAAAGCCGTTGAAGAAGACTTTACAAAACTAAATCTAAAAAGAAACATTGTTAAGGCTTTACTAAATAACAGGAAAAAGATTTTAATGAATTTGGAACATGGTGAAATTTGGAAATCAGTGAAGGGTATAGGTTTAGAAACATGGGGAAAAATTTTCAATTATTGCGCACAAGAGGAATTCGTCAAAATTGATACTGTTGTCACAGCAGATGTTCATCGTCTTGTTAGATTGCCGAATACCTTACACGGCAAAACAGGATTTAAAAAGGTTAAATTTCCAATTTCACGAATAAACGATTTTGATCCATTTAAAGAAGCCATAGCATTAAGGAAAGGAGTTGTTAAAACTCTGGTTTACAATTCACCACAATTTAGGATTGGAGAAGAAATCTTTGGACCATATAAAAATGTTAGAGTTGAGTTACCAACGGCGGCAGCTTTGCTTCTAGTTTGTAAGGGTAGAGCGGAGGTTTATGATGAAAATGTATGAAGAGGTATACAGGCTTTGGAAGAACGAAACTGAAAGGGCAGAACTTGGAGAGCTGCCAAAGGACTTCTATGTAAGAGCCGTTAAATATTTGAAGAGACTTAAAGAAGAGGCGCGAATGGTGGACAAAAAAGCGATGAAGGCTGTACTTCTAAACGGTGAAGAGCAAAATGTCAAAAGGATGTTGTATGAAATTGTTCAGGCAAGACGTAAAAAAATTGTCAAAGGAGTCATAGAGAGAAAAATCCCGTCCGGCCTTTTACCGGATGAAGAACAGAACCTGTATCGAGAAATTTTGCAATTTTCTGAAAATTTTCAGGAGTTTATGGAGCAGCTTCTGGAAAGCCGTCAATTAACAACAGTTGACCGGCATGCATCTAAAACAGCAGTGTTAAGATTTTTAAAGGACGCCCCAGCCATAATTGGAAAGGATATGAAGGTTTATGGACCCTTTAAAGCCGAGGATATTGCATCCGTGCCGTTAGAGAATGCCAAGATTTTGGTTGGGCATGGCTTAGCTGAAAGAATCAACATAACTTAAAAATAGTTTAAGGCTGACTTGTTATCTTGAAGGCGAAAAAGTATATGAGGGTGTGTTGTTTTTTAATGCAAAGGTTGGCTGTGGTTTAGAATGAATGTGCCTAAGGAGATTAGAACTTACTGCCCTAGGTGTAAGGTGCATCAGGTTCATATAGTTTCGCTTTATAAGGCCGGTAAGCGGAGAGCCTTAGCTAAGGGTGAGCGCCACCATGAGCGGGAGAAGAAGGGTTACGGTGGACAGAAGTATCCTTTGCAGAGGAAGTTTGCTAAAACTACTAAGAAGCAGACTTTGAAGTTGAAGTGTAAGGTTTGTGGCTACACGAGGCATAGAGAAGGGATAAGGTTAAGGAAGCTTGTTATAGCATAAATGATGGGTTAGAGGCGAAAGGTTATGGCTGAATGGGAGAAGCTTATTCCTAGACCTAAAAGTACTTTCGTTAAGGTTAAGTGTTTAAAGTGTGGCAATGAACAGATAATTTTCAGCCACGCTGTAAATAGGGTTACTTGTAACGTTTGTAGTGTTGAGTTGGCTGAGCCTTCAGGCGGCAAGGCAATTATTAAGGGGGAAGTAATAGCTGTTTTGGAATGAGATGGTGTCTGAATGGTTTTAAGAAGGCAGGAGTGGCCCGAAGTTGGTGACCTGGTTATAGCCACTGTTGAGACCGTTACCGATTATGGGGCTTATGTACGGCTCGATGAGTTTAATAAAAGTGGTCTCTTACACATTTCCGAGATTGCCTCTTCATGGATTAGGAACATACGGGATTTTGTTCGGGAAGGTCAAAAAGTCGTTCTAAAGGTTTTACGAGTTGACGCGGAGAAGGGACACATAGACCTATCTCTTAGGAGGGTTACAAAGAGAGAGAAAATTGAGAAGATGCTCTCTTGGAAAAGGGAGCGGAAGGCTGAAGCACTCCTAAGAGGCGTTGCCGAGAAGGTTAGCTTGTCCATAGAGGAGGTTTATGAGAAAGCTGGAGTACTTATTGAAAAGGAATATGGCCTTTACGAGGGATTTGAAAAAGCCGCAAAGGAAGGCACGGAAGCTTTAACAAAAATAGGTGTTCCAAAGGAACTGGCTGAAGTTTTTGTTGAAGTTGCAAAGGAAAGAATCCGCTTACCAACAGTTAGGGTTAAGGGAATTGTTGAGCTCCGCTGCTTAAAGCCCAACGGAGTGGAAATCATTAAGGAGGCTTTTTTAAACGCCAAGAAAACCGAGAAAACAAGGGGGGTAAATATTCGATTTTACGTTGTGGCGGCACCAAAGTACTGTATTGAGGTTTTAGCCGACAATTATAAACACGCAGAAGCAGCCCTGCAAAGAGTTGCCGAAAACATCATCTCAAATATTGTTAAGGCTGGTGGGCAAGGTGTTTTCAGAAGGGAGAAGTAGGTGGCTTGGCTGCTGAGGAAATGTGAAAAATGTAAGAAATATACTTTAAAAAAGGAAAAGTGTCCATATTGCGGTGGACCAGTGCGGGTACCACATCCACCAAAATTTTCGCCGGAGGATAAATACCTCAAATATAGGATGACTCTAAAAAGGGAGGCAGACGTCAAATGAAAGAAACGATGATCAAGGAGCTAACAAAAGTCGAACTTAAAAATCCGATATTAATTGAGGGACTTCCAGGACTGGGGCTCGTTGGGAAAATTGCCATTCGCTACTTGATTAAACAGTTAAAGGCTCAAAAACTTGCGTATTTGTATTCACCGCATTTTCCATACTTCGTGCTTGTAAGCAAAAAAGGAGGAGTCAGACTTCTTCGGGGCACTTTTTACTTCTGGAAAAATGACAACGGAGAAAACGACTTAATCCTTTTCACCGGAGACTGCCAAGCTCAAACCATTGAAGGGCAATATGAAATTTCAAACAGCATACTCGACTTCGCTCAAAAACACGGCGTGAAACTTGTCATAACAACAGGCGGCTACAGGGTGGAAACAGACAAACCAAAGGTTGTGGCAGCCTCCACCAGCCAAGTCCTCCTTAATAAGGCTTTGCAAGCCAATGCTATAATAAGCCCTATGGGAAGCCCGATAGTCGGCACTGCAGGGCTAATCCTCGGCTTAGCACCGTTCAGAAATATTGAGGCTTTGTGTCTTCTAGGTGAAACACGCGGATATTTACCTGATCCAAAGGCAGCCAAAAGCGTTCTAGAGGTCTTGCTGAAAATTTTGGGAATTAATGTCGACTTAGCTGGTTTAGACGCTGATATCGCTAAGGCTGAGAGTATGGTGGCAAGACTGAGGAAGATTGAAGAGAAAAGGATGTTACAGGCTGAGGAAATGCGAAGAGAAGAAGACAAAAAGATTTCCTACATTTCTTAGCCTTTTAGAAAATTTCATCATCTTGATTTCCTTTTTGGTCTTATTCCAGCAACAATCACAGTTTTCATCGGTGCTTCACATGGTATAAAATAAATTACATTTTATGGATGCCTCTAATTGGTGACGTACGTTAATAAGATTTAATTTCAATACGTTCATGAAGTCAAAAATTTTGATAAGAATTTTTAACTTGCGTTGGTTTCTACTACGTACAAATCGTATTACTTTCCTTTTCTCTATTTAAAATATCAACAAAACAGTCTTGGAGATGAGTTTATGCATCTGTTAAGGAATGAGAGGGGTTTAAGCGTTGTAGTAACAACCCTAATAATACTAGTGGTTTCAGTGCTTCTCGCAACCATTGTAACGTTTTACGCCATAAACGTCGTGACAACTCGTGTCCAAGAGGAGTCGCTTCACCTTAGCAAACAGCATGTTTGGTACAACACCACTGGAGGTTGGGCTGAGGCAGCCTTGGTTATAATAAACACTGGTGGAAGAGACGTTGTAATCGACAAGATATCCGTTAGAGGACAAGAATGTCAATGGTCAAAGATTTACTATTGGAAAACAGGCAGTGTTACAGTTTCAGCAGACTTAAACGTGACAAAAATTAAGCCAAGCGAAATAACTGATCCAGCTGTATGGAAAGAGGCATTTAGGTATCTTAACAACGGTGAGGCTTTCCAGCAGGCTACAGGTGATTTGACATTAAGGTCTGGATGGACCATTGTTATATACATAGAGAACCCTGACAGCATATCCTCAAAAGATGTCGGCCAAACGGTTGGCATAACAGTTTTCACGGCAAATGCACAGTACTACGTTGAAGCCAATGTTGAGGCTGCAGAATAGCATTGCAAACGCTTTTTCTTATAAAGATGAAGGACTAGTTTACGTCTTTTTTAGGTAGCCTTCCTTAGGCTCGTAAATTGTTCCTTCACGTAGAAGTTGGTTGATTAGGCGTTCAGCCTCGATTCTTGGAATTTTATATTCTGTTTCAAGCTTGTTGATTAAGGCGTTTTGGTCGACTATTCCTATCTCTTTCTCCATTTCTGTTAGTACTGAAAGCAGCACTTGCAGCTTGTCTCTAAGACTTTTCGGTTTTCCAGTCATTATGAGGTCTATGTCGAATTTATAGGAGGATAAGTCTATTCCAACCTCTTCTAAAGAGCGTTTCATTATGTTTATGGCCGCTTCAGCATCTTCCGTCAAAACTTCTGTTCTTAAGGCGGCCCTGGCTCTGGCTTCAGCTAAGCGTATAAGCGATTCCAGTTGTCGAGCAGTTATTGCGATAGGAGAGCCTTCTAACTCACTTGCTGAACGCATGGCCAAATAGAAGTCCTTTAAGCGTTGCAGTGCCTCACTGGTTAGGACTGGTTTTATCGTCTTTGCATAGCTTATGTATTTTCGCAAGAGTTCTAGAGGAATAGGCGGCCCAACAGGGCTTAAGCCTTTACGGTGAATTTCGAGAATGTGCTCTGACATTTTGCCGTCAATTTCCTTGTTTGGAACATCCCTTAACACAAAAATTAGGTCAAACCTTGAGAGAATAGTCACAGGAAGCGAGATATTTTCCGCGATTGTTCGACGCTGTTCATATCTACCCAAAGCAGGGTTTGCAGCCGCAAGTATGGCTGTCCGCGCATTAAGAGTTGCCACTATGCCGCCTTTAGCTACAGAAACCGTGTGCTGTTCCATGGCTTCATGGATTGCAACACGATCTTCTGGGCGCATTTTATCTATCTCGTCTATACAGGCTATTCCCTTATCCGCAAGCACAAGGGCACCGGCTTCAAGGCTCATTCCGCCGCCTTTTTCGCGTATAACCGCCGCCGTCAAACCAGCCGCAGTCGTTCCCCTGCCGGAAGTGTAAAGTCCTCTAGGAGCAACTCGCGCCACATACTGCAGGAGTTGGGACTTGGCTGTTCCTGGGTCGCCCACCAAAAGAATGTTTAGTTCGCCCCTTATTGATATGTCTGGGAGCGTTTTTGGAACGCCGCCAAAGAGAAGGTACATTATCGCCTCCTTT
>JAWBXA010000011.1:0-30710 GCA_038868115.1 Bathyarchaeia archaeon
TGGATGAAATCCTAAATGGAGAAGTTAGAAAAATACGCTGTCCAGTTTTTAGCGAGGCTTCTTAAAATTTACAGTCCTTCCAGAAAAGAGCATAAAATTGGTACCTTCATAGCCGATGAGATGGAAAAACTAAATTTCAAAGTCAGAGTTGACGATGTTGGAAACGTCATTGGCGAAGTTGGACATGGAAAACCAGTAGTCCTGCTTTGTGGACACATGGACACGGTTCCCGGATACATTCCAGTAAGAATTATTAACAACGAAATTTATGGCAGAGGCGCCGTGGATGCGAAGGCTTCTCTTGCTTCAATGATTTTGGCAGCTCATCTTGTTGGAGGGACCGCCAAAGAAGGGAAGATCGTGATGGCTTGCGTTGTTGACGAGGAAAAAACAAGCATAGGCATCAAACACCTAATTGAAGGGGGCGTATCCGCCGATTATGCGATTTTTGGAGAGCCAAGCGGAACGGAGAACGTAGTCATTGGATATAAAGGGAATTTAATGATTGAGTTAACGTGCAAAACAATCACCGGACATTCTTCCACTCCATGGCTCTTCGAAAACGCCATTGAAAAAATGTTCGAGCTCTGGGGAAGGATAAAAAAGATAAGATTCCAAGAGGAAACTCAAAACAGTTTCTTCTACAATGTTTCGACTTGTTTGACGCGTTTAGAAGGTGGTGGTTACGCCTCAAATGTTCCATCAAAATGCAAAGCTTTAATAGACGTAAGGATTCCGCCACAACTTACATGTACGCAAGTATACAATAAAATAAATGAATGCACCACGCAGTTTAAGAGGGAAAATCCTCAAGTTCAAATTGAAGTGAGAGTTGTTGATTCCATTGAATCTTTTGAAACAGATAAGGACAGCATCCTTGTGCGAGCTTTTTCAGCCGCCATAAGGAAGGAGACAGGGAAAACTCCAAAACTTTTGAGGAAAACAGGGACAAGTGACATGAACCTTCTAGGGAAAGTGTTGAAAATACCCGTGGTAGCTTATGGTCCCGGCGACTCTAGTTTAGATCATACACCCAACGAACATATAAGCATACAAGATTATTTATCTAGCGTAAGGGTGCTTCAAGAGGTCTTGAAAAAACTATTAAACTTACCTTAAACCTATAACTATAAACCAGTTTTTCCAAGATTTTTCAGAATTTCGTTGACAAAAGTGTCTGTGTTTCCAAGCCCTCCAATGTCTGGTGTTCGCGCTTCTTTATTCTTTAAAGCCTCCATTATGGCTTTGTTGAGCTTTTCCGCTTCGTTCTTAAAGCCAAAATATCCAAGCATCATGACCGATGCTCTAAGTAGACTTGTCGGATTTGCAATTCCTTTTCCTGCAATGTTTGAAGCTGTGCCATGGACAGCTTCAAACATGGCCTTTTTTTCGCCGACATTAGCCGAAGCCGCTATTCCTAACCCCCCGGTTACCCCTGCAGCTTCGTCGCTCAAAATGTCTCCAAAAAGATTTGTCGTAACAATTACATCTAAATCGTGAGGTGAATTAACTATCTTGTATGCTGCTGCATCTACATGTAACTCGTCATACTTTATAGTTGGATATTTCTGCGCAATCTTTCGCGCAGTCTCAATAAAGAGTCCACATGTTTCCTTAAGTATGTTGGCTTTATGAACCGCTGTTACTTTTCTTCTCCCAGTCTTTAGGGCATACTCAAAAGCGAATTTCACGATTCTTTCGCTTTTTCTCCCTGTGATAACCCTTAAGCTTACGGCAACATCCTCCGTTAACCTATATTCTAGCCCGCTGTACATTCCTTCGGTATTCTCCCTTATAATCACCATGTCAACGTCTGGGATTAGCGCAAGCCCGGGCACACTTTTGAAAGGCCTTAAGTTGGCGTATAGGTCAAGTTCCTTCCGCAAGGTGACATTCACACTTTGATATGTTCCACTACCAGCAGGTGTTTCAATAGGGCCCTTAAGAAGCGCGTCACAATCCCTTATAACTTCTAAATCCTCTTCAAGCAATGGCTTCCCGAACTTTTCCCAAACTTTTCTTCCACACTCAACCTTCACAAATTCCAACGGCAAATTCATTGAATTCAAAATTTTCATAGTCGCCGAAACTATTTCTGGGCCTATGCCGTCGCCTGGTATTATGGCAACGCTCTTATTCAATCTTTATTCCCTTGTTTTTTTTGACGTAGGGTATTAAGCCACCTTCCTTAAAAATTTCCTCGAGAAACTTTGGAAGAGGTTTAAATCGGAGCACAACGCCTGTGTTAATAGTTTCAGCCACTCCTTTATCCAGGTTCACCCTGAGGATTTCACCCTCTTTTACCCACTGTGATATGCCTTCACATTGTAGTGCAAGTATGCCGGAGTTTATAGCATTTCTAAAGAAAATTCTTGCAAAGCTTTCGGCTACTATGACTTTTAAGCCTAGCGCCTTGAGAACTTGGGGCGCTTGCTCTCTGCTTGAACCGCAGCCGAAGTTTCTTCCGGCAACTATAATGTCTCCCTCCCTAACTTTCTCGGCAAAATCTGGACGTATAGCCTCAAAGACATGTTTTGCCAACTCGCTCATATTTAACGTGTCAAACTTATATTTTCCAGCTATTATTAAGTCGGTGCTTATGTCGTCTCCAAACTTCCAAACTCTGCCTTCAATTATCATTTTCAAACATCCATCGGGCTTGTTATAACACCCTTAATTGCAGACGCAGCAGCAACAGCCGGGGAAGCCAAATATATTTTGGCTTTAGGATTCCCCATTCGCCCTATGAAATTCCTATTTTGCGTGCTTAAACATACTTCGTCATCGCCGAGTATGCCCAGATGTCTTCCGACACATGGACCGCAGCCCGGCGGATTTATCACAGCACCGGCAGCCAACAATGTTTCTATGATTCCCTTTTTCAAGGCTTTGAAGTAAATTTTCTGGGATGTAGGTTGAACTATTAAGCGTACACCATCCTTAACTTTTTTCCCTTCAAGAATGCGGGCAGCTGTTTGAAGGTCCTCAAATCTTCCGTTTGTGCACGTTCCAATAAACACTTGGTCGACTTCTACTCCTTCAACTTCACTTACAGTTTTCACATTGTCAACTGAGTGGGGAAGCGCAACTACGGGCTCCACTTTTTGAGCGTCAATTGTGAGTTCATCTGAGTAGTGGGCATTTTTGTCGGGTCCTAGGTACTCGAATGTTTCGCCCCTTTCAGTTAACAGGAAGTTTTTGGCTACTTTGTCGAAGGGGCAGAAGCCAACTTTAGCTCCAGCCTCAACAGTCATGTTTGTTAATGTAATCCGCGAGTCCATGCTCATCTTTTCAACTCCCTCCCCCATAAACTCAACAGCCATATAATTGGCTCCATCCGTTCCCAATTCTTTCATCAAGTAAAGCGCTATATCTTTAGACGATAGAGGCCATTTTAGTTCTCCGAGCACATCAACCCTTATTGTTTCCGGAACTTTTAGCCATGTTTGCCCGTATGCCATTCCCACGGCGACCTCGGTGCTTCCCATTCCGGTGGCAAAAGCTCCAAGCACACCATGGGTGCATGTGTGGCTGTCAGCCCCTATTACAACCATGCAGGGCTCCACAAACTCTTCGATCATTATCTGATGACACACACCATATCCAACATCACGAAAATGACACCCGTTTTTTCGAGCAAACTCCCTCATCATTTTATGGATATTGCTCACCTTGTCGCTGGGACTTGGTCCTGCATGATCTATTACTAACAGAATCTTCGAAGGATCAAAAACTTTGTCCACTTCAAGTTTTAGGAACTGTTCTATCGCAAGCGGGGCTGTTCCGTCATGGGCCATCAAAAGATCTATATCGGAAACTATTACTTCTCCGGCTGTAACAGTTTTCCCAACTTTTTGTGATAAAATCTTTTCAGCCATCGTTAAACCTGCGTTATGCATAGACTCCCCTAACTTTTATGTCTTTGAAAGGTATCCTTTAACAATCTCTAGAAACTCTTCATCGCTTATTGCACTTCGCCTATTTGCCGAAACTTCCTTGACGATCTTCGTAATTTCTTCAGCATCCTTATCTGAAACCGTAAACCCGTACTCTTTGAGTTTGGCGCTGACAGCCGCCTTGCCACTTATTCGGCTTAAAAGGAAACGTCTTCTCTGGCCAACCATTTCCGGAGGGAAACATTCATAGACTATCGGGTTTTTGAGGACGGCGTCTTGGTGAATTCCGCTTGTATGTGTGAAAACGTTGGAGCCGACTATGGGCTTGAGTGGCCATAAATTGACTTTGGCTACTTTTGCAACAACTTCACAAATTTCGCTCAACTTCTCAGTATCATACTTATCGACGCCATAAAAGCTTTTGAGCGCCACAATAAGTTCTTCAGTGGCTGTTATTCCCGCTCTCTCGCCTAGGCCAAGGATGGACGTGCTAAAACGAGTTGCACCACTCTCATATGCCGCTAAAGCGTTTGCCAGCGCTAAGCCATGATCATTGTGGCAATGAACTTCTATTGGTTTATCAAACTCTTTCCTCAACTCGCCAATGAGGAAACGCATACCTGTGGGAGTTATGCATCCAAGCGTGTCTACCACACGCAACACGTCCACGCCAGCGGCTACTACCCCTTTGAAGACTTTCTTTAGCCACGGAAGGTCACATCTTGTTGAATCTTCCGCGCTGTATATAACGTCTAATCCGTGACTCTTGCTGTACTCTACAATTTCAACAGCCCTCTTCAGGTATTCTTCTCGAGTTATCCTAAGCTTATATGTTAAGTGAAAGTCTGAGGGAGGGAAGGAAATTACTACACCATCACAATCGCATTCGATGACCGCATCTACGTCACCTTTTACAGCCCTTGCAAAACCACAGACAGCAACGCCTAGCCCAAGTTTTGCCACATGGCTAACTTCATCCTTTTCACTTTTAGAGGACGCTGGAAACCCAGCCTCAATGCATTCCACTTTTATGTCAGAAAGGAGTTGAGCAATTTTTGTTCTGTCTTCTCTTGCAAAAACAACGCTCGGTGTTTGCTCTCCCTCCCTTAACGTTGAGTCGTGTATGAGCGGGTCGTCAGTTTTACAACTTGAATCTCCTAAGTAGTTCGGTCTGCAATATGGACTAACGAATATTTTGTTCCTCCATTTATCTGGCATCATTCAATCCACTTAACAGTTTGTTAGGCTTTTTGGATAAATATTGAGATTTAAATATTTTCTGGTTGAAATGAATATTAGTTTGAGCATTAATGGTCAAAATTAGTCGTTAAGCTTCTAATTTGCAGCCTTGAATTTCGACTCGTCCTCAATTTTTCCACCAATTTTCTCGCTTCCGATATTAAGTTTGTTAATACCGCCAATGCTCTACTGGTGTCATTTAACTGCAGAACTATAATCGTTTCAGTGGAGCAGCTTAATGTTTCTTCAATATTTATATGCATTCTAGAAAGGGCATTGTAGAAAGTGCTTATACAACCTGGTGTTTCAACTATTTTCTGGGGACTTGTTATTATTATGGCTACTAGATCATTTTTCTCCTCAAGGATGTTCTCTAACAAGAAATTTGATTTAATTCTTCCAACCAATTTTTGATCAAGGAGCAAAGTTATCGTCCTCATCCCTTCTACTATTTGGATATATTCATCCTTAGAAAAATCAGTCAATATTCTCCTCATCATTTCCATGTTTTTTCTAGTTTTTTCAGTAGAAATTTTTGCTACGTCGGTTCTTAGGTTTATTGTGCTGTCAGCGATAACACTAAGCACATCAAAATGATGCATCGGCTTATATATTACGCGAGCCCTTTTTACGGCAGTTATTACGCTTTCAAGTTTAACCTTTCTACTTAATATCTCCTCGACCATAGGCTTTAACATTCTTGCAATTGCGCTGAAATTTCCATATTCTTTTTCAAGAGCATGCTGAATTGAAATATCTTTGTCTATCAACTCTTGAACAATTCTAGATATACTAGTCCTCATTTTGTTCACTTTTACTCTCTTTTGATATATTTTGACCAAAAAGTATATAAGCGTTGTTAGGCACCCGCACAAAATATGCCGAAAGAAAAAGTTGTCTTGGCGTATTCCGGTGGTCTTGACACATCTATTATGATAAAGTGGATTCAAGAAAACTACGGAGCAAACGTGATAACAGTTACAGTTGACGTGGGTCAAGAAATGAACGTTGGAGCCGTTAAGGAGAGAGCATTGGCATTAGGTGCCATTAAGCACTATACGATAGATGCCAAAAAGGAGTTTGTCTTTAATTACGTTTTTCCAGCGATAAAGGCAAACGCCCTTTACGAAGATAAATATCCGCTCAGCAGCGCTCTTTCGCGTCCATTGATAGCTTCAAAAATTGTGGAGATTGCTGAGAAGGAAGGAGCGACTGTTGTTGCTCATGGATGCAGCGGCAAAGGAAACGATCAGGTTCGCTTCGATATAACTGTCAAGTCGCTTGCACCGCACTTGAAGGTTATAGCCCCTGTGAGGGACTGGCAGTTGACAAGGGATAAGGAGATAGAGTTTGCAAAGGAAAGAAATCTCCCAATTCCTCTATGTGGGAGGAGCCCTTATAGCATTGATCAAAATCTTTGGGGACGCTCGATTGAATGCGGTGTGCTCGAAAACCCTGATAGTGAACCACCAGAGGAGGTATTTGAGTGGACGCTGCCTCCTGAAAAGTGCCCCGAAAAACCGGAGTACATAACTATAGATTTTGAACAAGGAGTCCCGTGCGCGCTTAATAACGAAACGATGGATCCAATTTCACTAATCACAAAATTGAATGAAATTGGAGGAATGCATGGCATTGGACGCATAGATCATATTGAAGACAGGGTTGTAGGTATTAAATCGAGGGAAGTCTACGAATGCCCAGCGGCTACAATACTCTTGGAAGCACATAAAGACTTGGAGAAGATGGTTCTAACATGCCATGAAATAACCTTTAAGAAATACGTGGACGCTCAATGGGCTTTCCTAGTTTACGCAGGCCTATGGGTAGATCCTTTAAGAAGCGATTTAGAGGCATTTATAAATAAAACACAAGAACGTGTCTGCGGCAGAGTTAAGCTTAAGCTTTATAAAGGAAACTTGAGAGTTGTCGGCCGTTCCTCAAAGTACTCACTATATGACCTAAAATTGGCAACATATGATGTTGGAACAACGTTTGATCAATCCTTAGCGCGCGGCTTTATTGAACTCTGGGGGTTACAGTCAAAAACCTTCCATATCTTCAAGGGCATCTGGGAGGCCAAAGAGGGAAAAAACTGTGAGCTTATTGTTTAGGGGCGGCAGAATAAAATCTACTAAAAAAGAGGTTTTACGCTTTATATCATCAATAAAGGATGATTTGAAACTTTTAAAACATGTTATAGAAATAAGCAAAGCCCATACAATAATGCTAATGGAGCAGAAAATAATAGACAAAGAGGACGCTGTTGCGATTCTTAAGGCATTAAAACTCGGGGAATTTAAAATAAAACCATGGCTCGAGGATATACACGTCTACATCGAAGAAGAAGTTATAAAGAGAGCAAAAGAAACGGCTGGAGAAAACCTCCATATAGCAAAGAGTAGAAACGACCAAGTTGCAACAGCCATCAGAATGGAACTGCGTGAGGAACTAGTAAGCTTAATGAAGACCGTAATCGGCTTTCAAACAGAGTTATTGTCGAAGGCTGAAAAACATGTACAAACAATCATATGTGGTTATACTCATCTCAGACCAGCTCAGCCGATAACCTTTGCCCATTATCTTTTATACCATTTTGACGTTTTCCAGAGACACCATCAAAGACTAATAGAATGTTATGGTAGAGTTAATGTTTGCCCTATGGGAGCTGCAGCCCTAGCCACAACAAGTTTTCCGATAAACAGAGAAAGAATGGCTGAACTCTTAGGCTTCAATGGAATCTTGGAAAATTCAATCGATGCTGTCAGCAGCCGCGACTTCATTATAGAAACACTTGCGATTTTATCTATGCTTGCCATTGATGTGAGCCGTCTTGTTGAAGATATGATAATTTGGAGCTCACCCGAATTTAATTTGATTGAAATTCCTGACGAATTTTGTTCAACTAGCAGCATAATGCCCCAGAAAAAGAACCCCGACGTGCTTGAAGTAATCCGTGCAAGAATGGGACATGTAATAGGCAATTTTACAACATGCGCTTTAGTCTTGAAGTCCCTACCGTCGGGTTATAACCTAGATTTCCAAGAGGTTACACCAAAACTTTGGGAAGCATTGACCAAAATCAAAGAATCGCTCAACATTCTGTCTAAGCTGATCATCGCATGTAAACCCATGCAAAACCTAGAAAATCCTAATTTGGCTTTTTCCACCTTTACGGAGCTTATAAGAATTTTATTCCAAAAATATGATGTCCCATTTAGAACAGCCCATAAAATCGTAGGTGTTCTCGTTAGAAGACTCGTCAAGGAAGGGTTAAAGCCTGAGGATGCAACAGCTGAAATGCTGAAAGAAGTCTCTGAAGAAGTTGCTGGATTATCCTTAAAGGTTAGTGAAAAAGACATCAAAATGTCGGTTAACGTGTCGAATTTCGTTAAAACGCACAACGTTCGTGGAGGCCCTTCCCCCACGGAAGTACAGAGGATGATTAGTTCTCGTCGAAACATACTTTCATTGATGAATACGCAAGTGGCTGAAATTGAGGCAAAAACGGTAACTGCAGACAAAAACCTGAACAGTTTAGTTGAAAAACTTTGCCAAACAGCAGACCAAAAAGTTTAAAAATTAGATTGAAAAGGTGTTGTAGGGCTTTGAGCCCAAAAGGATTGCCTCGAAAAAGAAAAGCTGTCCTGGTTCTTGAAGACGGATCACACTTCTTTGGCGTCGGTTTTGGGGCAACCAAGAAGGTGGTAGGCGAAGTTGTCTTCTCAACATCTATGGTCGGCTATGTGGAAGCTCTAACAGATCCATCATATCACGGTCAAATTTTGGTTTTGACATATCCGTTAATCGGCAACTATGGCGTCCCTCAACACCAGAAAGAAAGCCTGTCTCCTCCATTTGAGTCTGATGGAATTAAAGTTGCTGGCCTTGTAATTCATGAGCTTTGTGAAAACCCTCATCATTGGGCTTCAAGAAAAACTTTGAGCGAATGGTTTTTTGAAGAGGACGTTCCCGGAATCTGGGGCGTGGATACACGAATGATTACCAAAAAGCTTAGGGTTAATGGTGTAATGCGTGGGTTACTTCAAGTATTCGAGGATGGAAAACCAGACATTGAACAACTCCTAGAAGAGGTAAAAAAAGCCCCCGACCCAAATATGCGAAACTTGGTCAGCGAGGTATCCACCAAAAGACATCTATGCTATAACCCAAGCGGAAAAAGGACTGTTGCCGTTATTGACTGTGGTGTAAAGCACAGTATATTAACAAACCTAATTCAGCGTAAATTAAAAGTTGTCCGTGTTCCATATAACT
This sequence comes from Bathyarchaeia archaeon, assembly GCA_038868115.1. GTDB lineage: Archaea > Thermoproteota > Bathyarchaeia > Bathyarchaeales > Bathycorpusculaceae > JAGTQI01. Next base: position 9,411 of record JAWBXA010000011.1, read on the forward strand.
CCTCTGTTAAAGAAATTATGGGGTATGAACCAGACGGAGTTATTGTAAGCAATGGTCCGGGGGATCCGAAAAAATGTGTGGAAACCATTGAATGCGTCAAAGAGTTAATAACGATGAATTTACCAATTATGGGAATTTGCCTTGGAAATCAGATAATAGCTCTAGCTTTTGGCGCAAACACTTACAAAATGAAGTATGGACATCGTTCACAAAACCAACCGGCCCTTGAGCTTGGAACAAACAGATGCTACATAACAACTCAAAATCACGGCTATGCTATCGACGCAGATTCCCTAAAGGAAACAGAATTAGATATTTGGTTTATAAACGCGAACGACGGCACTGTTGAAGGTTTGAAGCATAAGCAAAAGCCTATCTTCGCCGTTCAGTTCCATCCAGAAGCAAGTCCTGGACCTTATGACACTTGCTTCCTTTTTGACGAATTTTGCAAACTTATGAGGTGATTAAATTGCCAAAGTTTGAGTGGATAAGGAAGGTTCTGGTTCTAGGAAGCGGCGCAATAAAAATTGGTGAAGCTGCCGAATTTGATTATTCTGGAAGTCAATGCCTTAAAGCGTTAAAGGAGGAAGGAATAGAAACTGTTCTTATCAACCCAAATGTTGCAACAATACAAACTGATCCGCGATTAGCAAACAAAGTTTACCTCTTGCCAGTAGAGCCACATTACGTTGAAGAAGTCATTAAGAGGGAGGAGCCTGATGGAATACTGCTCGGTTTTGGAGGCCAAACAGCCTTAAACTGCGGTGTTCAATTGGCAAAGGAAGGCATACTCGAAAAATATGGGGTTGAAGTTTTAGGGACACCAATATCGGCCATTGAAGCCACAGAGGATAGGGAACTCTTCAGGCAAGCGATGATAAGGGCTGGCATACCGGTTCTCAGAAGCAAATCCGCCACATCCGTTGAGGAAGTTCTAAAAGCAGCTGATGAGATAGGCTATCCTGTCATTTTAAGAGTCGCATACACACTTGGAGGCGGCGGTTCAGGAGTCGCTTTCAACGCGGCAGAGTTAAGACAGCTAGCGGCAAAAGCCTTGGCTCAAAGTATAATATCTCAAGTACTGGTTGAAGAATACATTGGCAAATGGAAGGAAATCGAATACGAGGTCATGAGAGACAGGGCAAACAACTGTATAACAGTTTGCAACATGGAAAACTTCGATCCTATGGGAATTCACACAGGCGATTCAATTGTTGTGGCACCCTCTCAAACACTCACAAATAAAGAATATCATCTTCTCCGTTCTTCTTCAATAAAAGTAATTCAAAGCCTCGGCATAGTGGGTGAATGCAACATTCAATGGGCTTTACACCCCAAATGCGAAGAGTTCCGCGCCATCGAGGTTAACGCCCGCATGTCAAGAAGTTCCGCTCTAGCGAGCAAAGCAACCGGTTATCCACTAGCATATATCGCAGCTAAATTGGCCATAGGATATTTGCTTCCCGAACTTATAAACAAAGTCACCGGAATAACAACAGCTTGTTTTGAACCATCACTGGATTATGTTGTCGTTAAAATTCCAAGATGGGATTTCCAGAAGTTCAATAATGTCGACAGAAGAATAGGAACTCAAATGAAATCTGTTGGAGAAGTAATGGCCATTGGCAGATGCTTCGAGGAAGCCTTGCAGAAAGCTGTTAGAATGCTGGACATTGGAAAAGCAGGGTTAGTGGGCAACGGCGATGATGATGTAGTAGAGCCTATTGAGCTGATTAAGAAAGCCTTAGTGGAACCAACCGATGAGAGACTTTTCAAAATTGTAAAAGCAATAAAAATTGGAATTCCAATAGAGGAAATTTACAGTTTAAGCGGCATAGACCCGTGGTTCCTATACAAGATAAAGAACATAATTGAAATGGAGAAAAAACTGAAGTCTCTAAACATAGAATCTGAAGAGGCCTATGAGATCATAAAAGAGGCAAAACGGCTAGGATTTTCAGACAAGCAAATCGCACACTACCTTCAGACCGCTGAAGTTAAGGTAAGAGAGTGGAGAAAAAGGAAGGGTATTGTTCCGGTAGTTAAGCGGGTAGACACGTTGGCAGCTGAATGGCCCGCCAAAACAAACTACCTCTATTTAACCTATGGAGGAGACGAAGACGACGTAAACTTTGAAACAAGCAAAAACAAAGCCGTAGTTTTGGGTGCCGGTGTATTTCGGATAGGCTCAAGCGTCGAATTTGACTGGTGTGCTGTAAACACCGTCTGGTTTCTTAAAAAATACGGGGTAGAAGAAGTCATAATGGTCAACTACAATCCCGAGACTGTCTCAACGGACTATGACGTGTCCGACAAACTTTATTTCGAAGAATTGACTTTGGAGCGCGTTTTGGATATTTATGAAAAAGAAAAGCCGATGGGTGTTGTTGTAAGCGTTGGAGGACAAATCCCAAACAACATTGCCTTGAAACTTGCAAACCTTGGAGTCAAACTTTTAGGAACAGCTGCCGAAAGCATAGACAAAGCTGAGGATCGCTCAAAGTTTAGCCAACTTTTAGAAGACCTCAAGATACCTCAGCCAAAATGGAGCAAAATGGCAACAATAAATGACGCCTTAAAGTTCGCTGAAGAAATAGGCTATCCTGTTCTTGTGAGACCCAGTTATGTTTTATCAGGTTCAGGCATGAAAATCGCAAACTCAAGCCGTGAACTTAAAGAGTACCTTGAAGTTGCAGCAAAAGTTTCACCCGAACACCCGGTTGTCGTGTCAGAGTTCATTCAAGATGCAAAAGAAGTTGACGTAGATGGAGTGGCTGATGGCGAAGAAGTTTTCATCGGTGCAGTGATAGAACATGTCGAAAACGCTGGAGTACACAGTGGCGACTCGGTTATGTGCATACCTCCGCAAACACTTCAGGAAAATGTCGTTCAAAAGATAGAAGAATATACGCGTAAAATAGCGCAAGCCCTCAAAATTAAAGGGCCCTTCAACATTCAATATTTAATTAAAGATTGTGAGGTTTACGTCATTGAATGCAACTTAAGAGCATCTAGGTCCATGCCTTTTGTCAGCAAAACTATAGGCATCAATCTTATGGAGCTATCTAGCCTTGCAATGCTTGGAAAGAAGCTTAGGGAATTAAAGATAAGTCGCCCAGAGGTTCGACATGTCGGTGTTAAAGTTCCACAATTTAGCTTCACACGTTTGATTGGGGCTGACCCATTACTGAATGTTGAAATGCAAAGCACAGGAGAAGTCGCCTGCTTAGGCGAAGATTTCGCCGACGCGTTGATAAAAGCATTACAATCAGCCGGATTTAACATACCGACAAATGGGGGATACGTCATGATAAACGTTGAAGACCCTCACAAAGCTAAAGAAATTTCGCCTATAGCAATGGACCTTTGGAAGATGGGATTTAGAATATATGCGGATAAAAACATTTTCAACACGCTAACGGATAAGGGAATAAGTGATGCAAAAATACTTCATGATATAAGTGACATATACGGAAACCCCAACCCCATTGTATTGCTATCTCAGCGGAAAATAGACTTTGTTATCAGCATTTCAGCTGGAAACGCCAAGAAACGCCAAAATGGATATGCAATTAGAAGAACAGCTGTTGATTTTAATATCCCCGTAATCACAACAGTTGAACTGGCATCCTTTATAACCGAAGCATTAAAACGCCTTAAAAATAGAAGACCTACAATCCAACCACTCTTGGAATACAACTTTTCTTCAGGAATGAACGAAAAATAAACGTTGCATTTTATATATCCAATGCAAAACTTACGACGATAAGTTCTTTTATACTTCCTTAAACTGTTTCCTTCTTCCAGTAAACGTTGTAACGAATTCGTAGCCCACCTCCTTTATTAGACTTAAAGCTCTATCAAAATCCATCCCTATGTCTTCTGGTGTGTGCGCGTCTGAACCGAAGGTTATTTGAACACCTTCATCAAAGCATATTTTTAGAAATTGCTTGTCAGGGTATATTTCTTTACAAGGATGTCGTAACCCGCTTGTATTCACTTCAATACATACGCCATTATCCTTAAAAACCTTCGCCGTGGCCACATACAAATCAGTGATGTCTGTTTTCGGTTTATACCCGAACTTCTTTATCAAATCAGGGTGTCCTATAACATCAAACAATTTTGAATCTGCACAAGTCTGGACCGCCGTGAAATACTTTTCATAGAGTTTTAGAGAGTTCAATTTTTGATACTCTATAATGTATTTAGGGTTGTCAAACGCCCAACCCTCTATAAAATGCACAGATCCTATAATATAATCGAGGGGGAGACCTTTCAACGCGTCTTTAATTTCATCTTCAAATCCAGGAACAAAGTCTACTTCGACGCCAACTTTAAGCTTGACTGCGCCTTTTATTTTTCTTTTATAATCGCACACCTTTTTTACGTAATCGGATAATTTCTCATAAGCTGGCGGCTGATCCAATTTATCTTTAAACCTTTTGGGAATGTAATGGTCGGAAATTCCGATCTCTTCCAGTTTTTTGTTGAACGCAATTTTTACACAGTCTAGAATTTCACCCTTGGCGTCACCAGATAAAAACGTGTGAATGTGGTAGTCTGCAAACATGTTGGCTATCCCCAATAGCGTATGTGCAAACGAGGTACAAAACTCCTATTAAGTGTTTAAATACCTTAAGGTTGATTTACATTATTACCTTAAAGAGATCTGCTTTTGTTATTATGCCAATTATCTTACCCTTTCTTGTAACTAGAATCGCAGGATAGAAACGCAGAAGATTTGAAATCAACGGTATTGGTGCATTCTCATCTATTTGAGGTAGTGCTTCTTCCATAATTTCCTCTACAAGTTTTTGAGACACTTTGGATAGGTCTTTAGCGGCTCTTACTTGGCTTAATATAGTCTTTTCTGAAATGCAACCAACACATTTCCCGTTGTCAAATACTGGTAGTTGTGAGAAACCGTGTTCCATCATTAAGCTTATGGCTTTTGCAACTTTGTCGCTTTTCTCGACGCCAATAACGCCTTCATGAAAAATTTCCCTTGCGGTGTAGTTTTCCCCGGCCTCCATTCTTTCCAATACATCAAAAATAGCCTTTACCTTGCTGTATGATGGGTCGATTTTTCCAGATTCTACTTTAGCAATAAATGACTGGCTCACTCCGGCAATTTTTGCCAGTTGCTTTTGGGTCAAACCTAACAATTTCCTTCTTTTAGCTATTTCGTCAAGGGATGGTAGCATGCCTTTGTACTTGTTAAGACGGCATATATTCTTTTTGGAATAAAATTTTCAAAAAGTATTTTAGTTTAGAATAATTTGTCTCAAGAAGTTTGGAGGGGTAATAAACTCGAACAGAGAACTCTTGCAGAAATCAATCAAAAAATCAAGCGTGAAAGGTGTCCTCATAGTTTACAAAGGAAAAGTCGCATTGGCTGGAGAAATCCCAAAACTGATTTAACCTTTTGGAATAGGGTTCTTGGCAGTAGCATGAAACATAGAATTGTAGTTAGGCTAGTGAAAAATCTTCAAAGTGTTAATGGGTGGCTTTCGAATTTACCTTCTCACACCGTGGGTATCAGAATTTTTCTCAGCCTTTCGCAAGCCTCTCTTATTTTTTCTTCTAGGCATGTCGCCGAAAAGCGAATATATCCCTCGCCTTGACTGCCGAAGCCTACGCCCGGTGTGGCGACAACGTCAACCTTCAACATTTTCTTGACAAAGTCTATTGAGCTCATGCCACATTTAGCCCAGACGTAAAATGTTGCTTTCGGCATTTGACACGTTAACCCCATAGAGTTTAATTCATCTACAAGAATTTTCACTCGTCTATGATATGTTTGGCAAGCTTCTTTCACAAACTTTGGAGGGTTTTCCTCCGCATACATTCTCAAGGCTTTTGCGACTGCCAGTTGTGTGTACTTGGGCGGTCCCGAATCCACTTGCGACTTTACTTTCTTTAAACCTGCGATTAATTTTTCGTTTCCAACGGCAAAGCCTATTCTGCTTCCAGCCATGCTGAACGTTTTGGAACATGAATGAAATTCAACGGCAACCTCCCGTGCGTCGTCTATTTGCAAAACGCTTGGGGCCTCATAATCACCGAAGGTTATTTCCGAATAGGCATTGTCATAGCACAGAATTATTTTATTTTCAATGGCGAAATCAACCAGCTCTTTAAGCTCCTTAAGGGATATAACGGCTCCCGTTGGGTTGTTAGGGTAATTAACAAACATCATTCTGGCGCTGTTAACATTTACATCTTCAAAGCGTGGAAGAAAGGAGTTATCCTCACGCAAAGGGAAATAGACTGGTATGCCGCCGTTTAAAATTGTGCCTCCATTGGCGTACACGGGATAAGCTGGGTCTGGAAGCAATACACGGTCCCCCTCGTTGAGGAAAGCCCTTGCAATGTTGCATAAGCCTTCCTTTGATCCAATGAGGGCAACAACCTCCTTTTCAGGGTCAAGGTCTACATTGAATCTTCTTCGGTACCATTCGGAAACAGCCAAACGGAACTCGTATTCTCCTTCACTTAATGAATATCCATGGTTTTCAGGTTTGGCTACTTCCTCTTTTAAAGCATCCATTACAACTTTTGGTGGCGGAAGATCCGGGTCTCCTATACTGAGGGAAATTAGATCCGCACCCTCCAGTCTTTTCTGTCTAACCATTTTTTCCAACTCAGCAAACAAATAGGGCGAAAGAGCCTTAACTCTCATGGAAAAATCAAAATCCAACACTTTTACCCCTCAAAGGTTTATAGCACCTTCAAAAACTTTTTCAGCAGGGCCTTCCATGAAAACAACATCATCATTATACTTGACGGTTAACATGCCTCCTAAAAGTTCAGCCGTGACGGCTTCATTTACCTTCCCAAGAATCCTTGCAGCTACAACGCTTGCGCAAGCGCCTGTTCCACATGCTAAGGTTTCCCCCACACCTCTCTCCCAAACTCTTATTTTCAATTTCTCCTTGGAAACTATTTGAACAAATTCAACGTTAGTTCTTTTTGGAAAAAGCTCGTGGCTTTCCAATTTTGGTCCGACGACCTCCACCGGATAATTTTCAACATCGTCAACGAAGATTACACAGTGTGGGTTTCCTATAGAAAGGGCGGTTGCTTTCAAAGTTTTACCTTCAACGTTGATAGGATTGTTTATGAAGACTCCATCCCATCTCATAGGGATTTTATCAGCTTCAAAGTTTGGAGAACCCATGTTAACCTTTACGAATTTTACTGCGTGATTCTCTATTTTGAGGTATAATACTTTGACTCCAGCTAGTGTTTCCACAGAGAAGGAGTCCTTACACACTAAACCATTCTCATAGCAGTATTTGGCGAGGCATCTTATCCCATTCCCACACATTTCAGCTTCTGAACCGTCAGAATTGAAGATCCTCATTTTTACATCAGCCTTTTGGGAAGGACAAATGAGCAGCAGACCATCTGCACCTATTCCAAACCTTCTATTGCATAATTTTAAGGCTAAGTTGTGCAGTTCCTCTTCCTTTAGCTCTTCACTCATGTTATCGACAACGATGTAGTCATTTCCAAGGCCATGCATTTTCCAAAAATTTATCCTTCTAACCATTCCGCAACCCTTTGTTTTTTGGTTAAATCTTCAAAGGTTTCAGCTTCCCTTATTAGGGCGTACTTGCCGCCTTTAACAAGCACTTCAGCCGGTCTAGGCCTCGAATTATATTGAGAGCTCATGGAAAAACCATATGCTCCCCCATTTAAAATGGCAAGCAGGTCGCCCTCACATATTTTTGGCAGCAACCGGTCCTTTGCAAGAACATCGGCGGACTCGCATATGGGGCCGACCACGTCGTAAACCTCAGATGGCTTTTCATCCAACTTATTCGCAACAATTACATGGTGATATGCACCATACATAACAGGCCTTATAAGGGTGTTAAAGCCTGCATCCACTCCGACAAAGTTTTTGCGGAACACGTGTTTCACAGCGTTAACCCTTGCTAATAGAACACCTGCCTCTGCGACAAGAAATCTTCCAGGTTCAATCCAAAGCTCTGGTTCTCCCAACGCATACTCGTCTAGCTTGCATTTGAACATTTCAATTAGCTCACTGCTAAAGGCCTCTAAATCGAGTTCTTTCTCATCAGGCTTGTAGGGAACACCAATTCCTCCTCCAAAATCAATGAAATCGAAACTTATTCCAAGCTTAGTTTTAATTTTCCAGGCTAACTCTAGAAGGCGTTCTCCGGATTTAAGGTATGGAGTTACATCCATAATGCCTGAGCCAATATGCATATGGATTCCAAATCTTTTCACGCCAGCTTTTTCAGCGATTTTATAGGCTTTAAGGGCTGATTTTTCATCCACTCCAAACTTTGCAAGTTTGCCAGCGGTGATGACATATTCGTGGTGACCCGCACCGAACTCCGTATTAATTCTAAAGGACAAAATCTCTGGAACGCCCAGTCTAAGAAGCCTACTAAGCTGGGACAAAGAGTCAAGGTTAACCATAACCTTCTTATTTAGAACATATTTAAACTCCTCGTCTCCGACGTTTATTCCCGTGTATAAAATTTCGTGGGGGTTAAAGCCCGATAATAAGGCTAAGTAAACCTCGCCCGCACTTACAGTGTCCACATATGCTCCTTCGCTATGGAGGATTTTTAATACCGAAATGTTGGTGTTAGCCTTCGCAGAGTAAAGTATCCTAAACTTGCTGTATCTTTTTGAAAACGTTTCATATAATTTTTTATAATTTTCTCTTATCTTATTCTCGCTAATCACATAAAGTGGGGTGCCGAAAGTTTCTGCGAGTTCAATGGCTGAAACGCCATCTATGTAGAGCTCGCCGTCAATATTCTGCAAAGGACTTCTTAAAACTTCCATTTGAAACCTCCTAATCACTAATAGTTTTGATAGCTTCCAAAGCTTTTTCCAAGTCATTTTCTTCCAGAAAAAAGTTATTGTGGCTTTACTTGAAGAAATCTCCACTATGTTTATTCCCTTTTCAGCCAAAGCCTCAGATATTTTGGCGACCCACCCCGGGCACTCGATAAATTCTGGACTTAGAACCTCTATGGCACCAATTTTTTCTTTCAAGCTTACGCCTTTAAACTCTCCTACCTGGCATAACCGCAAAAGGAGAGCTTTCTTATCCTTTATTTCCACAAACACTGTTATGGAATTTCTGCCAGTACTTAGGGGCTGAACAGAATATTCTGGCGCTAATCCTCTCCCCCATCGAAACAATATCAGCATAATCTGCCTCACTGATTTTCCAACACCCTTCACATAGTTAATTAAACTGTCGGTTGTTTTTCCCATGGCGGAGACAACAACGGCCACTTCCTCAAAACCTGCTGCTTTTATCATCTCCGCTGCTTGCTTAAAAAACTCTCCAGAGCGAAGTTCTGCCCCGCCAAACTTTACAACAGCCCTTTTCTTAACCAAATATGGCCCAGCTCCGATTCAAAAGCCTAACAGCCTAAACTACTCAGCACATCTTCCATTGAGTATACCCCGGGCTGCTTCTGCCTCATCACCCATTCCACTGCGCGAAGCGCACCCAATGCAAATGCGTTTCTGGAAAAAGATACGTGGTTTATGGAAATCATATCATGGGGTCCAGCTGCTATTACCCCATGGATTCCCGGTATTCCACCAGCCCTTAGCGACAAAACTTCAAGTTCGTCATGTGACCGCAAGGAAGATTTTTCTCTTCCATGCACTATTTTGCTGTATCCTCTTATGGTGGAAACAATTTTTGCTAAGGATAATGCCGTTCCGCTTGGAGCGTCTTTCTTCTTTGAATGATGGGCCTCTATAATGCTAATTTCATATTCCTCTGGTAAACGAGCTAATTCATGGAGCATTTTAAACATACAGTTAATGCCTAACGAAAAGTTGGAAGCGAAAACAGCTGGAACTTTTGATGAAACAAACATCTTAAGCGTGTTTAGCTGGTCTTCGCTGAATCCTGTTGTGCCCATGACTATTCTTTTACCTATATTTGCAGCTTCGGGAATATTGAGAAGCTCAGCCTCTGGTGTGGTGAAGCTCAAATAAACATCAGCCTTCTCTAAAGCTTCCTTAAGCCTCGAAGGCCCGAAAAGCGGCACATCTAAATCACATATTCCCAACTCACGCAGTGTTTTGTCAAGTCCGGGATTGTTTGGAGACGCTACGGCTCCAACAATTTCAAAATTTCTGTTCACAGCTTCTGAGATAACCACCCGCCCCATTTTTCCGGTAGCTCCAACCACGCAAATTTTAATCATAAGCCAACCCCTTCCAATACTTTTCATCATAAAGCCTTTCAGACAAATCCACATCAAAGAAACTTTCAATCGGAGCTAGAATTTCAGGGCTCTTTTCATAGACTTCTCTTGCCGCCTTTAAAACGACATCCAAGCCCTTTAGCGTCATCCTTCCAAGAGGAGGCCTAAGCGGACCGGACGGCATCCCAAGAACGTTCATCAAAGTTTTGTATGGCAGCGGGTTTCTCGCCCTAACGACAACTTCGCCAAAAGCTGTTTCCTCAACGGTTTTCACTGTCACTATTTGGAAGAGCGGACTAAGTTTTTGGCATATGTTCGCGGCTTCATCTAACCTCTTCTCCAACAACAGGTTTGTCATCTTCTGGACTGCCGCTGGAGCTATATTTGAAGCGACAGAAATCACGCCAGAAGCTCTAATCGCATCGTCCACCATCATTTTAAAAGTTTTATCGTCGTCGCCTGACAATATGTCAAAGTCTTCACCGCATAATCTCCTCGTCAGCTTCATATTCTCGAAATCCCCAGTGGCCTCCTTGACAGCCCTAACATTTTGACATTCTCTGTGAAGGACGGCGAGATCATGTGGCAGCAGCTGAGTTCCTGTTCTCCCCGGAATAACGTATGGGATTATTTGAGCATCTTGAAAATTCTCGGCCACCGGAGCGATGTATTCGCGTCTAATCTCAAGGGAACTAGGACCGTTGTAGTATGGATCCACTAGCAGGAATGCCCTCACACCGACGTCGTAAGCTTTTCTAGTGTTTTCCAATGTTTTGCGAGTGCAATTGCATCCTGTCCCAGCTATTGTTAATAATTTGCTGGAACAAAATTCATGAACCTTCGTGATCACAAGCAGTTGTTCTTCATGATCTAACGTTGGGCTTTCACCGGTTGTTCCAACAGCAAGAACGCCACTAACCCCTTGAGATGCTTGAAACTCCACCAAGCTTTGTAGACCATCCAAATTCAATCGCCCATCCTTAAGCATGGGAGTTATCAGCGCAGTGTAGCAGCCCTTAAACATGTTTCCCATAGCGAAACACGCTCTGAACATTGTTGAATTTGGGGAATTTTGGTATAAAAATCTGTCAAGTTTATAAGAATTTCGGAAAAAATTTTAAATATTCGGTAAATTTATTTTAAAATAAATGCAAAAAACGTACCAAGCGATAAAAATGGATGAAATAGATAGGAAAATCATCCAAATCCTTAAGCGGAATGGACGAGCCACTTATGGAGAAATTGGAAAAGCTGTGGGCTTGTCAGAGGGCGCTGTTAGAAAACGAATTAAGGATCTTGTTAGTTCTGGCATAATCAAGAGATTTACATTGAAGCTTTCACTTTCTGAAGGTGCGGAAGCAATAGCATTAGTCTCGGTGAATCCTTCAATTCCTACGTCTGAAATTTCGGCTAAACTATTGAAAATACCTCATGTCGACACGGTTTACGAAGTTACTGGCGAGTATGATGTTGCAGCTATAATATCGGCCATGAGCATAGCTGAAGTCAACGAATGTATTGAGAAAATCCGCAAAATAGACGGCATCATAAAAACGAATACAATGATTATTCTAAGAAGTTGGTGAGGTCTTTTGGCAATAGGGTAATAAAGCTGAATTTAACTTTAAGAATTGCAATTTGCAGAGGGATCAAGGTGAAGTGGAAGGTTGCGATTCTTGGAGCGACAGGCGTCGTTGGTCAGAGGTTTGTTCAACTGCTTTATAACCATCCGTGGTTTAAAATCGAGGTACTTGCCGCTTCGGAGAAGTCTGTTGGAAAATCCTACGGCAAGGCTTGCACTTGGATGCTGGAATGTGAGATGCCGCGTGAAATAGCCGAAATGTCGGTGGTGAATGTTGACGTTAAATCTGTTGAAAATGTTGGAAACATTGACTTAGTGTTTTCAGCCTTGCCGTCAGACGTTGCCGGTCCTGTGGAAGAGAAGTTTGCCAAAACCTATCCAGTTTTTAGCAAAGCAAGCGCTCACCGACTTGATGAGGACGTGCCCCTCCTAATACCTGAAGTAAACCCAGAACACTTGGAGCTTGTGAAAATTCAGAAAGAACGAAGAAACTGGAATGGATTTATATCCACAGATCCAAACTGTTCAACCATTCAATTGGCAATTACGTTAAAACCCTTAATGCAGTTTGGCCTAAAGAAAGTCATAGTTTCAACTATGCAAGCCCTAAGCGGAGCGGGGTTTCCAGGAGTATCATCCCTCAGCATTATTGACAATGTTTTGCCATACATCCCCGGAGAAGAAGAGAAAATTGAATTTGAAACTTTAAAAATTCTTGGAAAACTTGACAATGGCAAAATTAAGCCAGCGAATATTGGAGTGAGTGCAAGCTGCAACAGAGTTAACGTCAAAGATGGCCATTTAGAATGCGTTTTCGTTGAGTTAGAAAAGGACGCCTCTGTGGAGGATGTCAAGGAAGCATTTAAAAAATTCAAGGGTGAACCGCAAACGCTAAGGCTTCCATCCGCGCCTGAAAATCCCATAATAGTACGGGAAGAAGAAGACAGACCCCAACCGAGACTTGATAGAGACGAAGGAAAAGGAATGAGCGTAGTTGTGGGACGAATAAGGAGAGACAACGTCCTAACAGTTAAGTATCTCTGTCTAGGCCACAACACAATAAGAGGTGCCGCCGGAGCTGGAATTTTAAGCGCAGAATTGGCCGCCAAAAAGGGATACATCTAATTAAGCATCCCAATCAAAAGTATTATAACCGCAACGCTCCATGGTAAAATGGACCACAAGTTTATCAACCCAAACATCTTAATAAAAAGACTTAGAGAATCGGAAACGGTTTAATTCACGATATTTCGCTCGATCATTGCTCCTATCCTTTTTATTTCTTTCTAGTTTGGTCCCTGTGGTTCCTATAAACCATACAACTCTTGCGCGTCTTTTATCATCTCATATTTGTGCTGATTCTTTCAGAATATTTAGCGGTACGCTGAAATAGGCAATTATCGCCTTACACTGGTTGATCCTCACATGGAAAATAGCGAAACAATCTACTACAACTCTTTAGTTTCATCTTGTTAAGCGAATTAATGTCCTCGCCGGGTTCTGTGCGGTTCGTAGGTTCAGTAAAAGCGCCGCCGGTCGGACTTGAACCGACGACCGACTGGTTAACAGCCAGCCGCTCTACCACTCTGAGCTACGGCGGCACTATGGGCTTGTCTATTTGTGTTCTGGTTTTAACGCCATATTTAAGTTTATTCCGTTTTAATAAATCCCCTGTTCCTTTGCTTTTCGTTCTATGATTTTCACAAAAATTCTGTATAGAGCTCGCATCGGTTTTGCATACCATTTTTCGGCGAAGGATAAGCCTATCAAGTCGTCTATCCAGTAGAAATCATGTAATAAGCATTTTACTAGAAGTTCTTCATGAAGCTTCGTCATGTTTGTTTCCTTAAACCACTCTTCATTTTTTAGTCTGCCCAGCGGGACGAAGAAGAGGGGCACTATGAGACTTCTGACATGTTTTAAGTCTTCAACAAGCTCTATTGTTTTTATTAGGTCGTCATCTGTTTCCTCCGGCACACCAACGATAAGTGTGCATGCTGGAACCATCTTATTATCGTGCATTAGTTCCATCCCTTGGCGAACAACATCGGGCCATTCTTCAGGCTTGAAGGGGTGAGCCTTTGCAGGCATTATTTTTTTTGCAAGTTCCGGCGAGCCTGTTTCTATGCCCACTTCGGCGCCCCACCAAGATTGCTTCTGCTGTATGATTTCAGCCACTTTTTCAAAAAGCTTCGGTTTCACTGTGACGGATGCCAGTGAACAGTGGCTCCAACTTAAACCACCTTCACATTTCTTCATAACAGCTTCATGAAGTTCAATTAATTTTTCATCGTTTGGAGTTGTGTTCTTTGAGCCGTAAAGCATGACATCTTCTGCATGGAGACATGCTGTGCGGTCATAGCCACTTTTAATATTAACGTCAATTTCTTGGAGAATTTTTTCAACAGGATACCATCTTAAAGGTCTCAGTGTGACGCTGCAGAACTTGCATCCTCTACAACAGCCTCGGCCAATTTCCACTAAGCCGTTGACCGACGGATTTACAATGTTTGGAATTTCCTCCAGGCTTGGAGTTTCTTGAACGCTAACCTCATAGTATTGGGGAAGCTCCTCGCCATTTATGGCTGCCCTCACAATTTTTCCAATAATCTTTTCGGCTTCCCCGTCGATTATGCAGTCGATCCCGTAATCCTTAACGAACTTTTCTCTATATCGGAACTGCCATACGCCTGGGCCACCAACAATAATTTTTAGTCCACGCTTTTTCGCCTCTTTAATTTCTGGTTTCGCCATTAAGTTGCGGAAGTGTTGGGCGAGGAAGGGCTCCTTCTTTAAAATGGATGCAAAGGTGCTTGAGGCTGGACCAAGCCCAAAAGGATCCATGACATGTATTCCCAAAACTTTAGCTTCATTCAAATACTTGCCCAATTGGTCCGGGTCTACTGTTAAAACATTAAATCCTTCAATTAAGAGTTGGGCTTCAATCTTCCTTAAGCCATAGGGCGCTGCCACCGGTATACCCTTCCTCGTCTTTATTGGTGGGAAGAAAAGGAAACTGTAAAGCCAGTCTGGAATAACGTTTGGAGGAGCGCATGTTCCAAAGCCTATAAACTCGTTGTGGTGGTAGTCACTCATCAATGTGCGGTCAGCTGTCAGAATTATATCAGCCATCCTTTTTCTCCCTTCCAATCAAGTCCATGAGAACTTGTTTGACGGGTTTGCCGAAAGTCTCTTTAACTTTGTGTAGTAGGTCCTCCCCTCTCTTTGTTAGGGAGTAATGCTTCACTTTCTTCCTCCCTTTCATAATCCATTCTGCGCTCGCAAATCCACCTCTCTCAAGTTTGTGGAGGAACGGGTAAACTATGCTCGGCTTCAGCTTCCTACCGGTAAGCCTTCTGAACTCCACCATTAGCTCGTATCCGTATCTCGGCTTATGGGCTAAAAGCCAAAGCATTATCGGCTTCTCCAAACCCCTCATGAAAACGTTGCTTACTTTCACCATGGACGCTCAGATAGTGAATATTTTAATTTTTGATATATCAATTTTCCGCTAAACAACAGCGTTTATATCCCTAAATGGTAAATTAAGCTCAGAATCCCCAGCATTTGAAAGAGCGGAGATTTGATGGCTGATCTAGAAAGCGAGCTGGTTAAGTCAGCTGTTCGGGGCTTCAGCAGAGTTATAATTTTGTGGCTTTTAAGCCAAAGGCCAATGTCCGGATACAGCGTTACGAAGGAGTTGAAGAAGCTGACTGGTTGGGGCTTTCATTCTGGAGTTGTCTATCCGCTCTTATATGAGCTTGAAGAAAACAAGCTCATAGTTGGGAAATGGGCTAAAATAGGGAGGAAGCGCATAAAATATTATTCTGCAACGGAGGACGGCTTGATGGTTTTAGATCGTATTAGGGAGTTTCTCAAAATGCCCGTGAAAGAGGTTTTGAAAGACTTTATTTCTCAAGCTTAAAAGAGGCTCTTACATTAGAAAAATGTATATTGGAGTTTCTCTATTGTTGAAAGAGCCATAGGAGAGTTAAGCCTTGAAGGAATTGCTAGAAGTGAGATGGCATGGCAGGGGCGGTCAAGGGGCTTGGACAGCCAGCGAGTTGCTTGCGAGGGCAGCCGTTTACGAGGGGAAATACATTCAATCTTTTCCAGAGTTTGGTCCGGAAAGGATGGGTGCTCCGGTTGCAGCCTTTACGAGAATAAGCACGGAGCCCATTAGACTTCATTGTGCCATTTATAATCCGGATGTAGTGGTTGTTTTGGACCCTACCTTGGTTAAAACTGTGCCAGTTACTGATGGATTAAGGGAGGATGGAACAATAATAATCAATTTTAGGGACGAGCCGACAGAGGCTAGGAAAATGCTTAAGGACAATAGAGGGAAGGTTTGGACTGTTCCGGCGACTGAAATTGCCATAAAGATTTTGGGCTTGCCTATAACAAGCACCGCCATGCTTGGAGCTGTTGCCCGTGTGACCGGCGTTGTCGGTTTGCAAAGCCTTGAAAGAACAATTCGGGAGCGTTTCAGAAGCGACGTAGCCGAGAAGAACTTTGCAGTTATTAAGGAAGCCTATGAGGAGGCGCGCTCAGAATGACATTCCAAGAGAAGAGTTGGAAAGAAATTTCCATAGCCGCCGTGTGCTGGAAGCCCAGCACCGAATTCTTAACCGGAGACTGGAAAACCTACAAGCCTGTTCGGGACTTGGAAAAATGCACAAAATGTCTGTTGTGTGCCATATTCTGTCCAGACGGAGCAATCCACTGGAAGCCGGAAAAAGAGGACATAGAATTTGACTATAACTACTGCAAGGGCTGTGGGATATGCGCCAACGAGTGTCCAACGAAAGCTATAGAGATGAAGCTCGAGTGAGACGATGAAAAATGAAAAGCGTTATCGAGCAGAAGACTTTAGCCTTAAATGGTAATGAGGCTGTTGCCTACGCTGTTAAGCAGTCGGATGTGGACGTGGTTGCAGCCTATCCTATCACACCACAAACTATAATTGTTGAGAGGTTCAGCGCGTATGTAGCTAACGGCGAAGTTAAAACAGCCTTCGTCTGCACGGAATCCGAGCACAGCGCCATAACCGCCTGCCTTGCAGCTTCACTCACCGGAGCGAGAACCTTTACAGCTTCAGCTTCTGCTGGTTTGGCGCTCATGCATGAAATGCTCTTTGTTACTTCTGGCTGCCGTGCACCTGTGGTTATGGCAATAGCCAACAGAGCCCTATCAGCGCCCCTAAACATTCATGGAGACCAGTCCGACACCATGGCGCAGAGGGACAGCGGGTGGATACAAATCTACGTTGAAAACGCTCAGGAGGTTTACGACACCGTTATTCAGGCTTTCCGCATAGCTGAACATCCAGATGTGCTCCTGCCTACAATGGTCTGCCTCGATGGATTCCAACTGAGCCATTCGGTGGAAAACGTTAATGTCCTTCCAGATGATGTCGTGAAAAAATTTGTTGGCGTACGCCAATTCCCGCTAGTGTTGACTCATGAAGGGAAAATGGTCCCGCTAAAATTGGACCCAGAAAATCCTATGACCATGGGACCTATGGCTTTTCCAAACTACTACTTTGAGTTCAAGAGGCAGCAGGAGGAAGCCATGAAAAACGCGCTTAGAGTTATCCGCGAAGTGCACGATGAATATGCGAAAATCAGCGGAAGAAGCTATGGCGATGGCTTGTTGGACCTATACTTTCTTGAGGATGCTGAAATAGCTATAGTCTGCTTAGGCTCAACAGCTGGAACGGTGAAAACCGTCGTGGACGAGTTAAGGAATGAAGGTGTTAAAGCCGGACTACTGCGAATGCGAACTTTTAGACCGCTGCCGGTTGACGGCATAAAGGAGGCTCTTAAACATGTTAAAGCAGTGGCCGTCATGGACAAAAGCATGAGTTTTGGAGGCTTTGGCGGGGCAGTTTTCCACGAAATTCGCCATGCGCTCTACGATTTGGACGAGAAGCCGTTCGTGGTGAACTACATTTATGGACTTGGCGGAAGGGACACAAGCCCCATGCAAATCCGCGAAATATACAAGGACCTTCAAGAGATTGCGGCAAAAAACCACGCTGAAACCCTTGTAAAATATGTCGGTTTGAGAGAGTAGAAGGTGAAAACATGCAGGGTGAGTGGAAGTTTACAGCTAGGGACATAGCTGAAAAGCCAGACCTATTCATGCCCGGACATAGGGCGTGTGCTGGTTGTGCCTCGGCAACTGTTATGCGGCTCATAATGAAAGCCTTGAGGGGGCCAACCATTGTGACGCAAGCTACTGGATGTATGGAAGTTGTCTCAACGATTTATCCCTACACTTCTTGGGCTGTTCCATGGCTCCACACAGCTTTTGAGAATGTTGCAGCAAACGCTTCCGGAATAGAAACCGCCGTAAAAATACTGAAGGAGAAGGGAAGAATCAAGTATGAGCATGTAGATGTCATCGCGATAGCCGGCGACGGCGGCACTTACGATATAGGCATACAAGCCCTTTCCGGAGCGGGTGAAAGAGGACACGATTTCCTCTTTGTGCTGTACGATAATGAGGCATACATGAACACTGGCATACAAAGAAGCGGCGGAACACCCCTAGGCGCATCTACGACTACATCGCCAGCAGGCGAAGTCATACCAGGAAAGCTTGAGCCCAAAAAGCCTATAGCTGACATAATGGTGGCACATGAAATTCCCTATGTTGCTACAGCCTCACCATACTATTGGCGGGACCTAATAACAAAAGTACGGAGAGGCTTAGAAGTGGAGGGGCCAGCCTTCCTCCACGTTTTCACACCATGTCCTCGCGGTTGGCGGAGCGATCCGGCAAAATCTATAGAGCTTTCTCGCCTAGCAGTGGAAACGTGCGTCTTCACACTTTGGGAGTGTATAAACGGAGAATACCAACTTTCAGCACCCAGCAAAGTAATAGCCATGGTACCTCAAAAGAAAAAGCCGGTAAAAGAATATTTGGCAGTGCAGGGACGCTTTAGACACTTGTTCACGCCGAAATATGAGAAACTGCTGGACGAAATACAGCGAATAACAGATCAGAGATGGCAAAAACTCCTCAAAAAATGTGGAATAGCTTAGTCTCAAGTGTAGCCTACTTTAAAATTACCATGTCCCCGTTTTTAAACATGTTTAGCGTTTAATATGCCGCTTTCCTAACGTCAAGTTTTTATTCAACTTTGATTACGCCGTTGAAAAATGATGCGAACAGGCTGTTCACCTAGAAAATAGGTGGCAGTACAGGGGGACAACAACTAATTGGTGTACTCGTCCATGGTTAGCTTGCTTGCCTTTAGTGCAACAATTCTCTTAACCTTTAAACAGCCCAGGGTTAAGCTTCCATTTAAAAAGGTTTACCTGCACCTAGACTATGGTTTAGCTCCGGTCCTCTGCGTGACTGTTCTTTTGGCAACATCGGTAATAGATGTCAACTTCATTGTGAGGGGTATCCTTGGATGTGAAAACATAAAACCCTACTCGATAATAATCCTTATACTGTCTTTATCCTACAT
Organism: Bathyarchaeia archaeon; assembly: GCA_038868115.1. Lineage (GTDB taxonomy): Archaea > Thermoproteota > Bathyarchaeia > Bathyarchaeales > Bathycorpusculaceae > JAGTQI01. Next base: position 28,699 of record JAWBXA010000011.1, read on the forward strand.
TTGCATTTCCTTGGATCTCACGGGGCTATTTGAATGCGCGGCGTTATATATTGTCAAATTGGCTGGGAGTTCCGGCAAAAAACTTTTTGTATATATTTTCTTGCTCACGTCTTTTTTGACACTTTTCACTAGTAATGACGTTGTGATATTGACGATTACCCCAATAATTATTTACATATGCAGCAGCGTAGCAATGTCGCCCATCCCTTTCTTATTCGCCCAGTTTTTCGCAGCCAACATTTCCGGCATGGGGCTTTATGTAGGAAACCCTACCAACATAGTTATTGCAGACGCTTATGGAATTTCTTTCGCTGAATTCGCCAGGTGGATGCTTCTTCCAGCAATTCTAGCCATGGTTACATGCCTCCTCATGCTTTGGCTAGTCTTCCGCCGGGACGTGCCAAACGAGATTAAAATTCCGCAAATTGATCCGCGACGAGCCTTGAAGGATAAGAGTGGCGCCATATTCGGGTTGATCGTGCTTGGAGGCACCATTTTTCTTATGAGTTTGCCGTCAGCGTGGATTGGCGTCCAGCCTTGGATAATTACCCTAATATCCGCATTTATAATGCTGCTTCACGACCTATTGCTGGCGCGTTCTAATATTTTAACAATTTTAAGGAGGATGCCTTGGAAGATTGCACCCTTCCTTATTGGACTTTTTGTTATAGTTGAAAGTTTGGCATCTTCAGGTTGGACGAACTTACTTGCATTTCAGTTTTCAAAAGTCTCCACAAATGTTGCGGCTACGGTGTTTAGTGTGGGCTATTTGTCGTCGCTTGCCGCCAGTTTAATGAATAACCACCCCATGACAATATTTTTCGTTAAAACTCTGCAAAGCCCATCCTTTTCAGCCACTCCCGCTGCCAAATTTGGCTCAATGTTGGCGCTGGTGGTTGGAAGCAACATTGGAGCTAACTTCATGCTGACCGGAGCGCTCGCCGGGCTAATGTGGGCAAAAATTCTCTCAAGTAAAGGTCACACGATCTCATTCTCAGAATTCTCCAAATACGGCTTTCTAGTAATGCCAATTGTTGTCGCTGTAGCTTGCTTTACGCTGGTTGGTATGCTACTTCTACAAGTATGATTGAGGTGCTAAACGGCGTTTTTGAGGAATTTTTCTATCTCTTTTTCCGCATTGTCTGCTTTTATGAATATGGGCACGTTTTCTATGCCTGTGGCTATGTAGCTTGAAAGGAGCCACTCGCCAGGCGCGAACTCTAATGTTTTTTCTAATATGCCCTTGTCTATCATGAAGGTGTCGCTTATCAAGGCGCGGTCATATGGGCGGGGCAGCGTGCCAACGAAGTACGTGTGGAGCTGCTGTAAGGAATTAGTGTTTAAGTAAGCTATGCGCTGTGTTGCTATGCAAACGCCCAAACCATATTTCCGTCCTTGCCTAAGCAATGTTTCCACCTGTTTGCTGCACTTTTTGTCTATGCCAACCGCGCCTGAAAGTTCTGGTATAAACTCTTGGGCTTCATCGAAAACGAGGAGAATGTAGGGTTTCACCTGAAACATGCGTTTTCTTCTGATAAGCAAATCGTGGGTTAACGTTATGACAAGCTCTTTTATTGTTGCTGGGTCTGATATGGAAATGCACACAAGCCTCATGTCACCCTCTAGGAGTTCCCTAATTTTTTCTGCCGTTAGTCCACCAGTCTCTTTCTTCATTTCCTCTTGGCGTTTCCTTATCTGGTCGAGGATCGTGTTCCTAGTTGTTGCCCAGCCGTATAGGCCGCTTTTGTCGTGGACTTTGAACTCTTCCACTGTGGCTATGCATACGTCATCTATATATTTGATGAAATCTTCGCTTACTTCCTGGTTTTCGCTTAATCCATGGGTCTCCATATAATCCAATATGGCGTCGTGAATTCTATCTATAGCATTCAAATAGTGTGGTCTGTCAGTGACGCTTTTCCTCTGGTCGTTTAACTCCTCTAGGAACTGGGCGTATGTGGGGATTTTTTGTTTTGGCCTTGTGTAAAATGCCACTTTGTCCCGTTCCATTA
>JAWBXA010000011.1:30810-35516 GCA_038868115.1 Bathyarchaeia archaeon
GCATTCAAATAGTGTGGTCTGTCAGTGACGCTTTTCCTCTGGTCGTTTAACTCCTCTAGGAACTGGGCGTATGTGGGGATTTTTTGTTTTGGCCTTGTGTAAAATGCCACTTTGTCCCGTTCCATTATGCGTTTGAGTCCAAACTTTATTCTCTCGTCAGCCTCGTACTCTCTTGGTTTGACAACGGAGTTGAAGAACTGTTCAATGGAGTCTATCCTATGTTCGAGGATAACCTTTGACGGAATCTTCTCGTCTGCCAGAAGGTCGAGGAGTAGGAAAATATACTCGCAGCTTATGTCGAAAACCACGACCTTAACATCATCGGTATGGAGCAGAATTCGCCTCAAAATGTTTGACATTAAGTTGCTTTTTCCGCCACCGGTGAAGGCGAAAACCCCAAAGTGGTACCGGACAAGCTTCTCAAAATCCACATATATTGGTATGACGGTGCTGCTTGTCTGGAACATTTTCACAATGCCAAGCCTCGGGTCAAGCCTTGCATCTTCCACAGTTTTTGATGGGTCTACGCCAAGCTTTTCTGTTATTTTTTGGTTGTACATGCGGTTAATCATTTCACTGTTTAGGATGTAGACTGGACTACCTACCACCGGATAGGAGAAGCCTTTAACAAACTTGTAATCACAGTTTTCACCTATAACCAAGTCGTAGTTTATTGGTATGGCGTCTATCTGGATCATCATTGTTGAGCGGTCGTCTGTCTGCCAATCTGCCTCCGACTGCTCAATAATTTCGAACTGCATTGGGTAATAGCCATGATCTGACAAGCCCCTTAAACCGAAGTGTTCCGGCCAGACGCGGCTTATTTCCATAAGCGTGTAGCGTTCCTCGCCAAGAAGCGCCTGCTTAAAGTTTTTTGCTGCCAGAAGCATGCCTTCCTCCAGCAGTCCCATTAGGTCTTTTTGGTATTCCACTTTTATGCGGCAGCTGTAGCGGGCGCTTGTTCCCGCCAACTTGGACTCTTCTGCTCCTCCGAAGAAGCGGGGCATGACAGCGGCTAGTCTAGCCCTAAACTTTCCGTCAAAATCCGTGAAGCATAGGTTGTTAAATCTGTTCTCTCCTTGCGGCTTCAATGGCTGTTCTCCTCTCCCTAAAAGTGCTCATATAGAATATGAACTTTCTCAATTTATGGTTATTGAGGATCCACTCGGCTGTGGTGTCGACAACCCGCTTGAATTGGCTATAATTCCACTTGGCGATTTTATCCGCAATAAACAGTGGCGTGTTGTGTCCGAAGGCCTCTGGAATGTTGGATGGCGCCATAGCCACCAAAACGTTCATGACAAGATTTTGCAGTACATTTGGCACATTCTTGTCTATGTAAAGGATCACTTCTACGGGCTCTTTTGTTCCGTCGCTCAACTCGTTCCAAAACTCCACAATCGTTTCAGGCCTATAATCGTATTCCGGATAGACGAGGCGGTCCACGAGGAGGACGTTGCTTCTAAGCAGCGGATCCGTTTTCGCTCGGCTCAGCTGCACGTAGGTTTTTAGGAAGGCTTTTTCTAGGCCTATTTTGTTTTTTATGGCGCCTGAAACGTAGCCCTTTCGGTTTTGCTTGTCTGGCACCATTGTTCTGAAGGCTGAATCATACTCTATTAGACTCCATGGAGGTGTTATTTTGTCTGCGTTTAGTATGCTTGCTGATTGGAGGATCATTCGGTCTGTGTTGGGTAGTTTTTCCAGTTCTTCCCTTGTTATGTTTGTGTTTAGTAGGTCGTTGTTGCCCATTATTGGGATTAGTTGGCGTTTGAAGTCTCTTGCCGCCGTGTCTTTTGTTACGCCTATTAGGAGTATGTGCCTACTCCAACATTCTTCCATCAGCATGTGCAGTGTGAAAAGCGTTAAGAAAGCGATATCTAGGGTTGTGAGCCAATGCTCATTTCCATCCTTAACTATTTTCATTAGGTTGGCGGTTTCCGGATTTTCCGTAAAGAAGAATCTGTCACCTATGCTTGTTACAAGCTTTTTAATGCGTTCCCATGTCCGCGCGTATTTCGCGTTCAGCGTGTAAACTTCGTTCTTCTCATTTAGAAAGCCCTTTTTTATTAAGGTTTTTAGGCTTCGCTCTACTCTTTTTGCACGTTTTTCGTCTGTTATATTGAATTCGGCTAATATTTGTCTCTTTGACAGGGCGCCTTTACGCCTTAAAAGGTCTATTATGGCATAGTGTAGGTAGTCAGCTCTCGGCGGCGGCAAACTCAATTGCTCGTTGCAGACGAAGTGTCTAGCCATTGTCAGTTCGTTTATGTCTATGGGTTCTCCGTCTATCCTGTAGCCCAGAATGTTGCTTTTTGCTTCCCATAGGGCGCGTTTTGAAGTGTCGTATAGGAGGCTTGCGCGTTCTATTGATAGGCTTCTATCCATCAAGATTATTCGAAAATTTTGTTCGCTGTCTGTGGCGAGCTTGTAAGCCAAGTAGTATTCGGCGAAGGTCATTATCCAGTTAGCTACAGTCGCATTGTTTATTATGGATTCTTCTGTTAGCGGTTTTCCGAGGCTGACCTCGTCTGGTTGCGAAGCCTCAAAAAATGTTTGGTCCACGTCTGGAATTTCATTTACGTAAATTGGCACCACGCTTGATATGCCAGCACCATGCCTAGCTGTCCGCTCGTCATACTTGACTATTGGTGGTTTATCCTCATGAAAGGTTATTGTTCCAGTTGAGGCATAGGCCCCCCCAAAAAAAACCACCAGGTCGAAGAGAGGCCGCGAGTACATAGTTCCATCTATACCAGCAAAGCGGACGGACGGGACGCCGAAGAATTCTCTTGCTGTTTCGCAGGCTTCCTTTGTGGGAAAATCTGTTTTTATTAAGTTTGAGAGGAGGCTTTGGTAAAAAGCCCTTAGAGATGAGAAGCGTTTTTCATAATCTAGAACCTGCATTACGGCTCCATGTTTCAGTATGTTGCATGTTCGCCTAACAGCGTCGCTTAGTGGAGAAAGTTGCACTAAACCACCAACCCCAAGATTATAGGTTCAGTGGGTAAAAACATTTTTTAGAGCCGGAAAAACCAACAGTTAATAGTCTCTATATTTTGGAATGTTTTATATCGTTCATCTACTCAAATTCTAGGTCTTGAAGGAGCAAGAGTTGGCTAAAAAATCAGTTTCAAAGCATAAGCGTAAACATGCTAAAAAACGGCGAGTTGAAATTGAGATCAGGCAGATGACTTTGGAGGACTTGCCGGAGGTTTGGCGTTTAAGCGAGAAGATTTTTACGCCTTCCCAGCTGCAGTTCACATATCGGACATGGAACATCAACGAGCTGCTTTCACTCTTTCAAGAAGACCAAGAACTCTGCTTAGTAGCTGAAGACACAACCTCAAAAAGAGTTGTTGGATTCACCATAGGCACTATTTTGAAGCGACCTTTCAGCCCTTGGACTTACGGCTATTTTGTTTGGGCTGGTGTTAAACGTATGCGCCGCCGGCAAGGAGTTGGGAGGAGGCTTTACCGCGAGTTGGAAAAACGTTTCAAGGAGAAAGGTGCCCGTATAGCCATAGTTGACGTAGAGGGCACGAATTTAGCCGGTATGCGTTTCATGGAAAAGCTTGGCTTTAAACGAAGCCAAACCTACATTTGGTACAGTAAGCTACTTGAATAGAACAAAAACCTTAAGGGATTTCAAGTGCTGACGAAGGACTTTAAAAATCTCGGGATTGCCTCTTGCATCTACTTCTTTTCCAGTAATATGATAAGCATGTTTCTACCAGTCTACTACGCAAAACTTGGGCTGAACATCAACCAGATAGCAGTTTTGCTACTGGCTACCTTCATTCTAATTGGGCTTTTGCCCATAACTCTGCTTGAGTTTATTAGAAATTTTGAGAGATTAATATGCTTCGGTGTGTTCTTTACAATGATTTTCCACGCACTTCTAATATTTGTTAAAAATCCTGTGTTTTTGGGCATCGCCTATGGATTGAGCATAGCCACTTTTTGGCCAAGCTTCAACCTTCTACAGTTTAGGTTAAGCGAGTCCACGGTTAGGGCACGTTCAGTAAGCCTCTTCTCCATAATAATTCCATCAATAGCCAGCATCACCGGTCCAGCGGTTGGTGGCTTAATCATTGAAAATTTTGGTTTTCCAATTCTTCTGGGATCATGCGTGGCCCTTTATTTTGCTGCCTTAATCTTTTTTACACGGGTAAAGTTTAGACGTGAGTCTCATGGTTTGTTAATTCCAAGATGGCGTAAAATCTCCATTTTCTTTATTACTTTTATAATTTTTGGCATGTCTCAAGCCTACTGGTTGGCTTATCCCCTCTTCGTTAGTAGAATTTCTGAAACAATCTCCAGGATGGGCTTTGTCTTAGCCTTAACAAGCCTTGTGGTTTCCGTTATAACTTTTCTGGTTAACTGGCTTTCAGACGTTAAGATGAGACGCGCTGAATTCACTGTAATAGGCGTTGTGCTAAACGCCATATGGTTTTTCCTAATAGGGCATGCCACCACACCACAGCAAATAGTGCTTTTATCCGCCTTATCTGGTTTGGCTAGCGCCTTCACCATTTCATGGCTCGCCCACTATGGAGACTCTTTCAGCCAAGAACATTATGCAAGCATTCTAGTTCTAATGGAGGTGGGCTTAATGCTCGGGAGAATGATTAATCTTGTGCCAACAATTATTTTCATAGCTGAGGAAAACTACTTTAGCTATTTTTCGCTCCTTGGAACATTCATTC
>JAWBXA010000011.1:35614-37360 GCA_038868115.1 Bathyarchaeia archaeon
ATGCAAGCATTCTAGTTCTAATGGAGGTGGGCTTAATGCTCGGGAGAATGATTAATCTTGTGCCAACAATTATTTTCATAGCTGAGGAAAACTACTTTAGCTATTTTTCGCTCCTTGGAACATTCATTTTATTAAATATTCCATTCTTGGTCTATGGCAAACATGTAGAAAAAGAAGTGCTAGCCAAAAAATAACTTGCAACCATCATCAAAATATAGGAAGGACTAGAAGGATGAGGTTTGAAACAAGCCTCATTTTCCAAAGTTCGCATAAATTTATGGAGAGATATTGTTTTGTAGTTCTTCGGCAAACGCAAATGACTTTTCCGCTAAAATAGAGCTATCAATTTTGCTGTTAGCGCGAGCTGAAAAATTGACATTTTTGGCAAGGTAAAAATAGGGCTAAAATTATGCATTTAATGGTTAGAGGTTAAATGCAGATAACAGGTGTGGCTAAACTTCCTCTTCACTATGGTAAGGCGCCGAAGTGGCTAGTTGTCCGTATGCGAAAACTAGCCCGAGAAATAGTAACAATAATAATAGATGAGTATGGGACTGGTGAGTTTCTGGAACGCCTATCAAACCCCTTCTGGTTTCAGGCTTTAGGTTGCGTTTTGGGTTATGACTGGCACTCATCAGGCGTGACAACTGTCGTCACAGGAGTACTAAAACAAGCGGTTACACCAGAAGAGCATGGTGTGGCAGTCTGCGGCGGAAAAGGAAAAATTTCAAGGCAAACGCCCTTAGAAATCGAGCTTGTAAGCGAAAAATTCGGTTTTCCCGACCATAGGATAGAAAGCCTACAGTACGCCAGCCGAATGAGCGCAAAAGTTGACAACACAGCCATTCAAGCCGGCTATCAGCTTTATCACCACGCCTTCTTTGTTGACAAGAATGGGCGATGGGCTGTTTTACAGCAGGGAATTTGTCCCCAAGACCGCACAGCAAGGCGCTATCATTGGCTTTCGGAAAACGTCAAAAACTTTGTTGTAGAGCCCCACAACGCCATTGTCGGCGATGTAAAACGCGAAATAGCCCTTGACATGACGGCAAAAGAAAGCGAAGGCTGCAGAAAAGCCTCCGTGGACTTGGCATGCGAACCGCCAAAGAAGCTTATGCGCCTAATAATGTCCATACGCCCATCCTGCCAAAAATCGCTAGAAGAGTGGCTGCCAAAAACAGCCCAAACCCGATGGGCAGACTACCCGATAGACGTTTTATCCATGCCAGCCAACATAAACTGGAAAGCCCTACAACAAGTCTACGAGTTCAAACCAAGAAACTACGAAGAGCTTTTAGGCTTTAAGGGCGTTGGCGCCGCAACAGTCCGCGGCTTAGCCCTAATAGCAGAACTGATTTACGGCGAAAAGCCAAGCTGGAAAGACCCTGTGAAATACTCCTTCGCCTATGGCGGAAAAGACGGCGTCCCCTACCCAGTGGACAGAAAAGCCATGGATGAATCCATACAAATCCTAAGAAGGGCTATTGAAGATGCAAAACTGGGCGACAAAGAAAAGCTCAGCGCCTTGAACAGGCTTAGGGTTTTCATCCCGCCAACACTCCAATAAAATTTCATGCCTGAGTTTTTGTTTAAGGCATGCTTGATATAAGGCTTAAAGTCCAGATAGGTTTATATCTCCGTTTTTGAAGTGTGATGGGAAAATGATAACAAAAATGCCAAGGATTGCATATGAACCTACCATTAAGCGTAGCAGCCTTCATAGCGAGTCTGCTGCTCCTCTATGTC
>JAWBXA010000012.1:0-16527 GCA_038868115.1 Bathyarchaeia archaeon
TAGATTACGTGGCAAAGGTAAAAGAGACAGGAGAAGTCTTCGACACCACAATTGAGGAGGTAGCCAAAAAAGAACGCCTCTACAAAGAGGGCGAAATCTACGAGCCAAAACTCGTTGTTATAGGCGAGGGCTGGGTCCTAAAGGCTTTGGATGAAAGCCTAACAAACATGGAAGTTGGAAAAACTGAAACTGTAGAGATACCGCCAGAAAAAGCCTTTGGAGCAAGAGACCCAGAAAAAGTTAAGCGAGTTCCTCTTAGGCACTTGACGGCTAAGGGCATAACCCCAACCCTTGGAATGCGCCTCGAATACGACGGTAAAATGGCAACTGTTAGGGCTATTGGCGCTGGGCGCGTCCTTTTAGACTTTAATCCTCCATTGGCTGGAAAAACCCTTGTTTACGAGGTTACGGTCAAGAAGAAGCTTGAAACGCCAGAAGAGAAGATAGCCGCCCTAATTCACCGCAGAATACCAACAGTTGAGGCTGAAAAGTTCAAGTTCACCATTAAGGCGAAAAGTGTTAGCATAGAAATGCCTGAAGAAGCCTTTTACCTGGAAGGAATTCAAGTTGCAAAGCGTGGCATAGCCCTAGACATACAGAAGTTTTTCCCAGAAATAACAGCCGTAAAGTTCACGGAAACCTTTACGGCAGAACCAAAGGCAAAAGCCTAAACAACCCCGGTTATTTTTGCGATTCTCTCACATTCTTCTAGGCTTAGGTCTAACTTGTTGAGAATCGTGTAGCGTTCAGGTCTTATGGAAGAAGCCATAAACAAGGCTTTGACCACATCGTCTTTCGCTAGTCCCAGTTCGTAGGCGTTGGTTGGCGCTCCAACAGTTTTTAGGGTTTCCTTTATGTGTTTCCAGTTGGCGCCGTGCAGATAAGCCATAACGATTGTTCCTATTCCACACTGCTCGCCGTGAAGGGCGTTGTTCGGCTTTATGAGGTCTAGAGCGTGGCTGAACAAGTGTTCCGCTCCACTGCATGGGCGACTGCTCCCGGCGATGCTCATGGCTACTCCACAGCTTATCAGGGCTTCAATGAGCACGCGTAGTCCTTCCTCGTTTTCCGGTTTTATGAGGCTGGCGTTTCGCATCACGAGCCTCGCGCTCATTAGGGCCAGGCTTGCGGCGTACTCCCCATAATATTCGTTCTTATCCATGCTTGCAAGCTTCCAGTCTCTCACGGCTGTGAATTTTGCAATGACGTCTCCGCAGCCACTTGCAATAAAACGGTGAGGCGTCTGTGCAATTATGTTTGTGTCGGCTATTATGGCTACCGGGGCTTGAGCCATTACCGAAAAAGGTTTTTCAAGACCCTTAACAGACGAAAGCGGGCTTGAAATTCCATCATGGGAGGCTGTTGTTGGAACACTTATAAAGGGCACCCCTTGCCGAGCAGAACTTAGCTTTGCAACGTCAATTTTTGTTCCTCCGCCCACGCCAAAAACCACTTGAGGTTTTAAGGCTCTAACTTCCTCTTTAACAGCCTCCACATCATTTATGGTTGCTGCTTCCACAATGAGCGTTCTGACTTGCACTCCCTCTTTTTCAAGGATTTCCTTAACAATTTTCCCAGCAATGTTGTGGGTTTTTTTACCAGTAATTATTAGGGCGGATTCCGTGAAGCCCAACCTTTTGGAAATTTCTGCGATTTGTTCTATTACGCCCTCTCCGACAATTACCTCTCTTGGAAGCTGCATCCAGTGACGTTTTAAAGGCAAATCAATCACTTGTTAGGCGTTTCCTTTAAAATGGTATGGACATGACACTCTTAAAACCTTTTTTACAACCATGCCTTTGGCATGAATAAATTTAAGCTATGAATTTTAATTCTAGAGCGATCCCAAATAATACAAACTAAGAATTAAGAATCTAAATTCATTGTCATGTTTGATAGGGCGACTATTGAAAAGGGAAAATGCAATATTACTTATGAAGTGCGGCAAGGAAAAACCCCAGGATGGATTGAAGAGTTTGATGGTGTTTCTAAAAGATGTTACTGGGCGTAGGAAGACGAGCTAACAAAGGAAGAGGACATAATCTAAGTAAACGTTTATAGATGAAATTGCATTTTCGAAGCGTAATATTTAATAAGCTTCGTGACGTGACTAAATAATGCTGCTTCCTAACGAAGTAAATTTGGCGATGCGTTTAAGTTTTGGGAGAAACGCGTAAAATGTCAAATAACAATGTAGTTGACAAGTTGATGTTGAAGGGGACAACAACCATAGGGGTTGTCTGCAAAGACGGGATAATTCTGGCCTCAGATACCCGAGTAACTATGGGATTCTATGTGGCCCACAAACATGGAAAGAAAATATACAAGATAGACGACCACATGGCTATGACCATTGCTGGAACAGTCGCCGACGCTCAACGAACGGTGGACATTTTAACGGCTAATGCCCAGCTTTACAAGATAAACATGGGAAGACCTATGCCCATAAGCTCAGCGGCAAGGCTAATGGCAAACCTCCTATTTTCAGCAAGATACATACCACTAGCAACTCAAGTGTTGATAGGCGGAGTTGACGACACCGGGCCTCATGTTTTCTCTATAGACCCTTTCGGAAGCCTAACAGAAGAGAAATGTGTCGCCACCGGTTCTGGTTCTCCAATAGCCTATGGCGTTTTGGAGGACAAGTTTCGAGAAGGCATGTCGGTGGCTGAGGCTCTACCCATAGTTGTTAGGGCTGTTGACTCAGCTATGAAGAGGGACTCAGCTAGCGGAGACAGCTTCAATGTCGCAGTTGTTGACGCTAACGGTTATAAGGAATTAACTGAGGAGGAAAAGAGGAAACTTTTAGCTGCAAACTGAAAGGAAGTCTAAAAGTTGGCGCCTAACACTGAAAGGGAGAAAATCGAAATAAGCAAATACATACTTGAGCATGTTCCAAAAGAGGCTGAAGTCACAAGGGTGGAATATGAGGGTCCAATGCTTGCAGTCTACGCAAAAAAACCAGAGATCCTCGTGGAGCAGAGTAGCCTAATCGCAGACATAGTAAACGTCATTAGAAAAAGAATAGTTGTCCGCTCTGACCCATCCGTGAGGCTTTCAGAGAGAGAGGCAGAGAAAATAGCCCGCGAAATAATTCCGCCAGAGGCTGAAGTCACAGACGTGTACTTTGACCCAAGTCTAGGCGAAATAATCATTGAGGCTAAAAAGCCTGGGCTAGTCATAGGGAAAAATGGCACCGTCTTGCAGGAAATTATAAAGAAGACAAAGTGGCGTCCCCATGTTTTGAGAAGTCCACCACTACGCTCTAAAATAATTGCACACATGCGCCACTATCTCCATTCTGAAAGCAAGGAAAGGGAGCGGAACCTCCGCGCTTTCGGCGAAAGAATCTTCAGACCAAAAGTTTTCGAGGTTGGAGATGTTCGGATTACGCCTTTAGGTGGCGTTCAAGAAGTTGGACGTTCGGCCTTCCTTGTCCAGACAAGAGAAAGCAGCATCCTCTTAGACTGCGGCATAAATCCAGGCTCGTCGAAGCCTTTTGAGGCTTTTCCAAGGTTTGATCATCCAGCTTTCGAGATAGACTCGCTGGACGCTGTTGTTATAAGTCACGCTCACCTTGATCACTGCGGCTTGGTGCCATTTTTATACAAGTATGGCTACGAAGGTCCTGTTTACTGTTCTGCTCCGACATCCAACCTTATGACCCTGCTTCAGCTTGACTATCTAGATGTGGCTAGTAAGCAGGGTATAATCCCGCCGTATGATCAGAAAGACGTTCGGGAGTGCGTTCTTCACACAATTCCACTTCGTTACGGCGTTGTAACGGATATTGCCCCAGACGTGCGGCTGACATTGCACAATGCCGGGCACATTTTAGGATCCTCAATAGTGCATTTGCACATTGGCGAAGGCTTACACAACATTGTTTATACAGGTGACTACAAGTATGCACGGACCATGCTCCTAGAGGCGGCAACAGCTGAGTTCCCAAGAGCTGAAACTGTCATAACTGAGAGCACTTATGGCGGCCCTGAGGACATTATGCCCTCAAGGGTTGAGGCTGAGGAACGCCTAATGAAAATAGTGAATGAAACTCTGGAGAAGAGGGGCAAAATTCTAATTCCAGTTCCAGCCGTTGGCAGAGCACAGGAAATAATGCTTGTTTTAGACGGCTGCATGAAGCGTGGAGTAATGAAAGAGGCTCCAGTGTTTATTGAAGGTATGATCTCCGAAGCTACGGCAATCCATACGGCTTATCCAGAATATTTAGGTAGGGAGGTCAGAAACAGCATCCTCCACAATGGAGTGAACCCCTTCGAATCGGACTACTTCACAGTTGTTGAGCATCCAAGCGTTAGACAAAGTATTGTTGAGGGAGAACCCTGTATAATCATGGCTACCTCGGGCATGCTTGAAGGCGGACCAGTAATAGAATACTTCAAAAGCTTAGCAGAAGACGAGAGAAACACTATAGTTTTTGTAAGCTACCAAATTGAGGGCACTCTTGGAAGGCGTGTTCAAAAGGGCATAAACGAGGTAGTAATGATTGACAGCGAGGGCAAAATGAGCGTTGTAAAAGTTAAGATGCGTGTGGAATCTATAGAAGGCTTTTCGGGGCACTCTGATAGGCGGCAAATAATAAATTATTTAACCAATATAAAGCCTAGACCAGAACGAGTTATAGTTTGTCACGGCGAGAAAGCAAAAATAGCCAGCATATCCAGTTTCATAGAGAAGAAATGTGGAATCCAAAGCTTTACGCCCGCAGTTATGGAGACTATTAGGCTGCTGTAGCTATAGGCTCGCTTGCCACCGGCGTTTTCTCTCTCCAAATTTTCACGTTGGATGGACAAATAACCACACGTTCCTCACCTAGGCGGGCTATATCCCCGCCGACAGACTCGACAAACTCGCATAACTCGTTTACAGCCTTTTTAACATCGTCAATGCTCTTATTTGCAAGAGGAGTTATTCTAAGAATTAGTATGTTTCCGGAGCGCACCTCCCTCTTGACGATGTCCAAGTCGGACAAGTCTCGAAGGGGCATAGCCTTCAAGAAGGTTTTGCCGGGCTTCTCTTTTACTTCCGCTTTTGGCGTTTCCGCCTTTCCCTCTTTCTTGTATTTGCGGAAGAGTTCACCTAAACCCGGCAAACTTCTCCTCTCTATTTAAGCCCTTTATATATTTTTTATTTAACCCCTTTTAAGAGTTTAAGTGTTTCTTTATTGAGCGGTGCTCTGAACCTAAATATAGATTTGTGTTAATTAATTTACGAATCTAAAATATTGATTTTAGCTTAATTTGCTTATGCGCTTGCCAATTCTTTTATGATTTTCCAGACTTTATCGCCAACGTAGTGAACGTTCTTGACAACAACGCCATGCTTAACTTCAGCAACCTCCTCTGAGTTGTAAAGGATTTCGCCTACAGCAATAGGCTTGCCATATTTCTCGTCCACAACTAGAACTATGTTATTCCTCAAGAATTCTCCTTCAAAGCGTAAAATTCCTGGGGCCATTACATCTGCACCATTACAAATGTGAGGGACAGCCCCCATATCCACGACAGCTTTTGGCAAAAAACTGAGAACTTCTTTGAATAGGAGTGTTGGATAAATGTTCTCTCCGCTTTTGAAAAACACCGGTTCGCCATTTATAAGGTAAATCTCGCCAAAATTTGCTTCAGCAACCTCCACCTTCGGCGCGCTCGTAAAGCATCTTTCTAAATCTATTTTCAGCCTTTTTGAGGCTTTTTCTAAAAGATTCTTTGATTCTTTATCCTTTAACAAATGCCTCTTAAACCTTCTAGACATGGTTTTCCGCTTCTCGCCCGAGGATAGGTTTAAATGGTATAATTTTAAGTATTAGATTTATTAGATTAAATAAGTAAGTAAGACTAGGTATAAAAAGGGTAAATGTCTAATTGAGGTCTGCAAATGAGCGAGATGACTACCGAAATCCTTGAGCAGAACCTTGGAAAAATAGTTCTTGTAAGGTTGAAGGGTGGAAAAAGCCTTAGAGGCAGATTGAAGGGCTTTGACCAACATTTAAACCTTGTTCTTGAGGACACGGAAGAAACGACCGACGCTGAAAACGCTAAGAAGCTCGGCTTAATAATTGTTCGCGGAGACAACGTCGTTCTAATATCGCCCCCTCCTAGGTGAAAATTTTTGGGAAAGGGAACACCGTCCTTTGGAAAACGTGCTGGCAAAACGCTTCACATTCGCTGCAGGCGTTGTGGAAGGAGAGCCTACAATGTTTCTAAAAAACGGTGTGCTGCATGCGGCTACGGGGCGTCGACAACTATTAGGCGTTATTCTTGGCAGACTAAAAACCTTAACAGAGATAGAATCCGCTAAAACTCGTTATTGTTGTAGTAGCCCTTATCAATTCTGACAAATATTAGCGGTCCTTTGCTTCTTATCAGTTCTCTAGCTTTGCGCAATGTGTTATTTACAACATTTAGCACTTGTTCCTGGTCGCTTGTATACTTCTTCCTGTTTTCGCTCAACTCCATTTTTAGGAGGTTTTCGGCCAAAATTGACGTGCCGCAGATTTCGCCGTTCCTTATGAGAGTTGATATAACCACTTCTTGCAATTCTCTGCGATTGGTAAGCCTTCTCCATAATGGTTCTGCATTGTTTAGGATTTTTGTCACTTTGTTCCACTTTTGGGCTCCCTCATTGCCTATTAGGAGTTTTACTCTTTCGCCCCATTTTTTCAACCATGTACCAGTCCAGAGTTCTATGAACTCTTCAAACTCTTTAGGCTCTTTCTGGTAGAACTCTTCAAGTTTGTCAGCGAGTTCGAATTCGTTTACCTCCTTGCCCACAAGGTTCCAGTAAACCTTCAAGTAGTTGGTGAAGTCTTGGCATGCTATCTGTAAAACCTTCCGATCAGCGCCGAAAATGTCAAGTGTTGGATTTTTGTTTTTTAACTTCTCAGACAATAGTACCTCGATGAAATTCATTGTTTTCGAAGCCCTCTCCGCCTAACAAGATTAGGAAAGTTAAGTAATTAAGCTTTATTTATAGTTGTTTCTATAACATTCTCAAGTAATTTTCAACTATATTGCATGTTCGTAATATCCTTTAACATAGAAAATTTGGAAGCTCGCTGATTTCCCTAATGATTAGGTCAGGCTTTTCATTTTCTAATTCCTCCCTCGTGAATATTCCAGATAAAACGGCGACTGTTTTTGCTCCGGCGCTCTTTCCGGCTTTAATGTCTGTTATGGAATCGCCTACAATAGCGCATTTGCCCACCTCGATGCCTAACCGCTCGGCGCAGTCAATAAGCGCCTTAGGAGAAGGCTTTGGGAATCTTGTGTTCAACGCTGTCACAACACATTGGAAATATTTGGCTAAGCCCACTTTCTCTAGCCATTTTCCGACACTTTCATATGGGACGTAACGCATTGTTAATAGCGCAAGCCTAGCCTTTCTTGAAAGCGTTTCGAGAGTTTTCTGTATGTTTGGCAGTGGTTTTGCCTTTTCCTCGGCAATCCTATAATAAGCCTCAAGATAAACTCTTAGAAATTTTTCAACATCTATTTTTGGTAGCAGGTCCTTTATTGGTAAGTTCTGCTCTAACCTCCTTGGAATTTCCAAAATCAAGTTGGAGTTAAAATTTTTGACATCAAGCTTCTCTAGGGCTCTTTCTAGGGCTTCACGGTAGACCTCTCTTGAATCCACAATTGTACCGTCCAAATCTATGATTATACCTTTAACTTTCAGCTTCATCTTTACGCCTCTTTTACTAGTTTACGTACTTCTATTTCGATAAGTTTTTATCTATGGTTTATTGTCTAAAAGGATACCCGCTAAAAGATATAAAAGGTTGAAGGTTTGGAGTATTAGGCTATGGTTAGAAAGGCGCGGATACGCCTAACAAGTACAGACTACAAGAAGCTTGAGGAAGTATGCCAAGAACTTAAGGCAATAGCTGAAAAAACAGGGGTGAAAATAGTTGGGCCTATCCCATTGCCAACCAAGAGGCTTAAGGTTCCAGTTTTGAAGTCTCCATGTGGCGAAGGGACATCTACATGGGATAAATGGGAGTTGCGCATCCATAAACGATTAGTGGACATCGATGCTGAAGAACGTGCCATGAGACGGATTATGCGTATCCGTGTCCCAGAAGAAGTGCATGTAACAATAGAGCTTCTTTAGAGACTATTCAACGGGTACTGCGGTTTACAAACTTGTAAAAAGTATGAGCGATGTTATCATTAAAACTAAACTTGTGATGAAGGCTAAAGCCCACACGAACTTGTCCCATAAGAAAATTTTGTAACCGTCAAGCATCCCATAAGGAATTAGGTTAATGAAGGATATCCAGGCGTTTATCCAGGAAGCCAAAAGAAAGAGATATGAGATGCTGTTGGGCGATACAAAATGTGCCGCTAAGAAAAATCCTATAGACAATAAAATGTTTGTTAATGGACCAGCTATTGAGATTTTCCCAAGTTTGCTTTTGCTAGTTAATCCTGCTATAACTACTGCTCCGGGTGATATAATCTTAAAAAGTGGTGAAACGATGGATATGGCTGTTAATATTAGGCCAAAAAGCATTATTCTGAATTCTGCCCATGCACCGCTTTTTTGAGCTGTGAATTTGTGGGCTAGTTCGTGGATTAGGAAGGATACTGTTACTAGGACTCCAAATGCGAATAGCATGGGGATGCCTCCAATATTTTGGATTATTGTTGGTGTCATTCCTAATGATAGTCCTATGCCCAAAACAAGTAGTGCCGCCGCCGCTAGATGCGTGACTTCTTTAACGCTAAAGTGAATTTTACTTCCGGGTTTTATTGGGAAATATGTAATGGTGTATTCGATTGGCTTCCATGATTGAGGGAATTGTGTCTGCTCCTCTCTTACTGGTGCTCGTGCCGACTTCATTTTTGGGCATTCATGGTTTTCCGGTAGGCGATGCTCAGTGCAAAAGTATCCTCCACAGTAGGGGCACCTAAACGGCAGAGAGGTCTCCGTTTCACATTTTTGACACTTCATTTTTGTGGCACCTTTTAACCGCTTAAAATGGCTTTTTCTCTTTATATGTTTCTGCTGGCGATGGGCTAAACGTTAATAGGGGTACGCGTCCAGTTAATTTGGAAGGTGGAGAAGGCGTGAAGGCTTTCAGCTTCGTTCATGCGGCCGACTTGCATCTGGGCTATTCGCAATATGGTTTAGAGGTTAGACGTGAAGACTTTGACAAGGCGTTTAAGGAGCTTATTGACAAAACCCTTGAGCTAAAACCCACGTTTCTCATAATCGCTGGAGACCTGTTCCATAATGCCCGACCATCTAACGTCACATTAGAAAATGCTATAAAAAACTTTAGCCGACTTCGGGAGGCTGGCATTCCGGTGCTAGTTGTTGACGGCTCCCATGACTCGGCGCCAAACGTTGTCACAAGTACGATTCTTAATCCGCTGGATAGTGCCGGGCTTATCCTCTATCTGCCAAGACGTGAAGGGGCATGCTGGCGAAAACCTGGATACTGCTACGTTTACGGAGTGCCCAACTATCGGACTAGGCGTAAAACCGAAGAGATGCTTCCAACTTTCATGGAGCAGAACAAGCCAACACCAGATCCTTCACTTTTCAATATTTTCGTTTTCCACATGGCACTAGATCTTCCAGAGGTTATCCCGCCTTACATAGAGGCTGAAGCTACCGTTGGGCTTATACCAGAAGGTTTCAACTATTACGCGGGCGGTCATGTTCACAAACCCTACATAGGGAAGCTCAAAACCGGATTGCTCGTTTATCCCGGAAGCACTGAGACAATAAATTATGATGAGGCTGGGAACGAGAAGGGCTTCTACTACGTGGAAGTGAACGAGAAGGGTGAGGCTAACCCACAGTTTATAAAGTTGGAGTCTCCCCGCAAGTTTGTTGTTTTAGAGCATGATTTTACTGGCGTTACAGCATCGAAAATAACCGAGCTTTCCGTTCAGCTTGTTAGGGGTGCTGATGAGGAGGGTGCTGTGCTTATACCAGTTTTGCGGGGCGTCTTGCCGGTTGAGGCTAGCCGTGCAGAGGTTGATATCGCCCAAATCCGGGGCGCCGCTGAGAAGGCTTTGCTTGTTCATCCGGTGGTTTTGCTGCGGGAAAGCGAGGTTCCAGAGACTGTTGTTCGCTCCATATTCGAAAGTGAAATTAAGGATTTGAAAACGAAGAGCTTCGAATATTTCTTGCAAATCTTTTCTGAACGCTACAGTCGGGAAGAAGCCGAAAAAATTGCCAAGGCTGCTGTTAACTTGATTGAGCCGCTTTCAAAAAGGCAAGACGAGAAGGTTAGGCAGATTTTGGAGGAACTCACTTAATGAAAATCGAAGTTGTTCAATTGGAGAACATCCGCTCCCACGTGAAGTCCACAGTTCCATTTGCCAGAGGCTTTAATTGCTTCGTCGGTGGCTTGGGCTGTGGCAAATCCAGCATACTTTACGCCATAGACTTCGCCCTCTTCGGAGACCCTCTTGGAAGAAGTTACGACTACCTTCTGCGGGATGGCGCCGAAACTGGAAGAGTTGTTGTCCAGTTCACCCACAACGGCAAGAGCTACAAAATATCAAGGGGTCTGAAGAGGCGTGGGAAGGGCATAAGCCAAGACTTTGACGAGCTTAAACTCTTTGAAGGCGAAACCCTCATTGCAAGCGTGAAAAGCGACGCCGTCGCAGAACAGTTGAAGGCTATCACCGGCTTGGAGAAGGAGCTCTTCCGCGAAATCGTCTGGATCCGCCAAGAACACTTAAAAGAGCTTTTGGGCGTCCCGCCCAGAGAGCGGCAAAAACGCCTAGACGAACTTTTCGGCTTGTCGGAATACGAAACAGCATGGAGCAACTTGGCTGGCTACCAAAAGGAATACGAAGGCGAAAAAAGAGTATACGAAAGAGACCCAGACGTCGCTGGAATGAAAACGCTGAATAAGGAGTATGACAGCCTAGCCAGAGAATTCGCCCTACTAGAGGTTGACCTCCAAGAAACCGCAAGAAAGCTTGGCGAAGCCAAAAAGGCTTTGGAGGAAGCAGACCTAAAACTCAAAAAACTGGAGGAGCTTAAAACATCCGTAGAAAGCTTCAAACGCAAGGAAGCCCAAATACAAGCCAGCCTAACAAGCCTTGAAGATTCTTTGGCTTCTCTGGCTGAAAAAGTTGAAGGGAAAAAGGCAATAATTGACAATTTGAAGCAACGCCTCAACGCCATGGAATTGCAAAAAAACGCCTACAAGGAAGCGCTCAAAGAAATTGGGGTTCCAGCAGACCAGCCCGTTGAAACTTTGAGGCAGCATCTTTCAGCCTTTGACGAGCAAATCGCAAGCCTAAAAGCCGAACAAGAGGCTATTCTCCGAAATCTCCAAGCGGACCAGCGGAGGCTTGCATCCCTTTCAACTGAAAACCGCTGCCCCCTCTGCCTCCAACCATTAAGCGCCAATTATAAGACCAGCTTAATGGAGCGTATACAAAAGGAAAACGTTGAGAGACAAAAAACAATAAGCCAGCTTCAAAAAGACATTGAGGAGCTGCAGCAGATAAGGGAGAAAGCCAACTCCGCCATATACAACCTCCAAGCACTATTGCCAAGAATCGAAGACTTGAGAGCCCGTCTAAACGAGGAGTCTAAGGCTTTAGCCGAACTTTCAAGGGAGTTTGAAGAGAAGCAGAAAATGGAAAATACGCTGCGAAACCAGCTTGAGGGCATACGCGCTGAAATAGGCAGATTCGACGTTTCTCGGCTTGAAACCGCCAGAAAGCTAAGAGAGCAAGTCTTCCGGCAATATTACATGCTTGAATCTGAACTGCGAACCAAGGAAAACCGGAAAAAAGACATGATGCAGCGGTTGGATGAAGTTAAGGAGCGCATAGACCAGGCCCAGAAAAAGATTGAGGAGATGGAGAAGCTTGACAAGATTTTGGGCATTATTGGTAGCATACGTGACGCCTATAGGAGCATTCAACCAAAATTGCGGAGCGAATTCGTAAAAGTCTTGAAGAATTTTGTCCAGCAAATCCTAGACAGCCTAGTGGGCGAGGAAGGCGCACCAATAAACATCATCATAGACGAGACTTATACGCCATATGTGATAAGCGAAACAGGCGTGGAAAGAGAAGTTTCAAACCTCTCTGGTGGAGAGCGGACCCTAATAGCTTTCGCATATCGCCTCGGGCTTGGTCAGCTAATAATGCAGTCGCGGACTGGTCACGGTTTAAGCCTCCTACTGCTTGACGAGCCCACCGAAAGCCTTGGAAGGGAGGACGGCTCAATAGACCGCTTGGCAGAAGCCATTTCAAGGTTTAAAGCTGTAGAACAGATAATCGCGGTGACCCACAGCGAGGCTTTCGCCGAAAAAGCCGAACACGTCATAAGGGTGGAGAAAGAAGCTGGGGAAAGCAAAATCTTGGTCGAAAAGTAGCCGAGGCTAGCCTTCTTCAACAACCCTATTTTCTAAAACGCCTATTCCCTCAATCTCTATTCTCACAACGCTTCCGGGCTTCAGAAATTTTGGTTCCGGCTTCATGGCAAAGCCAACACCAGCGGGAGTCCCCGTGGCGATTATGTCGCATGGCTCTAACGTCATGACTTTGCTTAAGTGGTGGACTATTTCGCAAGCATTGAAAACCATGTTTTTAGTTGTTGAGTCTTGACGGAGTTCCCTGTCCACCCATGTTCTAATGCGAAGGTTAGATGTATCTGGCAGCTGGTTTTCCGTTGTTATGCATGGTCCGGTAGGCGCAAAAGTGTCAAAGCTTTTGCCCCTCGTCCATTGTCTATCCTTAAACTGGATGTCTCGTGCTGAAACATCATTTAAAATAGTGTATCCGAAAATGTGTTTCTTTGCTTCTGAAACTGGCACATTTTTGCCTTTTCGCCCTATTACTATGGCTAGCTCCGCCTCATAGTCGAGTTCCTTGATAAACTTTGGCTTAACAATATTCTCGTTTGGTCCAATTATGGTTGTGTTAGGCTTCAAGAAGATTATGGGTTCATCTGGTATCTGTGCGTTTTGCTCCGCGGCATGGTCCCTATAATTCAGCCCTAAGCAGATAATTTTTGGCGGACGGGCTATCGGCGCCAGAAGCCTTATCCCATTAACTGGCACCGAGTTTTTCTCGCGGACATATTCTGGAGCTTCAGCAAGAAGCCTTTCTGCGGTTTTAATGGCTATTTCTCCATTTGTCACGAAGGTTTCTATCTTGCTTGGAAGCCGTTTATGCATGGTTTTGGCAAGGCTTGGTAAGCAGACTACGGCTTTTTCATCGCTGGATAAAACGCCGTAGCTTTCCCTTTTTCCGTCTAAGTAGCGGGCAAGTTTCATTGTTAAACCTTCTTTTTACTTGTGACGATGCCGATCCATTTTTCCTTTTAAAATTGAAAGTGTAAAAATGTATAAATGTGATTTGGAGAAGAGCATACGTTATGCATGTTAAAACAAGAAAATTAGCCCTTATAGAGGGTATGACTGCTGGCATCCTCTTTGGAACTTCAGCTATCTTCATAAGGTATCTCCAAAACTTTGATGCCTTTTCCATTGCCTTCTGGCGGCTAATCATTGCTTGCATTGTGCTGGCTATGGGGCTCTTTCTGCTTAGAAGAGTTTTCATCTTTAGCCTTGTTATGAAAAATTTGGGAAATCTTTTCGTTCTCAGCCTTTTTCTAGGTTTACACCTCGTATTTTTCATATCCGCTGTTAAGGATACAACGATTTTAAACGCAACTGTTTTGGTTAACACAGCCCCAATTTTTTCTCTGATTTTCTCAAGCCTATTCTATAAAGTTAAACCTTCAAGCCTCGCTGTTTTCGGCATAGCTTTATCTTTTGTCGGTGTATGTATTATTGCCTACGCTGAAACCCAAATGGCTGGTGCTCCACCGGATAACTTCTCTCCGAAACTAAAGGGGGATTTGGAAGCTACATTAGCTGCTATACTTGAAGCCTGCTTCCTTACTTATGGAAGGAAGATAAGGGGCCGGATGGACATAATCTCCATTATGCTTCCCATCTATTTTCTAACAGCGATAATTGTGAGTGTATTAGGATTAGCTGTCACAAACAAAACTTTAGATTTGCCAACGACAATGGAGAGCCTCCCTCCACTAATTGGGTTGGGTGTCCTGCCAACGGCGGTAGCTCGCACTTTGGCTTTTTCCTCTCTATCAAATCTGAAATCTTTTGAAACTGCAACCATAGCTTTGTTGGAACCATTAGGAGCAACAGCTTTGGGCATAGTTCTATTTGGCGAGTGGCCTGTCCCAATTTTTGCGGTGGGAACGGCACTAGTTTTGGCTGGGATGGTCTTCGTTTCTAGGGGGGAAGGCTGAAAGCTTTTACGAAACAGATAAAAAGCTTCACAATATATTGTGCAGAAAGCAGGATTGAAACCCAATGGTGGCAAACGACAAAATATTGAAGGCTTTGGAATCCGCAACCAGCTACTTGGAAAAATCAGCTTCCGCGCTGAACAGCGGAGACGAAAGCTCTTTTACAAAACATTTTTGGCATGTTGCCGCAGAGCTGGAATACGCCCTTTTTATGTTCTCCCTAATATTTCAAGAAGAGAGTGTTAACAAGTCAAAGTGGAAGTCCAACCCAAACATGAAAAGGGATGATATCAACGGCACCTTAGCTGAAGTTCGCAGCTTACTTGACAATGCCAAAAAATTTTTGACAAGTGGCAAACTTTTAGACGCTTATAAGAGCGTTTATATGGCAAGACACCATGTTTTCGCCGTTGAGGAGAACCTAGCCAATAAAAAGCGTGGAGGCTTAAAAACCAAGTAGGCTACTTTTCTGGCAACTTTCGCCCCTTAACTTTTAAGACACTTTCTTCCCCGCTTATAACCCTGTAATAGTCCTTAAGCCCGCTTTTATGTAGAAACTTTTTCAGAAGAACCCTCACATACTGTTTTGAAAGGTTCTTCTCTTCGCTCTCTACTACAATATCGTTTGTAAGAGTTTTAAGTTTGGCATTTGTTTTTTCCCTCAAGAACTCTGCTAACTCTTTTACAACATCTCCGCCTTCAGCCTTAAGCTCGGACACATCAATTTTTATTTCAACCATCTCGTCTTCGCCTCATTCTTGGTTTACTTTCTCACCATTATAACTCTAACCTGATCACATGCATCCTCACATGTATCTGCAATCATCTCCATGGCTTCAAAAAGCTGACCAACCAAGACGGCGACTCCAGCCCTCTGCAGATCTTCTTTCCCCAACAATGCCCTTGCCTCCTCGTATAAGTCGTCAACTTTTTCCTCTTCCCTTTCCACAACATCCGCCGCTTGAAGAGCTTCTTCCGGCTTTGTTATTATTTTGTTTATACATTTTTGAAGCATTATAGCGCATTCCCTCACGCCCCTAGCCATTTCTATGAACTCTTTTTTGATAGAGGCTGGCACATGCTCCATGGGCGTGGCCATTAAAACCCTCGTCGATTCCCTGCTCCAATCAGCCACCATGTCCACCCTCTTAACAAGGTGCATTATATCTTCTCTGGCTGTTGGCGGAAGCTCCCCCTTTGAGACTTCGTCCATGACTTTTCTGCGTAGGCTGTCAGCTTCTCTTTCGCCGTTGGTAACCCTTCCTACACAGGTTTGCAGAGTTTTTAGGTCGCCGTCCACTGCTGCTTTAACGGCTTTTTCCAAGTCCTCAACAATGCTTGTTGTTATGGCTAGGTGCTGCTGTATCATTGTTAGGGCTTTTGTTTCTCTGCGCTTTTCAAACCATTTTATTAGTTCACTCAACAGCCAACTCCTCCCTCAAGCCCAACTCCGGATAAGCGAACAAGTGGGCACTTTCCGGTTGGAAACTTAAGATAACTTTCTCCCCTATATTAAACCATTCACAAGCCATAGAAGGCGTAACGACAACCACTAAATCCTGATTTTCAAGCCTAACCTCATACCTTACATTGGTTCCCTCAAACGCGAATCTTTCAACAACGCCCAACATGGCATTTTCGTCCGTGCCCTTCCCCCGCTTGATGATAAAAGTTTCCGGTCTAACGGCTAAAACAACCCTTTCACCTTTATTCATGCCTTTGTTGATCGCTTGAATTTTTAAGCCTCCTCGAAGCTCGATAACAGCCATCCGCCCCAGCGTTTCCGCTATGAAACCTTCCAAAAAGTTTGAACCTCCGATGAAATTTGCTACAAAAATGCTTTGAGGGTTCATATAAAGCTCTTGAGGCGTCCCCACCTGCAGAACTTTCCCCTTCTTCATGACGGCTATTCTGTCCGATATTGCCATAGCCTCCGACTGGTCGTGGGTTACATGTATGGCTGTTAACTCCAAATCTTTAGTCATGCGCCTAATCTCATACCTAAGCTCATTTCTAACTTTAGCGTCCAAATGCCCTAAAGGCTCATCTAAAAGTAGTAGTTTTGCACCAGCAGCAAGCGCTCTTGCAACGGCTACCCTCTGCATCATTCCACCGCTTAACTCGTTTGGAAAAGCGTCCAAGCGCTCGTGAAGCTTAACCATCTCCAAAACTTCATGCCCTATCCTTTCGGCTTTCTGCATGTCAAAGCCTTTAACCCTTGGACCGTAAGTCACGTTTTCC
>JAWBXA010000012.1:16625-29077 GCA_038868115.1 Bathyarchaeia archaeon
CCGCTTAACTCGTTTGGAAAAGCGTCCAAGCGCTCGTGAAGCTTAACCATCTCCAAAACTTCATGCCCTATCCTTTCGGCTTTCTGCATGTCAAAGCCTTTAACCCTTGGACCGTAAGTCACGTTTTCCCAAGTATTCATGTGCGGAAAAAGCGCAAAAGTCTGGAAGACAAAGCCCACGTCACGATCTTCAGGCGGGACATCGTTCACAAGCCTATTACCGATGTATATTTCGCCCTCGTCAGGCTCTATCAATCCAGCAATAAGCCTAAGCAAAGTTGTTTTCCCGCATCCGCTCGGTCCAAGAATTGAGAAGTACTCCTTATCCTTTATTTGGAGGCTAACGTTGTTAACAGCCACAATTTTTCCAAACTTTTTCGTGACATTAACCAAGCGAACGTCTGGCATGTCTAGTACCTTCCCTTACCCCTAACAACAAGTCTTAAGGCTAATAGTATTATAAAGGAAATTAATATTAAGAAACCGCAACCCAAACCAATCTCTAAAGGCGTGACAGCAACTTTCCCCTTAACCCAGTTCACAAGAACCACCGGAGCAGTTTTAAGCTGGGTGACAGCCAGCGTAGCGCCTGTTTCGCTTACACTTCTCGTGAACACCATTATGGCGCCGGAAAACATGGAGTATTTGGTTAACGGAAATATAATTGTTCTGAAAACGCAGAAGGGCTTAGCTCCTAGAGTTCTTGACGCTTCTTCCAGTTCTATGCTTACCCGCTCCACAGCCGCCGACATGGACCTCACAAAATACGGGTACGTAATGGCTAGATGTGCAAAAACTAGAAGCAAGATTTCTGGTATGAATGCTAAGGTTTCTTTCCAGAAAAACCGAAGAGAAACGCCTAAAGCCACCGAGGGCACGACTATCGGAATATCAACAAGCACGTTTAAGACTGCTGAAGTTTTTCCAAGACGTTTTCTCGCGACAACTATTGCCATGGGCAAACCTATAAGAATATTTAGAACGGTGACGGCTGCCCCGAGCGAGTATGAAAGGACGAGGCTCTGCCAATACTCCCCCCAAGGAAAGACGCCTGACAAAGCCTTATGCAGAAGATCTGTTGGAAGAGCTTCAAAAGCTGGAAGCGCCGCGAAAAGCGACGGAATTAAGACAACTGCGAAGAAAATTAAAAGCGTGACACCGTCTCTGGCGAATGTTGCCGAGGAATAACTTATTTTTCTCTCCAAGGTGGGCCATGCCCTTTTGATGGGCAACTTCAATTTCCCTCCGAGAATGCGAACCGCTGCAAAAATTAGACATGAAACAACTATGAGTAAAAAGCTTGCAAAGACCGTTGCTCCTTCATACACGCTTTGACCTCTTAAACCCCTTGAGAAGTCATCTTTTATGTTTTGAATGAATATGGGGCCGTTTTCAAAAAAGGCTTCCGCGTATCCATCCTTGGAAAAAACTCCAGCAACCATCATGGTTGCTCCGGTTTCTGAAATGGACCTTGCAAAAGCCAAAATAAAAGCGGCAATCAAAGAGGGCTTTATGATTCCAAAAGTAACTGTTCTGGCAGTTGTGAAAGGCGGTGCTCCTAAGGTTCTCGATGCTTGCTCATATTCGATCTTATAGTCCAGCAAAGCGCCGACAATCGCCCTTACAGCGACTGGATATGAAAATGTGAAATGCAGTAATGCAACAAGAAGCCAGCCCGGCGAAACGAGCGAGCCGCCAAAAAGTGCTGAGATTCCTTCCGGCTTGTACCAGAATAATAGGAGTGAATAGCCGAGCACTGCCGTCGGCACAATAAATGGGACGTCTGCGAGCGTGTCAAGAACGTTTATCCATTTGGATTTACTTCGGGCTATGAGCCAAGCCATCGGAATGCCAGCAGCCACATCCAATATCGAAACCAAAACAGCCATGACAAAGGAATTTTTCACAGCGTCCAATGCCCGATTCATAAGTTGGCCGTCTCCAAAAACCTCTTGCATTGAGTCCCACTTAATTACTATACCTAAAATTGGCGGAATCAAAATTAGGGCGAAAAAAAGTATCGCCGCTGCTAAATAGACTCCATATTTGACAGTTGGCTTTGAGGAAAGCCTATCAAGCTTCTCCACGAATTTTTTTGGCAAACTTACCAGCCTAAATCTGCTCGGCAAACTAACATGCTTCTTTTCTCATTTGCAAAATCTGCTGATAAGCTTTCCGTACTCAGGTGAAACATTCACCTGGTCCAATTGCGGAGAAAGGGGAAATTATAAAAAGGAGAGATGTTGTCCTTAATTTAACCAGTTTTGGATTTGCGTTTAGTGTAGATTATGGCTGTTGATACTATGGCTATTGCTATGGCTGTTGAGATGCATATGGACATGATTTCTATTGGCAGGTTTGGCAGTGATAGCGGGTTTGATGATGACGTTCCTTGCCAAATGTTTGTGCTGGTCGCCTTATAGCAATTGACGCTGAGCCTTGAGCGAGGCTTATTTCTAGGAGGACTCCTGTCTGCTTGTCCCAGCGGTAAGTATGTTGCACATCTCCTTCAGTTGTGCTTGCGTAGACGTAGGTTCTGCTTGCTCCAGCGTATGTTCCAGTTGCTTCTCCAGCGATTATTACGCTGCCGTTGGTCACCAGTTGAATGGCGTCTCCGGTTTTCGAGTTTGCCGGGATAATCGCCTGGAAAGGTACGGTTCCATAACCGCTTGCAACATCAATAGTATGGGTTTCTGTGCGCTCTGTTCCGTTACTCATGTGCATGGTTATTCTCAAGGTTACGGTTGTCCCGGCAATCGATTTGTATTCTACTTTAACCCATTGAGGCATCTCTGGTGGAGGGGTAGTGCCGCTAACTATGAGTTCATATTTTATCCAGTCGTCAACTTTGACGCCCACTTGTGCTTCTGCATAAGATTGCCAAATGTTTGTGCTGGTTGCTTTGAAAGTAGCTGACATGGATCCTTGAGTTAACGTTACTTCCACAATGATTCCTGTTTCTTTGTCCCAGCAGTAGCTGAACTGCATGTCTCCTTGTGTTAAGTTTGCGTAGACAACAGTTCTACTTGCTCCCGCATAGGTTACTGTTCTTTCACCAGCAATAGTCACGTTACTTCCTTCCACTGTTGGAATGACATCCCCGGTCCTTGAGTTTGCTGGTATAAGCGCTTGGAAAGTCGCGTTTCCAATGCCGCTGGCAACATCCCAGGTTATGATTTCAGTCTTTTCTGCGTTATTGCTGAAATATGTTGTTACGCGTAACGTTGCAGTTGTCCCCGCTGCTGATAGGCATTCCACTTTAAACCATTGAATAAACTCACTTGGCAAATTATTGCCCGAAACATAGTCGCATTTTATCCAGTCACCTGCTTTAACGCCTAACTGTGCCGTAGCATAAACTGAACCTAAACAGGGCAGAAAAAGGATGATAATCGTTCCCAGAGCAACTGCCTTACTCATAACGTTGACCCTCCCGTCATCCGCGTTTCACGATTATTGCAGCTATCACAGATGCAACTGCTACGATGACAACCGACAATATCAGCCACCAGTAGCTTAATATGCCGGTCAAATCTAAACCGCCACCACCACCGACGCCACAGCCACCGCTTAAATGTGCTGTTAACTCGTGGTAGCTGTGGTGGTATTGCACATAGATTTGGGCGTAACCGCCAGCCTGGCTTATCTGAAAGTCTATGGGCTGGTTGTCCAATGTGACGCTTACTGCTGAAATGGAGCTAATCATATCTACCGGTACTGTTATGTTGGCTATTCCGGTTGTTCCGCTGGACCGCCGACGTTGACGGTTAAAGACATGCTTGTGGAGTTAAAAACCACGCCGAGCACGGAAGAGTTTGTGGAAACATACATTCTCTTGTTTCGCCACTCGAGCTGCATGCGAATCCATCCCTCTGGCAAAATAGCGACAAAAGCGTTCAAACCTGTTGCTGCAGCCTCAAGACCGTCGCCTATGTTATCGCCATCTGTATCCCACTTCTTTGGGTCTGTTCGGAAAACTTTCACTTCGACGCCGTCGCTGAGCTCGTCGTAATCGGGATTCCCTATCCATGTCCCATAAATAATTTCTTCAAGGTTGGTTAACCCATCATTGTCATAGTCCTTGTGGGCGTCTGTGGGGTTGCATGGATTAAGAAAATTCCGAAGTTCCTCTATATCTGGTAAGCCGTCTCCGTCGCTGTCCGGATTAGGCGCTATCTAAAGATTTAGATTTAGAAGGTATGGAGTGAACCTCAAACCGGCGACGTCTGAAAATTGCAGGAAGGCGACCAAGGAATCATCGACCGGTGATGGTGAACCGCAGAAACCCTTACAAATTATTCGCTTGTTGTTCCCATCTACGTTTACAGCGGTTATATTGGCGGTGGGTGCCCAAGCATACTCGTTGCTGGTCGTCTATATATTATTTGACACCTCGGTATACGTTAGCGTTTCGCTAGATGCCCAATTAACCCAAAGAGCAATGTTAGCGTCCGCGACAGCAGGAACTCTTGTCACGCCGGTTCCATTTAAATTAACAATATAGAGGCCATGGAAGCTATTTTCAGAGCTGAAATACGGATGTTTGTTTGCTGAGAAAACTATCTTGTCATTTTAGGGCGCGATCTTCAAACTTGTGATGCAACCCTCAAATTCAAAAATCAAAGTTGTTTCGTTAGTATCAAAGTCGAACTTTTGGATGCGGCTATAATAGACTTCTCTTCAGTAGTCGTAATACTTGCCTCTTTCTGTATAAACTAGGAACGTGCCGTCTGGTGCAATGTCAATGATGGTTTCATAAATTTGATCCAGAACTATGGGAATTCTTTTTATGACTATTTGGTTTGAACCGTCAAGATTCGCTGATACTATTTCCAGAGTCTCTGCTGCTGTTCGCGAAGAAAATTTTTGTTTCGTCTGGGGATATGGCGAAACTGCTTCGCATGCGGTCACAAATGGCGCCCGGAGCTGAGAATTTATGGATTACCTCCATGTTGCTAGCGTTAATCACCACAACTTTCGTCATATAGGAAGGGCCATAGACTTCCATTTCGCTAACTACCAGCAAAAGTATTCGTCCCGAAGGCGACCACATAATGTGATATGCATTTGGGTTGGGATTGAACCACAAACCTGACCCAGTCTGATTAACAAATATATGATCTGCCCAATAAACCATCCTTGGATTAGCCGTTGTTGTGGGTGCAAGGGCGCTTGGAATATAGAAATTGCTGAGCGTAAACGTTAGAATGGCTGCGACGAAGACAGTTGTTAGAGTTTTATATATTTGTTCAAAACTTTCACTTAGTATAATATCTTACGAAATAATATTTAAAGGTGTGCCCCTAAACAACATATGCTGCATATCGATAAGATATCAGAAGCCAAATTAAATAAACAAAATCTAGCAAAATAATTTTTCTTATGTGTCAGTTCGCCCGTCGAGTCATATCACAGCCTATGCCAAAGCTCTATTGACTCTCCAGCTCATCATCCAAAATTAAAATGTAAATAATCCGATTTAAGGCTTATTTTGGGGTATCTTCTGCTTTCAGTGTATCCAAATCTGATGGGCTTTATATGTAAATCATAAAAGGCACTCTCAGAAGCCTTGCAAAATCCACGGCGTGAGCATAATTTTAGGCATGTGCTTCCAAGCTTAACTGTTTAAATTTTCTGCTTACAGTTAGTTCAGCCTTCTCAAGCGGGACACCGGCATTCTCCATCAGCTAAGCACGCCTTATAAAAACCTTCAGAAAGCCGAGAGTGGCTGATCCGTCAGCTAGATGATGAGCGATGACGACGTCGTAGCCTAGCTGGTTAGCAAGTAGAAGCTCTCCTGGTTCACATCTATGCGGAACAAGACTCCTGAATGTTCCTTCAATGTAGATGGCACTGTCCTCCTGGTGGATTTCAGTTAATCAGCAAGTTTTAGGGAGCTAACCTCCCTAACCTCTTCAGTGTCCAATACACCTTCTGCAAAATTTTATCAAGACTACAGCCTAAAATAATCAGATGTGGACGCGTGACATTATGGACGTTTTCGAAGCCATAAAAGGAAGACGCAGCATAAGAGCCTTCAAAGATGCTGACATTTCACCTGAAACTGTTGAGAAACTCATTGACGCTGCTAGATGGGCTCCCTCCGCTGGGAACATCCAACCATGGGAATTCATAGTTGTCCGCAATCCAGAAACTAAAAGGCGGCTCGCTGAAGCCGCACTGGGGCAATCCTTCGTTGAGGAAGCACCGGTCGTAATTGTTGTATGCGCAGACGAAGAACGTTCTGCAAGAGGCTATGGCACACGTGGAAGAACCCTATACTGCATACAGGACACCGCCGCTGCAATACAAAACATTCATTTGGCAGCCTACGCTATGGGCTTGGGCACATGCTGGGTTGGAGCCTTCAGAGAAGATGAAGCAAGAAAAATCCTAAATGTTCCAGAGGGCATAAGACCAGTAGCCATACTGCCGGTTGGCTATCCGGCTGAGTCTCCCCAGCCGAGGAGTAGGCGACCTCTAAAGCAGATAATTCACTATGAAAAGTTTTAAGAAAAGTGTAGAGTCTATAAAAATGCAAGCCGTTATTCGGCGAATTAACATGATCGGTGTGGAAGATTTCCTTAAAATGCATTAAACCGTGGTTGCGCCTGTTGGAAGCTGCGAGTAGCAAGACCTTCACTTGCCACTAGACACAGACGCTTATGACGCCTTTTGGCTTTCAGGAAGCCGCTGAAAAATCAGAATGTGTCCTTGCGGCTCACCTATGTGTCGTTTTCGTAGCCATAGAACCGTCAGTCCATACCAGAATCATAGAACAGCGCATAGAAACGCCCTATGATGCCTATTAATATTTGGACGGTTTATGGGAGAGTTTGACGCTGCTAGTGTTAGTCGCGCGTTTTCAACTGTTTGTATTTATAGGTTCGGGAATGGATTTTAATACTTCATCTTCTTCAGGTTAAAATGAGGTTGGCTGTTGAAGTACGCTGAAATTGCCGATGCTTATGAAAAAATTGAATCAACAACTAAAAGGCTTGAAATGACGGATCTGCTAGTAGACTTGCTAAAAAAGACGCCTAAAGAAATAATAGACAAAGTTGTTTATTTGACGCAGGGCAAAATTTACCCAGAGTTTGTTAAACTCGAGATAGGAGTAGCTGAAAGACTCGCTATAAAGGCCCTCGCCCACGCCTCTGGAAGACGGGAAAGCGAAATAGAAGAGGATATGAAGAAAAGTGGAGATATCGGCGAAACAGCCCAGAAGTTTATAGCCCAAAAAAGACAGCTAACTTTTTTCCAGAAACCATTAACCGTTCAAAGAGTTTACGAAATCCTTGACAAGATGGCGCGCGCTTCAGGAGCTGGGGCTGTCGACACTAAGATTACGCTTTTGGCCGGGCTTTTGGCAGATGCTACGCCAAAGGAAGCCAAATATATTATGCGAACAGTTACTGGGAATCTCCGTTTGGGTATTGCAGACATGACCGTGCTTGATGCTCTGGCAATAGCCTACGGCGGCGGCAAGGAGACCCGCGAATTAGTGGAGCGTGCCTATAACATATCATCGGACCTTGGAAGAGTAGCCAAAGTTCTGGCTGAGGAAGGTCTCGAAGGAATCAAAAAGTTCAAGGTTGTTGTAGGTGAACCTATTAGGCCCATGTTGGCTGAAAGGCTTTCTTCGCCTGAAGAAATCCTTGAAAAGCTGAGCGGGAAATGCATAGCCGAGTATAAGTATGACGGCGAGCGCATTCAAGCCCACAAGGAAGGCGAAAAAATAACCCTGTATTCAAGGCGCTTAGAAGATATTTCCGACCAGTATCCAGATGCTATAGAGCTTTTAAGACGACATGTTCTAGCTAAAGAGGCCATAGTGGAGGCTGAATGCGTTGCCATAGACCCGGATACCGGTGAAATGCGTCCCTTCCAGGAGCTTATGCATAGAAGGCGCAAATACGGTATTGAAAAAGCTATGGAAGAATATCCAGTTTCGCTCTTCATGTTTGACGCTTTGTACATCGACGGGAAAGACTTAACTCTTAAACCTTATCCGGTCCGACGGAAAACCCTTGAAAGCATAATACGAGAGGGTGAGAGGGTAAAACTCGCCAAATCCATAATTACAGGCGATATAAAAGAGCTTGAAAACTTCTTCTTAGAAGCCATAGAAGACGGTTGCGAGGGCATAATGTGCAAATCGATAAATGAAGATTCTATTTATCAGGCTGGTGCACGGGGTTGGCTATGGATAAAATACAAGCGGGACTATAAAAGCGAAATGACAGACACAGTCGATTTGGTGGTGGTAGGTGCTTTCTATGGGAGGGGAAAACGGGCGGGAACGTATGGTGCACTGTTATTGGCAGTATACGACCCGGAAAATGACACCTTTGAAACTGTGACAAAATGCGGAACAGGCTTTACAGACGAGGACTTGGCAAAATTACCAGAAATGATGAAAAAATATGTTATACCGCATAGACATCCAAGAGTAAACTCGTTGATAGAGGCAGACGTCTGGTTCGAGCCAAATGTTGTCATAGAGGTTTTAGGCGCAGAAATAACCCTAAGCCCTATTCACACGTGCGCCATGAACAAAGTACGCCATGGAAGCGGTCTGGCCATACGCTTCCCAAGATTTACCGGTAACTACAGGATAGACAAGGCAGCAGAAGATGCAACAACCACCAACGAAATAGTTGAAATGTACCAGAGGCAGCTGAAGAAGATTGCCGAAAGCTAGCTTGTGGATATTCCAGCTATAAACTCTATTTCAACAAACCGCAATAACGAAAGTCGCGTTTTATTCCAATAAATGGTTGTTGAAACATTATTTTCCATTTTTTTAAACATAAAATTTTTAAATTATAATTTATTGTCATTTGATCCGGTCGGTGAAAATGAAAATTTTAATCTTAGGAGGCTATGGGGCTCAAGGATCCGTCATTTGCTACGAACTCGCTAAACATAAAAGGGTTTCAGAAATAGTAATTGCTGGTAGAAATCTGGAACGTGCAAAAGCTCTTAAAAAGATGCTTAAAAGCGATAAACTTTCGATATTGTGTGTGGATCTCAACAATGTTGATGAAGTGCAAAAAGCGGTGAAAGGCTGCGACTTAGTAGTTAACTCAGCATCCTACGTTTATGATATAAGAGTAATGAAGGCGGCTTTAGCTGAAGGAGCAAACTTTCAAGGCCTCGCGCTTGGCCCATGCGTTGACGCCCCTGGAGCACCCACTGAAAAAGTTCTTGAATTAATGCTTGAGATGGACAAAGATTTCAAAAATATAGGAAGAGTCGCTTTGATAGCAACCGGGGAGGATCCTGGGATAACAGACCTTGTGGCTGGGTATGCCGCAGATAAATTCGAGCGGGTTCTTGAAATACGAATGAAGGACGCTTCCCTCCAAAAAAGTGAAAGCTTGGTCTCAACGTGGGCTCCTGAGCTTCTCTGGTATGACATGATACAGGAACCCTATGTCTATGAAGATGGAGTATTAAAAAGGGTTCCTCCTTTCAGTGGCGAAGAAATTTACACATTTCCAGAGCCACTTGGACCGCAGCCATGCTATCACCATTATCATGAAGAACCTCCAATAATGGCTCGCTTCATTAAAGGTCTGCGATACGCGGAGTTCAAAATGGGTGGGCCTTTTATGCCCTATGCAAAAGCCATATACGATCTTGGACTGGTGAAGGATGAGAAAATCAAAGTTAGTAATGTTGAGGTTAAACCTTTCGATGTTTTTTGCGCCTTAATCCCAAAACCACCCTCAATGAGTGAAATTAAAGAGATGATTAGTAAAGGAAAACTTGTAGAAGATGTTTCTTGCATAGTAACAGATATAAAATGTATTGATAAAGGGAAAGAGATAGACGTGTCATATATCTCCATGCTGACCCTTAAAGAGGCAAACAAGAGAATCCCAGGTGCAACAGCCACGTCATACATGGTTGGTGTGGGCGGAGGGGCTTTCACGGAAGTGCTTGTTGAAGGATCTATAAGATCCACAGGTGTTGTTCCTCCAGAGGCTCTTTTAAAGGACGAAAAAGAAGCTGTTATTCGAAAACTAGCAGAGAAAGGTATAAAGATACAAGAAATTGTCAAAAGGGAACTTGCTTAGTTGAGCATCTGTAACAGTTCCACTTTTTTTTAATTTTGAACTTTATCGGTAAACCAGAGAGTAATGCTTTCACACAGATTTTCTTTAACTACTTTGCTGCAGTTAATGTTTTGTCCTCTCAATTTCAACATACTTATCATAACCTCCAATGATTAAAAGTGCTCTCTATCTCCGATCAAGCCAATACTATAAGTAATTTTCATTAATACGAAGATGGATCCTCCAAATCCTCAGAATAGCCAGATTTTTATGATGCCTTATTCACATTTTGCCCGGACAGAATTGTCGTAAGAATAGTTTTCCTAGTAGTTTTTAAAGTTTATCTTTCGCGTTATCCCTCTGGTTCCTTCTTCAAACTGTCTTATTCTGGCGAATTATTGATTTAGACACCCTACTTTTTGGCTATTTACTCCAATGACGGTTCTACAATTAAGACTTTGAATGATTTCATCGGGAATTTTATCGATTTTTCTTCACGATCGTTTCTCCCGCTATTTTAAGGAGTGATCTGCGTGCTAAATAATTTTGCATCTCTAACCAAAAGCTGAAAAGTATCTGATAACAAGCATGGTGGCAAAAATAGAACCCCTTGCAGTTTCAGAAGCGGGAGGTGCTACGATCAAAGATGTTACTGGTAGGGAATACATAGATTGTTTTTCAGGAATATCTGTTGTTAACGCTGGCCACTGCCATCCAGAAATTGTAAACGCTGCGATTGAACAGGCCAAGAAGTTAGTTCATGTTTGTAGTTATGTTTACTATGTTCCAACAACAAAAATTGGCTGAAAACTGGCCGAAATAACTCCACCAAAGTTAAAGAAGACTTTCTTCAGCAACAGCGGAGCTGAAGCTGTAGAATGTGCCGTTAAACTTGCAAGAAAATTCACCAAGAAATACGAACTTATCGCATTGATGTGTTCTTTTCATGGGCGCACATTTGTGGCTTTAAGCATTACAGGACAAGCTGGCAGAAGAAAATACGATATAGGTCCGTACCTCCCAGGAATAGCCTTTGCACCACCTCCATATTGTTACCGCTGCCTGTTTGAGAAGAGCTATCCTGGATGCGATCTGTTATGGCTAGATCAATTCGTAACGTCATTGATTATTGCACGAGTAAAGGGGTGGCAGCATTTATAGCGAACCTATAATGGGTGAGGGTGGCATAATTCCCCCTCCATTGGAGTACTTTAAAATAGTAAAAGAAAATTTTAGATGAAAATAGCGTTTTGTTTATAGCTGATGAGGTTCAAACAGGCTTTGGTATAACTGGAAAACTTTTTGGAATACAATACTATGACGTCGAGCCTGACATAATGACCTTGGCAAAGGGCATAGCGAATGGCTTTCCATTGGGCGCTTGCATAGCCAGAGAAGACATAGGCAACGCCTTTGAACCGAGTGATCACCTTTCAACCTTTGGAGGAAACCCCGTTTCTGCTGCTGCAGCGTTGGCAAATATAGGCGTCATCTTATTTAGATTTAAGAGTTGTTAGGGGGAGCGTTTCAAAGAATTAAGCAGGATTCAAACGAGACGAGGAATCGGAAACGTCGAGATGGCGTCGAACATTCCTTCTCTTATGATAGGATGGAATTTAGAAGACATAGCTGTGGGAATGAACGAATATGTAAGACATCTCTAGGGATATCCTGAATAATAGCTTTTTCAATTTTCACATATTATTCTCTAAATTTAATTAACTCTGGTTGGAGAGAAAGCACGTTGAGTGATGAAGAAA
This sequence comes from Bathyarchaeia archaeon, assembly GCA_038868115.1. GTDB lineage: Archaea > Thermoproteota > Bathyarchaeia > Bathyarchaeales > Bathycorpusculaceae > JAGTQI01. The sequence continues at coordinate 28,449 of JAWBXA010000012.1, forward strand.
TAACCTCTGAGTTAAGGTGCAATTCTAAACGCACAGGGAAACTTTATCCGGCCCTCATTGACAGGTACGGGAATATTATCGACGGAGCGCACAGGTTAGCCGCTGACAGAAACTGACCTAAAATCAAACTTCATTTTATAACGTCTGAAAAAGATAGACTTATCGCAAGACTGATAAGCAATGTGTGTCGAAGAAAAGTTTCTGCCAAAGAAAAAAGGGAAATTTTACAAAGGCTTGGCGAAATATATCTCAGAGAAGGCTTGAAACGTGGAACAGAACTTGCCTATAAGATTTCAGAAGAAACTGGCATGAGCTATAGGTGGGTGATGAAATATCTACCTAGCAACCTTAAGGAAAGGCACAGTGTTGGCGGCCCTCAGTCCCCTATTTTTACAAGCGTAGATGAAGAATATCTAAAGTTAAAGTTGCACACCATGCAACTCTGTGATTGGACATATTGAAGGCAGTCCCTCAAGTAACGGTCTTACGAATAGTTAAATACGCTAACACAAACTTTGTACACGTTCTGCTGGGCGCTCATTTCTATGATGAAATTGAAAAACTGGCCGAAAACCTAAACATAACACCCGATTGCCTAATTAACAACTTACTAGTCTGGGTTGTGAAAA
>JAWBXA010000012.1:29175-31454 GCA_038868115.1 Bathyarchaeia archaeon
ACGCTAACACAAACTTTGTACACGTTCTGCTGGGCGCTCATTTCTATGATGAAATTGAAAAACTGGCCGAAAACCTAAACATAACACCCGATTGCCTAATTAACAACTTACTAGTCTGGGTTGTGAAGAAACTGAAAAAAGCAGCCGATAAGAGCACAACTCCAATCAAAGAGCTTCTTACCGCTCTTATTTCACAGTCTGTGTAAAAAAGTATTGATGTTGGTACCGTGTTTCTTATGCAGGCTTGCTGTAGGAATTAGGCAGGCCAAAATTCTTTCTCAAAACGGAAAGTACTTGGTTTTCTTTTAATTTTTATTCTCTCTGCCAACGCATGGGCGATTATCGGCAAAGCAATTGTTGCATCACAGTAGCATTGCGCAAACCTTCCTTCAGGTGTTTCCTTTCCCCAGGAAACTGCCTCTTCAAAGGTGCATCCTGATAATCCACCCCATTGGGGCGAGTCGGTTGTTATTTGGACGGCATATTTATGGGGATAGTAAGTTTCATCAGATATATTACGGTGGTTAGGTGCTTTTTCTCTGTGAGGAATCTTTCTATCTGGGTAGAGGAGATCAGCAGTCACAGCGAAAAGTTGGATAAAGTCTTTGGGGACTCCTCCGCCTATATATATTACTCCAGTTTCTTTAACTTTTTCCGCAATCTTCATAAATTCTACATAATCCTTCACCGCGTCGATGGTTAGGTTAAAACCTCTACTTTTGGCGATAAGTGCTGCGTCTCCATAGGGGCTGTCAATTATTGCTGGGCAGAAAATTGGCACCTTTTTTTCTGCAGCGGTTGCAACAATGCTTCTAATTCCTTTTTTGCATAAATATTTGCCGAAAAGATACAGGAATTCTCTCGAAGAATATTTGTAGTTTTCGTCAAGTGTTTGGATAAACTCTGCGATAAGTTCTGTCATTTTCAAGTAGTCGTCTTCCCTTCCATAGATATCATAGTATCTGTTAAGTCCCATTTTAAATAATTCCTTATCATTCACTATGTGGAAGCCTTGGTAATAACTGAACCCCATTGCTTCCACAATGTCTTCGGAAATGTTTGCTCCTGTGGGAACTAAAACATCAATGAAGTTGTTTTCGATAAACCAGTTAATTATTTTCCATTGTCCAGCGGTTGAAAGTGACCCAGCAAATCCCATCATTATTGTAACGTCCTTATCCATAATCATCTTTTCTATTATATCGGTAACTTCAGCTAGTTTCCTACCTTGGAATCCTGTTTGCGCCATTTTGTAAAGAAGTTCTGAAATCGAAGTTGGTGTTGTTACCTCAATTGCTTTGACTTTTTTTGATAAAATTTTATTAAGCTCCATTTTGATCGTTAAATTAAATTAACGTTTTTTACTTTAAAAATTTAACCTTTTTGTGATGCGAAATCGCAGCCCAAAAAAGAGTAAAAAATTGAGGGTGTTCTAAACTGCTTCCACCATGGGCATTTCTTTGTCAAGCTTTCTGACATGCTCTGCGATTTCTTTAAAAACTTCTAAATGTCTGTTTATGTCTTCTTTTGTATGTTGCACTGAAATTGTCCACTGCTCGTCGGGTCCCGGAGCCATGGGCACTATTCCTCTGTTTAGCATTATTACTAAATAGAGCATCCACCTTGCCACCTCGCTTGTTAGAAAGCTCCTCCAATCCTTAATCCTCTTAGCTTTAGTGAAATGCACAGTTCCACTTGTACCGGCCCACTGAACTATAGCGGGAATTTTTGTATCGTTTATAATATCCTCATAGCCCTTGGCAAGCATTTCGGAAAGCTTCGTAGCCTTAGCCATGGCATCCTCTGTCAGGATTTTGGTTAACGTGACTATTCCAGCAGTTATGCATAGCGGGTTAGAGTTAAACGTTCCTGCATGTGAAACAACTCCCGGTACGACGCAACTCATTATTTCCTTTTTACCCGCTACGAGAGAAAGCGGATACCCTCCAGCAATGGCTTTTGCCATTGTTACGAGGTCTGGCTTAACTTTGAAGTATTCAGATGCTCCGCCATAGAATTTCCCGCATGTTTTCACTTCGTCAAATATCAATACAGAGTTATATTCATCGGCGATATCCCTTAACCCTTTAAGAAAAGCTTGGTCGGGAAGGACAAATCCCATATTCATAGGTATTGGTTCTAAGATTATTCCTGCAACTTCGTTCCCGTGAGTCTTCATTATTGCTTCAACAGCTTCCAAATCGTTGAACGGTGCTACAAGAGTGTTTTTGACTACTTCTTCCAGAATTCCTTGCGAGGCGGGCACCTGGTTTGGAAAT
>JAWBXA010000013.1:0-16605 GCA_038868115.1 Bathyarchaeia archaeon
AAAAGGCAAACGCAAACCAATTGAAATCCGCTCGGAGGTTATCGCCTTTAGAGAAAAATTTAACACAATAAAGTATGGCTTCAACAGCATCCAAGAAGCAATAAAGCATCTAAAAAGGCTTTAAGGAAAACATAGCCTAACTTTCACAGCTGACAAAAATAATTTCGTCATTACACACGCCTCAAGGGTTGAAGGAATAAATCCTGAAGATATTAGAAGAGCTAGTAGAACTATTCCAAAATTCATTGGCGGCAAGTAAAAAAGAGGAAGCAGAGGAGCTTTCTGAAAATCTTTTCTTTAAACGCTAAAGGCTCATTTGGAACATTAGACGCTCCACGAGCTCTTTATAACGGTTCCTAATTGTAACTTCTGTCACTTGCGCTATTTCAGCAATCTCCCTCTGAGTCTTCCTTTCTCCGATAAGCACCGAGGCTATGTAGCTTGCCGCCGCCGCAATTCCTGTTGGCCCTCTTCCAGATGTGAGTTTCAGCTCCTTTGCGGCTGCCAAGATTTTGTGGGCAATCTCTTCAACCTTACCTTGCATTGTCAGCTGATTTGAGAATTTCGTTACGTATTGATTTGGTTTTAATGGAGGAATGAAATAGTTCAGCTCTTTTATTAAGAAACGGTAACTGCGTCCCACCTCTTTTTTGTTTACATTTGATGCTTGGGCGACCTCTTCCAATGTTCTTGGCAAGCCACACTGTCTACATGCTAGGTAAATCGCAGCTGACGTAACGCCTTGAATCGATCTACCTCTTATAAGCCTCTCTTTAACTGCTTTTCTATAAATTAGAGATGCAGTTTCCAAAATGTTCTTTGGAAGATTCAAATTATTGGCAATTTTTGTTATTTCAGAAAGTGCAAAAGCAAGGTTGCGTTCGGTGGCATCTGAAACCCTTATCCGTCTCTGCCACTTTCTAAGACGGTAAACTTGGGCTTTTTGTCCTGGGGATAAGCCTTTCCCATAAATATCTCTGTCGTGCCAGTCGATCATCGTTGATAGGCCTTTATCGTGAATTGTGTATGTTAGGGGGGCACCGACTCTTGTTCTTTTGGATCTTTGTTCATCGTCAAATGCCCGCCATTCAGGTCCTCTATCGGCTATTTTTGCGGCTATGACGTAACCGCAATCCATGCAAACCAGTTCTGCGCACTCGTAATCGCGCATCAACCTTGCGCTGCCACACTCAGGACATACCTGCGCTTTAATTTGCTGAGTGGTTGATGTTGGGCTTATATCCCCAAAATCCGCATAATCCATTTACCTTCTCTCCTTCTCCTTTTTCGAGGGAAGAACATATAACATTTTATTGATTAAGATTTCTGGTTTGGCGACTTTTGGCTTAACAGCTACATATGGCGACGAAATCGGACCGAAAATGTCGAAAACTTCGCCGACTTGCCTCAAATTTTCGTCAACCACTGCTTCGCCTATTTTTGGAGTGTTTTCAACCTTAATTATGACATTCTTGTTTGGACTTATATGAAGTACTCGGCCTAGTCTAATCAACCCTTTATGTTCCCCTCGAAAACAAAAAGTTCAAAACGTAACATGTTATTTAAACTTTTCTACGTTACCTCGCGTATAGAAGGTTTTCGTTTAGTTTTAGTCGAAACGTTCATAAATGGGTATTGTTGATTAAACTGTGCATTTGGAGGGTGAGGCTTATGTCAAAACCGTTCTACGTAAAATTTGAGGTTCCAAAAGAAGTTGCAGATGCGGCCTATGAAGCCCTGCAAATATCCGCAAAAACCGGAACTGTAAGGAAAGGAACAAATGAAACAACCAAAGCCGTTGAAAGGGGACAAGCAAAACTTGTGGTTATAGCTGAAGATGTTGACCCGCCGGAGGTTGTAGCTCACCTGCCGCTCCTTTGCGAAGAGAGGAAAATCCCATATGTTTATGTTCCGAGCAAGGAAAAACTTGGAGATGCTGTTGGAATAGACGTCTCAGCAGCTTCAGCGTGCATAATCAACGAGGGAGACGCTGTAGGGCTCGTTAAAGAGATAATTAAGAGAATTGAACAAATTAGGAAAGGAGCCAAGTAATGGGCAGAGAAAAGGAAACAGCAGAAGAGGAGCTTACGCCAGCAGAAGTCATCCAAATAATCGGAAGAACAGGCGTGACAGGCGAAATCACTCAGGTTAGAGTCCGAATTTTAGAGGGAAAGGATAAAGGACGAATAATAACACGGAACGTGAAAGGACCTGTGCGGGTGCAAGATATCCTTATGCTTAGGGAAACGGAGAGAGAAGCGAAGAAAATAACAAGATAAGCAAGCTAAACGTTTAGAGGTGTTCCTTTGCCAAAACCTAGGAAATGCTCATTTTGCGGCAACGAATTCCCGCCAGGCACTGGGATGATGTACGTTAAAAATGATGGAACAATTTTTTGGTTTTGTTCGAGCAGATGCAGGAAGAGCTCCTTAAAGCTTAAGAGAGATGCTCGTAAGCTTAAATGGACAACATACTTTGGCAAGGAAGAAAAGGGCAAAGCTTAGTCCTATCGTTTTAAAGCAATTATTTTTTCCCATAAAGCCCTATTATGGATGCATCCAATATCTGGAGCCTTTATGTTTCCATTGAAATAGCTATAAGCTCTTGCTCTACAGCCACCGCAAATATATTTGTCTGGACAGACGCCGCAGCCTACCTCCTTTCCATTCACAATGTAGGTTTCAAGGTTTTCTCTGGTTCTTAACTGCCATAGTAATGGGTCGCTGTCCCATATCTCTTCAAAGTTGTTTTCTAATATATTGCCCAAAATAGTGTTTCTATTTGTTGGAAAGAATACACATGGCTTTATATCTCCATTCGGCTCTATTGCGCAGTAAAGTCGTCCCGCTCCGCATCCGCCTAGGAAGTTGGCGACGTTTTCTACACCCTTCTTCGCAGCATAATGGGCTTCAACCATGAATTTGTATCCCATTTTTTGGGATAGCTCTTTAGTTACACTTGCGTACTGGGGACATGTGCTGAAAAATCTGTCAACTTTAATGTTTGATTTTCCAGTTTTCATTTCCTCCTCTTTTGCTTGCAGATATAAAGTGATTATTTCTTTGCCTATGGCGTGTAAAACGTGAAGTCGCTGTTCTGGTGTTAGGTCCAGTTCCACAAGTTCTTTTGCTCTTCCTGTTGGAATGTAATTAAAGTGCATAAAGCGTACGCCCAGTTCTTTGGCTAATTGTAGGATTTTCTCTGTTTCGTCTATGTTGTCTCTGTGGAGAACTGTTGCAATGCAAGTGTCTATGCCTTCTTCAATGCAGTTTTTTATGCCTTGAATTGCTTTTTCAAAGGCTCCGGGTACACCCCTAAACTCATCATGTACTGCTGGTGATGCGCCATCTATGCTTATTTCTACATAGTCTACGCCGGCATCCTTGACCTTCTTAGCGTTATCCTTGGTGAGCAATGTTCCGTTTGAGGCGATGCTGATGTAGGGTATATGTTTTTTGGCGTAAGCTGCCAGTTCAAAAAAGTCTTTTCGTGCGAGGGGTTCTCCACCGCTGAAGGATAAGGCTGGCAATCCAATATTAGCGATTTTTGAAAGTATATCTATGACCTGTTTTGCCTTGTCTGTTGACAGTTCTGGGAGTTTTCCAGTACCCGCGTTTTCGTAACAGTGTTTACATCGTAAATTGCATTTGTACGTGAAGTTCCAGACTACTTCGAAGGGACCAGCTGGAACAAAAGGTACACGTATACCATATTTTCTGATGCCTCTCATCATTAAGCTGAAGCCTTTAAACCAAGCTCCACCATACTTGTCTTTGATGAACTGTTTTTTCATGAAGTCCTTGTCGGCCCTCAAAAGGCAGCTTCCAATTTCGTAGAATGGTTTGGCTACGTTGCGGCTTATACTTCTACAACTGGGACATAGGTTAACCGGCTCGCCCAGAAAATCTTTCAGTGAATTTAAGAGCAAGCTTCCATCTCGGTGGCATTCAATGTCAAAGCGGCTGATAAGCCCCCTTAACAAAGGGTTTACAGTCACGGCAAACAAGGCGTTTTCTAAAGTGTCCAATTGCATAATCAAACCACGCCTTCGTAGATGATTGTTATCTAAACAATGGCTTCTTAATCTTTTCTTAATCTTTTGGAAGTGGATGTGCATTTAGGCTCGTAAGAAGTTCTGCACTTTAAGGGTTAGCCCTAAACCCGTAACGCTTAACTACAGTCTGCTGTCAGAGGCCAAGTTCTTCCTAGTTGTAGTTTTCGCTGTTTGGTTTGGAGCAAAATCCAAAGCTAGTTTCAGTTTGCAAGCGAGCTTGCGAGGAGCAGAGAGAGTTTGGGTTTGGGGCTTAAAATTCAGCTCAAAAATTGAAGATTTGCGGGGCGGAATTTGATAGCGGGGGGTCGACTTTCAAGAGGTCAAGCTTTGACCTCTTTTTGAACGACCGATCTCTGGGTTATGAGCCCAGCGGGTTAATCCTGGCTACCCCACCCCGCTACATCTATGCTGAAACAAACTTTCTTAAAACCTTTTAGGAAACCAGAACAGAAACTTTATTATTATAGTTAACCTCTACCAATCGTGGTAAACTTAGAAATGGACAAACCATATTTTCATAAAATTTTCACCCCAGTGTTGGAAAACCCCATTTTCGTTCAAGGACTACCTGGGTTCGGTAATGTCGGAAAGATTGCAGCCCATCTTCTAATAAAGTTTTGTGGGGCTAGGCTGTTTGCGGAACTATATGCACCATACTTTCCAGATTATGTATCCGTAGATTCAAGTGGTGTTTGCCGCTTGCCAAAGCACGAGTTTTACGCAGCACCCATGGAAAAGAACGACTTCATAATATTAACTGGGGATACGCAGCCATCTTTCGAGGATGTTGTTGCCCATTATGAGTTGTGCGGCGAAATAGTAAATTTCGCTATCAAACATAACTGCAGCCTAATAATAACAATGGGCGGAATACCAACAGCGGAAAATACATCACGAGTCTATGTCGCTGCCACTTCGCCCAGACTTGCAATGGAGCTTATGGAGAAAGGCGCCATATTATACAGCAAAGGAAGAATCGCAGGAGCTACAGGACTTATACTTGGAATGGCAAAGGAACACGGCCTAGAAGGTATATGCCTTTTAGGAGCAACAACAGGTTTTAAGGCTGACCGCGGAGCCGGGTTCACGGTATTCAAATTCCTAATGAAAGTCCTAGGGAATGAGGTTAAGGAAGGGTTATAAGCAATTTACTCATTAAATGCTCACTGATTTCTAAAAGATGAGGATTGACAATTATGAGTGGAAATAAAGGAAAAATAGGGGAAAGAAAAACTGCGCGTTTTGATTGGAATTCAAGGGTCTGGAGAGTTTTGCTCATATTATTTTCTGCGCTTTTAACGTTTGGTGGACCTTATGTGGTTCTGGTGTTTTTCAAAGTTCTAGATTTAAGCTATGTTGTCTCCGTGGTTTCGGGGCTGATTGTATTTTTAATTGGCTTAGCGCTTATGTTGTTTCTGATCAGGAAAAAAGTGATTTCTTAAGGGGATTATGCCTCAGACATCCCAAGAAGCATCATCTTTTCAGCGTTTAAAGCTCTTCATCGGCAATAGATTGTGCCTAAATTTAAATTAACTTAAAATACTAAGACTGAAAAGAAACAACGCATATAAAGTATGCTTGAACATATATCAATTATGCGAGACGAAAAAGAGGAACGCGTAAACAAAATAATTGAGAAGGGCAAAGGTGCTGCTAAAAGGACGACAATAATCCTTGAAAAAGAGGAAAGAGAATTTATTGACAGGCTAATCAAAGAAGGGAAGGAACCAGGCATAAAACCTCTCATCTCTAAGATGCTTGATGTTTACAGAAGCATGATGATATATGATTGGCGTTTCCCAGGCGAATATTATTGTGGAATAAGCCGCGTGGCCTTCCTTAACATAGAACTTTTAAACATACTAATCCAAAACATCCCGAAAGAGAGATGGAGGGAAATTGGACGGAAGATGGGTGAAGCAACAAAAGTTTCTATGGAAGCCACATTAGGCATACAAACATCAAATCCTGAAAAGTGGCAGGAAGTCTTTAAACGTTTAAGGGTTCAAGGCTTTGGAGACTTCTACCTAAAAGACAAGTACCTTTTGATAAAGGCTCCCTTTATAAGCGAGTTCGAAATCTTGGCTGGATTTCTAGAAGGCTTGCTGGGTATAAAATTAGAGATAAAAGCGTTCACTCCACCGTTTGTTTTTGAGATCAAACAATAAAACTCTAGTTGCTTTTCACCGAGCCCGGGAAAGTTTAAATTTGTTGCATTTTTATATTAAAATAGTGTGAAAATTGAAAGAACAAATTAATGGCCATAAGATATGCAACGCTCTAAGCGACCCCACAAGGACAAAAATACTTAGATACCTTCTGCAGGTATATCCAAAAGCAAAAACAATTAATGAAATAGAGAAAATTCTTCCAGAACCAGTTTCAGCTACAACAATATCTTTCCACCTAAAAAAGCTTCGCGAAGCCGGATTAATAGTGACCAACGGGCATAAAAAGGGGTTTAGAGCCGCCTTCAGAGCCTTGAAAATAGGCTTTAACAATAATGGGTTTCATGTGGAGGAAAATAAAATATGAGGGAAGCTATGCTTTACGAAAAGCTTGATGGTAAAAAGGTTAAATGTAATTTATGCGGCAGGAGATGCACAATAAATAACGGTGGAACGGGCTTCTGTCTCGTAAGAAAGAACAGTGATGGCACCCTTTACTCACTTGTTTATGGAAAAGCTGTATCCGCATGTATAGATCCTATTGGCAAGAAGCCTCTTTCGCATTTTCATCCGGGAGCCTCTGTTATGTCCATCGCCACCATCGGCTGTAACTTTCGTTGTCAATTTTGCGATAATTGGATGATAAGTCAAGAGAAGAAGGTTACTGGAAGAGATTTTCTACCAGAAGAGGTTGTTAAAGCTACCAGGGACAATGGTTGTCAAGGAATAAGTTACACATATACTGAGCCGACAATATTTTTTGAATATGCGTACGAGACGGCTAAACTTGCGCATCAAGTTGGCTTTTTCAACACTTTTGTTACGAATGGATATATGACGCCAGAAGCTATTAAGACCATAGCGCCATATCTAGATGCTGCAACCGTAGACTTTAAAGGCGGAGGTGACCCTGACTTTTATAGAGTCTTTTCAGCTGTCCCATCAGTTGAGCCCATCTACGAGTCTTTAAAGGAGATGAAAAAGAACGGCATTCATATTGAAATTACGAATCTAGTTGTGCCGAAGATAGGAGATTCCATTGAAAGGATAAAGGAGCTGGCAACTTGGATAAGGGAAAATCTTGGAGAAGATACACCTTTTCACTTATTGCGTTTCCACCCAGACTATCAACTTACCAATATTCCGTCAACGCCTATTGAAACTTTGGAGAAGGCTTACGCTGCAGCTAAGAGTGCTGGCTTAAACTACGTTTATATTGGGAATGTTCCAGGGCATCCGGCTGAGAACACTTATTGCCCAAGCTGCAATGAGCTTTTAATTAAGCGTTTCAGTTTTGAGATTACAAAGTGGAATTTAACTAAGGATATGCGTTGTCCAGTGTGCAGTCAGGAGATTCCAATAAAAGGGAAACTCCATGCTAGTGGCTATGCTTATCCGTATGCGCTCTTTTAAATGATTCCGCGCCTTAAATTTGGTTGGACGGTGATGTGGAGGATTATTCGTCCAGATGCTGTGGCTGTGCTAAACGACAGGATGGCGAGGAAAAGCCTAGCTAGGTATTTCGCAGTGATGCAAAACGAAAAACCAGCAAAGTTTCTGATAGCTAAAAAGCTTCCGGCTGACTTCAAAGAAAATGCTACTCTAAAGGAACTTTGGCGAATTCACGCAGAACTCACAAGGCGATTCTGTGAACTCGAAAGGGAAATTGATGCTAAAAAGACAAGCTTGGACAAAACGCCAAAGCCTGAAAAATCCTATCTAGACCTAAAGATCGCAATAGCTAAGCGCATACTCGAAAAATGCCATTTCTGTGTTCGAAGGTGCGGAGTGAACAGGCTTGCGGGTGAGAGAGGCTTCTGCAGATGTGGAAACATGATAACAGTTTCAAGCATTTTTGAGCACATGGGCGAAGAGCCGGAACTTGTGCCTTCCGGAACCATATTTACTATGGGATGCACTATGCGCTGTAAGCATTGTCAAAACTGGGCAATATCCCAATGGATCGAGAATGGAGAACCGTACAGGCCGGAAAGATTGGCAGAGGAAGTTGAAGAATTACGCAGAGACGGGTGCAGAAATGCAAACCTTGTTGGTGGAGAACCAACACCGTGGTTGGAGCAGTGGCTTGAAACATTTAAGCATGTAAATGTCAACATGCCAGTTGTTTGGAATTCAAACACCTATTATAGCCATGAAACAGCCCAACTTTTAGTGGGCTTTGCTGACGTTTATTTACTTGACTTTAAGTATGGACCAGAAGGCTGCGCCGAGAGAATTTCAGAGGCTCCAAATTATTGGAGGGCATGTACCCAAAACCATTTATTTGCGAAGGAGTATGGCGAGCTCATAATACGTGTTTTGGTTTTGCCCGGGCATCTTGAATGTTGCACAAAGCCTGTGCTAAACTGGATAGCCGAAAAACTTGGTGAAGAAACCAGAGTGAATGTTATGTTTCAATACAGACCAGAATGGCGGGCATATGAAATTCCGGAACTTCGAAGGAGACTAACGAGGGATGAAATGGATAAAGCTATTAAGTTTGCGAAAGAAGCTGGGTTAGCGAACTTTATAACGTGAGATGCTTAATCGAAAGCTATTTCTCAAAGCCTGTCCCTTCTTAATGCATAAAGTGGTTGAGATGCCCTATTGTCCAGAGTGCGGTGGCGAGATGCGCTATATAATAGCCACCAAACACTATGTATGCCGAAGCTGCGGACTTTCAGTGACACAGCAAGAACTTATAGAGCTTAGGGAGAAATTAAAGCCTCAAGTTGGAAGCGAAAAGGATGAGGTGGAAAGGCGGAGAAAGGAATACTTGAAATGGTGGCTAAGTAGCAAAAAGAAATAGGGCTCGCAGAATCCTTTGGTTTTAAATGTTCTCGGCATACGGCATAAAAATATGGCTTATTCCTAAATTATGCTGTGGAGGTACAAATATGAGTGTGCAGATGGAGATCATTTGTGTAGGCAACGAATTATTAATTGGAAAGACACTAAATACAAACGCCCAGTGGCTTGCCAGACGTGCCACATCTTTAGGAATAGTTGTCAAAAGGATAACTGTTGTTGGTGATGATGTTAATGAAATTGCTTGCGCTGTACGCGAGGCGCTTAATCGGAATCCCCGCTTCATAATTACAACAGGTGGGCTAGGACCAACTTTTGACGACAAAACGTTGGAGGGAATAGCAAAAGCCATCAACCGCAAGTTAGAGCTTAACAAAAACGCTCTTGAAATGGTTAGAAAAAAGTATGAGGAATATGCTAAGGCTGGAAAAATCGACGCTGTTGAGATGACGGCCCATAGAGTTAAAATGGCAAAACTTCCAGAAGGTGCAAAACCACTACTTAATCCTGTTGGCACAGCACCAGGAGTTTTAATAAAAATAGGCAGCACCGATTTGGTTGCGTTGCCCGGTGTTCCATCCGAAATGGAAGCAATTTTCGATGAACACGTGAGCAGTATGCTAAAGAAAGAAGCGGGTGGCATGATATTCTTTGAAACAAGTATGTACGTGGATGACATAATGGAGTCAGCCCTAGCCCCGCTGATTGATATTGCAATGCATGACAACCCATATGTTTACATAAAATCTCATCCAAGGGGCGCGGAGAAAAAACCTCGCATAGAAATCCATTTATCAACAACGGCTAAGGATTCTGAAACCGCAAAAGATCGCATTGGAAAAGTCATAATCCAACTTTCAGAACTGGTCAAAGAAAAGGGCGGAAAAGTTAAACTTAAGGAATAAAATTACAGTTTTTGGTTGCAATGACGGGACTAAATGCCTGATACACTGTTTGCTAGTGATCGAGAAATCCGATTCTCCGAAGCAGCCACATATTAACCCTTACTGATCACGGTTTCATAAAAGCCATAAATTAGCTTTAAATAACGATTCAAGAAGATGGAGCTGAAAATCGCCAAAACTTTAACGGTGCTCCTCGTTATTTCTGCATTTTCCTATCTGTTTCCATTATGCTTCTCTGAAAATTATATTCGTACTTACAATCTTTTAGATCGACCAAATGGTGTAAGACTGTATAGATTAAGTGTCGTTGTCACACCAGCGCTCTATGAATATTATGTTGGGCAAAGTCATAAGCAAGCTTCAGAAGCAGACTTCCCAAAATTTGTTACACCATACACGCTACTGCCAATTGCGGAAAAACTTTGGGAAATCTATCAAGATGACTATGAAAATTTCGCAAACGGGGTTTTAATGATTGTTCACCAAATACCTTATGAAGTAACGATGTCCGCTAAATATCCGGTAGAAACGATTGTGGAAAACAAAGGTGATTGCGACTTATTTAGTTACGTGGCGGCTTCAATAATGAAAGCTGGGGGTCTTGATGTTGTTCTTCTGTACTATGAGGATAAGGCGCACATGAACGTTGGTGTCAGCCTCCCGAATTCGCCACGCTACGCAAGAACACAAGCCTATTATGTGGACTATAATAGCATCAGATATTATATCGCAGAATGCACAGGCGGAAATTGGAGAGATGGGTGGAGAGTTGGAGAATGCCCACCCGACCTAATTGGAGAGAATCCTGTAGTCGTCACGCTTGAAAATTGCGAGCAGTGGTCACCAGGGCAGGTAGCTGCAAGTTACACAACATTGGCGTCTTCAACGTTATCTCTAACTGTTTCGTCAACTCTCGTTGTACAAGGAGGTACAATAATCCTTTCCGGGCAACTTACGCCAAAATTGTCAAACGAAAAAATAACTATCTACATTAAAATGGGCAACGCTCAATGGATTGCGGCAAATATAATCACCACAGATTCCACCGGTCAATTTGCATGCTCCCTCAACCTTAATAAAGCGGGTACATGCTTTATTCGTGCAAGCTGGTCTGGGAACGATGATTATGGTGGAACAGACAGCTCAATTATAACTGTGACTGTGCTGCCAGCCTACCTTATTATGCTTGTGATAATCGTTGCAGTTTTGGTTTGTGTAAGCGTAACCATGTTTATACTGTCAAGACAAATTTGTCAAGAAATGGAAGAACCGAAACTTCCAGAATCTTTTTTGGCGAGAATACGTGTAATGTAGCGTTTGGCAGCTTTTTGCCGACCTTTGGTATTAATCCGACAGCATCTACTCCAAGCTTGCAAATGGCATCGTATTCAAAAAATCCTAATTCTTCAATTTCCACAACATCGTTTTGACACTTCGCTTCTTTTAGCGCCTTTCTTATTTCTTGTTGGGATGCGCCCAAAATTATTAACCGGTCAAGAAGCAATCGTACCCATCTTTTATATTGCTCCAGCTGTTTTTCGGCTATAATGGCTTCTAAGCAATTTCCGCTTACACTGGTTACTTTCACCGTTAATGGCATATTTTCACAGAGGCCATAAAGTTCAACAATTTTTTTTAGGGCGATCTTTCTTCCATCTACTAGCTGTGCTTGTAAGTGCTGCAGCGGGATTGTGACATTTACGATATTTGGTCCTATGTTCAGCTGAAGTTCCTCTTCCATTTTACCTAAGCCTATTATGTACCCTCTAACTATAGAGAATTTTGTTATGTTGTTGATATGGATTGGACACAATCCAAACATGTTTTCTAGATAGCTTAATGCCGCGTTTTCATCTTCACCTGAAAGGGTTACTTGAATCCAGCCTTGTAGTACGGCTTTGACACTTTCTATCTGAACCTTTAAGCCTTTTAAGGAGGACTTTATATGTTCCTTAATATTTTTTAGTTGATCGTCGTTGTAGATTTTCAAGGATAAGGTTACGGTAGGCAATCGTAGTCCCCAATTATTTTTGCCATTTCTTCGTGCAGTCTTCGTATTCGTGCAATTACTGATGATGGCAATTTTCTGGAAAGTTTTTCTATAGTTCTTTCGATAGGGACTCTTTTTGATCCTTCGATGAGCTTGTCTGCATAGGAAACAATTTTTTCCTCAAGAGTTTGTGGAACATAAACGTCTTTGGGCCATCCGAGGTTTTTTGCTTCTCGTTGGGTTATGCCGCCGCCTGCATGCCTCTTAATTATTGAGATTACGGGTTCCGGCAAGCCTAGGCTTTTAGCTATCTGCACTCCTGTCACGACGTGGTGGACGCTGTGGGTTTTTGAGCGTCCAATATCGTGGAGAAGGGCGCCTATTTCCACAAGTTCTAGGTTAACGTTTAATCCCTTTTCTTTGCATGCTTTTGCAATTTCAACCGCGAGTTCTGTAACTGCTTTGCAGTGTTTTATGACGTTTACTGAGCAGCCGCTTTCCCGTAGAAGTTGTAGGGCTTGTTCTCTTGTTGGGAGCTTTTCACTCACCCAGCTCCTTCCTCAGCTGTTCAACTTTTTCGGTTAGAACTTTGACTATTTTCTCGTTATCGTAATGCATTAGTGGTTTGCCGCATGTGGGGCATTTAAAAACCAGTTCGACGGATTCTTCGAAGGTCACTCGTTTGCATCCTGGCGTGTAACAGTAGTAGAAGTCGTGGTTTTTCTCGTATTCTAGGCGGATGCTTAGTTTTTCGAAGACCCTTCGTTTTTGGCTTAGTATGAAGCCCTCCAGCTGGTCTGGTTGCAGTTTCCAATGGAATATGAACCATCCTGTTTTTGGGTCTCTTGTCCGCTGTAAACTTACGAGTGAGTGGTCGTAAAGCTTGTAAAGGATTTTACGCACGTTGTTAAGTCTTATACCGGTCTTGTTTGCTAGCTCATCGTCTGTTATTTCGTCTGAATTCTTCAGTATCTCGATTAGTTTTACGGCTTCTTCTTCGCCGAGTGCCTCAGCGACTTTCATCAAAGTGGCATCGTCAATTGTTGATAACATAGTGACCCTTTCTACACTAGCTGTTGTCGATTTCCTCTATCTTATTCATATATGCAAGCTTTAATTTAAATCTCTTTTCTAGTTTCGGATTCTGAATCAACTTTTCTAATCACTTTTTTACCTCTTTTTTGTGGAATAATCATGAGCTTGGCGTTCTCAAAATTCTTGGCTAACTCCCTACCCTCAAAAAATCTGTCTAGAAAAACTGCGAGGCTTGCACATTCGGAGTGAGGCTGGTTTCCAATCGCTACATTAAAGTCTGAAACATTTTCCGAGAAAAATTCGCTTGGGACCTTTTGGCTTCCAACAATGATCAATACGTCCTTGTTTAACGCTTTAATTCTTTGGAGCACATCGCTTGTTTCAATGTTTTCGCCGTAAGCTGTTAAGTGAACAACGATTCCGCCTTTTGCTTTCCATTCTTTAACTACTTTTTTCCACGGGGTTCCCATTTTAAAATGGAATGGTCCACCCCAGTTTTTCACAACTTTTTCCACAGTCGACATTATTTTTTCATCTTTTATGTCGGAGAGTATGAAACCAGAGGCTCCTAAGGCTCTCGCCGTCAATGCCACGTGGGTTGTTAAGCGCAAGTCTCTTTTTGGTCGGTGTCCCCATCTTAAAACAAAAATTTTTGGTTGCTTTCTAGTGTTTGAAGCTTCCAATTTTTCCACCGAGTTCTTCAACGCGGCTTTTCACTTTTTCAGCAAACCATGGAACAGCCTCAAATGTTACATGGGCAGCCTCGTCCTCATATCTAATTTCTTGGACATCTGCGCGACTGAAAAGCAACGAAAGGAAGGACATCGCCTCGTTTGAAATTGGTAAAGTGAAGGATGCTTGAACATAATTTCGCAAGGTTTCTGCTATTTTCTCCTTCAACTGGTCCAAGTTAAGTCCATAAAGAGCCGATATTAGCACTGGTTTTGGTGCTTTATCTTTGAGGGCCTCAAATTTTTGTTGCGTTTCCGTTTCAGATATTAGGTCGATTTTGTTTAAGGCTGTTATTATTGGGATGCCGGAGGCTCCTATGCGTTCTATTGTTTCCAGGCATACGGAAAGCTTCTTTTCGATTGTGGTTAATGATTCGCTGATATCCACAACTAGAAGTATCAGGTCAGAGTATATGGTCTCCTCTAGTGTTGAGCGGAAAGCCTCTATAAGTGTAAGCGGTAAGCGATCTATAAAGCCTACGGTGTCTGTTAAGAGGAACTTTTTCCTTGAAAACTTTACAAGTCTCGTGGTCGTTGAAAGGGTTGTGAAAAGAGCATCATCGATGGGAACCTCCTCCTCTGTGAGCGCCGTGAACAATGAGCTTTTTCCAGCGTTTGTATATCCAGCCAGAGAGATCGAGGGAAATCCCAGCTCAGCTCTCCTTTCGCGGTGTAATACACGTTTTCTTCTGATTTTTCTGAGCTTCTCTGTAATTGTTTGTATTTGTCTTTTGACAGTTTCGTAGTATACGTCAACTTCGTATGCGCCAAGTCCCATAAATCCAGGCTGTTCTCCAAGTTTTGCTAACCGCACTCTCTCTTTTGCCCTTGCTAACTCGTATTTGAGTTTGGCTAGCTGAATTTGAAGCTTCGCCTCCGTAGTGGTGGCTCTTCTCGCAAATATCTCTAATATAAGTTGGAAGCGGTCTATTGCTTCTACACCAGTTTCTTTGGCAATATTGTAGGCTTGGACAGGTCTTAACGGATTATCAAAAATTATTTTCTGCGCGTTAGTTTCCTTCACAAGTTCAGCGAGCTCCTTAATTTTTCCATAGCCTATTTGGTATCGGGGGTCTGGGGCTCTTATTTGCTCTAATTTGCCAACAACCGTATAACCGGCTGACTCGGCTAGGCTTTTAAGCTCATCAAGGGTGGATGGTTCAAAGAGCCTTCGGCGCTGTACGATTATGGCTTTCGTTAAGCTCTTTCCCCCGCTTCATCCTTGTCCTTTTCTAGTTGTATAATGTCCTCTAACGTGAAACCGCGATTTGGTTTTTTGGAAGCAATCGTTACCGGAACTTTTTTCTTGCACGGTTGGCACTAGAAGTTTAATTCTTAACGCGTGTTCTAGTTTGACTGCTAGTTTGTCATCTGGCTTAATCTTTTTTGTTTCAACTTTTTTGAGAACAGACACTTTTTCATTTATCTTTTTACCCAATTCTTCATGGGTTAAGCCCAATTTTTCCCTTGCTTGCCTCACCCTAACGTCATAGTCATCAACAAGCTCGAAAGGGCTCTCAAAAACTGCTTGCGCCCTACTTGCGGCTTGAACTTTTGGTACTTGGGGTGCTATTTTTGGCTTAATCTTGGGCGTGGGAGTCTGCTTTACCTCTTCTTCCCAAATTATTGTGCCGTGTCTTGAGCATTTGCTGCAAACCGTTAGTTTTGCCCCTTCAATTAGGGCTCTTATGAGTTTGCCGTGAATTTTTCGTCCACAAACTTCGCAGCGCAATCTTTGTGGCGCTCCTCTTTAACTCTTTAATACTTGGCACTTGGTTATGTTTATAGTTGTCGAAATTGCACTTTACCGGATTTGACGGTGGTTTGTTTGGAAAGTCCTCTGCAGCGGATCAGAAGCGTTGCGGATTATCAATTTGGGAAAGGTATTGGCGAAGTGCTTTTTCCGCAAAACGTGGAAATAGCCTACTCAAAGCGTACTGGAAGAATACGTTATGTCTTTCTGAACGGGAAGAGGCTTGCCACAATGCGCCCAATGGATGGATTATTCTCTCTAAGCATCGAAGGAGCGAAAAGAATCCTGGAGAGTGGTGTTCCGGCTAAATGCCTAGTCACAGTTAAAAACGATGTTTCCAAATTTATTGCCGAAGGCGGCGACGTTTTCGCCGTACATGTTTTGAAGGCGGACGACGAAATTCGCCCAAAAGACGAAGTCATTGTAGTTAACGAAAGGGGTGAAGTTTTGGCCGTTGGTAAGGCTTTGTTATCTGGAGAGGAGATGACGGCGTTCAAGGTTGGTGTGGCGGTCAAGGTTAGGCGTGGCAGTTTGGAGGAAGGTTAAGTATAAGAAGCATAATTAGATTAGTGGTTAAATGGAGGCTAAAGGCTGTTGATGCGTAGGCGAATAAGCCCCCGAGAAGCCAAACGAATGATGCAACGAATGGGCTTAAGCATGGATGCTATTCCAGATGTTGAGCAAGTTGTCATAAAAGCCAGCAGCAAAGAAATACTTATCGAGAATCCCGAAGTGGCGGTTGTTGATATTCAAGGGCAGAAAATGTTTCAAGTGGTGGGTGGAAAAATAACGGAAAAGGCTGTTGAGCGAAAATTGGCTATACCCGAAGAGGATGTGAGGCTTGTGGCAGACCAAACTGGAAAAAGCCTTGAAGAGGCAAGAAAAGCACTAGAAGAATGCGAGGGAGACTTAGCGAAAGCTATTCTGCTCCTTCAATCTAAATTGTGATAATAATAACTAAATTTTGTTTGGATGGATTCGATGAGTTTTGACTTTGACATTATTTCGGTGGGGCATTTTAGCATAGATTCAATAATAAACTTGCCAGAGAGACGGTTACCCTACATTATTTTGGGCGGTTCTGTAGCTTATGTTTCATTTTCAGCTAGGCGTCTGGGCGCAAATGTTTCCATAATCTCAAAAGTTGGTGAAGACTTCCCA
>JAWBXA010000013.1:16704-18936 GCA_038868115.1 Bathyarchaeia archaeon
TAATAAACTTGCCAGAGAGACGGTTACCCTACATTATTTTGGGCGGTTCTGTAGCTTATGTTTCATTTTCAGCTAGGCGTCTGGGCGCAAATGTTTCCATAATCTCAAAAGTTGGTGAAGACTTCCCAGAAGCCTACTTATGGTGGCTCAGTCAAGAAGGCATAGACGTTTCTAAAGTGGTCAAAATTATGCAGTGCAAAACCACACGGTTTGAACTAAATTACAGCAACGACATGTCAAACCGCACCATGAGACTTGCCTGTAAAGCACCTCCAATACAAATTAGAGACTTGCCTAACTATACGCAGGCTAAAGCTGTTCACCTCGCCCCAATAGCCAACGAAATCTCATATGAGATTGCCGAAAGGCTGGCAAAATCCGCTGAGGTAATATCCCTAGACCCTCAAGGACTTGTTCGAGTCTTTGATGAGAACGGGTTTGTGGTAAATGAACGGTTCAGAGATAGGCGCATACTAGAACTTGTAGACGTGTACAAGTCTTCAAAAGAAGAGATTGAAGCCGTCACTGGCATAGCTGATTTGCCGTCCGCCATAAAGGCCGTCCACGATTTTGACGTGGAAATTGTCATAGTAACCACAGGCATGAAGGGCGCAGTGCTATCTATAGGTGGGGCAGTGTATGAAATTCCAGCATTTACCCCAAACAAGCTTGTAGACCCGACCGGTGCTGGAGACGCTTTTATTGGTGGCTTCTTGGCGGAATATGTCCGCGGCAAAGAAGCTTTGTGGTGTGCATGCGTTGGTTCCGCTGTAGCGTCAACGGTTGTTGAGGGTGTTGGTCCAACCTTCTTTGGCGATAAAGACGAGATTTACCGAAGGGCGAGCGTGCTGTACGAAAAAGGAATTAAACATTGAAGCGGGTTGTATCTTTTAAAGCCTGGAAATGACATGTGTTAATGTGAGGTTTAGCCTTTGGGGCGTATTGCAAAAGGTGTTAAATGCAGTGTTTTAGGATGCAGCAAAGAGGCTAAACGCTCCCTTTCGGCAGCCAAAGTTAGAATGGCTGGATTAAGCATAGGCAGCAGCGAAGGACGTGCATACCTTTGTGAAAACCATTATAAGGAATTTAAGAAGCGAACAAAGAAGGAGAGGAAAATTGAGCAGTGGCGGTATAAAGGCGTGTAAAACTAGAGGAGGTATTATATGTATTTGTTAAGCCGAAACAGTCACAATCATGACCTCTCCAGGAAAACTAGAGAGGGGGAAGGCGAAAATGAGGATATTGCAACTGCACTCCAATTACATCGAGTATAAGCCCATCCAGAAAGAAATCGCCATAGCCGAAGAAACAGACAAGGAAACAAAACGCCTAGAAGAAATTGTTGTCTTGTTTACGGCGGTGGAAGAAGGCGACGACGAAACAGTAGCCAAAAAGGCCGTTGAAGAGGTTAAATCCTTCCTTGAAAAGCTGAAAGTAAACCGCATTCTGATATATCCCTATGCTCACCTCAGCAGCAACCTCGCAAAGCCATCAGAGGCACTAGAAGTTGTAAGGGCTATGGAGGCTTATGCGAAAGCCGAGGGCATAGAAACATATCGTGCGCCCTTCGGTTGGAACAAGCAATTCACAATATCAATAAAAGGGCATCCTTTGGCAGAGCAGTCCCGCGTTGTAATGCCAGCAAAGGAGGGGAAGGAAGCCGAAAAAGTTTCAGAGGCACTAAAAGCTGAAGAAAGGCTGGAGCCCTTCTGGTACATTCTTCAGCCTGACGGCAAAATGGTTCCAGTAAAAGAGTTTGACTTCCGTGGGCACGAGAACCTTGAAAAATTTGCCAAGTATGAAATTTCAAAGGTTAGGGCTAGCCAGCAAATGCCGCCCCACGTGCCACTAATGAAAAGGCTTGAAATAGCCGACTACGAGGCTGGAAGCGATCCGGGAAATATCCGCTGGTATCCAAAAGGTAGACTAATAAAATCGCTCATAGAACAGTACGTAACAGCCAAAGTTATAGAATATGGCGCCATGGAAGTGGAAACTCCTGTTATGTACGACTTTAGCCATCCAAGCTTGGTGGATTACCTAAACCGTTTTCCAGCGAGACAGTACCTTCTAAAATCAGAGGATAAAGAGCTTTTTCTACGGTTCGCCGCATGCTTTGGGCAGTTTCTAATGGTTCATGACGCACAGTTCTCCTACAGACATATGCCTCTAAAAATTTACGAGCTAACCCGCTACAGCTTCAGGAGAGAAAAAAGCGGTGAGGTTGTAGGT
>JAWBXA010000013.1:19035-24362 GCA_038868115.1 Bathyarchaeia archaeon
TTAAGAAGGCTAAGGGCTTTCACAATGCCGGACTGTCATGCCTTTTGCACAGACCTAGAACAAGCCAAAAAAGAGTTTGTCACAAGATTTAAGCTCTGCATGGAAGTGCTGGAAGGCATAGGCTTATCAAAGGAGGATTATGAGGCGGCAATTCGCTTTACAAAAGATTTCTACGAAGAAAACAAAGATTTCATTGTAGACCTAGCAAAAATCTTCGGCAAACCAGTTCTTGTTGAAATGTGGAAGGAGCCCTTCTTCTACTTTAGGTTAAAATGGGACTTCAACTTCGTTGATAACCAGGATAAAGCAGCAGCACTGTCAACAGATCAGATAGACGTTGAAAATGCAAAAAGATATGACATAACCTATGTAGACGAAAGGGGAGAAAGACATTATCCACTTATACTACATTGTTCTCCGAGTGGTGCCTTGGAACGTTGCATATATGCGCTTTTGGAAAAAGCCTATAAACAACAACAAAAAGGCGAACCGCCAATGCTTCCAGTATGGCTTTCACCAACACAAGTACGCATAATCCCCATGTCAGACAAATACAACGAGTATTGCGAAAAACTAGCGGAAAAACTTGAAGCCAGCCAAATCCGCGTAGACATAGATGACAGACCATTAACACTACAAAAGCGAGTCAAGGAAGCCGAGATGGAATGGATACCTTATATTATAGTTGCAGGACAGAAGGAAATAGGGTCGGAAGTGCTCCCTGTCAGGGATAGAAGGGCTAAGCAAATACGTAAAATGAAGCTTGAAGAACTTATAAGCGAAATAAAGAGCCACACGAGGGGCAAGCCTTTCAAACCGTTACCATTGCCAAAACATGTTTCGAAAAGACCCCAATTCTATGGTTAAAGAACAATAAAACGACGAGATTGCCAAAACATATATCAACTTAGAAAATTTCTGTTCTCTCTGAAAGGGGAATCAAGTTGGATAAGGAGCTACTTGTCTATATAAATGGTGAATACTATCCAAAATCCCAAGCTAAAATCTCCGTATACGATCATGGACTCTTGTACGGCGACGGAGTCTTCGAAGGAATTCGCGCCTACAAAGGTGTTGTATTTAAACTGAAAGAACACATTGACAGGCTTTACCGTTCAGCCCATGCCATAATGCTACAAATCCCGATGACAAAGGAAGAGATGATAAACATAGTTTTGGAAACCCTTCGCAAAAACAACCTAAAAGATGCCTACATACGCCTGGTGGTAACAAGAGGTGTGGGTGACCTCGGACTAGACCCGAGAAAGTGCTCAAAACCCACAATAATCGTAATAACGGACACGATTACGCTTCACAAAAGCGAGGCAAGAGAAAAGGGTATAACGGCAATGCTAACATGGGTAAAGCGCGACCCTGTGGACGCAACAAGCCACGAAATAAAATCGTTAAACTACTTGAACAGCATACTCGCAAAAATAGAAGCAAACATAAACGGCGTAGACGAAGCCATATGCCTGGACAAAAACGGATTCGTATGTGAAGGCGCAGCGGAGAATATATTTATGGTAAAAAATGGGCGAATATACACGCCACCAAGCTACATAGGAGCCCTTTCCGGAATAACAGCCGAAGTGGTGAAAGAGCTAGCCAAAAACCTTGGATACGAAGTTATAGAAAAGAACATAACCCCCTATGAACTTTTCACAGCAGATGAGGTATTCTTCACCGGAACAGCAGCAGAAATAATTCCGATTAGAGAAATAAATAAGAGACAGATAGGAGACGGGAAACCAGGTCCAATAACAAAAAGGCTCATAGAAGAATTCTTAAAGCTCGTCGAAGACCCAAAACATGGAATACCGATTTATAACCAGCACACCTAAGTAATTGTACTAGTTCTAAAGTTAAAGAAGATGTAACATTTAGGCAACGCTTTTTGGGAATTAAACAAATCAATTTTTACATAAAATATACAGAAGCTGTCAGATTATTTGCATAAATCTTCCCACGCCCTTTTTTAATGCCTTATCATATATAAGTTTTGCAACAATAGCATCTTGAATCGCTAATCCCGTCGATGCGAAAACCGTGATCTCGTCCTCTTTCTCCCTTCCAGGTTTCAAACTTGCGACAATTTCTCCTATTTCAGCCCAGATATTTTCTTTTGTTATAATCCCTTGGCTTAATGGAACATTTATCTCCCCAGAGTGGGAAGCTTGTTCCCAATCGTCTACAACTATTTTAGCCCTTTTCAAAATCATAGGGTCCAACTCCTCTTTTCCAGGCGCGTCTGCTCCTATACAGTTAAAATGTATTCCCGGAGAAACCATGTGGTTCATGATGATTGGTTGCCTTGAAGGAGTAGTCGTTATAATTATGTCAGCTCCATCCACAGCCTCTTTTACATCCGCCATAGATACAAGCCTGAATAAGCGTCCATACAATTCATTTGCTTCGGCTAAAAATTTCTCCCTGGTTTCTCTACTCCTACTCCAAACTCTAACTTCCTCAATGTTCTCGCAGACTTCGAGAAGAGCTGCTAATTGGGTTTTTGCTTGGGCGCCCGCTCCAATAAACGATAAGATTTTTGAATCCCTTCTTGCGAGATATTTAGCGGCCACCCCTCCAGCAGCTCCCGTTCTAACATCTGTTATAGTTTTGCCGCCCATGATCGCGAGTGGGAATCCTGTCTTCGGATCCACCAACACTATAACAGCCATCACCGTTGGAAGGTCATATTTCTTTTTATTGTTCACATGAACATTCACTACTTTTACAGCTGATATGTCCAACTCTTCAAGATACGAAGGCATGGCTCTTAGATCGCCATTGTACTTTGAGTAGAAAAGGTAGATTTTCGCTGGCATTTGAACTCTTTTTAGACCTTTCTCTTTAAATGCCAACTCGACACTTTCAATAACTTCCCTCATAGAAATCAGTGCTTTAACCTCATTATCTGTTAATATGAGAGTTTCCAAACTCATCGAGCAACCATTTGCCCCCCTAGAATAAAATAAACTTTTTGATACGTATCACCATTACGTTAATGATTGATATTATTTAAACTTAAAAAATGGTTTTGTTTCGCTTAAGCCTTTCAAAGTTCTGACAAGCAACTTCTAATACTTAAAAACGAGTTTTAACAAATTCTTATATGATTAAGACGTTTTCTTTACGTTTTCTTTTATAGAGAAATGAGACTTTCACCTATGCCATGTTTTCGACGCCTGAAAGCCTTCTCTGGTATAGATGGTAACCGTCAAATATTTGGCTGTTTGGGTTAAATACAGAGACCAATTTGAGAAGCAAATAAATGTAACAGTTTCGTTTTTTCTAAGTATATATCCATCCGGAAGTAATTTTGGATGCGATAAGGCACCATCTATCTCAATAATTTTGCTCCTTAAGGTTGCATCATCTTCGTAGCCTATTTCCAAAACGATTTTTGTAATTGTCACATTCGACAACGAATTGTTTGAATTATGAACCGTAACATTCATGTAGGGAAGAATAATCGTTGAATTGGGCAAAACGAAATCTCCGAAAACAAAGCTTTCCTCTAAAATACTAAGTTTGACCGGTGAAATCCATACGGTTTTACTTTTTTCATCTCTGAAGCGTTCCTCAACATCGGCTATAGCAACAGAAACCGTTACGTTGGTATCTATTAAATCGCGCCATGAAGATGAACAATTGATTATTGTTTGCTGACCAGGGATTATAGTTTGTGGGTTGACTATTGTTACGTTTCTATCGTTTAACTTCACGTTTGTTATAGTGATGTTTTGTGAACACCGTTTGTTTGTAACACTTATCGTAAAGAACTCTAAATTATCCAAATCGAAATTTGCACCATTAATTTCCCAGAGGATTTCCGGTGGTGTTCTATAGGTATTGCTCTGTGCTTTAATTCCCTGCTTTGTATAAACCGTAAATGTGATAGTTTTGTTTCTGTGGGAATGCCAGTCCCATAGACATTTGAGAGTTACTGATTGATCTGGTAAAATAGGTGTTGGTATAATGTTTATGTTGGTTGGATAAGATGTATTTAGCAATTTTGGGAGACTATTTTCTAACGTCAACTCTACTCTATTTATATATGCTACGTCGGTAGATTTTTCAGAGCTTGTAACGGTGACATTGACATAGCTAGTATCGTCATAGTCGAATTTTATCTCATCGATGAATATTGCGACTCCTGGCAACTCGTCAGTTAGATATGTTAACTCGTAACCTTCTATAGTTTTTACAGTTATCTTAACCTTAACCCATTTTAAGTCGTCCCAGTTTCGTTTGCAGATGAAGGTTTTATTTTGATTCGGCATCAAAGAGTACGGGAGCGATGGTTGCGTTTCAACAACTTCATAGTTAACGTATACCTCTGAAATTGTAAGGTTCATTAATGGTTCTGGTTGTGAATTTTCGATGGTCAGGTTAAAGTACTCAATACTTTTAGAAAGTTGTCTGTTAAAGTCTGCGGTTATTTTAAGTTTAACATTTGGAAGAGTTGCTTCCATGTTAGCTGCTGATGAATCATCAGCAAAAACGTGTACGATGATTGTTTCGCCAGCAAAAGTGTTGACAAACTCTCCGAAGCTTATGTCTGTGCTATTTTTTCTTACTTTTAGACACGTTATGGTTATAGCCTCCCCTCTTAGAATTTCCAATCCGTCTTTAATGGGGGGATTTGTTTCTACAACATCGTAAAGCTGAGTTCCGTTCTCTAGGCTTAAGGCAATTCGTTTAATATTTGCATTTCTTGGCGAGTAGGACGGATTTAAAATGGTGATGTTAAATGATCTGACATTTTCCTTATCTATATATACATTAGTTATTGCCAGGGTTGTTTCTTCCGGGATTTTTGTGTAATATGCTATTGTGAATGCATATGATATAATTCCTCCAATTATTGCGGATAATGTTACTAAAACTATGAGTGTGATTATGGATATGCCTTTTATGTTGGTATGTATACTCATAGTATCACCATGTTATAGAGGCGATTATTTTCTTAAAAGCTCCTGAAATAGATAAATATTCCCTTAAAGGTTTGGAGGACAAGTTTTATTACAATGGCTGTTGTGCTTTTTGGGTATTTCCGAAAAGAAGCTGGAGAAGATTTGATGAAGTAAGTTTTATAATGGTTAATAGTTGAGCCGGTGTCATTGGGCTATCAACAGCCCATCATATAAATGTAAGCATTCGGGATTACGGCTTGGCGAGAGGAAATCCGCTATGGCGTTAAAGTTCAGATTTAATAATTGAGGCATACAAGCCTTGGATAACCGGAGAACCTCTTTTGGCAGGATTTAGGTTTCAAACAGATTCTGAAATAATAGAGGCGAGGACGATTTAGCTGTTGGCGC
>JAWBXA010000013.1:24461-28500 GCA_038868115.1 Bathyarchaeia archaeon
GCGTTAAAGTTCAGATTTAATAATTGAGGCATACAAGCCTTGGATAACCGGAGAACCTCTTTTGGCAGGATTTAGGTTTCAAACAGATTCTGAAATAATAGAGGCGAGGACGATTTAGCTGTTGGCGTTTTTTCTTAAGCTTTAAAGCCTAAAAGAGGGAGTCTTTGCTGTGGAAGCCATAATTACTTTTGTGATGTCTGCTCTTTACAGGAGGATTTTAATTCTGCGTGTTGCTTGCCCTTCACCATTTTGCCAAAACCAATAGTTCTAATAGTGTCATTCGAACGGAGAGGATTTTTGGCTTAGTTACGATGATAATTTTCCAAGGCGTTTAAGCTTGAGGATGATTTTCAACCTGAGAAAAACTTCTATCAGTATGGAGATATACATGTTCTTGTCAAGTATTTTTCCTCAGTTTAGGGATTGCCGTCCGTACTCTGCTTTTGCTGGGCTTTATGGGATTAATACTTTGGATGGACACCCCGGTGATTTTTGATGGGAGGTGGATTTAATCGGCGTTGGCGGTTCCTGTGGGAGCGGCATTATGAAGGCAGACGCCATAGGCGGGATAGCTGCAGCCCTTTGTAATGGCGAGGAACACTTGCTTCTTTATGGTGTTAGAAAGTTTAGGGTCTGATTTAAGCATAAAGGAAAGGGCATGTTGAACCAGGAAGGCTGCAAATTTAGCTGATTTCGAACAGTGAATTTTATTAACAGTGAGATGTGATACGGTATACTGCCTACGTTAAAGATGATGCGTTATGCATGGTTGGAATGGTAATTTCTTAAGGATTAACTTAACTAAACAGAAGGCTGTTGTTAAAAAGTATGATGCTGTGTTTGCAAGGAATTTTCTCGGAGGCAGAGGGTTTGCTGCTAAAATTTTATGGGATGAATTAAAACCCGGTGTAGATCCCTTTTCGCCGGAGAATAGGCTGATATTTGCAGTGGGACCTTTAACTGGTTTTGCTTTACCGGGCAGTGGAAAAATGATTGTCGCGACTAAAAGTCCGTTAACAGGCGGTTATGGTGATGGAAATATTGGGACTTACGCTGCTGTTCAAATGCGTAAAGCAGGTTATGATGCGGTAATTATTGAAGGGAAGGCTGAAAGACCCACAGCTTTACTCATCGAAGATAATATGATAGAATTTTTGGACGCTGAGGAACTTTGGGGTTTGAATGCTTTTGAAACCGAAGACAGATTGCGGAGTGTTTATGGAACTACAGCCGGAATCCTTGTAATTGGGCAAGGTGGAGAAAACCTTGTGCGGTTTGCTAATGTTGTCTCTCAGAAGGGGCGAAGCGGCGGGAGGCCTGGAATGGGCGCCGTTATGGGCTCTAAGAATCTCAAGGCCGTCGTTATTGTTGGTAGCGGTGAGTTACAAGCTGCTTGTTCTAAGGATTTGAAGGAGCTTGGCGCAGAAGCGTATAGGGAGGTTTTAACAAAACCGAATTATTCCTTTTGGAAACGTCAAGGCACCATGATGACTATTGAGTGGAGCCAAGAGAATGGCGTTTTGCCTACATACAATTTTAGTGAGGGGGTTTTTGAGGACGCAGAGGCTATAGGCGGCTTTTCAATGGAGAAGATTAAGTCTTCTCAACGGGGTTGTCCCAACTGCAACATGACATGCGGCAACGTTATTAAGGACGCCGACCGCAAAGAGTCTGAGCTTGACTATGAGAATGTCGCCATGCTAGGTTCCAACATCGGCGTTGGTGATTTGAAGAAAATCGCTGTCCTTAACAGGTTAGCTGACGAATTCGGCTTGGACACGATTTCGCTTGGCAATGTTATTGGCTTCGCCATGGAGGCCTCTGAAAAAGGGTTAATTAGCGAAAAAATTCCATGGGGAGACTACAAGGCTGCCAGGGCTTTGATTGAGGATATCGCCTATAAACGTGGTATTAGCGCAACTCTTGCGGAAGGTGTACGTTTTGCAGCTGAAAAAATCGGAGGAGGCTCAAGCCGCTGGGCCATGCATGTTAAGGGATTAGAGATTTCAGCTTATGACTGCCACGCTGCGCCGGCAATGGCCCTTTCCTATGCTACTAGCCCCATTGGGGCTCATCATAAGGATGCGTGGATAATATCCTGGGAAGTCAATGTTGGAAGAGAGCGGTACAGCGAAGAAAAAGTTGACAAAGTTATTGAGTTACAGCGTATTAGAGGAGGCTTTTTTGAGTGCGCCACTATTTGTAGGTTTCAATGGGTTGAACTTGGCTTTGAGCTTGAATGGTACCTAAAGTTTTTGCAAGCAGTAACAGGCCTTGAGATTAGCTGGGGCGAACTAAACCTAATAGCCGACAGAGTTTACAACTTGATTCGAGCATTTTGGGTACGGGAGTATGGCAGAAACTGGAGTCGGGAAATGGACTTTCCGCCAGAAAGATGGTTCAAGGAACCGTTAACAAAGGGGAATTTGAAGGGTGCAAAGCTTGACAAGGCGAAGTATGAGGTTATGCTCAATATGTACTATCGAAAAAGAGGATGGGACGAAAGGGGGGTTCCAACAAAAATCACGCTTGAGAAGCTTGGTTTGAGGGATGTTGCCAAACAACTTAAGAAACATGTTAAATTGTGGGGATGAAAAACGACAAATGGTCGACTATGCTAGTATGATTTGGCAAAGTAAACGACTTCTTTCGCCTCTTTGCCGCAATAGACGCAGTTGGAGAACGGCTCCTCCTTTTCAAATGGGATAAGCCTAATGGTTGCGGTTGTCTCCTCCTTTATTTTTTCCTCACATTCTTGGTTGCCGCACCAACAAGCCTTTATGAACCCGCCTTTCTTCTTTAAGACCTGTTTGAATTCCTCGTAATTTTTTACTTGAGTTATCATCTCTTCCAAGAATTTTTTGGCTTTGTTAAATAGGTTGCTTTGGATAGCCTCTAAAAGTTGCTGTACTGTTTCGATGAGCTTTTCCTCCTTTACGATTTGTTTTTCGAAGGTGTCTCTTCTGGCAATCGTTACCTGTCCTTGTTTCACATCTCTCGGTCCTATCTCGATTCGCAGTGGCACGCCTTTTAGTTCCCAGTCGTTGAATTTCCATCCAGGAGTGTACTCTTTCCTATCATCTAGGATTGTGAAGATCCCCGCTTTTTGCAGTTTTTCGTGGGTTTCCCTCGCTTTTGTCAGTATTGTGCTTGTGTCCGCATCTTTATATGGTATAGGGATTATAACAGCTTGTATTGGAGCTATTTTTGGCGGTAGGACCAGTCCCTTATCGTCTCCGTGGACCATTACCAGTGCGCCTATAACTCGTGTTGATATGCCCCATGAAGTTTGCCAAACGTAATGCTCTTTTTCGTCTTCGCCTATGAATTTGATGTTGAAAACTTTTGAGAAGTTTTGCCCAAGATTATGCGATGTGCCCATTTGTAGTGCTCTGCCGTCGGGCATTATAGCCTCTAATGTTGTTGTGTAAAGGGCTCCGGCAAACTTCTCGCTTTCAGTCTTCCTGCCAATAAGCACGGGGATGGCTAAATAATTCTCCATCAGGTCTTTGTATTTGTTAAGAATTTCCATGACTTCTTTATCTGCCTCTTCCTTTGTCGCGTGGGCTGTGTGTCCCTCCTGCCACAAGAACTCCCTAGTTCTGAGGAAAAGTTTGGTGGCTTTTGTTTCCCACCTTACGACACTGCACCACTGGTTCAGCTTGATTGGTAGATCCCTCCAGCTTCTAATCCATTTTGCGTATGTTGCATAAATTATGGTTTCAGACGTTGGTCTTATGGCGAGTTTTTCTTCTAGTGGTGTGTCGCCACCTATAGTAACCCACGCGACTTCTGGCACAAATCCTGCAAAGTGTTCTGCCTCTTTCCTTAGGAAGCTTTCGGGTATGAAGAGGGGGAAGTACACGTTTTTATGTCCTGTTTTTTTTATTTTTGCATTGAAGATTTCTTGGATTTTTTCCCATATGGCGTATGAGAGCTCTCTGAAAATCATGCATCCCTTTATTGGCGCGTAGTCTGCAAGACCGGATTTCAACACGACTTGGGTGTACCATTCGGAAAAGTCTTCAGACTTTTTGAC
>JAWBXA010000014.1:0-22545 GCA_038868115.1 Bathyarchaeia archaeon
TTTAGCCTTTCAACGCTTAAAAGCATGACTTTTACATCACCTCTCCAGCCTCTCCCTCCATTAACACCGCCGGTGAAAACGTATCGCACATTTTTTAGTCCCATCTTCGCACAAACAATGTCTGCAATTTCCTTAACAATTATTTGGTCTTCGGAGCCTATATTAAACACGCTTACCTTTCCATTGCTTGCCTCTAGGCCTATCAAAATCGCGTCTATACAGTCTTTAACATGTAGGTAAGATTTCTTTTGGGTGCCGTTGCCAAGTATCTCAAGCCTTTTCGGATTTTCATTGAGCTTTTTTATAAAATCGTGTATGACTCCGTGTTGTGACCTTAAGCCTACAATGTTTGCCAGCCTATATATTATGGCTTTAAAGCCGTATATGTTGGCATATGCTGATATAAGGGCTTCAGCCGCCAATTTGGAAGCACCATATGTTGAAATGGGTTTTAGCGGAGCATAATCCTCCGGGGTTGGTATTATTTCTGCGTCTCCATAGACCGTTGAGGAAGAGGTGAAAACCAAAGTTTTAACATGCCCAACTTTGCGGACTACTTCAAGCAGGTTAAATGTTGCAAGAATATTTTGCTCGTAGTGAATTTTGGGATTTTCAGAGCTTACTCGAACTTCTGGGTTAGCGGCTAAGTGGAAAACAGTTTCGCAACCGATTATAGGTTTGATAACCTCTTCTAGATAAAGCAGATCACCACGTATAAATTTAAAATTTGGTGCGTTCAACCATTTTTTTATGTTTTCAATATTGCCCGAGCTTAAGTTATCAAATACAACAACATCTTTGCCCATTTCACATAATCTATCGACTAGGTGGCTTCCTATGAAACCTGCGCCTCCGGTTATAAAAACTCTTCCTAAATCTTGGTTTGGAGACATCTTTATCCTTCGGAGGATTTCATATTTGAAGAGAATAGAGAACATTAGGCATATTTATTTTGCTAACTTTTTTGTCTTGTCAGCGCTAACCATAGGTGATCGCATTTTGGACGAGGGAGGCTTATTTCATGCTTGTCTCTGCGAACCATTATACGTTCATTCGAGTCTTTTAAAAACTCGCCAATTACAGACGCTTTGATCCTCTTCTCTTTTAACTTCTCAATGATAAGTTCCGTGTATTCTGGTTTTGCCGCAATAAGCATGGCGCCAGAACTTATCAGTTGCAGCGGGTCTATCTCCAAAAGTTTGCAAATTTCCGCGGTCTCTTCTGCCACGGGGATTTTTTCTTCAAAAACTTTAACACCTAAGTTTGAGGCGTCCGCCATCTCATGAATGCCACCTAGAACGCCACCTTCTGTTGGATCATGCATTGCATCTACTCCTCCGGTTTTAAAGGCAGTTATGCCATCTTTAACAACACTTATTTTCTCGAAAAACTTCTGCGCAGATTTTAAAAGCCGGTCGTCGACGCCCATTTTGAGAAGAAGATTGTAGCATTCAGTTGCAAGTATTGCTGTTCCTTCTATGCCAGCACTTTTCGTCAATATTAGCTTATCTCCAGGCTTGGCTCCACCGGCGGTGACGAAGTACCCTTTTTCTGTTATCCCGAAAGCGCATCCTATAACAATTGGATTAGTGAGCTCAGGAGTTACTTCGCAGTGTCCCCCGATAATTGCCATTTTCAAATTTTTTGCAGCAACATCCATTTGAGAACATATCATCTCAAGAGTTTTCTGGTCAGCCTTTTCTGGAAGCAATATGCATGAAAGGAAAAAAGCTGGTTCAACGCCAAAAGTAGCGACATCATTCGCGTTAATGTTTACGGCAAGCCAACCGATACGCTCAACAGCGCCAGTAATAGGGTCCATTGAAGCCATTAAGGATCTCTCGCCTAAATCTATGACTGCACCATCATAGCCGGCTGAAGGTCCGAGGATAACCTCTTTGCGTTTGTAACCTAAATTCTTGAAAACAACTTCTTCTAATATTTCTATGGGAACTTTTCCAAATGGCAGCTTCAACTTGGATTCCTCAAGCAAATATTTTCGGCTGTTTTAGCTTTTAAGTTGCGGTAGAGCTTGCCTTACAATTCGAACAATTGGTGTGGCAACGATCACACCTATGGTCATTTGCCCAATATTTACAGGAACTTCTGCAAAGGCGAAGACTCCGAGGAAAAATTGCTCGTAGAGGAAATAGCCAAAAACCATCAACAATCCTCCAAAGATGCATGCAATTATCGTTAGACTAAATTCAGGTTCAGACATTAAAGCTAAGATGGTGATGATAATGGTTGAGAGAATTCCTATTCCAAACCAAAACTCGACTGGAATGAAAAAAGTCGATGTGGGGTTTTCTATAGAAACCACACCTGAATAAAGTTCGACAAATCCGCTGTAGTAGAGGAAGCCAATAAGGCTGATGAGCATTCCTACAAGTATGCCTATCTCAATTGTGAAAATTCTCCATTCCCTTTTGGTATGAGATTTGACAAAAACCTGCCCCTTTAGACTAAGGAAACCAACAATAAAACCTTCTAGGGCTTTAATCACCAAAGTCGCAGGCGCATAATAGTAATAGCATAGAAAAATATCTGCAAACATAGAGCCAACGCCACCAGCAAATGCCCCTACGAGAGGCCCGAAAAGTAAGGCCGCTGTGTAAACCATAGTTTCTCCGATGTTAAAGTAGCCTTTAGTGCTTGGCACATAAATTGTAAAGCTTATAGTTGCTACGCAAACAAGGGATGTGAAAACGCCCATAATACTTAACTGCCGTACTAAGCCCGCGGAATATTTTGACGGTGTCATGTGACTCCAATAGTATAGCTACAACTATACTATTTAAATTTATGTTCCGACGGCATGGAAAAGTTATAGTAGAAGATTTAAGTTATCAAATGCTCTGAGGGCGCTCATTCCGCGTTTTGTTATTTTGAAATATTTCCGTCCAGATTTCTCATAGCTTGAAATAAGCCCGTTTTTTGACAGTTCGCTTAAGTGCTGGTAAATCGCGGCTCTCGTCATTACTTTTCCCAGTTTTTTCCATAATTCATACCCGTAGGTATCCCTTTCGCACAGGATTCTCAATATTTTTTCCTTTGTGCTAAGCTCTAACCCAACTACAGCTGTTTTCCTTCTCTTGGTTAGTGCTTGGAGAATGTCTGTTGCTTTTAGCCCGCTTCCAGTTATCAAACACACAACCTTGTCCTTTTTGTCAATAACCTGCTCATTCACGAGTCTTTTGAGCGCTGCATACGTTGCCGCGCTTGCTGGTTCAGCGAAGACACCTTCATGTTTTGCAATCTTCTGCTCTGCGGAGAAAATTTCCTCGTCTGAAACTGATGTGGCTGTTCC
Source organism: Bathyarchaeia archaeon (assembly GCA_038868115.1). GTDB lineage: Archaea > Thermoproteota > Bathyarchaeia > Bathyarchaeales > Bathycorpusculaceae > JAGTQI01. Next base: position 3,311 of record JAWBXA010000014.1, read on the forward strand.
ATGCGATTCTTTAATAGCTTTAAGGGCTAGCTTGCCATACCACGGGTTTTTAACGAGAATAGCAAGTGCGTGGGTTAAAGGTTTTGTTTTGAGGACTAGTTCCTTAAGGTCTTGCATGTACGCCTTTACTATTGGTGAACATCCTTCGGCTTGAACGCCAACCATCCTTGGAGTAGAGTTTACTTTGCCCATCATTTCAAGTTCTTTGAAGCCTTTCCAAATGGCATATAGTGTCCCACCACTTCCCATGGAGGCTATAAACCAGTCAGGGATGCCCATCTGCTCGTAAACCTCGTAGGCTATGGTTTTTAGGGCTTCTATGGATAGTGGATTAAACTCAGCGGATCCTTGATACCAGCCCATTTCTTTGGCTAACTCATCTGCCCTCTTCAGCGAGTCATCCACAATTTCTCCGCACTTTTCAATTACAGCGTCATAAATGAACATTTGGGCAAGTTTTCCAATATCTACGTTTTCTGGCACTATGGCATGACATGTTAATCCTGACTTGGCACAGTACGCAGCTAAGGAAGCCCCAAGGTTTCCATTTGAGGCGCAGACGATATACTTATATTTCAAATCTATGGCATTGGAAACGATCAAAGCAGCACATCTATCCCTGAAAGAGTTCGTGGGATTTCGCGTCTCATCCTTAAGATGTAAGTTGTTTAGCCCAACATTTTTAGCAAGTCTCCTCGCCATGATGAGCGGGGTTCCGCCTTCCCCCATAGAGACAACATTTCTAACCTTTGGTAGAAGTTTTTTGTAACGCCAAAAAGTAAATGGTCCAACAAATTTCGCTGTTTTAAGCGTCTCATAGTCGCATTTGTACTCTAGTGAACCGCCACATTTTTTACAACTGTATTGCGGGTAAGCTTCAAATTTTGTACCACACACCGTGCATTCTAGATAGAACATTATTTTGTCCCGTCTTTTTCCTAACGCTAAATTTAACAGTCCTGTCTATGAGGCTTTCTAAATTAAACAACAGATTAATCAATGTTGTTCATCGTTTTCCAGTGTTTTGAAAAAGACAGTTGAGGCAGAAAATAGATGCCTAACAGAAGTTGGATTCTGATTTAGTTTTTAGTTCTAGAGGAATCTTATAGAAGTTTTCCACTGGTTTTAAATTGCAAAATTCTACTTACCAAAAATTAGCTTATCTAGAACCAAACTTAGAACTTGAAAAACTTCTTCGGCTAATAAGTTGTCGGTATCTAATATCATGTTGAATGGGATGAAATCTTCGCCTAACTTGAAGCCGTAAAGCTTCTCATAAATTGCCTTTGTCCTCTCCTCCTTCCTTTTTAAGGCTTTTAATGCCTCTTTTATAGTTATTTTGTCTCTTTTAGCCACTCTTTCAGCCCTTTTTCTGAGGGAGGCCTCAAGCCATATCTTAAACCCGCTTTTGAGAAGCCACGGCATTGTCCAACTGTCCAATATCACGTTTCCCTGTTTTGCAATCTCCAAAAGTTTCTGGTCCACAGCCTTGTCAAATTCAGGGTTTTTCTCCCGCTTTTCCAGGAATGAGAGGCCTTCTTTACTTTCCCACCAGCCATGCTCCGATGGTTTATAACCACTTTCTAAAGCCATAGCCTTTAGAGCATCTCCGCCTGAATAATATTTTAGTCCGTATTTTTCAGCCAGTTTTTTGGCTAGCGTACTTTTTCCGCTTCCAGTCATCCCACAAATGCAGATAATCACCGGTTCCTCCGTCATACCAATAGCCTCACGCAGCGTTATGCGTTCGCACAGTTTGCTTTAGAGCTATTTTTAAGCAATCATGGCAAAGATGCCCACCGTAAATCCTTGAAACGGTCCTCTTCGCCTTATTAAGTTTCCTTATCTCACATGGGAGGAGGTGGGGAACTGCTAAAGGTTTGCCGCACTTGGCGCAACTGCTGTTTTTTGGCATTTTGCGTTTAAAATGCAAACCGGTGCGCCCTCCAGGTAAAGCCTTAAAAACACGTTTCCGACTACGAGTACGCTGGTATGGTCTAGGCATGCCGCGTCACTCCACACTTGAAATGCCTAGTAAATGGGAGAACATCGTGCTGAAAAGGAAGGAGCATAAAAGATACCACCAAAATAGAGACGAGAACCAAAGCAATTGAGGCCCGACTCCTGGAAAGTACGCAATTTCAGCTCCTCTATATATCCATCTTAAAAGGTACCAGACTATCATTAACGGGATGAAGAAGAGAAATGAAACTTTCATTGATTGCCAATACATTTTTGCCTGAATCTGAAGTATGTACTGCTGTTTTTTCATAAGCTTCTCCAACTGCTTCTTATCCCCGCTTTTACGAGCTTCCCGTAGCTGCGCACTCCATTCGGTGATTTCCTTCCTCCAAGCTTTCGTCTTTTCCGGGTCCATTGTAAGGCGGTTAGCCAAAGTTAGAAGGAACGATATTGCAGCGGCGAGCATCAAAATAAAAAGTGTTGACAACGGAGGGCTCGTTGGCAGAAAGGACATCCCCTGAGTTCACTCTCCAAATATTCTTCTAAAAGCTGGATACATTTCAGCGGCTCTCTCACGCACCAAAATCTCATAGTACTGATAAATTATGCCAACGGAAAGCAAAATCCCTATTCCGGAACCAAAAACTCCGAAGAAGTCTGATAAGCCGGCAATCAATCCAACTATAATTCCACCTAAAACAGTAACTGTTGGAATGTAACGTTTAAGAATCTGCTCAACAGCCTTTCCTGAACGCCTATAACCAGGAATTTGCATACCGGCATCCACAAGCTGTTTCGCCACTGTTGAGGGCCCTAAGCCGCCAACTTCAAGCCAAGTTAACGAGAAAATTACACAGAAAACCATAAGGATCGTTAAATATCCAATAGCTCTTAGTGGTTCCTGCATCACATTTGTAAGGTTGTTCGGTGAAGTTACAAAGTAAACAAGGCCACCTGCTGGGACGTATTGATCTCCTTCAAGCTTATACCATCCCAACAGTCGGATCCATGGGTTATTTCTGTCCCAATTCCAAAGTAGGTATGAAAAGAAATATATATTGGCAAAAAGTGCTGAGGCAAAAATAACCGGAAGGTTCGAAACGTATAACAGCTTTATTGGGTAGCGGCTTCTAAAACCCCGATAACCAGCATAAGACAGCGGTAACTCCACCCTAACACCTTCCATATAGATTATCACAAGAAAAGCAACTATCGTCGCTATGAATCCTGTTAAGGATGGAAAATTCCCTCTAAGCCATAAGCCCGTTATTGGTTCCCCATTTATTATTGCATTCGCTAATGCAGGGAAAATTCCACTACTGTGGTATTTGTCAACGGGCCCGCTGATATCGAAACATTGGAGAAATATTTGTTGCGCCACTCCAGCCATTATAAATAGGCTTATCCCGCTGCCAAATCCCCAACCTTTTTGAATAAGCTCATCTAAAAGTAAAACAATAAATCCGGCTGCTAAAAGCTGTAGAAATATGATTATGGCTGTTGTACCTGGTAAAGTGCCGTACACTCCGCTTATTATGTACGCCGATGCTTGCACCCCTGTGAGAATTATTGCTAAAACTTTGCTCGCCGCCGTGAATAGAGCTCTATCTTCAGGCTTTGACATGTCACATTCTATCATAGCGGAGCCCACCAAGAGTTGCAAGATAAGACCGGCTGTAACTATTGGTCCGATGCCTAGTTCCATGAGAGTCCCTCTATTTGACGCAAAAATTATTCGCAGAGGCGCGAACCTCTCCTCTACAGTGCTTGGGATTCCATATAGCCGACATGCGTTACTAGCCATTATTAAGTATATTATTAGGGCTATAGCTGTCCAAAAGAGCTTTTCATTAAAGCTTATCCTGCGCTCTGGGGCCTTCACCTCCGGAATGAAACGTGCAAGGGGCTTGAACATTTTTAGAAATCTTCCAGCCATTGGTTACATCTACTCTCCGGCTTTTCGAGAGTTCAATATAATTTGTCCTCCGGCCTTCTCTATTTTTCCGGCCGCCGATTTAGAGCAAGAACCAACCTTAACAATTAATGGTTGTGCCACTTTTCCAGCGCCCAGAAGTTTTGTATAGCCTAAACCTTCCAAGTCTACGAGAATTTTGCCCTCTTTGGTTTTTCCTCCGTATTTTTCGGCTATCTCTTCAAGTTCTCCAACGTTTATGACTTTCTCTTCGTGTCTTAAGCTTTTAGGCGACGTGAAGCCTTTTTTCCCGAAGTATTCCGGCTCATATTTGATGACGTATGTCCAGCCGTGTTTGTGGCGTCCGGCTCTTCGACAGCCTTTAGAGCCTGATTTTCTATGCTGTCCTACTCTTCCGTAGCCGCATGTTCTTGAACCACGTTTTTTGCGGATTTTCCTAAGCTTATGGGGCATTTTTAACCAGCAACCTTGTTTATTGGCTTCTCTTCTATGGCTCTCTTTAACTGTATTTCGAGGACTCCATTCTTATATGTTATGTGGGCTACTTCCGGAATCACAGCTTCTGGAAGATTTAAACTTTTATAAAATCTGCGCCCTTGAGCTTTCGCCGACAAGGTTAGCCGATGATTTTCAGCTTTAACCCTTATGTTTTCCCTTTTGAAGCCTTTAAGCTCCGCAACAACAACTATCTTGTCTTTTTCCATAAAAATATCTACAAGCGGCTCTGGCTCCCTCCATTTTTTAACCTTAAAACTAAAAGTTTTCAGACCCTTATACTTGTAGGAATGCTGTCTTGAAGTTTTCAAATTTTCAAACCTGAAAACTTTATCTTCGGCTTTACTATGCCTTTTCACGGTTCTAAACCATTTTGGGCGCTTCTCGCTTTTCCGCCATCTCATGCTGGTTTCTCCTCCCCTTTAACACAAACGCATCTTCAAACAAGCTATAAAAGGTATCGCCCACCACAAACGGAGCCTTTAAATCATTCTTTGCAAAAGCTCGTTTATTTTCTCACCGCGGTATCCAAGTTCGCCGCCCATGCCGTAGCCTTTCTTTATCTTACCCTTAAAACCCTTCGTTGGCGGATGCAGCCTGAAATATGGCTGAATATTTGGAAGCTTCCAATACTCAACCTTACAATTGTATATTGCGTCCGCAAGCTCCTCCAGGGAGGCATAACCAAGCTTTTTGGCGTAGTCGTCCGTCAACTTTTTGTTTCCAACAAGTCTACCTCTCTCCGTCAACAGCGTCGTCAACGTTTCTTTAGAGATTTCACCCCATGTGACAAAACTTTGGGCTGTTTTTAACATTCCAATGAAAGAAGGTCTGTCATCAATCAAGACTGCGTAGTTGTTCCTTTTTAGGTTCAGCATTTTTAGGGTTTCTCTAACCTGTAGGGGCGCGCTTATGATTCCGCGGACGCGTACGGCCGCTATGCATTTGCGGCTTTCAGTCTCTTCTGGCATGCTATTTCACCCAGTCCATTGGTGTTATTAGGCTGTAGGTCTTCTTCAAAGCGTCAAAAACCGCATATGCAAATGATGGAACAGTTCTTGTTGAGCCGTAACTTCTTGTCCAACAATCCTTTATTCCTGCAAGCCCGAGAATCACTTTTGCAACTTCGCTGGCAACCAAGCCCAAGCCTCTCGGTCCGGGGATTATAACGACCCTTACGCCTCCACATTTGCCTTCAACTTGGAACGGTACAGAGTGGGGTTTTCCGCATCCGCATTCCCAGCTGCCGCATCCACGCCTTATCGGAACAAGATTTAGCCTAGCGTCGGCAGCCGCCTTCTCTATTGCCGTCCGCACCTGGCTTGCCTTCCCAGCCCCAAGCCCAATGTAGCCATCCCTGTTCCCAACAGCAACCATCGCCTTAAACCTAGACTTTTCACCAGCATCTGTCTGCTTCTGCACAAGATTTATGTTTATGACCTCTTCCTGGAGGTCTGGAAGTAAAGCATCAACAATCTGAGGCTCCCTTATGGGTAAGCCTTCCATAAAAACCTCTTCAATAGAGGTTATCTTACCCTCCTGAATTAGTTTTCCAAGACGGGTTTTAGGAACCCACTCCTCTAAGCCTTTAGTCCTATCCACTGCCACTGCTCTTACCTCCACTCTTAAAGGCGGCAATCACAGCCTTCTTAACATCGGCAAAATGTTCTGGAAGACTTTCAGGAGGAACCTTATTCTTAAGGTATTCAGAGAACGCCGCCGTATACTTTTCAGTGTCTGCTGAAAGCATTTTTGCATACTGGGCTATATGCATTCCTTTGATTCTATTTTCATCCGGCAGCTTCTCCTCCCCATGTGGAACATTCAAACCAGCGTCCAAAACGCCTTTAAGGGCTGCAAAAACCCTTGCACCCTTCGTTGGAGAGTGCAGCCCAATGTCTAGAACCGCCTCTTCTATGCCTTGTGCTTTAGCTTTCAACCCACACAAAAGTCCCGTTAAATAGGCTGCTGGAAGATTACCCCTAGGAGCTTTCCAACCATACTCTCTTAGGAGCTCCCTACTGTGGGCTGAAACCAAAACTTCGTCGCCGTGGGGTTTAGCGGCAACTATTTGGACAATAATGTTTTTGAGTGTGCCGCGGACCACAAGCCTAGGCTTTCTGGAAAGAATTAAGGCTTTTCTTTTCCGATAGTCTGTTTTGCCCTCTCTTCTTCTGCGGTATGGCACGCTATAGCGGGAACTCTTCGCCATCAACGTTTCCTCCAAAGGTCATGAGCTTTTAGGAACCTTTCCATGTCAGCAACGGACGTGAACCGCCCACTCTTAATCATTGTGTAAAGCTTTCGGTAGGTGCTTTCAGTGATCACCTTGTTGGCTTTTAACTCGCGAAGCCTCTTTCGTAAGGCGCGAACCTTATTCATCCAAGACTCCTTTTTAGAAATTTTAGCTTTGGCTGCGCCGCTTCTGCTTCCAGGACCTCGCCTCAAGCCCTTCTTCTTTTTTTGGTGAATAATTCTCGCTCTTGCCCTGCTGACACCTTTCTTCTTTAAAGGCTTAATCACGCCTTCATGAATTAACTTTCTAATCTCTTCGCGGGTTATAGCGGCTTCAACATCCTCTATCCTATTGGGATCTATCCAAACCCTATCTTCGCCAACCTTCAATATCTGAGCCGCTAGCCGTCTCTGACTCTTCAGACTTGTCATCGTTCCTCTTTCCCTCCCTCGCTTTTCTCTGCTCTTTTTCGCTTAGTCTTGGGCTTAGACTCCTTCTTTTTCTCTTCCGCTTCTTTTTCGGCCTTTTGCTCTTCTTCAGCCTCGGCTTTCTCCGTTTCCTCTTCCGCCTCTTTTTCTTTAGCTCCCACATTTAAAACGGTAATTTTCTTCTTCCGTGCTTCTGCAAGAATTTGCATTCTGGTTCTTCTGCCAACAGTGTGGGCAATTCGCACGGCTCGGGTTTTGGGATTAACCCCTTTAAGCTCATCAACATTATGCACCAAAACCTCTTCATAACCAGATGGATGGAGTCCCCTAGCGGCTTTCGGTCCTCTATACCCGACGTTTACGGTTTGGGGCCATCCCTTAATTTTTCTCCGCATCTTGTTGTCTATGCCTTTCGGTCTGCGCCAGTTTTCCTTTATCCGGTCGTAACGCCAGCTTTCCTGTCGAACAAAGTCCGGCTTTTTCTTCTTCAGCTTAGCCCTCATCTTCAAGGCTTTTTCTACAACGGCTGCGTTCTGTTCTTTCACGCTTCTATTCCCTCGCTTTTCTCGTATAGGTATATGCCGTCCAAGAAGACGCGGGGATCTTTTCTCCGCACTTTTGTGGCTTGCTCTATGTTTGCGGCTGTTTGGCTTACCTCTTCAAGGTTTATCCCTTGAACAATTACGTCATCGCCAGAAACCTTCACTTTTGCATTGCCAACAATTTTCGCCTTCCTTGGGTTTCTCTCACCGGTAAAGTTCTCGATTAACACCATTCCATCTTGAACTTTGACAGAAATTGGGAAGTGGGAGAAAACTATCTTCAACTTGTACGTGAAGCCTTTCCTAACTCCGGTAATCATGTTATTAATATGAGCGTGAATTGTGCCAACTAGGGCGCTCTCCTTTTTCCGAGGCCAGTTAGCCCAAATACGAAGGCTTTTGCCTTGGAGCTCCATTGAGACAGGCGCGTATGAAAAGTCTCTAATCAGGGTTCCTTTCGCGCCTTTAACCGTCACTTTCTTGCCTTCTAGGGTTAATTCCACGTCATCTGGAATTTGAACGACTTTCGAGACTTCAACAGCCCGCATTTGTCAAACCTCCTAGTAAACGTAGGCTAAGAGTCTGCCTCCAATGCCCTTTTCTTTAGCTTCCCTGTGGGATAATACCCCTCTAGGAGTTGAGATTATTAAGAGGCCAACTTCTCTGGATGGCAGAAACTTCTTCTCCCAGCCTTCAATTTCATCAACTTTAACGGCAAAACGGGGTCTTATGGCGCCGCACTTGTTTATTCTGCCTAAAAGTTGTACTTTAAACTTTCCGGAGCGCCCATCGTCTATAAATTCAAACTCGCCGATGTAGCCGTTTAACTGCATAACCCTCAAGACTTTGCCTAAAAGTTTAGAGGCTGGGCTAATTACACATTCACGTTTGTTACGCATCTCGTTGTTCAAGATTGTTGTTAAGCCGTTTGACAGCACGTCCATTGTGCTTTCCTCATCACTCATATTTTTGGAAACCAAGCTTCTTTGCTACTTCCCTAAAACAATGCCTACACAAATATAAATTATAACGCCGGATAATAGGCCCGTAAGAGCCGCATCTAACACATGGCCTAGCGCCTTTGCCGTATTTTCTTTCCTTTTTAGGTTTCTTTTTACCCATAAAACTCCCTCTGCACAGCCTAGACTATTTCAACCCCCAAAGTGTCTTTAACAAAAACCATAGCCTCCTCGGGCGTTAAGACGTGTCTTGAACCTATTTTCGCTTGGCATCTACGCCTATTTTTAACACGCCACCCAGGTCGGCTCAGTGAAACGCAAACGTCCATGCCGAATATTCCAATTTCTGGGTCATATTTGACCCCGGGAATTTCTATGTGCTCCTTTATCCCAAAGGCAAAGTTTCCATACTTGTCAAAACAGCTTTTCGGGACTTTGTAATCAACCACATGTAAAACTCTTTTTAGGAACTCTATGGCTTTCTGCTTTCTAAGCGTGACAATGCAAGCCATCGGTTCGCCTCTTCTTATTCCAAAATCCCTAATGGTTTTCTTTGCCTTCCTCTTGCACGGTGTCTGGCCAGTTAAATCCTTCAACACCTTTGCAGCTTTTTCAAGGGGCTCTCCGGATTTCCCAACACTTATGTTGACGACAATCTTGTCTATCCTTGGTTTAAGCATCGGGTTTTCTTCCCATCTTTTCCTAATCTCGTCCTCAGACATTTTATTGAGCCCTCGGTAGGGATATCAAGGGTTTTGTCTCACCTATTGCAAAAACGAACTCCAGCACCGTCTGGTAGCGGTTGCCCTTCTCGTCCTCTACTGTAACTATGGCATCCTTGCGTTTTTTACCCTTAACCTTCTCAATTTCAATAATTCTGCCACATTTCCCCATGTTTTTGCCGCCGGTAATTATCACATAATCGTTTTCCTTCACTTTGATATGTTCGAGAATTTGCCTATCTGGAAGGCTAATCTTGACCGTGTCAAAAGTGCTGTAGACATCCTCTTGGGGGTTCTTTGGGTCAGCAACTCTAACGAGAATATTTGAGCCGTCATGGAGGTTCAGTTGTATATGCCCATTTTTCACCATGGTTTTGTTCTCTATTCTACAGAGCTTAAAGCTGGCTTCCTCCTTGCTTATGGGGTGAAGGATTAAGCCCTTATGGGATGGCAAAATGCGGAAATGCTTGTCCAAATCTGGAAGGGAAACTACATCCATAAGGCCCGTCGGAAACTTGTCATCCCGTCTAACCCTCCCATCAACGTAAACCTTTCCTTGTGCGACTATTATTTTGGCTTCCCTTCTTGTTTTTGCAACTCCCAAAATGTCACGCAAAAGAAGAGTTATGGGCAAACAGTTTTCAAGAGAATGGGGACCAGGGGTTGGCTTTACAACCCAAACAAATTCTTTTCTATGTATTGGCCAGATTTTCGGCGATGGCTTTCGTTTAAGGGTTGTTGAGCCGCCTTTTCTACCCAAGTTCAGACTCCTCCGCCTTTTTGCGTCTTCTTACAGACTTTTCCTTTTTCTCCGGCGCTTTTTCCTCCACTTTTCCTTCACCCTTTTCCTTCGGCTTCTTTACAGCTCTTTTTCTTTTCGTTGGCTTCTTCTCTTCGGGTGGCAGCTCTTCTACTGGAGGCTTTTCCTCAGCTGGTTTCTCTTCAACAGCCCTAACTACCTCTTCTGGGGGTTTCTCCACGATTTTTTCTGCAACTTCTTTGGCTTTCTTCCGCCTTTCAAGAATCTTTTTCCGCCACTTGTCGTCAAGGTTAAGCTTTGTTATCATAACCTTTGAGGGGTGAACTGGAATGAAAACTGTTGAGCCGTCAACTTTTTCACGAGTTAAGCCTTCAATGTAAATCTTGAACTTTTTCCTATCAACACGGGCAACCTTCCCCTCAAATCCTTTATGATCCCCTCTTAAAACGTGGACGGTGTCGCCACTTCTCACTGGAAGGCTTCTTGTTCCATAGGATTTTCTTAGCTCCGGTGATAGGGGAGCCGCAAAATGTTTGTAGCGTATGTGGTCTGGAGCTTGGAAAAGTATTTTCCTTTGTTTTGAAGGTTTAGATGTTTTTGCTAGCGCTTGCATAACAATTTCACCACTCTATACTATGATGCTGGCGGCGCTCGCTATTCTCGGCCACCTTTCAGCCGCCTCCTTTGCCACCGGCCCGCGAATTTCAGAGCCTTTCATCTCGCCCTCCGGCGTTATTATCACTGCCGCATTATCCTCGAACTGCACCCAGACGCCGTCAGCCCTTCGGAAGGGCATCCTCTGCCTAACTACAACCGCTTGGAAGATTTTCTTCCGCATGTCAGGAGTGCCATGCCTAACCGAAACTGTTATGCGGTCGCCTACAGCGGCGGAAGGCACACGCTTAAGTCTACCCTTATAACCCATAACCTGTATAAGGCGAAGTTCCCGGGCTCCAGTGTTGTCTGCACATTTCAGAATTGAGCCGGCTGGCAACCCCCTGGAGATTTTTGGTCTTTGACCAATTACTCCTTTTGCAACCAAGCCCCTTGTTTTCGCCTTCGCCGCCATCTTATTTCGCCTCCTCTTTCTTCTCTACAACTACAAAGGAGACTGTCTTGCTTATTGGGCGGCATTCAGCTATTACGACACGGTCTCCTTCTTTCGCGTCTATGCATGGCGGATTATGGGAGGGAATGCGACTGCGCCGCCTTTCATACCGCATGAACTTTGGAACATACTTCAAATAATCGTGACGTACTATGACGGTTTTATCCATTTTAGCGCTTACAACTACGCCTTCTAATATGCGACCTCTTATTGTAAGACTTCCATGGAATGGACAGTTTCTGTCATTGCAGGTTTTCTTGGGCTTCTTAAAGGTTAGCGCCATCACCAAAGCCTCCTAACATGCTTTTTAAGACGGTCTTCAGGTCTCCCAACAAGAAGCTTACCATCGATTTCAACAACGGTTCCATCCGGAAATTTGAAATGAAAAACAGAGGACTCCTTCACAATAACTTTTCTTTCTCCCTCATGCAGCATGGTAAACGTGTTCCGAGTCTCGTCAATAACCTTGCCGCGTAACCCAACATAACCCCTGTGGGTGCTGCGGGCAACCTTCGCCTTAGTCCCAATAAACTCGTAACGTATTATGTCGGGCGTCACCTTCACTTACTTGGCCTCCCCTTGCCTTCCGCTGTTTTAGCCTCCAGTTTCTGTTCGTTCTCTATAGTTAATATTCTGGCAATTGCCCTCCGCAACTCCTTTATTCTGGCGGGGTTTTCCACTGTACCGCCGGCCTTAACCATAGTTTTTAGCCTAAGAAGTTCTGTTCTAAACTCGTTGAGCCTTTTGCGTCGCTCTTCCGATGGCATTTCCCTTATCTCCCTAACTCTAATTATGGGCATTACTTAGTCGCCTCCTCTTTCTCTTCTTCACCACTGGTCTTTTCGGTCTCTGCCGGGGCTTCTTTAACAGCCTCTTTAACGGCTTCTTCGCGTTTCTCCTCTGCTGGCGGAGCCTCGACTATTTGGATTTTGTCTGGAAACTTGGCGTCCGGAGGCATTATCCTAACCTTAACGCCATAAATGCCCGGCTTAAGTTGGACATGCACCTCAGCTTTACGCATATACTTTAAGGCTGGATCTCCACATTTTGGCAAGTAGCCACTTCTAAACTTCTCATATCTGGCTCGTTCGGTCCGCAGCTTCCCACTAATGATTATTTCTACCCCTAAGGCTCCGGCCTCCATGACCTGGTTTAAAGCCCAGAAACCCGCACGCCTAAAGTGCACGCCCCTCTGCAAAGCGGAGGCTATACGCGTGGCAACAATATATGGATTAAGCTCGGGAACTTCAATTTCTGAAACTGAGATTTGAGGGTTTGAAACCTTAAATTTCTCTTCCAATATTTTTGCAATTTCTCTTATAGTTTCGCCGCTTCTCCCTATCACAAGTCCAGGGCGCATAGCATAAATAACAACATGTGTTCCAAGAGGAGTCTCTGAAATATTTACCCCGCCATAGCCAGCTTTTTCAAGCTTTTTCTGCAAAAACTCGTCGATTTCCGCCCTCTTTCTAGACTTTGAAATAAAATGCTTTACAACAGCCATTAAACTTCCTCCGCAACCGCTTCTGGCTGCTCTTCCAAGGCTAGTTCAATGTGGGTTAGGGTTTCAAATTTTGGTGTGGCTCTTCCAAAAGCCCTAGGCATGTACCGCTTAATCTTCATTCCGGGATAGGCCGAAGCATGAATTATTTTAAGCCTTTCCGTGTCCAATCCCTTATTTTCAGCGTTGGCTTCCGCTCCTTCAAGAATTTTTAGAATCTGCTTTGCGGCCTTTACTGGATATCTACCCGCATAAGCCTTTTTCAATCCGCGACGATGGGCCGCTTTCTTCTTAAACCTTGTGAAGGGAACAGCTCTCTTTTTGGCTATAATATCCCTTAAAAACTTTTTTGCTTCTGCGAGCATCATGCCCTTTATTGCACTGCATATCTCGCGGGCTGATTTATGGGATACCCTAACCTCTCGTCCGCTTGCCTTAACCGTTTTTTCAGGATCTAATGTTTCTTCTGGTATGGAGTATCCCCATTTTGGCACTCAATAGACTCTCCAACTGTGCAATTGAACAGCTGCATGGCGGTTTATATGGTTTTCCATAAACCAGCACATTTAAAGTTTGCAAAACACAACAAAACATGTACATATTTCACAATTTCAGTAAATCTGGCTTGTAGATGATGTGTTAGCAATGATTTCGCTAATCTTCGATGCGTTTATGTTTAACCAAGACTTTATTGACATCAAAATGGTGGATCCCCTGATGAAGGAAAACGAACACATTACAATGTTGCACGGCGCCGGCGGAACCGTCATGCATGACCTCATTAAAAACTACATTCTAAAATATTTTGGCGCTTCAGAAGACACACACTTTGAGGTGCCCCTTGAAGCTTTAGACGACGCTGCGGTTGTCGGCGACATAGTTTTGAAAAGTGACTCCCACGCCGTAAAGCCCATATTCTTTCCAGGCGGGGACATCGGACGGCTAGCCGTTTGCGGAACTGTTAACGATATTGCAGTTTTGGGAGCCGAACCATACGCTTTGGCTTGCGGCTTCATTCTGGAGGAGGGTTTATCCCTAACAGATTTTGAAAAAATTCTGGCAAGTATACAGCAAACATGCCGAGAGGCAAATGTAAGCATAGTTACAGGCGACACAAAGGTTGTGGAGAAAGGCAGCTTGGGCGGCTGCGTAATAAACGTTTCTGGAATTGGCAGAAGAACACAAGCCTTAGAAAAAAATTTAGCTGTCGTTAAATGCTTTAGAGGCAACTTTAAAGAGCGTTGGATTCTTGATTCAAACCTTAAACCCGGAGATAAAATAATCTTGTCCGGCACGATAGGCGACCATGGTTTAGCAGTTTTGTCAGCCCAAGAGGGTTTAAGCTTTGGAAGCGAAATAAAATCAGACGTCAAACCTCTGAACCGCCTCATTCAACAATTATTAGGCGAAGTTGGAGGCGTAGTCGCCATGAAAGACCCAACACGCGGAGGCCTAGCGGACGCCCTAAACGAGTTTAGCGAAAAATCAAAAGTAGGCATACTAATACACGAGGAGAAAATCCCAATAAAAGAGAATGTGAGAGCAGCGTGCGAAATGCTAGGCTTAGATCCGCTTGAAATCGGCAACGAAGGAAAAATAGTTGTGGGTGTTGTGAAAGAAAAAGCAGAGGAACTTTTAAAATTTCTAAAAGCCACCAAGGAAGGAAAAGACGCTGAAATCATAGGTGAAACCACGAAAGAATTCAACGTAGTGGCAATGCAAACAGTGGTGGGCGGAAAAAGAATAATCGCTAGACCCGTAGGAGACCCTATCCCAAGAATATGCTAAGCCCATGCTTGATCGGATCATGTTTCAAAAATGACAATTAATATAAAGATGAGATGAACAGTAAATACCAAAAAGGAGTAAAATAAAATGGTAGAAAGACCTTTCGGAGTTACAGTACTTGCAATCCTAGAAATCATCAGCGCACTCTTCTCGCTGGGTGCCGGTGCTTTTATGCTTATGGCGGCGGGTTTCATTGGAGCTATGATGGGAGAAGCTCCTGTAATGCCAGGCCTTGGCGGACTTATCGCTGGAATATTGATTGCAGTGGGTGTTGTAATGATGATTTTGGGACTGATCTCTTTTTTCATCGCTTATGGTTTATGGACTGGTAAAGGATGGGCTTGGACCTTATGTCTAGTGTTTTCAATTATTGGCATAGTCCTTAGTATTCTGTCACTTCCATCAGGAATAATCAGCTTAATCATTAACATACTAATATTGTACTACTTGACAAGACCGCATGTTAAAGCTTTCTTTGAAAAAGGGCCTCCGCCAGAGGGGCCCCCACCACCGCCTCCACCATAACCTTTTTTTATCTTAGAATATTTGTTTGCTTGCTTGTTTTTGCAAGTAATTATAGAGTTCTCTTGCATAGTTTGAAAGGTTATCAACGCGCTTGGCGAGTTCTTCAACTTTTACCTCAAGTTTCACAACTCTTTCCCTAAGTTCAATAACTTCTTTTCTAATATTTTCTTCAGACATAGGCGTCACACATTAATTATGCTATTCTAGCACTACTAGCACTACTTTCTAAGTATTTATTGCCTTCGCCCATATTCTGCAAGTTCCTTCTATGCTAACCATACATGCGCCCACCGGATTTTGAGGAGCACATACCTTCATAAATAGGGGACATTCCGTTGGTTTAATCTTGCCTATGATTACTAGGTGGCATTGACAACCTGGCGGTAAGTCTATGCCACGTCTAACTTTAATGTTGAACCTCTCTCGCGCATCATAATTTATGTGTTTATCTCGTGGTTTTAAAGTTGAATTGGGAAGTCTTCCTAAGCCGCGCCAGTTTCCCCCTACAACCTCAAAAACTTCGTTCATGATTTGCTGCGCCTTCACGTTTCCCTCGTATGTTACTGCGCGAGTGTATTCGTTTTCTAGGCGTGGCTTCCTCTCTTCCAATTGTTTAAGAACCATGTAGATGGCAAGTAGGACATCTAACGGTTCAAATCCGGCCACAACTGTTGGCATTCTGTAGGCTTTAGGAAAAATTTCGTAGGCTTTCAAGCCTATAATGGTGCTTACGTGTCCGGGAGCTATGAAGCCGTCTATGTGGAGGTCTCCTATTCCGAGGAGAAGCTCCATGGCCGGCGGAATAAGGCGATGAGAAACTAGAAAGCTTAGGTTTTTGGGCGGTTTTTTTAGGATTTCGATGGCTGTTGAGGGGGCTGTTGTTTCAAAGCCTATGGCAAAGAAGACGAACTCCTTATCTGGCTCCTTTTCAGCCATTCTAATGGCGTCTAGTACGCTGTAGACAACCCGGACGTCGGCTCCTTCAGCTTTAGCGTCTAACAGTGATTTTACAGAGCCTGGCACGCGGAGGACGTCCCCAAAGCATGTAACAACAACCCCTTTTAGAGCAAGTTGCACAGCCTCATCTATCTCAGAGGCCGGTGTAACGCATACTGGGCATCCTGGCCCAGCTATAACCTCAACGTTTTGGGGTAGGAGGCTTCTTATTCCAAAATGGGTTATTGTCCACTCATGAGTGCCGCAAACATGGCATATTTTCACAATGTCGCATTTAGGGGCAACTTCATGGATTTTTTCCACAACACGTTTGGCTAAATTTGGGTCTCTAAGTTTCTTGAGATCCTCAAACATTTCAGCTCATCGCAAACTATTTCGTTCCAATTTTTCTTCAATTTCTAAAATTTCGCTCCATAAGCGCAGTGTTTCTTGGGCTTCTTCCTTACTTAACACTTGGATGGCATACCCAGCATGAACAAGCACATAATCATTGACTTTAGCGTCTACGAGGCTTACGTCAACCTCTCTTATTATGCCTCCTCCAAAATCCACTTTTGCAAAATTACCTTGAACGCTCACAACTTTTGCTGGAATAGCCAGACACATTCTTATCTGTGAATAGCAAAACAAACATAGATAAATCGTTTATGGCTTAAGAAACTGAGAAGCCAGCGGCGAAGGCTTGACCGAAAGATAACCCTCCATCACCTGGTGGAACCGCCTCATGAACAAGGAATTTCAAGCCGGCTGCCTCAACAATTTCCCGCATAATTTTGGTTAATATTTCATTGCAAGCAACTCCGCCTGAAAATCCAACAGTTTTCACACCATTTTCCAAAGCTTTTTCGGTGGCCAATTCTGCTAAGCCCTGAGCTAAGTAAACGTGGGCGGAAAAAGCCAAATCATGTATGGTGCATCTTTTTCTATTTTCGTATATTTCCAGCAGCAGTTCCGTAGTTTTTAAGGTGTTGCCTTCAATTATCGGCTTTAATTTTAGGGCATCTCTTCCTTTCAGGGCTGTTGATTCCAATTTCATGGCTGGCTCGCCTTCATACGTTCGCTCAAAGCACACGCCCAAAACAGCCGCAACAGCGTCTAAAACCCTCCCGCAACTTGTTGTTTCAGCTATGCCTCTTCCCATTTTTAACTGTTGAAGAATCAGTTGGATCTCTTCTTCGCCGTGGGGAAAATAACGCCTATTCTGCATAAGCCATTCTTTCACGTCTGCTTTTTTGTATAATATTCCGGCAGCCATTCTTAGCGGGTAGCGTGTGGCTAAATCCGCGCCGATCATGGGCTGTTTTTCAAGGTGGGCTAGGCGTTTGAATTCCATAGGATCTTTTAAGCCCAGTATTATTTCTCCTCCCCAAGCCTCTCCGTCAACGCCATATCCATAGCCGTCGCAGCAGACACAAACGATTTCGGATACGCCATGCTCAGCCATTAAGGCTGCGACATGCGCATAGTGGTGTTGTATTTGGAAAAATCTCCAACCGTTCTTTTCAGCTAAATCTCTTGCAAGCTTTGTAGTTATGAATTTTGGATGTAAATCACATGCAACTACGTCTATGTTACTATTCGTTAGGTGAATTAGGTGTTTGGCGGCACCCTCCAAGAAATCCCGCGTTTCCACATTTTCCACATCGCCAATATGCTGAGATATGAAAGCTTTATAATCAAGCAAAATACAAGCAGTGTTGTTGAGCTCTCCGCCTAGGGCTAAAACGCATTTTTTAGCTCTTTCGTTCAGAATAATCGGTGTTGGAGCATAACCTCTTGAACGTCTGATAAAAACAAGTTTTTCGTCGTGCACCCGCATAACTGAGTCGTCGCACCTGTGGGCTATTCGCCTATTATGGAAAAGGAAGTAATCAACAATTTCGCCCAGCGTTTTTACGGCTTCATCATCGTCTTTAACTATGGGCTGGTTTGGCGGATTAGCACTTGTCATTACAAAAGCTGGCTCTTTTACGCTGTCAAACAACATGTAATGCAATCCAGTGTAGGGAAGCATAACACCAACATTATGCAAGCCCGGAGCAATCAAATCTGAAAGGTAATATTTGTTGTTCTTTTTCAGAAGCACTATTGGACGTGTATAGGAGGTTAATAGCTCAGCCTCCCTTGGGCTTACCTCGGCGAAGGACCGCACAGCCTCAAGATCTCGTGCCATAATAGCGAACGGCTTCTGTTTCCTATGCTTAGCTTTTCTAAGCCTTATTAAAGGCTCGTCCTTTGTCGTTGTAGCCGCCACATGAAAGCCGCCATACCCCTTTATGGCAACAATAAAGCCTTCAGCAAGTAACTTGCCAGCCTCTCTTATCGGGTCATCCACACATGCAAGCTCACCTTTACATGTGGTTAAGTAAACTTTTGGACCGCACCTTGGACATGCCACGGTTTGCGCGTGAAAACGCCTGTTCAACGGGTCTTCGTACTCTTTTTGGCAAAAGTCACACATTGAGAAGTCTCGCATGGTGGTATTTTCCCGGTCGTAAGGAAGCTTCTCAATAATTGTATATCTCGGACCGCAGTTAGTGCACGTTATAAAAAAGTATTCGTATCTTGGATTGCCTTTTTCCCTCAATTCTTTTAGGCACTCGCCGCATATGGCCACATCAGGTGGAATGACAGAGCCTGAAAGCTCAGACTCATCAGAGCTTTTCTCAATGGTAAAGCTTGTATACTGGTTCTCGCCATCAAGTTTTACCGTGACAATTTCGTGAATACGCGCCAATGTAGGCTTCTTTTCCCTCAAATCCCTTAAGAAATTGTTGATAGCGTTTTCTTCGCCTTCTAAGAGAATTTCAACACCCGCATCGCCCATGTTTCTAACATAGCCTTTCAAGCCGTTTTTTATAGCTGTGCGGTATACGAAGGGGCGAAATCCAACGCCTTGAATTATGCCAGAGACTCTAACTTTAATTCGCAACGTGTCCATCTCTTGAAGTTTATTCACAGTTAAAACGCTGACTTAAAGCTTCACTCTTCAGATCCCCTCCACAAATAGTTAAAATAATCTTTTGCTAAATTGGCCGAGCCTAGATGATCAAACCATATGACGCTGATTTCGCCCCCTTTCGTCACTGAAGAGTAGTAGAACTTCGCTATTGTCGGATATGGCTCTGCCGCCAAAACATTTTTTTCTCGACACCTAATCTCGCCGACTCTTGAAAGCAGCATATACACATTTTCCTTTAGTCCCCTTAACATCATAAAGCGAACCTGCACTTTTTCGCCCGATGAAGAATGGAGTGGTTGATAAAAATCCATCGAAAGTTTTTCCTTAATTAATGGCAAGGCTACAAGCAGTGTTTTT
>JAWBXA010000015.1:0-22525 GCA_038868115.1 Bathyarchaeia archaeon
TGCCAAGCGACGCGCCTATAGGCTTTATTCAGCACGTCCAAACGTTGAACAGTCTAAGCGTTCAAGTGTTGTGGTTTAAAGGGCTGTTCAGCTCCGCCACCGACATCATCAGCCTCCTCTACAAGGGAATGCGCATCGACAAGCTCACAGTGGAATGCAGCATAGACGAACTCGTCAAGGCGGACGTGGAGCTTGTGGGACAGGACGTTGAGGTCGGCACAAGCAAGATTGCAGGCGCCAACTATGCCGACTATGGCGGAGCAGTCGCCTTTACGGAAAGCTATGTCCAACGGGGCGCTGCAGACGGTTCAGGGCTGGCGGCTTTGACACGCGTAACCGACTGGAAGTTCACCATTGAAAACAACTTGAAGCCTGTGCCAGTCATCCGCAGCGCAAACGCTCACGTGGCGAAGTATTTGCCAGCTCGCCACCGCGAGTTAAGCGGCGAATTAACCTTCGAGTTCGAGGATAAGGGCGAGTTTGAAGATGTGATGGGCGACGCGGAGTTCAGTCTAAAATTTGGCTTGGGCGGCTCCAACTATGCGCTTTTCAAGTATTGTAAATGGGAAAACGTGCAAACACCAGTGCGCATCGAAGACCTCGTCAGCCTAAAAGCCCGTTTCATAGCCCGAGACGTGGTGATAGCCTAATGCGCACCGAAACCATAATCGTAGGCGAGGAATACGGCAAAGAGTATGCTGGCAAATATGTCTTTCAAGAGTTGACTTGGGCGAAGCGAAGCCGCATCATCCAAAAATACACCAAGTACCATCCGCTGACGGGACAGGTGGTTGCAGCCGACTACGTGGCTATTCAGGCGGAAACCATAATGGCAAGCCTAAAGGAGCAGCCGCCCCACAAGCCTATAACCCTTGAAAAGCTTTTGAGCGAAGACCCCGCGAACGGCGTGCCCATAGCCTTGGGCGAGTTGTTCAGCCAGATCGTAAACCGCCTAAACAGTCTCAGCCAAGAAGAAACGGCTTTTTTATACGGGCAATTCGACGCCAAAAGCCATGTGCAGCCCTCACAGAGTTCCGCCTCTGCAGAGAGTTCGGGTGGACGCCAAGGCAGCTTGCCCGCCAGCCAGCCAAAACAATCCAGCAATTCATCGCAATCCTAAACGAGTTGGATCGAATGGCTGAAGATGAAAAAGCCAAAATGGAGCGCGAAAACCGATGGCGGTTGAAATAACCATAACTGTAGAGGGCGCCGAAAACCTTCAACAAGCACTGCAACGTTTAGACGATGCTGCACAACGCAACATTCAAGAGCATCTGGAGAGGTGGGCTATGGAAGTCCGTGAACACGCAAGGGCTCTGGCGCCCGTTAGAACTGGACTGTTGCGAAACAGCATATACACAAAAACAAGCGGCTGGACTGTCAAGGTGGGAGCTTCAGCCGAATACGCAATTTATGTCGAGTTTGGAACACGCCACATGCAAGCCAAACCCTTCCTTCGCCCAGCCGTCGAGGAACACTTGCCCACGCTTGAAAACGCCATCTTAGAAGCTTTAGAAAAATCCAAGACGGAGGCTGGACTGCCATGAGCTTCCGTGAAATAGCCATAACAGTGCGCGCCATAAACCGCGCCAGCCACGAGTTCGCAAGAATCCAAACAGACGCCGAAACCTTGACGGTGCGTATTCGAAGCCTAGGCGCGGCTGTCGCTGGACTGGGCGCCACTGGAACAGCCATAACCCACATAGCCCACCAGTTCGGCTTGCTGAACGCCGAGCAAACCCGCGTTTTAAGCAGCGCCATGCAGGTCATAACCGCCCTAGGCATGTTTATGCGCACAAGCCTAGGCGCCGCCTTAGCCCAAAAAGTGTATGCGGCAGCCTGCTGGATAGCCACAGCAGCCCAAAACGCCCTAAACATAAGCTACGCCACATTCCTAGCCTTAACAGGCGTCGGCGTAGCCGCCATAATAGCGGCTGCAGCAGCTATAAGCTACTTTGCCAGCCAAATGAACGCCGCCACATCCAGCATCCGCGAATACAATGAGGCGGTTGCCGAAACTCCAACCCGCACGAAAAGCATCATGCGCGCAGGCGAAGAGGAGCTTTACAGGCGGGGTGTTGAACGTTGAGTTTTGAGCCGCCGCCCCCAGTTATGGCTTTGGCTTTCGGCGGATATGGGATTCCACAGGGCGATGTGGTTGAGTGCCGCGTGCACTTGGGCTGCACAAGAGAGGTTAGCAGTTTCACGCTTATACTGCAGAACTGGAACGGCAAATACGGTCTAAGCGGCTCTATCCCGCTGAGCGTTGGCATGGACGGCACAATAAGCATAGGCAGAGGCTCACGCTGTCCCCAGATAATAATGTGCCGCATTGAAAGCCTTCGGTATGAGTCAACGCCAACAGAGCATTATGTGCACTTGAGCGGACGGTGTTGGGGTGAACGCCTCTTCCGCCGCGTCTTCACGGGCGTCTTTGAAAACATGAAGGGCGAAGAAATCGTCAAACACTTGCTGGATTATTATGTTGGGTTAAGCCACACGCGGGACGGCGTTGAGCTTGTGGAGGCAACGGACACCCTTTACACGAGGCTTGAATACGAGAACACGCCTGTTTGGGACATAATACGCTACATTGCGGAAACAGCTGACAAACAAGGCGTTATAGGCTTTGACTTTCGTGTGGCGCCCGATGGCAAGTTCGAGTTTTTTCCAAGGAACAGCAGGACTTCGCCAGTCAGCCTAACAGACGCCATAGAGTATTGCGAGTACACCCGCAACGTCCACAGCGTCCGCAACCGCATAACCGTCTACGGCGTAGCTGAAAAAACAACGCCGCTGGATAGGGATGCTTGGACTGAAAGCCTTTCGCCGGCTGATGGAAGTTGGAGCGCCATCCCCTGCAGCCAAGTAAGCCTAGACACAGGCAACAAAGTGAAGGGCTCCGCAAGCATAAAAGTCACTGGAACAGGCGAGCTTAACGATGTAGGCGCGATATTCACCTTCAACAGCGGTAAGGAAATTAACACAAACCTTTACCCAACTTTCAATTTTTGGGTTTATCGTCAAGCCAACGTCTTCGTTGAAGGTGTCATGGCCACTTTGATGGATAACAACTACCGCTTGGCACGTCGAACTTGGACAGCAAGCGCTGAAAAATGGATTCAGCTTCAGGCGAAAGCGGGCGCGAAAAACGCTGACATCTGGGATGTGCAAAGCGGCTTCAACTGGGCAGCCATAAAAGCTGTACGCTTTGACTGTTGGTTAAACAGTGCTAACCCGGGCAGTTTCTGGGTTGACGGATTGTTTTTCAGCGGATGCCGCTACAGCAGCGTCGCAGAGGACGCTGCCAGCCAAAACGCCTATGGCTTAAGGGAGCTTGTGGAGATAGACGAAGAGCTTTACAGCGACGCCGAATGTGGTTTAAGGGCTAACGCCCTCCTAAACCATTTAAAGAGCCCGGCTGAACACCTAACCATAAGAAGCACGGTTATAGACTATGGAAACACGCCGTTACTGCCCGGAGACAAAGTTTACGTTGAGCTGCCAAACGGGGGCGTCAGCGGCTACTTCCGAATTGAAAGCGTTGAGTATCGCGTGGATGCGCGAACCCAGACGCTGGAGGTGACGCTTGAGCTTGGGCGGGAGGCGCCGTTGTTGGCGGATTACATTTACGCTTTGAAGGCTAAGACTGAGCTTTTAAGCCGCCGCAAAGCATCAGCCTAAAGCTAAAGGAGCGCCTCAGCGTGGGCTTCGTTAAAAGCAGTTTTAGGCGCACCGTGGTTGAAGTCCGGGAGGATCTCCACCGCGAAATCCGGAAGCTGGCCTTGCTTAACGACTTGCGAATATATGTTTTGGCAAACGCCATAATAGAGGACTATTTGAAGGACGAACAGCGGGTGAAGGCGCTCATTAAACGGCTAAAGCTTGAAGCTGGAAACCCAATCCGCTAACATGCAAACAGATTAGACTGTCAGAAAACGCGTTGTCGAGGCGCTTAAAACGTTGGAGGCTAATCCGGAAAAAGACTGGAAAACGCCTAAAACCTTCGGACTTCTGGAGTTTACGCGTAGGCGATTACAGAACTATATATGAAATAGACAAAGGCGAACAGCCGAGTAATCGTCTTGTTTATTGGGCATAGAGGCAAAGCCTACGAAAACCTAACAAAAACGCTTTAGGCTGACGCTTCGGCTATTGCTTTTGCCACTTGGTTTGTGGTGAAAATTGTATTTTGTATTTTTGTTTTTTAACGAAATATAATGTTTTTTCTTAATTCAACTTATTATGCTTTTAAAATCGACAAAAATAACAAATCGACAATTTTTAATGTGTTTTTGTGTTCACAATTTAAATATTTTTTCTTTGTGATTTTATTCGAGAAACGTTTATAAGCCACAATACACTATTTGATTCTGCTTGGGAAAAGCAATGGAAGAACTGCGCAAAAAATTCATAGTTGAAGAAAAGCTTGATGAGAAAATGATAACCGAATACATAGAACGCTCCCTTAGATTTGGTAAGGTATCAATTGATGGAGGCGTTATTATCGAAAAAGAAGGAATGGCAACAAAAGATCAGATTGGTTTAGCTGTAGTCATGAGATTTTTGGCAAATCGCTTGGAAAAAGGAATTTCTGCAGAGGTAAACACCAAGGAGCTTTCTCAAAACTTAGGCATTCCTGAAGATCAAGTAGCGGCAAGACTTGCGGATTTAAGGGATGAGGGAGTTGTTATAAGGGTTGATAAGGGCGTTTATAGAGTAAACCCGACCCGAATTGGAAGGTTTCTTGACTACTTAGAAGACAAATATTTGAAGGGTACGAAATGACAGAAGCAAGTTATAGAGTCAGATATAAGAAGGGAGATTTTGAAATTGAGCTTCAAGGCGATAAAGAATGGGTTGAAAAGAAATTCATTGAATTTATTGAGGGAAGAATCGTTGAACCTAATGTTTCAGCAAAGATGCTCTCTGAATCTTTAGTTGAATTTCTTAAAAGTAAAGGTGATCCGAAGGGACATATTGATAGAATAATTGTTTTCTCATATTGGCTTTTTCACAAAGAGAATATAGAGTCCTACAACGTAGATGATATTGAGAGATGTTATAATGAAGCAAGAATTGCAAAGCCTTCCAATATCAATGCGTTTATGAATGAACTGCAAGCAAAGGGATTCCTGAAAACTGCGGGAATGAAGGACGGCAAAAAAGCTTGGGTAATTACCCGAACCGGAGAGGAATATGTTGAAAAGATGGGAGGACAATCTTTTGGTTTTTACATTGGAGAATTTTGCTAAAAAATTAAATGGTTTAGGCGTTGACGAACAAATAATCAACAAAGTGATCGAAGGATACAAAAAGGTAAAAAAAGAGTATCTTTCGGGCAATTACGAGGAAGTTGTTAGATACGCTGGAAAATTTTGTGAGGCAATCCTCGCATTAATTGAAAGTAAAGTCTCAGGGAGGAGCAATTTAGATAAAATAAGGATGGAACAAGCTTGTAAGAGGCTCGAGAGTTATCCAAAATCGAACGCTAAGGACGAAATATTACTAACGGCACTGCCTAGAGTTGCACGATCTGTATATACCTTACGCAACAAGGAAAACGTCGCCCATGTTAAAACGGTGGATCCTAAGTTTATTGACGCTGTCTACTGTGTAACCGCTTGCGATTGGATGTTATCCAGAATTGCCCTCTTGCTATTAAATGCCGATGAGAAGGAGGTTTATGATCTAATAAATTCTATCTTAAAGAAAAAGATTCCATTGATAGAAGAATTCGAAGATGGAACCATCGTTATTCTCAAAAAGGATTTATCAAGATCCGATGAAATTTTGCTGACTTTATATCATTATTACCCGCAAAGATTGTCAAACTCGGAACTGGAAAATATCTTAAAGTTGCCTCCCAAAAGCGTATACACTTACCTCCAACGTCTTGAGAATGAACGATTAATCCATAGAACTGAAAATGGCAATAAACTGACATTATTAGGAATAAAATATGTTGAAGAGAACTTAGTAATGAAACAAGAGAAGTCTAGTACGCAGTAGTCCTTATCGTTATCGTTTTAAAATATTAAGCTTAATTTCATCATTCTTTTGGATCTTTGTGAGCAAGATTGTAAATTTGTGAATTTGGCCCTTCTTTATATGCTGTCTATTCTTCGTTTTCTGTTTGATGAGGAACTATGAGGGAGGTTGTTAAGCGGGTTAAGGAGTTAAGTCTTGGTGATTTGGTTCGTGTTGAGTGGTTTGACGCTAGCATTGGCAAGAGTCTCAGCGGCGGCTTGAATGGCATAGACGTTCCAGTCGTTAGTTGGGGCGTGTTTTTGGGTGTTTTGGGCTCTAAGAACCGGCATGTTATTTTAGCGCAGAACTGTTTTCGTTATGCTGACGGCTTCTACGACATTGATTATACGGCTGTGCCATTGGCTTGGGCTTGCAACGCCACAGTAATCGCCAAAGCGCATGTTCCGCCTGAAGAGGCTAAACAGCTTTTGAACAGTTTTCTTGTGGGCGGCAAACGCGCCTCAACCGAGGGTAAAAAGCAGCAGAAGGCTGTTAACCATGGATGACTGGATTAAAAGGGCTTTGACGAGGCGAGTGCGGAACCGCGAAATCCCACCAGACCCAAGGCTAGTCATAGGCGTGAAATTCGCAGTAGCCATGACAATATGCCTATCAGCGCTTGAAGTCGCCCATTTGGCTTTTCTCGGCAAGTGGAACAGCGAAATCTTTGCCGCCATAACGGGCTTAACGGGCACGATAAGCGGCATACTAATCGCCCAGAAAACCTAGAGGGGAGGGGGAGGCGAAAATGCCAAAATTTTCCCGTCCATTTTCCATAAGCCGCAAAATCGCCCAACTAAAAGAAACAGTCAAACTTGACACCCAAAAGATTAGGGAGAAAATCCTCGATGAACTGCAAGCCATCTTCCAAAACGCCGTCAGCCTAGCAAAAGGCGAAACCACGGTGGACAAGCAGCCCCTAACAATAAAGGAACGCCAAGCATGGGCACGCGTAGCCGCCTACACCGCCCAAGTAATCCAAGGCATAGCAAAAGGCTTCGACGAACGCCAAATAGACGAAGACTTGGCTAAACTGGAGGAGCTCATAAATGAAGCCGCGGCAAAAACAAAAACTCAAAAGGCTGGAACAAGCGCTGGTTGAAGCCGCCACACCGCCCATCCCCGCCGACCCAATAGAATTCTGCACCCAGATACTTGGCTTCCAGCCCACGCCATACCAAGCAGACCTAATCCGCAAGTTCCAAACAAGCCAGTTCACAGCCGCCAGATGGTGCCGCCAAAGCGGAAAAACCCAAACCGTAGCCGCCCTACTACTGCACTATGCGCTAACAAACCCAAACACGTGCATAGGCATTGTTGGACCAAGCTGGCGCCAAACAAAACACGTCATACGCCGAATAAACACGCTCCTAAAAAGGCTGCCACCATCCCTATATGAGAAACCCCAGCAAACAGCCATCCGCCTAAAAAACGGAAGCATAATAGAAGCTTATCCGAATAATCCTGAAACCATCCGCGGACCCACACTCCACGTGGTCTACGCCGACGAGTTCAATTTTATTCCAAACGATAAAGACTTGTATGACGCAATACTGTTCACACTTAGCGCAACAAACGGCAAATTCATCTGCACAAGCACGCCGTGGCACACAGACAGCATCTTCTGGCGAATATGGCACGACCCAGCCTACAGCGACTACGCGAAAAGCCACGTCACCCACCAACAAGCCACAGAACCAAACGGACCACTGAAACACGAAATCCTCCAAAAAATAAGGCGGCAACTGGAAAACGACCAATGGCGATGGCAACGCGAAATGCAAGCCGAATGGGCAGAAGACCAAAACACATGGCTAACCCAGTCGCTAATAATAGCCTGCATCGACCCCACACTGGAATACACAGGCTTCCATGAAACACTGCAAGGCGAACTCTACGCCGGGCTAGACCTTGGCAAACACCAAGACCCCACCGCACTGGCAGTGCTAAAAGCGGAGGAAAACACGCTAAAGCTTGTGCACATGCACCGCTTCCCGCTTAAAACGCCATACGCCACAGTAATAGGCTACGTTAAAACGCTCTGCGGAAGATGGCAAACCATCCACAAAATCTTAGTGGACGTGACAGGCGTAGGCGAATATATCCTAGAAGACATGCAAAACACCGGCATAAAAGCCGCTGAAGGCGTAAAATTCACAATGGAAACCAAAGAGCAGCTCGCCAACAACCTAAAACAGTTGATGACGGAAAAACGCCTCAAAATCCCCTACGACCCAGAACTCATAGCGGAACTAAACACGGAACGCTACCAACTAACAAAAGAAGGAAGAATACGCCTAACCCACCCAGAAGGCACAAAAGATGACCGCTTCTGGAGCCTAGCCCTAGCCGCATACGCAGCAAAAACCAAACCACAAACGCCAAACCTATGGATAGTGAAAAAATGAAACACCCATGCGAGTTCTTCAAAATCCATGTCATAAAACGCCGATATGACCAAAAAACCGGCAAATACATCATAAACATAGCCTACATAGCAGCTCCACCAAAACCAACAGAACGCGTCCTAACAGTGGCAGAAGCCTTCGGACTAGGCATAGACCAACAACAAAAATTCACAGTCTACGACGACGTGGAACTGAAAATCGAGAAAGGCGACATAGTCTACATAACAGGCGAAAGCGGAAGCGGAAAAAGCACCCTCCTAAAAGCCCTAGAAAAAGACATACGCCAACACACACGCCAAACCTGCATAAACATAAAAGCCATCAAACCACCACCAGACAAACCCATAATCGAAACCGTCGGCAAAAACTTCCAAGAAGCCCTCGAACTCCTAAGCCACGTGGGCTTAAACGATGCATTCCTATTTTTGCGCCCATACCGCCAACTAAGCGACGGACAAAAATACCGCTACAAAATCGCAAAAATGATCGAAAGCGGCGCCCAAGTCTGGATACTAGACGAGTTCGCATCAACCCTAGACCGAGACACAGCCAAAATAGTCGCCTACAACCTCCAAAAACTAGCCAGAAAAACATGCAAAACAGTCTTGGCAGCCACAACCCACATGGACCTATTCGAAGACCTAAACCCATCAGTCCACATTCACAAACGCTATGGAAAAGAAATAACAGTCCAATATTACCCAAACACGCCAGCTAAAGAATGCAGCCTCATCCGCGAAATGCGCATAGAAGAAGGCACAACAGTCGACTACAAAGCCTTAAGCATGTTCCACTACCGCTCAGCCAGCCTACCCTCGCCAAGAAAAATTTTCGCCATAAAACGCGGAGACGAAACATGCGGAGTAATAGCTTACAGCTACCCACCGCCCACCATGTTTGGAAGAAGCCTCGTCTGGAAAGGCACCCTCAAACAACTCCAAAAAGAAGTGAGCACAATAACCCGCGTGATAATCCACCCAAAATACCGCACTATAGGCTTGGGCACAAAAATAGTCAAAGAAACCTTGCCATTGGCTGGCACACCTTACGTGGAGACTTTAGCCGTCATGGCAAAATATAACCCCTTCTTTGAAAAGGCTGGAATGCGGAAAATAGCCGAGACAAAACCGAACAAGCACTTGCGAGAAGCCATAGAAAAGTTAAACATGCTAGGCTTCAAACCATTTATGCTTCAAAACCAAAAGCATAACATCAAAAAAATAATGGAGGTTGGAAAAGAAAAAGTCATTGAAATCCTCAAAGAACTTTCAGAGAAAGGCAGCGTTTCAAGAAAACGGATAATCCCAACAAATAAAGCCTTCCCAACCCACACAGAGTTCATAGAAAAACTTGAAAAACTCACCATTGAAGAGCTGGCAACAACACTAAGACGGCTAAGCTTCCTAGCCCAAACAAAAGTCTACCTTTTTTGGAAAACCCCTTTAAAACATAACACCAATCTTCATTGAGAATCCATAAAACCTTTTTGAAAAACAAAACTAGGCTTACTTAAACCGCAGGTGCCCTTCATTGAAGGCTGAATCAGCCATAGTAATTGCAGTAACCATATGTATATTCCTATCCTTTTACTTTTCACTCCTATCCTTCACCACAACTGAAGATTTGATGAAACAGCAATTTGTCCTTCTAGCTGCATACTCCCTACTATCTGGCATAATCATTTTCAGCTGCCTAATAATTTACCTAACAATGAAAAAGATTTTCACGAAAACAGCCTAAAAGGCTGTTCAAGCCTTATTGACGCCGGAAACAAAAAGTAAACAGAGCTTAGAAGGATAGAAGCCAAGGCGCATAAAACCATGCCACAACTAGTATTAGGAAAGAAAGCAAAGGTACTGTAACGTTGTCATCTATAGGGTTTGACTCAAAATGCTCAATGAGAGAAGAAGAAGCGCCGGCAATAGCCCCAGCCAACCCTAGAACTGCGGCGCCTACTGGAATGGAGAAAACCGCCATGGCAAGGTTTCCCCACCACGATTTAGTCCTCCTTTTATAAATGGCATTACGAACCATCCCAGTCACGGCATCTCCAACAGACATGAAAAGCACGGGTAACACGCCAAGCCAAAGGTTTCCAGAAATAAGCCAGCCAAGGGCTATTATGGTGCCCCACATTATGCAGAAGGAGACCTCATAAGCATTTTCCTCTACTTGAAACCAATACATTATTTTGCCCCGTCTGTGGGGTATGTAGAGAAAAACTGCCAACAAACAAGCCATTGTGAGAGGTAAAAAGGGTGTCTCAAAAGTAAATGGAACTAGAAAAGCCACAAGCCCCCCAGTTAAAATGTGTATAACCTTTCGATTATAGTAAACTGCGACATTATGTTGCACGTTACGCTTAGCCATCCACGCGTAAAGTCTCCGCGTTAAAATCTCAGCAACAAAAATAACCCAGACAAAAAGCAGTAAAGTTGCGACAACTTCTAGCATGGACACCGCAATAGGCATAGCGGACACAAATATATGGATGAACTTAAGTTAAACTTAAGCCTTTGCACTCTAACAACGGCCATGGAAAGCGTGAATGACACCATAAAGGGTAAGCCAAAGACACCTCAAAAATAAACTATGTAAATCATTGTTAGTGGGCCGGGCCGGATTTGAACCGGCGACCTCAGCCTCGTAAGGGCTGCGTCCTAACCAACTAGACGACCGGCCCTTTCCATGTTTTTACATGTATGGATAGAGATAAATTAGACTTGTCTTATATGAGAGTTGCGAGTTTATGGGTGATGTTGTGAAAAGGGTCATGGCCACTGGAGCTGGTGGACCAGCCGGCGTAAATTTTGTAATGTCGCTTCGTCTCGCACCCGAGAAAATTTTTATCGTTGGAACTGAAGCCAACGCCCATTTTGTTTATCTTGCACCCGCGGATAGAACATACCTTGTGCCAAGAGCAGATAAAGCAGAATACATTGATAGGCTCAATGAGATAATTCGAAGAGAAAAAATTGAGTTTTTACATGCACAGACAGACTTGGAAGTTGCGGTTGTTTCTGAAAACCGAGAAAAAATTGAGGCAAACTTGTTTTTACCATCTAAAAGAACCGTTAAAACATGTCAAGACAAGTTGGAGTCCACAGAAATTTGGCTAAAAAAGGGAATCCCAACAGCTAAAACTGTGAAAATATGCAGCGAAAAGGATGTGGCTAAAGCCTTTGAAAAGCTTGGAAGTCCTATATGGATTAGAGCTAGACACGGTGCTGGGGGCAGAGGAAGCACACCCGCCCACGATGAGGAGACAGCCATTTCATGGATTAATTATTGGAGAAAACGCGGTATGGATTGGGAGTTCATAGCCCAAGAACATTTGCCCGGAAGAAACATAGGTTTCCATAGCTTATGGAAGGATGGAGAGCTTGTGACCTCCATGGCCAGAGAGCGAATTGAATACATATACCCGCATCTTGCGCCTTCCGGTGTAACCGGCACACCGGCTGTTCAAAGGACAATTCATGACGACAACATAAATAAAATAGCAACGGAAGCCGTTTTGGCCATAGATCCGAAATTTAACGGAATAGCATGTGTAGACCTTAAAGAGAACAGGGATGGCGTTCCATGTGTCACCGAGATTAACGCCGCAAGAATGTTTACCACCTCATATTTCTTCTCTTACGCCAGCAAAGTCTTGCGTAAAGACTATTACGCTAACATTCCATACCTCTATGTGAAATTAGCCTATAAGGAAAGCATTCCAGAAATCCCAAAGTACAACATTCTACCCGAAAACATTTACTGGATACGCCACATAGATGCACCAGCAAAACTAGTCAAGGACGGCAAAGTTTTAGGCGAAATGTACTGTTGGTGTGAACAATGAAAGTTTGGTATGACGCTTGCACTGGTAAGCACATGCGTTATGGCGTCGCCATAGCCAGAAAACTGCGTGGAAAGGGACACGAAGTTATATTGACAACACGAAAACATCCAGACACAATTTCACTTGCAGAACTTTTGAATGAAAAAGTCATAGTCATCGGGAAGTATAACCCCAAATCATTATCCTCCAGACTCAAAGAGGGGCTACGGCGCCAACTAGCGTTCTGCAAGATTTTCGAGCAAAACCCTCCAGGCGTTGCGATTTCTCATGGTTCTGTGGATCAAATACGAGTTGCCTTTGGTTTAGGGATTCCAACAATCACAACCGTTGACACGCCATACGCTGACGCGGTGCACAGGCTTACATTACCCCTCGCAGACTTCATTGTTGCCTCTAAAGCCATCCCGAAGGAAACCATACAAAAGTACAACCCTAAAGGGAAAATCATCCAATTTGATGGAGTGGATGAAGTTGCGTGGATTAGTGGCTTCAAACCAATCATCAAATATGATTTTGAGAAGCCGGTAATCGTAGTCAGGGAAATGGAAGAAAAGGCCGTCTATGCCAAAAAGAAGTTTTCCTCTATCAACCTAGCCAAGAAATTAACGAAGCTGGGCACCGTCGTTTTCCTCCCCAGATATCGTCGAAAGTCCATAAAGGGTTTAGTGATACCTAAAGGCTTTATAGACTCAGCAAGCCTTGTGGCACAAGCAGACCTTTTCGTAGGGGTCGGCGGAACAATCACCCGGGAAGCGGCACTACAAGGAACACCAGCAATAGTCGTTAACATTTTTGAGGAACAATATGTAAACGATTACTTGGCTGAGAAAGGTTTTCCCATATTTAAAGCGGACATCTCCTCCACTCTTGCATTGGCAAAGAAAATTTTGGGACAGAAATGGAACGTCCAAAATCTGCTGGCAAAACTTGAAAATCCTGTTAACGTTATATTAGACATCGCAGAAAGTTTGGCTAAATAAGTGGAAACCTCCTTCGTGCTTCAATAAACTCCTTTCTTCTTGCCTCATACTCAGCCCTTGTCATTATTGGTTTTGCAGGCACGCCCCTAACTACGGTGTTTGGAGGCACATCTCTTGTAACCACGCTTCCAGCAGCCACCACTGAATTTTCATGAACCGTGACGTTTGGAAGTATCGTTACACAACCACCAATAACCACATTGTCCTTAACTACGGACGGAGTTGGACATCGACTATGAGGAAATTTATCATTAAGAAGACTCGTGTTTGGTCCTATGAAAACATTGTCGCCTATTTGACACTCGTTTGATATTGTCACATGGGCTTGTATATTGCAATTTCTCCCTATCATAACGTTTTTGCCTATGTCGCAGAAACTGCCAATACGAGTGCCGTCACCTATCCTTGTGTTATCGCCCACAACCACGTAGTTCCACAGAACAACTCCCATGCCTACCTGCACGTTTTCGCCCAAAATTACACCCTTGCCCATTTTAGGCTTCAACATATCCATGCTTCTCCCCGCTTAGTTTGCCATGCCAAACTTATATAGTTTGACGCTCTAGGTCTCACTTGAAAAGGATTGACCTAAAATGGCTAAAGAAAAAGTTTTAGTAATAGGTTTAGGCGAAGTTGGCCGCCCACTGTTTGAGCTGTTAAAGGAAAGTGGAAAATTTGAAGTCTACGGTTTTGACATAGACAAAAACAAAATGCGCTACACAGGACAATCCCTTGAAACTTTGCCAGAGACAGTTGACATAATGCATGTCTGCATCCCTTGCTCTAATAAAAAAGAATTTGTAGAGATCGTCGTAGGTTATGCGAACCGCTTCAAACCTAAACTTATAATCGTGAACAGTACGGTTGCACCTGGTACAACCGTGGAGATATACAAACACCTCAAGGGAGCATGCCTCGTGGTCCATTCGCCCGTACGCGGTGTCTACAAAAGCCTAGAGCATATGAAGTGGGAGTTGAAACGCTGGACAAAATATGTAGGTGGAGTAAACAAAGAATCAACATGTCACGCGAAAACACACCTCGAAAAGTTGGGGTTAAAAACCAAATCTTTAAAAAGCAGCCTAGAAACAGAGCTAGCTAAACTTTTCGAAACGATTTATCGAGCTTGGATGATAGTGTGCTTCCAAGAAATGCATAGAATCAGTAGACATTTTGGCGCGGATTTCGACGATGTAGTTGATTTTATCGAGGACACACATAGCGTTAGACTAGACAGACCAATAATGTTTCCAGGGGTCATCAGCGGAAATTGTTTGATTCCTAATGTTAAGTTGCTCTTGAAGAGTTATGATTCTAAGTTTTTGCAGTTAATTTTGGAGTCTAATGAGAAGAGGAAAGATGAATTAATGGATGATGATGTTAGGAAGGAAATTGAAAAAATTAGAAGGAGAGTGGAAGAACTGGAAGTGGTATTGTCAAGAAGTTTTAAAGTTCGTGATTAGCGTGTTTGCATTGTTCGACATAATTGTCATTATTTAAAGGTTTAAGGGAAAAATAAACTCCAGATCTTGAATGCATGGTCACATTAGCAAAGAATATCTGATTTTCTTAGTGCATAGTTCGTAGAGTGCGCTCCTTGCTGGTTTGTTGTTATAGAGAATTTCATACAAGGTATCTACGACAGGTAAAGTACATTCCCTCTCTTCTGATATTTCTCTAATAGCTATAAGTGATTTAGTGCCTTCCACAACTACCTTTTCTTTGATCGCATCGTCTAAAGTTTTAAAGCTTAAACCGAATCCAAGCATGTACCCTATTGCACGATTTCGACTTTTTAAACTGAAAGCAGTGGAGGCCAGGTCTCCTAGACCTGCTGGTCCCAATATTGTTTCGATTTTTCCTCCCAGAATACGACATAGCTCGATCATTTCTCGAACTCCTTCAGTAAACAATAAACCTCTGACATTATCACCCATCTCAAGCGCATCGGCAATGCCAACGGCAATAGATATTATGCCCTTCATCACCCCTCCAACTTGAACACCTACAACATCCTTTGTAGTTTTTACCAAAAGTGAGTTCGATTTAAGCAGGTTACTAACAACATTAAGTATCCTTGTGTCCTTTGAGGCTAATACTGTTATGCTTGGAATTTTCCGAATCAACTCATACGCAAAATTAGGACCGGACATAACAGCCACATTTTTAAAACCTAACTCGGTCAAAACTTCAGACAGTAACTTTGGTGGAGGATAACTAATTCCTTTTGCCACATTTACTACAATTGCATCTTTTGGAATAATATTAGAAATTTTCCTAGCCACTTCTGGTACTGCGTGCGAAGGTATTGCTATGAAAACTATATCCGCATTATCTACGCTTTCAGCAAGGTCATTTGTTGGGGAAATTCTGGGAAGAAGCTTAATTCCTGGATAGTAATCTGGATTTTCTCTAAATTTCAACATTTTTTCGGAGAGCTCTTTCCTACGCGCCCAAAGAGTTACATCACATCCTTTCTCTGCGGCAAGAAAGCTTAGAGTTGTACCCATCATTCCAGCGCCTAAAACCGCTATCTTAAGTTGCTTGACTTTTTTCATAGAGAACATTGGCCTCCTCTAATTCTTCAATGGTGTCTATCTCCATTACGGGCAGGTCTGTAAGGTCTACACCCTTTATATAAAATTGCGAGACAAGTTTTTGAATCACATCATCATAGTACATATCAACACCCCCACTTTTAACGACCTCGTCCAAGGCAACACGAAAGAAGCCCCCAACTTTCCTATCAAACATCGCTATCCCTACATATTCGCCATCAGCTTTTAAAGCACACAAACCTTTACCTATTTCAAAGACTCTGTCTTCCATTAATCGAAGTTTAACCTCCTCCTCCCCGCATTTATGCTTACGGTAACCTATGCATGAAACGTTAGATTTCAACATTCTCATAACCGTCTCAGCATTAATTAACAAGTCACCATTTACAATGAATGTTGGAGCACTTACGAAAAGGGATGAAGCGAGCCACAAGGAGTAAGCTGTATTGGTCTCTATATATCTTGGATTGTAGATATATAAGAATTCAAAATCAGGATAGCTAAAAGATTTTGATAAATGCTTCATTAACATTGTAGCTTTATAGCCCACAACTACATGAAACCTTTTAATTCCGCATTTCGCAAAGGACAATATCTGATGATCTATTATCGGGAGACCCCCAACTTCCAGTAACGACTTAGGCTTTTTAAAAGTTAATGGGCGCAATCGAGAACCTATTCCTGCAGACAATATGATTACGTTATATGTCATAACAAAAGTATACAACTATTCTGGATGTAATTAGCTTTTTCATAAACATCAAGACATTGCTGTTAATGAGTTGCATAATGATTTTCCAATTTAAAATGGTCTCGGACACCGTTAACTGCTCACATGGGACAACGGGTAATGGGAACCACATGTTCTGCTTTCACTGTCGCTTAAATAATTTTTCATTTCACTAAATGTTTGAACACTTTCTATGCGATTTGGCACTATTAACGGATAGAACGAGCCATTATCCACAAAATTCCAGTTTTTTTGGGGGACTTTCCAATCTCTTCCATATAGATAAGCTAAGTAACCTCTTGGAGGAGAGGGAACATTAAATTTCTCTCCATGGAGTTCTATTTTGTCCAGTTTCATGAAATAATACTTTGGTATCTTGTTATAGTAATAGGATTTCCACCCGAGAAGCCACCGTACAATGTGACCAGCGTGCATTTTTGACTTGGAAGGAAAAATGTCGAAGAACTTTAAGGGCTTGCTGTCGGTGTTTTTAACGATGCTTCTGATGGAGTTGGGTATTGGGAGAATATAATACAAGGACCTTACGAACTTTAATTTCCTATTTCCCCAAGAACCATGAATATCTATAGCGTACTCACCTAAAATTTTATAAACGGACAAATCCACGTTGACATAAAATCTGCAAAGTTTAGCTGTTCTAAAAATAACTTCATCCATTTTAAATTCACTGATTACTACATCAAAAGCTCTTTTATTAAGTTCTCGGATAGAGTTTAGGAACTTTTCCCAGTCTTCATCCATCATACCTAGATCTATATCCTGCATATGTTCAATCAATTTTCCATCTCTAATCGCTCCAAGCAAGGTTCCATAATCAAGCCAAAACTTGATATTGTACGCATCAAAAATCTGCTTTACATCTCTCAAATTCTTCAACGCGTATTTCTCCCACATTTCTAATTCCACCAATTTTGTTCTCTTTTCGTTGCATGTAACATTACTAGTTATTGATACCGTATATCCACCACGCTTATGAATTTGAATCCTTTTAGAGTGCGCGCTTAAAATAAGAGTTATTACGAGGTCGCATTAGTTTTTCCCCTGAATGGTCCTAATGATAACGAACAAAAGTAATTTTTGATGAGCAATAAATTCAAAGAAGTCAATTCAAAGCAAACTTCTATTTATCTGCCACAAAAATTCATAGAAGGTACGGGGGGAGGTTGCACAAAACTTTAGCATAAATTCTCAAAACTGACTTGTTAGTAAAACATCTTACAATTTTTGATAAAACATCTTTTCTTGTTGCAGTTTCATCAACTGGAATGTATCCCCATTTGCTAATAAAATGCGCTCTACTAGCCTCTAGTATCCTACGATCGAATCGTTCTTCTTTATATTGCCGGGGAGATTGATGATAAAGATGTATGAAAATAGATTTTGTATTAACAGCGCATTTTAAATTTGCGAAATACATTTGCATGAAAAAGTCCCAATGCTCATAGCCCCACTTATACTCCGGATCAAATTTTAGATTTTTTATAAGATTTGTCCTAAATAACGTAAGTGACACAGGGATACTATGAGCAAAAAACAAGTTATCTTTTGCAAGAGCAAAAATAGTAAAGATATCAAACTGCCTCTTTTTTACCATTTTGCCTGTAAAGACGAAATTTGCCGCTTCACTAAGCTTAAAATTTGAAAAAAGTATTCCTGAAACTGCTGCTAGCTCTGGGTGGGTCTCTAGCGACTCAACTAGTAGTTCTAAACTGTTCGGCAGTACAATTATGTCATCATCCAGAAGAAACAAGTATTCTGTGTCCACAAGTTCTATTATTTGCTGCCGAGCAGCACCTAACCCTCCTCGTTCCCTTCGATTAATTATTGTTACGTTTGAATCATCGCAGATTAGGGGAGGACCTCCATCATTAACAATGATCACACGGTACGGCACCTTCACGTTTTTATAAAGAGACTTGAGGGTCTTCAGTAGCAACTTTCTCCGCATGTAATGCGGTATGCCCACTGTTATCTTTAGAGAGGGCATATTGTATCTTTTTGACAATTAAAGTAGCTGTTAATAAAATATTTTTAAATTTTTCACTTTTCCTTGATTGACATTTAATTAAACATTCAAACAACCATTTTGTCTCTTCCCAATAACATTTCTCAAATAAGTCAGTCCACCTTTGAATTTAGACTAGACTTAAAGTTTTTCATGCTTTAAGGATACTATACTTAAATTGACAAGGGGTTGAGTGAATGGCTATGAATAGACGTTTTATATCGGTGATTGTTTGCGCGCATAACGAAGAAAAATATATAGACGCAAGTTTATTTAACATAGTCAAAGCTCTACAAAACATGCCGGATCGAAGTGAAGTTCTTTTGATAGCGGATAGGTGCACAGACAGAACTGTTCAAAAAGCAAAGAAATATCCGGTTAGAATTATTGAAAAAACTTGGAAATCTTGGCGGAATAGTTATTCCGAGGCTTTACAATTGGGATATAAAAATGCGCAAGGATCATACGTAAGTATAATTGATGCGGACATAGTTGTTCCTCCAAATTTTTTTGAAGATATGCTTCCCTTCCTAAAAAACGGGGTAGCCTCTGTTGCAGCTCACGTAGAAACATATCCAGACTCTTTTTTAAACGCCTTAATGAATGCATGGGAAAAAACTTACAGTTTTGCCCCAATGGGCAGAACACCTTATGGTGCAGCAAGGGTTATTCTGAAAAAAGCCTTAGATGTGATAGGTGGTTTTAGGGACATCCCGACGCCGGATACTGACATGGACATTAGGCTTATGAAACATGGTTATAAAAGTGTTGTTAATAAAAATGTACGGGTATATCATATAAGGCGTATAACATTAAAGTCCATAATTAATGGGCAAATAAATTCTGGAAGAGGTCGATATGCTTTGGGGATAAGCTTACCACGAACCATAGGACAC
This sequence comes from Bathyarchaeia archaeon, assembly GCA_038868115.1. Lineage (GTDB taxonomy): Archaea > Thermoproteota > Bathyarchaeia > Bathyarchaeales > Bathycorpusculaceae > JAGTQI01. Next base: position 19,476 of record JAWBXA010000015.1, read on the forward strand.
GCAATTTTGCGCGTTAGGCCTTTCACCTTATGCGGTTGGCTTATGGAAAAGTATCAATCTCAGCGTAACCAAATGATCTTCACAAAGGCTATGACAGAAACATTAGGTAAACGGTGAAAGTCTTGAGCCAAATCATTGTGCTATACGCATTTCACAGCGAACCGAAAGTGATCGATATTGCCTTATATAAGCTAAAACATCTTAAAAAAATGAACCCTGACATAATCTTTGTTCCTTTTTTCGGAGTTCGTCAAACAATCTATTTCCCGACGTTTATCGGCCCAAAATATTCGCCAGCAAAAATTCTTAACTTAACTTTTCTCAGAATTAGGAGCGTTTACAAGTTGTCTTATGAAATTAATCGCCGTCTAGATCCAGTCTGTAGAAACGCTGAGATAAAACTGGTGCAAAAGACAATGGAAAATCTAGGCATAAAATATCTATATTGCGATTATACCCCGCTGGGCTACTTCAATCAAGACATTGCAATTTTAAATTGGTTTTCTACTGAAGGCAAAAAATTTGACTTTGACTACTTAATTTTCTTCGAATGGGACATGTTCGCTACAAAGCCCATAAAGCAGCTATATAGCAAATATATGGGTTATGATGCAGGTTTCGTGCGCTTTGAAGAAGCAAGCCCCTCATGGTATTGGTACAAAAAACCACCTGGGGCAAGGAAAGCTCTGCTAAATTGGCTTCGAGATAATAAATTGAAGCTTAAGCTATATAAAGGCTTGTTTGCGGGTCATATAATTTCGCGTAAAATACTTGAACATCTTAAGGGGATTTCACTACCCTATGGATTTTGCGAGATGCGATGGCCATCTATAATTGCCGGAATGGGGTATAAATGTGTGCGCTTAGATTTCCCTATGGTAAAATTTGGAAAACCTATTAAAAAAGCAGAGGTTACTGCAAATAAAGAGTTAGGTCTATTCCATCCCGTTTACGAAAAATTTGAAGTTTAGGTTAAAGCAGTTTATTCAAAAGCAGATTTAACCTTCTGTAATATTGATTGTCGGTTTATATCCTCGGTTTATATCCAATCACTTTCCTTGCCTTTTCTATGTTTGCACAGTGTATAGCGACGGTGGATTTGTTGGATGTCTCTAGTCTATAGCACTGAGTTCTCTGTGCGCGACGCATGAAGATGCAAAATTTTTCACAATTTTTATTACGCACACCTCCCTTTGAAAAACGATACTTTAGGATTTTCAAGTCCAAATTTTTTAATCTTCCTAAGGAAGTTAAAACTACTACGTTATAGCCATTCTTTTAAAAGGTTTAACAAATGTTGCTAGTGACCATTCATCAAGAGGCCATAATTCTACTTTCAAAGGTTTAGAATAATGTTTGCAAGATTCTCAGCACCGTCAGACAGAATCGGCATTCGTTTTCTTTTTGACTCTTCTATGGCATTAAGTATATTTTCAATCGTGATTTCAGAAACTAGCACGGCGTTTATTTTTTTCACGTAGTATTCTGCATCTTTGATTCCAGCTGTTCTTGTCCATTCTGGGTTAAGAACAACTACTGTTGGTTTCCTGTAAACAACGGCTTCTAATATTGTCGCGCCGAAGTGAGTAACAACGACTTCTGCGCCAGCGATGAGCTCGTAAAATTTTGCTGAGTGCTTTAATATCTTCCATTCCGGATGTCGCCTTCTGTAGGGTTCTGGGTCAACATTACCCGTTTGGAGCACCACGTTTTTTAGTTTACTTTCCGAAATCACGTCAAAGAGTTTCCTGTGTCCTAACGTGCCGCCCGTTACAAGTATGTATCCACCGTTCCATGGTTGGACTTCCGGTTTTGGAATCAACGGCCCAACGACGGTTCCTCTTTTCAATAGTTTTTTCTGTTCTTCCCATTGAAGCGCTGTTATGGTTGAGAAGGGTTGCAGTAGCAGAGCTGATTTTGAGGCTTTTGTGAACCTCACTGAGCTTTCTATATTAACTATTGGTATGCCTTTCATCCACGCGATTAAGCATGGTGGTATACAAAAGTTACTGCCGGTGCTCACGACGACGTCAAATTCGCTTGGAGTTTTATCAAAAGCTTCAACAAAAGCCTTAGCTAGTTTAGGCAGAAATTCTCTCGTGGGTGTCTTTGCTTCTCTCGGCTTTAGGAGAAAACTCACAGGGCCAAATTTTATAAGCCTCTCGTAGCTTAGGGCGTCTCCCTTTGGCACAAGAAAACACAAGTTAGCTTTTCCGTGAAGCCTTTGAGCTAGGGCGTAGCCGTAGGCTGTGTGGCCTCCCCCACCAGCGAGGATCAACACGTTTTTGGTTGGCAAGGAATCTCCTCGTTCCGCTTTTCTGCGGTACAATTATGAATAGCAAGTGTTTTAAAAAAGTTAACCATTTTTAAAGTCTAAAATGATTTGAATCGCTTGGTGCTAAGTGTTTGAAGGAAAACTCGATAAGGCTTCACTATTCAGGCTTTATTATTTTTGCAGCTAGAATCTTCGGCGTGATAACTGGTTTTGTCTTCCAGTATATGATAGCCCGTTCTACCACCACCGAAGAATACGGAGTGTTATTCAACATAAATGACGTGTTAGGCTATTTCCTAATTCTTGCTGGGATTATTCCCTTTTGGGTTATGCGTTTTGTAGCGAGATCTGAAAAAGGTGCCGCAAAAACCGGTGTTTTAGCGAATTTTGTTATATCGTTGGCGGCAACTAGCGTCTATCTAGTTTTCGTCCCACTGATAATTTCAGCGATGGGCATTCAGCAGTATCTAGGGTTGTATTTGATCGCCGCGTTTCAAGTTATAGAGTTCTATACTATGAGCGCTGCTGAGGCTTGTCTTAGGGCAAAAAAACCTCAAATATTGGGGTACGGAGCGATGATCGCTGAAATCATCAAAGTCTTTTTGGGATACGTTTTAATAATAAACTTGCGAAAACCATTGGAAGGAGCAATAATCAGCCTAACAGCAAGCATGGCTGCACAAACAATTTACTACTTGAAAATGTTGACCAGCGACTTGAAACAGAAGACTGAATGGACATACGTAAAAGAATGGGTGAAAGGCTCCCTTGCAAA
>JAWBXA010000016.1:0-21935 GCA_038868115.1 Bathyarchaeia archaeon
TATTTAACCCAAAGCTTAGGGAGAGATATTAAAACGTCTCTGTTAAATGTTGAAAACCTAAAAGTATACTACTTCACAAGAAGAGGACCAGTGAAAGCTGTAGACGGCGTTAGTTTTGAAATTGAACCTATCCGTGATGCCCATCCATAATAGCTGATACCTGCGACGAAGCCGCCATAATGTATGCCGGTAAGATAGTTGAATATGCAGACGTCGTAGACTTGTTTGAAGAGCCGCTTCAAGCGTTCCATATTACCTGTTTAACCGCGGTCATTATATTTACCATTCATAGACGCAGGACTTGGACACGGTGGAAGAGCACACTCACTAGACGCATACTTCGTCATTGAAGGAAACCAAAAAGTTCAAAGCCTAGCCAGCTGCGAAAATCCTACGCTAGGTATCAAAACGATGAGAAACTACATGAAAAGTGGAGTTAAATTTTCGTGCGACTTTTATGAAGCGGTGAATAATAGCAGAAGCCTATAGGTTATGCCTCCCAAGAATATGGCGAGGATGATGTCTGTGACGGTTGTTGCTATGGCTTTTCGCCATCCAAATTCCCTTATTAGTGCGGCGATGGTGGCTATGCATGGAATATAAACCATTATAACTATTGCGAATACGATCATCTGTATTGCTGATAGTGACTCAATGGAGATTAGCTGCGAAAGAAGAATTAGGGCTAGTTCTTTGCGTAAAACGCCAAAAATTAGTGGGACTCCTGCAGCCACTGGAAGTCCAAGCCATCCGCTTATTAGGGGCTTTGCCCCGTCTGTTATGTAGTTTATGAAGCCTGTGATGTTTAGGGCTGTTATCGTTAGGCTTCCAGCCACAATAATTGGGAAGGCCATATAGGCAAAGTCTTTTGTTCTGCTCCACGTTTTGGTTAAAACGCTCTTTAATGAGGGCCTTTTGTAGGGTGGCATCTCCATTATTAAGCCGACTGGTTCGCCTGGCAGAACTTTGAAGGCTATTCTGCCAAGGATGAAGATGAGGATTAGGTCGAAGATGTAGATGGCTAGTGCTGCGTGTAATCCAACAAACCTCCCCACAAGTCCCAGAATGACGACGGTTCTGGCGGCGCATGGAACAAGTGTCGTAACGAAGGCGACTAGGAGGCGTTCCCGCTGTGTTTCCATTATTCTGCAACCTATGCACGCTGGGACGCTGCAGCCGTAACCCAAAATTAGGGGTATGAAAGCCTTTCCATGCAAGCCGATTTTGTGCATTAGGTTGTCCATTAGGAAGGCAGCTCTTGGCAAATAGCCGCTATCCTCAAGAAGGGCTAGAATTATGTAGAAGGGAACAATGTATGGCAGAGCTATGGTTATTCCCGCCACTATTCCGCCAAAAACCCCGTTGATGATTAGGCTTCTGGCAGCTGATGGTAGAAAGGCCAAAACCTCCTCAATGTATAGTGTGATGCCGCCAAAGATGGACTCTAAAAGCCCGGAGAAAAGGCTTCCACCTATAAAGATTAGCGAAAACATTGCCAAGACAACACCGGCCAGAATGGGATATCCGAGGATTTTGTGTGTTGTTATGGCGTCAAGTTTCTGTTCAAGGCTTATCCTTGGAGGCGCCTCTTCAACGCTGACTTCCCTCGCTATTTTGCTCGCAATGGAATATCTTTCGGAGGCTAATATTACCGGGGAGGGCTCCCCATGTAGTTTTTCCAGTTCGGCTGCAAGCTTTTCGGCATACCCTAGGACTTCTGCTCCACCATCAAAGTTTTTTAGTTTACCAGCCACGTCGTTGTCTCTTTCCAGAAGTTTAGTGGCAATCCATCTTGCTGGATAGACCTTGCAAATTTGTGGAACATAAGCCTCCACAATTTTTTGGAGCTTTTGAACCCGCTTTTCAACTTCAACTCCAAACTTAACCTTTAGAGGCTTCAGCCTCTTCTCGCCGCTTGCCACCGCAACAACCGTCGTGAGAAGCTCGTTTATTCCACTTCCAGTTATTGCCACTGTCGGGACTACAGGCACGCCTAAAATCTCTGAAAGCCTTTCAGCGTTTATGCGTATGCCCTTTTTAGCCGCAAAATCCACCTGGTTTAGTGCCATCACTATTGGCGCTTCAAGTTCCAAAAGCTGCAACGTAAAGTAGAGGTTACGTTCCAAGGCTGAAGCGTCAACAACATTAACTATAATGTCTGGCTTTTCAACAGCAACGTAATCCCGAGAAACAACCTCCTCAATAGAAAAAGTTGAAAGCGAATATATGCCTGGCAAATCAATAACACGTATGGTGTAGCCCTTAAAATGTAAGGTTCCCTCTGCGCGTTCCACAGTCTTGCCGGGCCAGTTTCCAACAACCTGATTTAAGCCAGTAAGCTGGTTGAATATAACGCTTTTTCCAACGTTTGCATTTCCTGCCAGCGCCACTCGCAGTTTTTTAGTCATGAGGCTCATCCTTAACTGGCTTAACAAGAACTCTTGAGGCTACTCCCCACCCAAGTGCTAGAGCTACACCCCTAACTTCGACTTCAACAGGTCCGCCAAAATACCCCTTCCTCAAAAGTTTAACCTCAACCCCCGGCGTTAAACCCATCTCAGCAAGCCTTCTAACAAGGCCAAAACCTCCCACAGCCTTGACTATTATGCCTTTGTCACCCTCAGCCAAGTCTGTTAGGGCATGTAATTCACCCTCACTTTTCGACTCGCCTTGCTTTTTGGGGGTCCGCCTATTCCTGAACATTTTCTGTTCTCACCCTGTAGTTTTAACCCAGATGCTCTCAGCTTCTTTGCGGCTTATTGTCTGCTCTTTCCAAGCAACGCGAAAAACGATGTCCTTCCGTCTCACCTTAACTATGTGAACTGGGACGTTGGGCTTTATTCCCTTGGCAACCAACGCGAGCAGCACCTCCCTCTTTTCATTGACGATTTTGGCGATGATATACGTCTGGTTTACAGCGGCTGATGTTAGTGGAAAACACTCAACATCACTAACCTCGCCACTTTCCGTGGGTATGGGATTTCCGTGCGGGCAAAATTTTGGATAGCCAAGCCTCCTTTCCAGGAGAGATAGCACATCCTCTGTTAATGCGTGTTCAAGTCTGCAGGCGCTTTCGTGGACGTCACTCCACTCAGCCTCCAAGATGTCTGTGAGAAGCCTCTCGGCAAGCCTATGCCTCCTAATAATGTTTAGGGCAAGCCTCTCACCCTCAACAGTGAGCCTCACGCCCCGATATGGCGTGTGCTCCACAAGTCCATGCTTCTCTAGATGCGCAATGGTATTCGTTATAGAGCCAGGCACAACGTTCAGTTCCTCGGCTAGCTCCTTTGTTCTGGCAACTCCGCTCCTCTTCTGAAGCCTGTAGATGACTTCTATATACTCCTCAGCCTCGTGGGAAAGCTCTAAACTCAACATAGTTCACCAATTTACGAGTTCTCGTAATTCTAAGACATGAAGGCATCTATAAAATATTTCGGAAGTTCGAAAAGAAACGAACCTTAAATATACATGAAAGAAAGCGCTTTTCTCTACGTTTTCCGCGTTGCCAGTCCATGCAGTGATATGCTTAAAAACGTGCTAGCTTGCTGTGTGAGACTTTTCATAGATTTAACAAAATGTAAGGAGAAGATTTTCCTTTTATGCGTAAATTTACGAAATATGAATTTTATGCAAAAACATGAAAAACTGAATTATTCATTTTAGAGAATGTATGATAGTTTATTAAAAATTTCTTTTGAAAATAATATGCTGATAATGTCGACTGCTTTGCGAAGTTTATTATTCGTGCTGTATGAGGATTTCTCTGCTCTCGACAATAGCTCTGATGAGTTTTTCTCTTGCCTTTTCAGCCAATCTCCAAACAGTGTTCCTTGAAATTTTCATTCTTGAGGCGGCTTCCTCGAAGGTTAGCTTCTCCAATGCCACAAGTTTCAGGGCTTCTATCTCTGCTGGTTCCAGCAAAATTGGCTCCACGTTCCTCTTTGGGGTTGGCTCAAACTTTCCGGAAGGTTTGTTGTTGTCGTTGCCACCGGCTTTGGCGGTCTCCCGATATTGCCATGTCTGTAACGTTTTCGCCATTGATGTTGCATATTTTATGGGATATATCACGAAAATAGGGGGAATAGCACATGCGAAGAGGATGGTACTGGCCTAAAGGATGGTGGTGTCCAAGACACCCATGGCCCCCAGCATGGGCTAGAATCCCCTACTACCCAACCGATCCCGCAGAGGAGTTGAGAGCTTTACAAAACTATAAGAAAGAGTTGGAAGCCGAACTCGCAGAACTAAAAAAAGCGCATAGAAGAACTCCAAAAACTAATCGAAAAGAAATAATGAAAGCATTTCTTGCGCTGACCAGGTGTTCGAATGAGTTTATTTGCCTTTCATTAAGCCTTCGCTAAATTTTTCCAAGCGTTCCTGCAAGTTCTAGGGTTCTTTCCTTTTTGTTATTATCCCTATTCGCCTGTTTCGCCCATCACTTGAATTATTACTGTTCTCCTTCTTGGGTGTACGTCTGTCTCAACAAACACAAGTGACTGCCATGTTCCAAACTCCACTCTACCATCCACAACTGGCAAGGTCTTGTCCGGAGGAAGCAAGACAGACCTTAAATGGGAATGGGCGTTTGAAGGATGCATATAACTGGCACCTTTTGGAACCAGTTTTTCAAGCAAAGCCTTGATGTCATTTAGTAGGCCGTACTCGCTTTCAGTTAGGATTAGGATTCCAGTTGCATGAGGCGCGAAAATGTGGGCTATGCCGTTTTTTATGCCGGAGCGGGAAACCGCTTCTTGAACCTTGTCGGTTAAGTCTACGAATTCTATTTCGCCCTTGGTGGAAAATGTGTAAGTGGTATTGTAAACTTTAAAGCCTGCCAAGATTTTTCACCGCTTATTCTGACACTTTTGTCATTGTAGATACCGTTTCTGAAAAATCTTTCCGGAACCTCGTCCGGTTTCAATAAAACCCCATTTTTTTGTAAAGGTTTATAGCGTGTTGATTGTTTGCAAAAACCGCCAAGGTTACCCATCCGCATCCGGGCAGCACAGTAGCGTTTGAAAACGCCAGAAAGCCGCTCGATTTCATAATCCCTTAAAACTTTTTCATTTCTGGGGATGTTTGGTCCTTCTTGACAAGCGAGTTGATAAAATCTAGTAACAAACTCTCGGATGATTTTCCCAGTTTTCATAAAGTTCAACATAATGTTGGAGTCGCACAAACTTTTTCGAAGGCTGAAACGATGAAAGCTTTGTCGATGCTTTTGTATACAGCGAAGCCTCCGGAAGCGTATGGTGATATGCAAAAAAACTTAAGTAATACCAATACAACTATTGCAACCTAGAAGTAAAAGGAAAATCCGTAAAGATCAAAAACATTAAGCACTTAGCCTACACTAAAGAGAACAACTTGCCACATCCATGGCGGAAAAGCCTAGAAAAACCATTTCTCAGCACAACTTTCTCAATCAAAAACTTTGGTGAAAAATTAGCAGTAGCGAAAACTGATGCTGGCGTATACAAAAGCATCAACCAAGTGAACAGCCCAAACCTCTTTGCCCACAACAAAACATTTGAGCACCGCGAACGGGACAAGGCTTCACATTCACTCCCCTTTTTCAAAAGGCTCACTTGTCAATCCCTTTGTGCTTGTAAAACCTCGAAGTTTTTCGAAGTTTAGTGGGGTTTTGTTGGCATGGAGATTTTCGTCGGTTTCTTTAGGGAAGCAACAGCGAAGTCCATGAGTTTGGCTCAACGATTAGATTGAAAAGCGATTAAAAGGCTTCTTTTACAATTTTAGGCTAAAAAATGGCTTTTCATTTTGCGCAGGTTTCCATCAAAACTGCGCCTCTAATGCGAGTCGGATTATTCATTAATCTTCGACTCGTCATTTTGCTTTTTGCTGCCAAATGGAGCCGTTTTCGGCTTTTTATTTTTGAAGGAACTTTCCGCTTGTCGAATTTTTAGCGGTTGTGCTTGTCGATGTTATTGGTTTTTTCATATTGCCGTTTTTGAAATAACCCTATAATTATTCGGCGGGGATGGTTTTGTTAAGGATTGGGGAAAGAGGAGACTGGCAAGTCTAAGGGGTGGAATAGTTGTCTGTTGACTATTTTGGGAACGATGTTGAAATACTTGAGAGGACAGTTAATGGCAGAAAGGTTAGGGTTAAGTGGGACTGGGGAAACTTTGAGAGCACCGAAGGCTTCCCAGTTGACGACAATCTGATAAACTGGGTTATTGGGCAAGACCAAGCCATGAACGAGTGCTTTCTATGTCTGGACGAGTGGGTTCATAAGCTGAAATGGCTGGAAAAAACTAAATGGTATGAGAGCTGGAGCAGCCCCGAAAAAACAAAACCCTCGGCGAAAACAGCCATAAGTCCCGGACCATATCTGCTGCTTGTGGGTGATCCTGGTACGGGTAAGTCCCTTATTGGTAGGGCTTTAGCCGAGAAGTTGACCCAAATTTACAAAGAAAACGGGATAAAACTTTTCGACGTTTTGTGCTGGAAGAATCCCGTATTGCCAAGCCAGCCGAGAATCTCTGTACACCCGGCTGGAGAAGGGAAGAAAATACTCCAGAGGGAGCAGTTGAAGGAGCTTAAGAGGAAGTTTGTCACGAGAATTAGCTTGAAAGCCCTGCAAATATTCCTCATAATTATGGGATTGTTTTTGATGGGTTTAGGCTTCTATTTCATGTATCAGGCTTGGCAGATGTGGAACGAGAATTCCATGTATTTAGGCGAGCCGTTACAAGAATATTACAATTACAACTTTATGGACTACTTTATAGGAAGGATTGTGAGCATAGTCCCGCTAACATTTATTCCCGGCGGAAGCCTCGTGTTCTTCGGCGTCTTCATATGGTGGTTTTCAAGGATTGGAGGCTTGGGAGCCCTAAAAGGCATTGGCGGAGCACAACAAAGTGACATACCAAAACTCATAGTTGACAACAGTTCTAGACACGCACCATTTATTGATGCCACCGGCCACCGAAGCGCCCAGCTTTTCGGCTCAATAGCATGGGACCCATACCAGACTGGCGGTTTGGGAACTCCGGAGCATCAGAGGGTTACAGCCGGAGACGTCCATAGAGCCTCGCTTGGAATATTATATATCGACGAGATTAAGAACTTGGATCCGGAAGAGGCAATAACCCTATTAACAGTGCTTGAAGATGGCCAGTTGCCAATAACTATTAGGGGACGTTGGCACGGCGGAGACACAGCCGCCATGGCTGTATCCACAGAACCGGTCCCAGCCCTAACCTTCCTCGTGGGCGCTGGAAACTTTGACAGTATAAACCAGATTCATCCGGCTTTGATGGACAGGATTTACGGCTATGGCAAAGTTGTCAGGATGAATAATAAAATGCCAAACACCGTTGAGAATAGGCGGAAATATGTGCAGTTTATAGCCCAAGAGGCTAAGCGCTTCAACTTGATTCCCTTCGGCAGGGAGGCATGCGAGGAAATAGTTGAGGAAGGCCGCAGACGAAGCAACAAGCGAGACGCGTTAACGACACGTTTCAGACCGCTAATTTCCATTATTAAAACCGCGGCTACGCTTGCGATGAATGAGGGGTGCAAGATTGTTGAGAGAAGACATGTTCGCGAAGCCATAGAAAACCACTGCAAAACCATCCAGAGGCAAATACTCGAGCACGAGATAAACGAGAGGGGAAAACTTCTAGAAATAAAGCCCGAAGGCGTCAAGCTTGGGCAAATCTATGGTTTGGCTGTTGTAAAAGACCCATATAGTGGAGAAATGACTGGCAGTGTGCTATGCGTGAGGGCAACTATGGTTAAGCGCAGCGAACTCCCAAGAAATTACCCAATTAAGGGCTATTACAAAGTGACTGGCGTGGCCAGGGGGCAGAGCTTCATAGCTGACAGCATAGCCAAAGTTAGAAGCGTTATCCTCCAAAAGTATGGCGTAGACATAGCCCAAGACTACCTGACGCATATAGACTTTGCCCAATCTTATGGCGTTGACGGGCCATCCGCAGGGGTGACTATGGTGATACTGTTGTGCTCGCTTATTGAAGGGAAGCCCATAAGGCAGGACGTGGCAGTGACTGGTGAAATAAATTTGGGCATAGGCGGCACAATCCAAGTGACGGCTGTGGGAAGTGTTTACGAGAAGATTAAGGCGGCTGAGGCCTGGGGCTTCAAAAAGGTTGTGATTCCAAAGAAGAACTTCGACCACTCCATAGATATAAGAGATTACAAAATTGAGGTGGTGCCAGCCGCCACCCTGGACGACTATTTGAAAGAATGCTTTGTTGAAAAGCAAACCCTCAAGGTTCAGGTTCAAACCCGCAGAAAACCGAAATTCTAGCTTTAGGGAAACAGCTTTAACCCCATCCTATACTATATTTTGTAGCTTGAAGTGAACCTGCTGATGGTTAGGGAAGTCGATAAAGAGGCTATTCGAAGATGGCGCAAAAGAGGCTTCTACAGCGAAAATGTTCTTGTTAAACTTTTACAGAAAAATGATTATAGTGCTGTTCGTATACCAGTCAGCAACCCAAGCCTAAACCCGCTGCCGGACGTTGTAGCCAGAAAAGGCCTACATGTCTATGCCTTCGAAGTTAAAAATGCTGGCTATTATGCATATTTTCCAAAACAGCAGATAGAGAAGCTCTTCAGATTTCTCGACGAACTTATACCGCTGGATAGAGAATATAAACACGCCGTTGTTGCGGCTCATCTAGGGAAAAAATGGGTTTTCAAAGAAATAAAGTGGGCGGATTGGGAAGCGGGCAAGATTCCAGAAAAGGTGCGCATACTAAAACGCGACAGAGGAAACTTTCATTTGGAAGGCTAAAGAGCGAAACAAATTTAAAATTTTGACATAATTTCTCAAAATCTAAAGGGGGAGCCCACCCTTGACAAGTCCAATCAAAGGAGTCATTGTCAACTATAGGGTTGGACCAAAAACCCAGAAGTCAAAAGAGTGCATAATCCAGTTCCCCCACGCAAAAACCATTTCAGAAGCCAGCAGACTTATCGGGCGGAAAATTGCTTGGAACACAGGCAAAAACAGCAAGATTATAGGTAAAATTGTAGCTTTACATGGCAAGAAGGGCTTAGTCAGAGCGAGATTCAGAAAGGGGTTGCCCGGACAAGCCCTCGGAACAACTGTTGAGTTAATTGGTTAATAATTTTTAACACATTCTCGCTCTCTCTTAAATTTTAAAGATGAAAAAATAAGCAGATTCAAATTAAATTTTTCACTTTTCTCAAAATTGAGACTCAGAAATTATCTTGACTGCATAATTTTTAAGAAATCCAATATTGAAAAATGATGTAAAAATATTAAAAATAACAGCTTTTTCTAGAGTATTTAAAAATTTTTCTATACGTTTGCGTAACGATTTTGAACAGTCGTGGAAATTATAATAAGTGCCTCAGTCGGAATTTAATAGCATCGTAAAGGGGTCTCGGGATGTTGGAAATTTATGTTACAAAGACTGCAAAGTCCAAGGCTTTGTATGAGCGGGCTAAAAATGTTCTGCCGGCTGGAGTCTCTTATGGAATTCGCTTTTTTGAGCCATACCCATTTTATACTGCAAGAGCGAAAGGAAGCAAGCTTTACGATGTTGATGGGAACGAGTATGTTGACTTTTGGATGGGGCACGGCACACATATACTTGGTCACAGTCCGCCGGTGATTGTGGAGGCTGCTAGGAGGCAGTTGGAAAAAGGCACCCACTATGGGACATCCCACGAGCTTGAAGTGGAACTTGCTGAACAAGTTGTGAAGATGGTGCCCAGCGCTGAGATGGTGCGCTTCACCAATTCTGGGACAGAGGCTAACATGTACGCCATACGCTTGGCAAGAGCCTACACCGGCAGAAGCAAAATAATAAAGTTTGAGGGCGGATGGCATGGGGGATACGATACACTGCACATAGGCGTAAAATACCCCTTCCATATTCCAGAATCAGCCGGATTAACGGCTGGTGCAACGCAAGACACAATATTAGCAGTTTTCAACAACCTTGAAGACGTGAAGGCAAAAGCCCAGAAAGAACCAGCGGCAGCAATCATAGTTGAACCGGTCTTAGGCGCTGGCGGAAGCATCCCAGCTGAAAAAGAATTTCTCAAAGGTTTAAGGGAACTCTGCAATGAGAAGGGTATTCTCCTAATCTATGATGAGGTAATCACCGGTTTCAGGCTTGCGCCCGGAGGAGCCCAACAATATTATGGCGTTTTACCAGACATAACAGTCCTCGGGAAAATATTAGGCGGAGGTTTCCCGGTTGGCGCCTTCTGCGGAAGACATGAGATCATGGAACGTCTTAACCCGCTTGTCTATGAGCGTCCCAACTTCTCGTTTCATGGCGGAACATTCTGCGCGAATCCAATCACAATGGCAGCTGGACTGGCTGTACTTAAAGTCCTTGAGGACGGGAGCATCATTTCAAGGCTGAACAGGATTGGCGAAAAAGTCAGAGACACTTTGAGGGAAATATTTGAGGCTAAAGGCATAGATGCCCAAGCCACTGGCGCAGGCTCCATGCTTAACATACACTTCACAGGCAAACAAGTTAAGAATGCCCGGGACGCCTTCGAAGCAGATAGAAAGAGGCTTGTAGAATACCACCTAAACCTAATCGCTAGAGGAGTGTTCTTCCTCCCAACACATTTTGGCTCAATAAGTGCAGCCCACACAGATGCTGACATCGAAAAGCTCTTTCAAGCAACAGAGGACTATGCTAGAACTGCTGGCAAAATTTAGCCTTAAGCATAGATTCAGCCCTTTTCAGATCTAAGGGTGTGTTAACATTAAAGAACATTTTAAGCTGCGGGTCAAATTGCTGAAAGACAAGAGTTGAGATGTAACGTATGTTCCGCAGCCGCTCAACCATGGAACGCAAGTTTAACTTTCCCTCTTTTAAAGTGGTTTCAGAAGCTTCAAGGGCTGGCTGAACACGGTAAGCTGCATGTAGGGGTTCTATGTAACCGTTTGGCCAGCGGGGAATAACCGCATTCTTGCCAACGCAAAGCTCCAAGATAAGTGCTAGAATTTCCCTCGAAACCAGTGGCGTGTCACATGGAAGCAAAAGTGCATACTCACCACGTGCCTCTTTAAAGCCTGTTAACGCGCCTACAAGAGGGCTTTGAAGCCCGTTTTGGTCTACGGCTATTTTAACATTTGGTCCCAAGACTTCTTCCATTTTCTCGGCTTGCTCTTTCGAGCTTACAACCACAATTTTCTCCTCAGCGATGTTATCCAAAACGCATAAAACATGCATTATTAGGGGCTTGCCCGAGAGCAGAGCTAATCCCTTATCATAGCCAAATCTTCTAGAGGTGCCTCCAGCCAATACTATTGCCGAATTGTCCAATGGTTTACGCTTTCCTCAACAGTTTTGCGTATAAAGTGTTTTAGGCTTCTATAAGCTTTTTCCACGTGATAACTTTGAAATATTTCGAAGGTGGAATATAAGCTATACATGTAGCTGCCCGAATTTTATTAGAGAGGCCACGACGATGAACTCTGAAATAAGAGAGTTGAATAGGATAATTTGCAAGCAGTGCGACGAAAGGGAATATGAGAAATGCAAAAATTGCAGAGTGTACCAGCTCGTAAATAAGCTTGTAGCACAATAGCTTACATCTTATCTATTTTGGCGCCTATTTCGCCTAGAATCCTTGTGAATGGGTGATCTGGCTTTTCATGAACAAAAATTGTTTTTCCCTCAGCCCTTGAAATGTCGCAGAAGCATGGGATAACCCCTAAAAGCGGGACTCCATAGGTTTCCTTAACTAGGGCTTGCAGCTTTTCCTTTCCCGATCTTAAGGAGTCGTCGTACAAAATCTTGTTTAAAACGATTTCTGTTTTCTTTTCAAACAAGTCGTAGAGTTCCCGTAGCATCCGCTTTGTTCCCTCAACATCTGAGTTGTCAAGTGTTGAAGCAACTATGACAACGTCGGCGCTTACGATGGCGTTTATTGAGGAATATTGCAATCCTGGGCTTGTATCAAAAATTATATAGTCAAAGCCCTTGGCACTTAAAAGTGAGTTTCTGAGGGAGAGCAGTCTTCCAAGAGCCCTCATCTCCCACTTCCTATCTTTTGAGGACATGTCCCTGATAGCTTCCACCGAGGGGTTAGCTAAACCAACAAAAATTTTCCCTTGGTTGGCTATTCTTCCACTTAAATCTATTAAGACTTTTTCAATTTCACAAACTCCGTTAAGGTAGTCATTAAGCCAATAATCAACTTTTTCCATGTTTAGGAGAGTGAAGAGGCTTGGCGCCCTAAAATCCAAGTCTAGGAGACACACTATCTTGCCTTGCTTAGCCAAAGTGGCAGCCAAATTAATCGATAGAAGGGTCTTCCCTGTTCCACCCTTATAGGAGTGAATTGCCACAATCTTGCCCAAGGCTTTCACCCCTGGCTCTCCTTCTCCACATAAAAGTAAGCTTTCCGTCCCTTCCGCTCCTTCTTAAGATAACCCATAATAACAAGCTGGTTTAGATAGGCGCTTTCCACAGCTCTTGCCCTGCGGGTTTGTTGGGCAACCTCGTCGGCTGTTGCCCGCCCAAGCCTACAGACGGTCATGGCTGTCTTTCGCAAGTGGTCTGGCATTGAAAGGAGGGTTATAACATCCAGCGGAGCTTCCTGAGGGATTGTTTGTATATCCCTTCTTCCGCATTTCTGGAGCTCGATCATTATTTCCATTTTCTCGTTTAGTTTTTCAAGGTTTTCCTTTATCTTCTCTAGAATATATAGGGGCTTCTTTCCTCGAGTTTCTTGGTTGGACACCCTGATTTCCCCGTCGTGTTTTACGTGTGTACATATGGAAATGGGGGGAAAGAGTTTATTAAGTCTTACGAAACACGTATAATGATTCACAAAAAGATGCAAACCTAACTAAAATTAGAAATGAAGAAAATTTTGCTAAGATAAATTGACTAATACGGTATGGGAGCCTTATTTCTGGCTTCTTCCACTATTGGCAGAACCTGCTTAAGCTCCCTGAAATGCTTAAGAACTGTTATGCCTCTTTGGGTTATAGCGTAAACAACTCGCCGCTTACCAATGGTTCTCTCCTCAACAAGGTTCTGTTTCATTAGAAAGTCTAAATACTCTTTCAAAACGCTGCAATTAACATTAGCCTTATACATAATGTGTGTCAGCTTCAATGGGCCACGATGAGCTAGGACCTTAAGAATGTCGATGTACATCTCAAGTTTGGAACGCCTCATTATCCAAACCTCTTGTCATATTTTCTCCAAATTTTATATAAAGCTTTTATGGATTCAAATTACGTCTTTTCCCTATTTAGCTTCCGTTAATAGCTTCTTTTCGCTTGCACTCGCATTAACACGTTTATTCTATTTTGAAACGCTGTGACAAGGTCATCTATTAATATTTTTTGAAAATCTGTAGAGAGAACTTTAATATCATCCTTAAGGGCCCTGGCCATTTTAGCTTTTATTTCCCTTCTTTTTTTAGGAGTTAACTTTTCATTCAAGGAATTTTCCTCCGATCTGCACAACAAAATGGGCTAAGCGTATTTAACTAACTTATGAATCACTAATCTAGATTCAAAATCAACGTTTAACCAGGCAAGCTTAACCAGTGCTGAGTTGACTCAAATCCGACGAGTACACTCCAAATTTTTGCCCTCCTCTCAGTATGGTGCCGTCTCCACATCCGAGGGCGTCAGATATGAAGCTCGCAAACCTCTAACAATTGGAACTCGCCCAAGTGCGTTACTCCAATTAAAATTAATTACTAGCGAGGCAAAGTTAACGGTTTAGTGGGAGTTATGCCAAGATTTGTGGTCCAACACCATCGTGCAACGCGTCTACATTACGATTTCAGGCTGGAAATGGACGGCGTTCTAAAAAGCTGGGCTATCCCCAAAGAGCCACCAGTGCAACCCGGCGTCAGAAAGTTAGCCGTAATAGTTGAGGATCACCCACTAAGCTACATAGACTTTGAGGGTGCAATACCGGAGGGAATGTACGGCGCTGGAAAAGTGGAAATCTGGGACAAGGGTACATATATACTGAAAAGTAGAAGCGCCAACAAGATTGAGTTTACACTTTATGGCGAGAAAATGAAGGGCGACTATGTCCTAGTAATGCTTAAAGGAAACAAAAATTGGCTTCTAATAAAAAAGAAAACGTAGCTAATGCTTAACACAACTTCCCGTTGCCCGGCCTTTTATTGAACTTAATAATACTTTTTGTCATAAAATTCTTGAAGGCTAAACGTGTAACTAGACTAATGGAGGTGAAACTTGTATGCTTAAATTTGAAACTGTGAAAATTGAGGTGCCAAAAGACTGCAACGTAATTTTGGGAACAGCCCACTTCATAAAAACTGTTGAAGACTTGTACGAGGCTTTGATTAACTCTGTGCCGAATATAACGTTTGGGATAGGCTTCTGCGAAAGCTCAGGACCATGCCTTGTCAGGCATGAGGGAAATGACAAAGAGTTAAGGCAGCTCGCCGCCAGAAAAGCTTTTGAACTCGCCTGCGGCCATAGCTTCATAATCTTCATTAAAAACGCCTATCCGATAAATGTTCTAGACAAAATTAGAAAAGTGCCGGAAGTCTGTACAATTTATGCCGCTACAGCCAACCCATTAGAGGTTGTGGTCGCGGAAACAAATCAAGGCAGAGGCATCATAGGAGTTATTGATGGTTTCAAAAGTAAGGGAATTGAAGCGGAAGGTGATATCAAGGCTAGGAAAGAGTTTCTACGGAAAATAGGGTACAAGCTTGGTTAAAGAAAGACAGCGCAGGGCGGAATTAGGAGTTATAGGGTGTTAAACGCCGTTTTTGCCAATATTAAAAGACTCTTAATTAGGGGGCTACTAATTCCCGTTGAATTTCAAAAGGAACTTTCTCTTTTATCCTTTCAGCGGCGTACGTAGCCAGCACCTTAAATTGTTTTTCCGTTAAAACGTTACGCGCCCTTGACAGAATGTCCAAGCATATTTCTTTAAAAACAAGATCAGTGCATCTCATTTTTGCGTCGTCAATTAACTCCTTACATGCTTGAAGAATTTGGTCGTTCAACACAATCCCACCCTGCAAGCCATTAGTTGACTAAAAACATTAAAACACTTATGAATTCAGAAAACATATTTGAAATATCAATTTTGAGCTTTTTAGCACATTGACAAGAGCGTTATAAAGGCAGCAAGCCAAAATAACAGTTGTGAGCCGAGATGGAAAATATTAACAAAGGCGAAGTTTATTTTATAGGGATTGTCGAAAAAGCTGACGAAGAGAAAGCAAGAATAAGGATTTTCCCAGATTTTTGTAACGGGCTTAAAGGCGTGGAGGAATTTTCCCACTTAATTGTTTTGTACTGGTTTCATCTACGTAATAATGAGGCGGATAGGCGAACGTTGCTGGTTTCCCCGAGAAGGCATAGAGTTAATGTGAAAATAGGTGTTTTTGCTTGTAGAAGTCCCTCACGTCCAAATCCTATAGGCTTGTGCGTTGTGGAACTCGTTGAAAGGGTGGATTGCGTCTTGACAGTTAAAGGTTTAGACGCCTTTGAAGGTTCACCAATAATAGACATAAAGCCTTACATTCCGCACCACAATGCAGTTCAAGACGCGCGTATCCCAGAGTGGGCGCGATAGAAACAAAGGTTTAAAATGTATGGGAAGCATACCGAGAAATTCTTGTTACAGTAACAACTGTCGGATCGACTCTGACCACATATCAGATGTGCTGCAAGACAAAGGCTTTAATAATGGCAGCTGAAATCCAGCAATCCCTGTTACAAAATGTAAGCTTGGTGCATCTAAATGTATAGAAAAAGGATCAAGGCAAAATCCGCGGACAAGTATGCGCAAATACGCGCGGAGTTTGACAAAGCAGCCGAGGCCTTCAATGAAGGCGACAGAAAACTTGTAATAATAAAAACTTTTTAAGTTGTCACCGCTTCTTATTTTCGTTCGAATGTTAAAGATCGCCGAAGAAAAACAGCGGCTTCGAGAGAAAATTTGGCGGGAAATGGAAAAGTCTGGGATAGCAACCTTTCCGCTTCCATGCTGGGGTAGAATCCCAAACTTTGTCGGAGCTGGAACCGCCGCAGATAAACTTCGCCAACTTGAGGAATGGAAAATGGCGAAAGTTATTTTTGTCAACCCAGACTCGCCTCAGCGTAGGGTGAGGGAAAACGCCCTAAAAGATGGAAAAATTCTCATTATGGCTTCGCCTAGGCTCAAGAGGAACTTCATACTAATAAGCCCAGAAAAAGTTCGAGGAAATGAACACCTTGCCTCTACAATAATGGGCGCCTTCAAATTTGGAGTTGAAACCAGAGACTTTCTAAAGCCGGACCTGATTGTTGAGGGTTCAGTAGCTGTCGACTTACAGGGACATAGGCTCGGAAAGGGTCACGGCTACGGTGACGTAGAAATAGAAATCCTGGAAAGAAGATTTGGAGAAATCCCTGTAGTCACGACGGTCCACGACATGCAAGTCGTTAAAAATGTGCCTTTTGAGGAAAAAGATAGAAAGGTCTCCATAATAGTTACGCCAACAAGGATTATCCGTGTAGTAACATGACAGCAGAGAACTAGAAAGAGGCCTAATGTTCTTTTAACCGTGGCGCAAAATGTTACTTTAAGTGGAGCTTTTCCTAAAGTTTTGTCAACGTCGTCTGGTTTAAGCCTTTTTGGAGCCTCGGGTTTGGTTATGCTACGTTCATCCTAGCTCACAAGTTCACAGCGTTTGCGTTTCTATGGTCCCGATGGTGGCTACTCGCTTTGAAAAATCTTTGGCAATCCATATAAACGCCTTTTCAGATTGAAAGAAGAGAGGCAAAAGCTTGTCAGTAGCGGATATCTTCCAACAGCTTGAACAGTGGTTAAAAAATTTTGCGGTACAATATGGATACCTTGGCATCTTTTTAATAAGCCTAATAGGTTCAACGTCGATTTTTTTCCCAGTACCGTATACCGTAGTCATATTTACTGTGGCACCTTTCTTCGATCCAATATTGATCGCACTAGCTTCCGGGGCTGGATCAGCCATAGGAGAGCTCACAGGCTACATGCTTGGACTGGGCGGAAGAAAAATCATAAGTGAAAAACGCAAGCATCAAATGGAGGCTCTGGTGAAAATTTTCGGGAAATATGGCCCTATTGCAATTTTTCTTTTCGCATTAACGCCATTGCCGGACGACATGCTCTTTATACCGCTCGGCATAATGCACTACAACCTGTTGAAAGCTTTCATCCCGGCGATAACTGGGAAAATATGTATGAGCCTAATAATCGCCTACAGCGCCCGCTACGCCATAACAATAATTGAACGAATGTTTGGGATAGAAAGCGACTGGATAACAGCCTTGATAAGCATGATATTAGCAGTAATCCTTCTAATAATAGTACTAGCCGTAATGTTCAAAATAGACTGGGAGAAAATGGCTAAAAACTTCGCAGAAGGAAAAATCGAAAAACAAAAATGAGCTATTAAGATTTTCAGAAATGAAGACAAAGCTCTTAGAATCATAAGTTAGCATAGATGTAGCTTTTGATGAAAGCCCGCTTGAAAGTATAAACGCGTATCTAAAAGCAAAGGATGAGGTTATAGGCAAGGCGTTAGAACTGTTTTTGCTGATTATTAGGCTAAACATGACTGTTAGCATAATAATTTTTAAAGTATAGCGTATTTTTGGCTACCCAAATGATGTTGCTAATAGGATATTTAATTTTGTATGACGGTGTAGCTCATTAGTAATCCTTGAAAAACCAGACCACTCTTATTTCTTATCTTATAAATAAAAACACTAATTAATCCCAAAATGTTTGTTAGCCCCATATATCGCCCATCCACAAACTCCATCCTACATTATCAAAACAAACCGAAATAAAAACAATAATGACAAAATAAACCAAAGATCAGAGTTTAACAAAGAAATTTAACAAGAAACATGTCAATGGGGTATATCGAATCTATATTTCAGGCTTTTCCAACTCTAAGACCTCTTTTAAATAAGCTCGAAATGGTCCAAGCTTACCCCCGTAATTCCCTGCAGAGATCTTTATAACCCCAGGAACTTTTATAGCCGCACTCACCCCCTCGGCAATCGCCTTCCTCACGACTTCCTGATTAAGGCCGTTTATAATAATCTCGTAAACGCAGTTCACGCCTTCAGGAATCTGTGAGTTTGGGATGAGCTTTCTTAATTTTGGGCAAAACGGATGATTTGTAGATGCGCCAAGCTTGTATTTTATTGATCCCACTTTCGATCCACATCTGCAAATGCCCCCTGGGAAGGGCAAAATGACTCCTTCAACTTTTTGGGAGATAGCGTTTACCGCCGTCTCCGCCGCTTGAAGGCCTGCCTTGCGATTTTGAGCCAAAATCAGGAAGTTTCCACCGGCGATCGCCTTCTTGACGCCAAATTGATTCTCAACAATAAATTCTCCTTCCATAACCGGAATGCGCCAAACTCTTCGTCCCCACATCACCGCCTTTCTTTGAAAACCGTCACCAAATAAACTGATGCCTCCTCCCACTTTAAACCTTCTTTTAGCTTCTGGCAACGCGTCAAAAGCAGCAGAAGTAGGACAAGTCATCACGCATTGAGATATTCTCTCAATCAACTGTCTTCTTAACCCTCCTTTTGTCCGAGTGTAGATTTGAATCAACACTCCTGGTCGGCCATCTGGTGTCTTATCGGGTGGCACGCTACATTCTATTCCTGCTTCTGCAGGGCACATTATTATTGAACACGCGAAGCCTGTTGCCGCTCTCGCGGCTGTTAAGGACCACTTTTCATCCTCGGCGGTTATTAAAATGCGACTTGCCCACATCGGAAACATTTCAGCGAACGTATCCGCTATACGAGAAATGTTCCCTGTCTGTTGATGTCTTACAACAAATTCACCAGTTGCCTCATCACGTCCTATAAGTTCCAATTGGTTTTTAGACATATTCTATTAGATTCCCCTCTTACATTTTTTTTAAACAAAACTTTAACTTTTAACGATCCTTGTAGGCATAGTTCCCGCTCAATCTAAATCGATGAATCCTAATTAATATGCTAAAATATCTTTTTGTATAAAGGATGGTTTTTTGTTTTCGGAGTTATACCAAGGGTCTTTGCGTGATAGGCGATGATCGCATTAATAACCGCACATATCGGATAAACCCACTTCGCGTTTTTCATAGGACCGTATATAATGAAGTCAGCACCAAACATTATTGGTAAAGTAAGAATACAGGCCCCATACCCTTCAAAGAGAGGTGAAGCGATCTTCTTTTTTCTCAGCCACATATATAGAGCATTAGAAGGCGCGCAACCGGTAGGATAACCTAGTTCTTGCTTTATCCTGTAAATAATATTGGCCGCCCAGCCTGTAGTTGGTACATCAAGCACGCCGGGATCAATCAAAATGTTTTCGATACCGGCTTCTTTGGCAATTTTAATTAAGTTTTTTTCATCGCCCTCCAGCATCTGGAGCCTGTCCTTAGGCATAAGGTATTTAGTACTAAATGCCAGTATAACCGCACTTTTTATTTTACTGGATCTTAACGCATTTATCTCATCTTCTTTAATATGTTCATCAATAGAATTGTATATTGCTCTATCAATAAGCCCCGTTTCCTCGACATGTTTAAGCGCTGCAATTCTTACAGAAGGATTTGAAGAGTCTATAAGAAAAGGAGAATCAGTATGATCTGCTATGAAATCTATGTACTTGCAAAGTGCCTCATTAGTTTCACCTAACACATCAATGATGCAAGGGATACCCGTTTCTTCCGATAGCTTTTCCTCCATATTTAGGAGGTCCTCTGCGGCTTTACGGTCGAATTCGCCTTTTACAGCATCTTTTACAATTTCATGCTTGCTGTAAAATATGCTACCCATCAAAACTGTTGGATATTCGCCTGGTTGGCCACCTATCGTCACATTACCTATTTGGAAAACTTTTTGTTCAGCTTTAAACAGAAACATAAATACCACACAAAAGTTTCTAGAAATTACGCTATATAAATCTTAACTTTGTTTTCAATATATAATCAACTAAAATACTGAGATATCAAAGAGAAGGTCTAGGCAGCAATCCAGTTCTTCCTACCAATGTTTGCACTACATCTTCCCATTCTATTGCCATTATATGAATCCCGTGAACTCCCTCGACCTTCTTTAACTTTTCAATTGTTTCCACACATATATTGATGCCCGTCTCCTTAGCCTCTACTTCGGGAACATTTTTCATTTTCTCCATAATTTCATCTGGTATGTCTATACCGGCGACATTTTGTTTCATATACTTTGCCATACGATAAGATTTTAACGGCGTAACACCTGCCAAGATATGTGTTCTCTCATGTAGCTTTTTATCTCGAACCAATTCCATCCATGTTTCGAACTTCTCTACATTGAATACACATTGAGTTTGGATAAAATCAGCTCCAGCCTCAACTTTCTTTTCAAGTCTTAAAACCCTGGCCTTAAGCGTAGGACCGGCAAACGGGTTTTCCACGGCGCCTATATAAAGTCTGGGCTCTGCGCTCATTTTTTCGCCGCATTGAAACTTCTTTTCATCACGCATATCTTTTATTATTTTAATCAATTGAATCGAGTCAACATCATATACTGGTTTAGCTGATGGATGATTTCCCATCGATATGTGGTCGCCGGTTAAACATAGGATATTATTTATTCCTAATGCTGCCACGCCCAAAATGTCCATTTGAAGAGCAATTCTATTTCTATCGCGGCATGTCATTTGAACAATGGGATCTAATCCCTCTTCTCTACCTATTAAAGAAGCAGCCCAGCTGGCCATGCGAACCACAGCAGTCTGACCATCCGTTACGTTAAAAGCATCAACGCATCCCCTCAGCATCCTTGCCTTCTTCCTAACGACTCCAGCGTCACAACTTTTTGGAGGCCCAAGTTCAGCGGTGACCGCAAATTTCCCAGCTTCAAGAACCTTTTCAAGGTTGCTATTTGTTTTCAACTGTAATTCCCCCATTTTGTCTTTTAATTACAACATCAAATTCCACCTTCCCTGGTTTCCTCATTCTGCTCCAGTCTTTAGGCTCCATAATCTTAGAGAAAATGCCAAGCTTGCCAAGTTTTTCAAGCCTTTGGTAGATCTGAACCCAAGCACAGTCTATTTCAGGGTCAACCTCACACTTTCCATCGAGTCGAACGCCGCCGCATGGACCATTCATTAAGCCCTTAGTGCATCTAGCTATTGGACAGATCCCCCCAGTTTCGTATAAGATGCAGTCTCCACACATACGACATCGTTCATAGAATCGACCAATATGCTCAACTTCGCCTAAAAAACAGGTGTTTAAAGCGGGGATCACTATCTTTTCGGTCAGTTCTGCAATTGCCTGAACGCCTGCACCACAACAAAGTGCTAAAATGGCGTCGGCCTCGGCTACTTGCTTACTTATACTTCTCAAATCCCTTCTGGCAACCCGTAAATCACATGGGGATTCTACCACTACAGAGCCCAATATTGTTTTTTCGTCCTTCAGCCGTTCAATCATCTCTTTAACCTCCTTTTCACCGCCGGTTTGAGACAATGTTGCACACAGACCGCAACCTACAATGACCAGCTTTTTATGCGGCTCGAGCATGGACTTTATTTCGGGCATAGACTTCTGCTTTGTTATTATCATAATCAAGCACCTTCATTTTAAAAATGGCTTTGTCAAGATCGCAAAAGTTCCATCATTTCTGTAGCTTTAACTAGGTTTGAGATTAGCATAGCGGTAGTAACAGGGCCAACTCCGCCAACAACGGGTGTTATTGCCTCTGCCTTTTCCTTAACCGCGTCAAAATCAACATCCCCTATCAACTTAAATTTTCCTGGTCGTTCAGGATCTTCTACTGCACTAACTCCTACATCTATCACTACGGCTCCCTCTTTAATCATGTCAGCAGTTATTAAATGGGGTTTTCCAGCAGCTGACACTACAATATCAGCGGTCTTTGTATACTTGGCAAG
>JAWBXA010000017.1:0-21461 GCA_038868115.1 Bathyarchaeia archaeon
TTCTATAAAACCACAAGTTTTAAGTTAATATCCCAAGATAGTAGAAGAGGTGATTGTATGTCTAAAAGGCAAGAAGAAAATTTAGGCGAAGAGATCCTAAAAGTTTTGAAAGATATAAAAACGCTATTAGACCTAAGCCTGCACCGCCGGCTCCGCCGCCAAAGAAGGGTTTGTGGAACGAGTTTATAGACTTCATTTCCAAGTATAAGGTGTTAGGGCTTGCCGTAGCCTTTATCATGGGTGTCTACGTCGGTCAAGTTGTCCAGTCGCTTGTGAAGGATATATTAATGCCACTCATAGGGTTAGCGATTCCTGGCCTTGGAAACTTGTCAACCTTTAAAATTGCAGTCCCACCAACAGCTTTGGATGCCGAGGGCAGGCCAATAGACCCGAACTGGACAGGACAATTATTCGGCATCGGAAACTTCCTTGTATCCATAATAACATTTGTAATAGTGGCTTTCGTCATCTTCCTGATTGTCAAAATGACTAAAAAATGGGGCATAGAATAGCATTAAAAACACCTTTTTCCTTATGTTGGTGGCGGTATCGATTGCATTTACCTTTTCAGGTCAGATGCAACCTCGCTATCATTAAATGCTTTGAAACAGGTAACGTCTGCCATTGCTTGACAGTAGGTAATTGGCTTAGACCTGCCAATAATACGACATCAATGGCGACTCGGATGGTCCATGCAACTACTTCTGCAGATACTATAAGGTTGGAACAGCATATGCCGACTGGTATTAAATAATTACAAACGATTACGTGGGTCGCGGCGGCGTCTCATGGTCTCCGTCTTTATTGCCAACCTTTAATCTCCTCTTTTTAATTTAAAGCTTCCAATTAAGTTCGGTTTAAGATGTGGCGCGCCATTTACTGATTATTGAATCATAAGATTTAATTGACCATTCTAGCAATATACCTATTGGAGTTACCCCATGGGGAAAACAAGCGTTATTCCATTAGCTAAAGGATTGATAGGCAGTAAAGCCAAAACAATAAACGGACAAATGGAAGTAACATACCACAACTACAAAACGGTCGAAATCACGATATGGCGGAGAATGTATACAGGTCAACCTGACGTAAAATTCAAAATAGCGGACACAGACTTACCCGACATAATAGAAATATTAATCCGAGCCCAAAGGAAAATAGAAAACCACTGGCTCTCAAAAATTGCAAAACAAACATATCCACATCAAAAATGAAAATTGACGGGTAACTGGGTTAACAGACCATCTTTTTTAGGGATTGAAGATTGTTTTGCTAATTTGTTTCCTCGTTTTTGCTGGTTTGCTCCATATTGATCTGAATCCCTTTCCATTTAAGGTTCCATGCCATATTGGACGTATAGCCGCTTTATTCAGTATCCTCAAGAAAACCTAAACTTCTGTTTCACCTTAACTTTTAACATTCAGCGTTTAACCCTTCCATGCGGAGATAATCCTTGAAAGCGTCTAAAACCAAATCCTTTGTTCCACAACTCCAATTCACGCTGTTAAGGAAGCTGATAACTGATTCTGGATTCAAAGCAACATTATGCCTAAGCAAACTTTTCAAAGCTCTAACCTTCCGCTCAACCGTTGAAGCCTTCAGCACCCTCTTGCCTAACAAATAGCCAAGAAACCGTGATAAAACAGCTCCACGCTCCAAGGAAGGTATCGGAAACGTAGTTTCTGATAAATGCGGTAGGTTCCTATATAAGTGCGGGGGGTGGGATTTGAACCCACGAACCCCTACGGGACAAGGTCCTAAGCCTTGCGCCTTTGACCAGGCTTGGCGACCCCCGCCTTCATAGTGCTTGGATAAATTTCGAGATTATAAATTGTTTGTTGGGAGCGCGAAATCCTTTAAAACGTTTATGTGACTATGTTGTGTTTGAGGGTTGAGGCCTCGGTAGCCTAGTCTGGTGGGGCACCGCCTTGGTAAAGCTACAGAGCTACAAAGAGGCGGTGGTCGCGGGTTCAAATCCCGCCCGAGGCTTTCAATAACTGTTAATTCAAGTGTTTGAGACTCAGCGTTTAGAGATGGTGGTTGCTTGAGAGGAATTTATCATGGATTATGTGTGAACTGTAGGGGTGCTGTTTCTGATGAGCGTCTTTTACATTTTGGGATTTGTGAAAATTGCCTTGAGAGTGTTGAGGATGTGAAGTCTTGGAGAAAGGCATTGAAGGCTCTTCAGGAGAGGGGAAAATTATATTTTGCTGGCGAGTTTTTCGATTTTTATAAAGGGTTTGGCGAATTTTTTAAGTTTTTTAAGAAGGCTGTCGGGCAGAGAATGTGGTCTCTTCAGGAGGTGTGGGCTAGGAGGATTCTTTTAAAGAGGAACTTTTCGATAGTTGCGCCTACCGGTGTTGGAAAAACCGTTTCGGGGACGATTGCAGCTCTTTATTTTGCTATTAATGGGAAGAAAAGCTACATTATAGTGCCGACAGCCCTCCTCGTGCAGCAAGTCGCAAAAAAAATAGATACTTACTCAAAAAGGCTTGGAATACATCCTAGAAAAGTTAGTTATCATGCGGCTTTAGGCGAGGAGGAGAAGAGAGAATCCTTGGAAAGATTAGCCAACGGTAATTTCGATATTCTCATAACGACTGAAAGGTTCTTGATAAGTCATTTTGAGGTTTTAAAGGGCAAAATTTTCGACTTTGTATTTGTGGACGATGTGGACTCTTTCTTGAAATCTCCGAGAAATATAGATAGAGTTTTGACGATTTTAGGCTTTGACGACGCCACAATACAATTAGCCTTTCAACTCATAAACCTTCGGAGAGAGGCAAGTAGGCTAAGAAGGATGGGTAAAAACCCATCGGATGTTCTACAGCAAATAGAGTCTATAAGAAATAAAATTGAGGATTATAAGAGCCGAAACAATATCGGATTGCTGGTTGTTTCTGGAGCAACCCTAAAGGCGAAAAGGACAAGGAGGATAAAACTCTTTGAGGAACTTCTAAAGTTTCAGATAGGCTTTAAACCCGAATTTTTAAGGGACATAAAAGACTTTTATCTTAAGGCAAGCGGTGACATTGAAAGCCAAGTGTCATCCCTAATTAAGAGTTTCGGTTCCGGATGCTTAATTTTTGTTCCATCAGTTTTTGGTAGAAACTATGCGCTTAAGCTAAGCGATTTTTTAAATGCCAATGGTGTGAAGGCGCATGCCTATGTGAAGATGGATGAGGCGATTTTGGAGAAGTTCGAGAAAGGCGAATATGACGCCCTAATAGGAGTTGCAAGCTTCAGAAGCCCCCTAGCGCGGGGAATAGATCTTCCAGAGAGGGTTCGCTATGTAATCTTTACTGGTGTGCCAAGGATGGAGATTATGCTAAGCTGGGAAGAATACAATCCAGCAAAAATCCTTACACTCCTTAAAAACATCAGGGAGTTTCTGAAAAAGAATCAGCAGGACAAGGCAAGCCAAATAATCAATGACCTTCGCAGAATAACCCCCATAGACAAGCAGACGTTGGAAAGAATAAAAGTGTCTATTGAAACTGGTATTCCGCTTAGCAGTTATGAAGACTACGTTAAAAAGCTTGTTTTAGATGCTAGAGGCTTTCTAAAAAGCGCCATCACACCTGAGGTTGTGGAGAGGA
The DNA here is from genome assembly GCA_038868115.1 of Bathyarchaeia archaeon. GTDB lineage: Archaea > Thermoproteota > Bathyarchaeia > Bathyarchaeales > Bathycorpusculaceae > JAGTQI01. The sequence continues at coordinate 3,600 of JAWBXA010000017.1, forward strand.
TAATGCAAAGCAAGGAAGTTTCTCTGAAAAAGAGGGATGGAAACTTTTACCTCGTCGTTGCGGATCCAATAGCTTATGTTCAGGCTTCTGGAAGAGCCTCGAGAATGTTTGCTGGAGGCATAACGCGCGGTGCGAGCCTTCTGTTGGTGGACGATGAGAAGGCGTTCTATTCGCTTAGGCGTAAACTTGAGTTTATGCTTGGAGAAGCCACATGGACACGATTCGACGTCAAAAAAGTCGAGAAATGGTTCAAAAAAGTGGATGAGGATAGAACGGTTATACGAGAGATTCGAGAAGGCAAAGTCGTCAAGAGAGTTAAAGACTTTATTAAGGCAGCTCTCTTAGTTGTTGAGTCACCGACAAAAGCTAGAACTATATCAAGATTCTTCGGAAAGCCCTACAAGAGGAGAATTGGGACAGTCACAGTTTTCGAGGTTAGCACGGGAGAGTTCGTGCTTAACATTATGGCAAGCATGGGGCACATTTACGACCTGGTGGTTAACGAGGGATTCCATGGCGTGAAGATTCAAAATGGAGACTTCATACCCATATACGACTTCATAAAAAAGTGCCGGAAATGCGGAGAACAGTTCACCGGTTTTGAGTTTTGTCCAAAGTGTAAGAGCCAAAAATTTTACTCAAAAAGCGAACTCGTGGACGCCATGCGGAGCATCGCCTTGGAAGTAAACAGTGTTTTCATAGCCACAGACCCAGACGTAGAAGGGGAGAAGATAGCATACGACGTTTATTGTTCGCTTTATCCCGTGAACAATAAAATTGAGCGATTGGAGTTTCACGAAATTACCAAGAAAGCATTTCTCCAGGCAATAAAGAACAGGCGAGAAATCAATTTGAGAATGGTTGAAGCCCAATTAGTTAGGCGGATAGAAGACCGTTGGATAGGCTTTGAGCTGAGCCAGAAGCTTTGGCGAAGATTCCAGAATTTTAGGCTTTCAGCTGGAAGAGTTCAAACTCCGGTGCTGGGATGGATAATAGAGAGAGTTAGCGAATCGAGAAAGAAGAGGAGGATCTTATCGGCGGTGCTTTCAAATGGCTTAAAGGTTTCAATTGAAAATCCGGTCCTAAATTTTCCAGCGGAACAGCTTGAAAAACGTATCAGTGAACTAAAAGCGAGAATAACTGACTTGAAAACCGAGGAGAGAAGCATAAACCCGCCCCCACCGTATACCACTGACGTTTTACTCCGCGATGCTTCAATAAAGCTTGGCTTCTCAGCTACAAAAACTATGATGATCGCCCAAGACTTGTTTGAGACGGGCTTGTGCACATACCACAGAACAGATTCAACAACGGTTTCAACCGTGGGAATTGGCATAGCGAAAGATTATATCCAAGAAAAGTACCCGTCGCTTTTTGTTCCACGAAAATATTTCATGGAAGGTGCGCATGAGTGCATTAGACCCACAAGGCCTTTGGATGTGGAACAGCTGAAAAACCTAATTTCCATCGGAATTTTAAGGTTTCCGAAAAAACTTACAAACGACCATCTCCAGCTTTACGACTTGATATTCAAGCGTTTCATTGCAAGCCAAATGAGGGAGGCTAAACTCCTTTACCAACAATTTAAGGTTCTCATAGATGGAAACCAAATGCTTGTAGAGAACCCTGTCAGCATTTCAAGCAACGGCTTTAACGCAATACTGCCAATAAAAACCGTGAACGCTGTTCAAGAAGGTGAATACGCGTTAAAGTTTGCGAGGCTACTGTATTTGCCAGCGGCGAAACTATTCACTCAGGGCGAGATAATTGCATTAATGAAAGAGAAAGGTGTTGGTAGACCAAGCACATATGCCAAGACGGTTGCAACAATTTTGGAAAGACGCTATGCCATTGAAAGAGGGAATAGGCTTATCAGCACAATATTAGGCTTCAAGGTCTACAAATACCTAAATTCAACATTTGGAAAATACACGTCTGAGGAGGCGACGCGGAAGCTCGAATTAGTAATGGATATGATAGAGCAAGGAAAGGCAGACTACAAGGAAATCCTCAGAGAGCTGTATAAGGAAATCTTGGAAATTAGAAAAGTTTAGCTTTTGGCGAATCACTAAGTAAATGCGAGGCGCAGGTATGCGCGAATTCGTTTTGTATTCACGGTTGGGTCGGACAGATGCGAAATGGGAAAACTTACATGATGCTGGACGCCTAGACATAGTTTACGAATGTGCTGTTGCAAGCCTTTTCCTCTCCCACGCTATACGGAAGGATACTGTTTTTCATGCCATATTAAATGGTCCACCACAACCACCGCTGCATTTGAAAATTGAGGGCTCAACACTTTATGATGTAAGAACCGATGTGAACACGTGGACCCAAATAATGAAAAAGGTTTTGTCTGGAAAACGGCATCCAGGCATAAGCATTTCCAAGACAAGTTTTGAAGGCTTGATAAGGGAGAAGGCGGAAAAAGCCAGAATATATGTTCTTGAAGAGGGTGGAAAAGACATTTTTGAGGTTGATATTGGAGAGGATCAGGTTTTTGTTTTAGGGGACCATGTAGGCTTACCCAAGAGGGTTGAGGCTTTCGCCTTACGCTATGGGGAAAAAATATCCCTTGGAAAAAGGCCCTATCTAGCTGCCACATGTATAGCAATTCTAAATTACTTACTAGATAGAAAGGAAGTGAGCAAAAAATAAGCGCTAAATTTTTATCCTTGTGATTTCTGGTTTAAAATCTTGTTACAATCAAAAGCGTTTTAAAACCTTAACTCGGGTGGTCTTTATGGCGGCTATTAGGGAGTTGCCAACTGCGCCAGTTTCAAAATTCGAGAGGATAGGTGCCCACACACACATTAAAGGTTTGGGCTTAGATGAAAATCTGAAGGCTGTAAAAATAAAGGATGGAATGGTTGGGCAGGAAAAGGCTAGGGAAGCCGCAGGCTTAGTTGTGAAAATGATTAAGGAAGGAAAGCTTAGCGGAAAATGTATTATCCTGGCTGGCCCACCAGGAACTGGAAAAACTGCCATAGCTGTGGCCATTTCAAAGGAGCTTGGCGAAAACGTCCCATTCATACAAATGAGCGGAAGCGAGATCTACAGCACTGAGCGAAAGAAAACCGAAGTTCTCATCGAAGCCATAAGAAAGTGTATCGGCGTTGAAATCCATGAAATGCGGAAGGTCTATGAAGGCGAGGTCACGATGGTGGACATCCGAACGGCACCACATCCCTACAACCCCTACCAGAAGATTCCGGAAAGCGTCAGGCTAACGCTGAAAACAAGGGAAGAGGAGAAGACCATTGAGGCTGGCGCCTCCATAGCTCAGCAAATAATTGCCGAAGGCATATCCGAGGGACACGTCATCCAAATTGACGCTGAAACTGGAAGGGTTGTTAATCTTGGGCTCTGCCTTGAAAGTCAGAAGGGGAAAACTTATGATGTTGACACACGGAGGAAGATTCCTCGCCCTAATGGCAAGGTTTTAAAAGAGAAAGAGTTTGTTTACATGCTTACACTGGCGGATTTGGACGAGCTAAATGCTAGGCAACGTTCAGGCGGATTGTTCTCACTGTTTTTCGGCGGCTCCGAATCGAAGGAAATAGATACTGAAGTGCGGATGGCTGTTGACCAGCAAGTGAAGGAGTGGGTAGACAGCGGCAAAGCCTTCATCCATCCAGGCGTGCTCTTCATAGATGATGCCCACCTATTAGACTTGGAAGCCTTCAGCTTCCTCGGAAGAGCTATGGAAAGCGAACTTGTTCCAATAATAATTCTCGCTACAAACCGTGGAGTAGCGAGAATCCGTGGAACAGACATAAAGAGTCCTTTAGGTTTTCCCGTTGACTTAATAGACCGTTCAGTTATAATTGCAACACAACCCTATGACCTAGAAAGCATTAAAGAGATCTTAAGGATTCGTGCTTCTGAGGAGAAGATTAAACTGGATAAGGATGCGCTTGAAAAGCTCGCCGAGGTTGGAGCTAAAAGCTCCATGAGGTACGCTGTCCAACTGTTAAGTCTAGCGGCTCAAAGCGCAAAATCAACCAACAAAGACAAAGTGACAGTTGAGGATGTACAGCGTGTGGATGACTTATTCATGGACGTGGGAGAAGCTGCAGAATACTTAAGGAAGTATGAAGAGAAGCTGCTAGTGCATTAACTATTTCACCAATAAGTTGTATAGATAATCCTTATTTAAGAATAATAATCCTTTAAATCGTCTTGTGCTTTTCTTTAAGCGGTGACTTAATGAGTGAAAAGAAGCATAAGTGCGAAACTGTAAGCTCCGTTAAATCGGATTTTGCTGAGGATGCGGTCTTCATTTTAGAACCGGCAAAGATTGAAATAGGTTCTGGATATGCTGTGTTTCTAAGTTATAATGAAGAGGGAAACCTGGTCGTTGACGTCAAAACGTATGGGGATGTAGACCTTTCAAAAATTAGAAGGGATATTGAACGGCTGTATCCTGATGCTCAAATCAGGCAGTTAAACCAAGAGCCAACAGCGATTATTGTCAGAAAACAGAGGGATAAGCGGAAGACTGGAAGAAAGTAATTTCTCGCCCAAAAATCTGGCTTTAGAAATGAGATTGAAATAAGACAAAATTTACCTTCATATAAATTTTCCCTTGAGAAATGGAAATTTTAACGTGGTTTTTTAATTTTCAGAAAAAGCTCATGTAATGAGGAGAAAGATCTAAAAAGGTTGAGTCGAACCGTTCAGCTTTTAAGCTTCTCCCTAAACATGATGTGACCTCAATAGAAAGCAGACGATTATGTCAGAAAGTGATGAGCTGCCCAAAAACAAGAGGGAGTTGAAAATCATATATGTTCGTTCAGTAGCGGACGCCTTCGGAACCGGTATGATAAACCCGTTTGTCGGCCCATACGCGGTTAAGGAGTTAGGCGCCTCCTCCTCTGAAATGGGATGGCTCCAGTCGATGAGTAACGTATCAAGTAATATTATGCAGGTTTTCTGGGGAAAACTAAGCGACAGGCTTGGGCTGAGAACCCCATTTATTGTTTTTGGCGGGTTAATTGTTGCCTTACTTTGGCTTCCGATTTTGTTTATTAAGACTGCAAGTCAACTAATAATTCTAATTAGTTTACAAGCGCTCCTTGGCTCAATGGCTGTTCCAGCGTGGACCGCCCTCATAGGCAGCCTGGTTCCATCTTCGCGTTTGGAAAGGGTAAACGCCACTGTTAACCTATGGGCTTCTGTAGGAAGCATTCTTGCCACAATGGTTTCTGGAGTCATCATGACAGCTATTGGGGGTTCTGTCAGAGAACAGATCATAGTTCCCATAGTTATTTCGACAGCATGCGGGCTGTTATCATCATTTGTCATGTTTTACGTTAAGGAGAAAGCCGAAAAGAATGGCAATAAAAAAGTGAAGAAGAGTTTTGCGAGGGATTTGTATGATGTTCTTAGAGTTGCGAAGAAGTCCACGGATTTTACTAAATATTGTACTTGCAACGCGATCTTCACATTCTTTATGTCGATTGCTTGGCCGCTGTTTGCCATAACTCAAGTTAAAGTCTTGAAGGCTTCAATGTTGGAAATAGCGTTGTTTAGCGTCGTCCAAGGAGTTTTCACGGTAATTTTCATTAGGTGGGCCGGAAAGCTCGCCGACACTGTTGGCAGAAAACCGCTGCTAATCTTCGTTAGGTTCAGCTACGTCTCAGTTCCATTGGCTTACGCTTTTTCTCCAAACATTTATGTTCTAACCGCTATAGGCGCCTTTTGGGGTGCCGTTGCAGCTTTTGAGCAAGCAAGCGTTACAACCTATTTACTTGATGTTTCCCCGGAAATGCACAGGGGAAGCCTCACAGCCTTCTACAATCTGTTAATAGGAACTGTGACTTTTTTCGGCTCTCTTATAGGTGGCCACTTATCCGACTTAACTGTTGGTATATACGGTTTAGTTTTAGGCTTGCGAATAACCTACATGGTCTCAGCCGTGGGAAGATTCATCGGCGCCACAACATACTTTAGGCTGAAGGAAACTCTCAAGGACAAAAATCCTAGTCTGACATGTCATCTTCCAAGGTAATGTCCAGTTATTGGAATGCTTGTTCCACACCTCTGACACTTCTTGTTCTCAGTTATAGCGTATTTTAAAACGTAGTATCCATATCGCTTTATAAGCGTCCCTCCACAGTTTGGGCAGTAAGTGTTTTCATATTTATGCCCAGTAACATTTCCAATGTATGGGTATAGGACTCCAGCCTTTCTCGCCATTTCATAGGCCCTCTTCAAAGTTTCAACCCTTGTAGGCGGATTGTGAAACTTGTAGGCTGGGAAATACCTTGTAAAATGCAGTGGCGTTTCTGGTCCCACATGTTTTAAATGATTTTCAATGACCCAGCGTAAAGTGTTTTCGCTGTCGTTGACACCGCTGATAACAAGGTTCACGATCTCAACATGCAAACCTAAACGTTTTGCTTCTGCAGCGTTTCTCCAAACCTTCTCCACATCAGCACCACCACAGTATCTCATGTAGGTTTCATGATCGCCCTTAACGTCTATCTTAAGCCCATCCATACCGGCGTCTCGAAGCGCTGTTAGAGCTTCAAGGGTCATATAACCATTTGAAACGTAGCAGCAATATTGTATTCCTTTGCTTTTGCCAAGGCTAAAGGTTTGAATAGCCCACTCGGTTAATAATGTAGGCTCCTGGAAGCTTGCGCATAAGCCAGCATCTCCATAGGCAAGGGCCAATCCAACAATTTTTTCCGGAGGATAGTAAACTGCTTTAGCCGGATTTGGGGCTGTCTTTGACAAGCGATAGTTTTGGCACCAAATGCAGTCTAAGTTGCATGACCACGTGGAAAAAGTTAGGGCTGTTGAACCTGGCCAGTAGTGGAAGAAGGGCTTTATCTCTATTGGTCGGCTTTCAATAGCACTTATGTCTCCATAAACAAGCGTGTAGAGTTTGCCGCCAAAATTCTTTCTTGTTCTGCAGAATCCTACATTACCTTCTGTAATTTCACATCTCCTCTCACAAAGACTACACTTAACCTTTTTATTTCCGAGAACTTCATAGAATAGTGCCTCCTTAACAGTTGGATAAATCGAAAAGGCCTTTATTTCAGCGTCTCCTGAAATGCTCCCAACCCCTAGGCTCAATAACCCGACTTTCAGCTTCGAGGACTATTTGTTTTTCATCGATTGCCCTTCCAATTCTGATGAGGCTTCCACCAACCCTTTTAACGGCTTTTTCTGCCTTATCCCAGAGGCTAGGCTTTATGGTTAAGACAAGCTCATATTCTTCGCCTCCATAAAGGGCTAAATCCAGCGGGTCTAAGTTGTTAATTTCAGCAAATTTAACGGCTTCATGGGCTACTGGAACATCTTCTATTAAAAAGCCTACACTGCTAGCCTTTGAGAGTTCATGGAGGCTCCAAGCAAGGCCGTCGCTTGAATCAATAGCGGATGTGACGGCTCTTGTGGTGCTTAAGGCTAAGCCTTCCTTCAAACGGGCTTTAGGCATGTAAACAGCTTCTAAAAGAGAACCACGGATATCCTTTGGCGCCTCACAGTTTTCGAGAAGAATTTTTAATCCAGCTGAAGTTTTCCCGAAGGAACCAGTGACAGCCACAATGTCCCCTGGTTTAGCCCCGCTCCGCAACATTACATCGTTAATTTTTGCTAAGCCGAAGGCTGAAAGGCTTATGATAATATCAGAAGCCTCATTTGTGTCTCCTCCAATAATATAAGTGCCGTATTCGCGGGCTCCAGCGTTTAAGCCCTCTGCAATTTCTTCAACCCATTTCTTCCTTGTATTTCGTGGCATTCCGAGAGAGACCAGCATAACAAGGGGTTTTACGCCTTTCGCGGCAAAGTCGCTGACGTTCATGACCACTGCCTTACGGGCTGCCTGCCAAAAACTCATACCCTTTGGGATGTCTGTTCTGCCAACTAGCATATCTGTCTTCAAAATGAGAAGCCGCTTTCTGCCTAATGGGTAGGCGGAAACATCGTCGCCGAAGGGAACAGGTATTTGCGGCATCTTCTCTATTTTCTCTAAAAAAAGCTCAATGGCCTTTCTCTCACCAAGATCCCCCAGCGTACTCAAAATTCGAACCTCAACCGAATATGTGATGTACGACCTTAAAAGTTCTTACATACGTTTATTATCTCAATGCTTCCGAACATCTTAAAAGCGGGCTTTCTATCAAAATATTACCGCCCATACGCCTCGGTGGCTCAGCCTGGTAGAGCAGCGGCCTCGTAAGCCGCAGGTCCCGGGATCGAAGCCCGGCCGAGGCTCTTCAATGCAACGTCAGAAAACGTTGAGAACAGCCCTCAATGATATTTTGCAAGGAGAAATATTTTAAATCCTCTGTTAAAATGTACCTTATGATTTAATGGGGCTGTCGGCTAGCTTGGTCTAGGCTTGGAGACTTGGGCTCTCTAGACCCCGGTTCAAATCCGGGCAGCCCCACCATAATTCATCTTATATGCAATCCTTATTTTGAAGCACAAACTTGTTAAGTTCTAGTTATATATATAAAAAACGTGTTATTGGAGGAGTCTTAGCGTGGAATGGCGGTGCATTATTACAATTGACAGAAAGTTTGTTTTAGCCCTTTTCCTTGTTGCTCTGGCTCTGGGTGGAGGATTTGCCTTAGCATATGTGAGCTTGAAAAATGAACTGGATACTTTAAAAGACGATTATGCGAATATTTCATATCGGTTTGATGAACTTCTAGGGTTAGTGGAGCAGCTTCACCATGCTCAAGTTCTGAATTTAACGGCTGTCCAAATATATAATAGAACCAGAAACTCTGTAGTTTTGATAACCTCTGGAGAAAAAGCAGGATCAGGTTTTGTGTATTATGCAGGGGCAAATGGAAAGGGGTACATCGTCACCAACTATCATGTTGTGAATTCTAAAAGCGATGTCACGGTGACCTTCTTTATCAACGGAAAACCCATTCAAGTTCTTGCGTTGATTAGAGGTAGTGATATTTATAGCGACTTAGCAGTCTTGGAGATCGAACAGCTTCCGAGCGGAGCAAGACCTCTACTTGTGGGGAAATCGGAGTTGCTCATGGTTGGAGAACCAGTGTACGCTATTGGAAACCCCTTCGGCTTGGAGGGTTCTATGACGGCTGGAATCGTAAGCCAGGTTGGCAGGGTGCTGAGATTAAGCGATTTAGGCGTGCCAGAACCCTGGGGAAAATATGCCATAGTTGACGTTATACAGTTTGACGCCGCCGTTAATCCAGGGAACTCTGGTGGACCATTGCTTAACAGTCTTGGAGAGGTTGTTGGAGTAACTTTTGCTATAGAAACAACAGAAAAGATTAGAGCTTTTATAGGAATTGGATATGCTATCCCTTCAATTATAATGAAAAGGGTTGTAGACACAATAATCGAAAAAGGCAGCTATGAGCATCCGTGGATGGGAATAGAGTATGACCCCAGCTACATTGGTGGGTTACTAATCGCCAACGTGACAAAGGATGGGCCGGCTTATAAGGCAGGCCTAAAAGCTGGTGATTTAATTGTGGAAGTAGACGGCCGAATAGTTAATCGAGCTGAAGACCTCACAATATACCTTGAAAGGTACAAAAGCCCAGGAGATAGAATATATTTAAAAGTTGTCAGAGACGGCAGTCCATTTGAAGTTGACTTAGTTCTTGAAAAAAGGCCCAAATAAACTTTAAAACTTCTCTAAAAAGGCGAAGATTGCTAAAACAGCCGCTGCTAAAATTGTAACTATGAATGGGGAGCATAGAAGGATGCTATAAAGTACGCCTCCTACATACGGCGCTATTATGGAGGCAAACATGCTTATTGTTTGGGGTATAGATATCCATTTAGCCCTTACGTGTTCTGGTGCTTGTGGTCCTATTATTGCACTCATTAGGGACCATGTTATGTAGGATGCTCCAGATAAGAAAAATGCCGCCATAAGTATGCATAGGTCGCCTGTTAGAAGCATTATGGTTAGGGATATGCCGCACGACACCATCGACGCTGCAAGTGCATATTCCTTTCGCCATCTGTCTCCAACTCTGCCCAGTATTATGCCTAAAACCGCCGAGCCGAAGAAGGCTATTGAGCCTAAAACTCCTATTTCGAAGTCTTCATAATGGTATGCATCCGCTAGAAACTGGGGAACCAGCGGGCGTGACATCATTGTGATGAACATTATGGAGGCGAAGAAAGCAGACATTCTAATTAATTTTTTATCCTTCAAGAGTTCTATCGTTGATGGGTCTGCCGATGTTTTTTGTTGACTGGTCGGCGCGTGTTGGCTGCTTATGAAGGCTAAGATGAGGGCTGCTAAAGCGTATAGGAGGAAGGACGTATAGAACACTGTTCGCATTCCCACTTTTTCAGCCATGTATCCGCCTAGGGCTGGCGAAAAAATGTAGCCAAAAGACCATGATGAGGACATAACTGTAAAGGTTAATGTCAGCCTATTTTTGTCAGCTGATGTTACGATGTAGGCTGTGCTTGTTGGTACTCCAAGCCAAAAACCCCAAAGAACCATTCCAGGGAGCATTTGAATCCAGTCTTTTGCGATAGAGAAGATTATTGGGGCTGGAGCCCACGCGAGCCATCCAGCAATCATAATCTTCTTTCGGTCGTATTTGTCGGCGATGGTCCCCTCCAATAGAAACGTTACTGCCGCCGTTAAACTTGCAAGGGCGTACAAAATGCCTATTTCAACGGAACTTGCCTTAAGAGTTTCTTTCATGTAATATGGAAGGAGGTAAGCGTATAAACCATCTCCAAAGGAGCCTATGAGATTTGATGTGAAAATCAGTTTTAGATCTCTGGTTAAGACATCGACTGGGAAGCCGATGTGCATAAGCTTTCTAGGAGCTCTCGTTGGCAAGTATTAACCGCACCATGCGCGTTATCAACCGTATTTTGCAGAGCCCTACTATTATCCTTAATGTTGTATGGTGTTAGCTGATGAAAAATAAGAATAAACGTGTGATGAAGATTCTTTTTGTAATTGTGTTAGGTTCTCCTGTCTACTATGTCTAAGACTTCTTGTCCGGTGCCGATTAAAACTACTGGTATGCTTAATTGTCGTTCAATTTCTCTTATAAACTCTTTAGCCTCTGGAGTCAGTTCATCATATTTTCTCACGCCTTTGCATTTTGGGTATACGACGTCAAGTTTTGTTAGGGCTATTTGTGTCGCTCCATTTAACATGACAGCCCTTTTTGCTATTTCAAAATTGAAAGGGGCTGAGCGTCTTTCCCTCCCTGTTCCAGCGGCAACTTCGAACCATCCGCGTTTTATAGCTTCCTCTCTTGGAAGTTCTCCTGGCAATGATCCGGCTCCGACGCGGGTCATGAAGGATTTAAAGACTATTAGGACCTCGTCAACCTTTGTTGGACCAACACCCGCCTCTGAGCATATTGCCGCAGCACTCGTATCCCTCCCGGTGACGTATGGATAAGTGCCGTAAAAAAGCGAAAGCATTACGCCTTGTGTTCCCTCCAGCAGAACCTTCTTGCCAGCATCTATGGCGTTGTTTGCCTCTGCCGCCACATCCGTCAAGTAGGGCTTTAGTTCCGCTACGTCCTTTGCAAGTTTTGCTGTTCTACGGACGCGCTCTTCTATAGCTGGTCCAACACCCCAACCGGTGGTGCCCAAACCCTTCAAATGTGCGCTTGTCTTGTCCTGCTCAGAGTGCTTCTCCTCAATTATTGAAGCTTGATAGTCCACTCCGACGCGGTTTTTGACATTTGTAAGTTCCACTTCTTCTAGGAATTTTGCCACATGAATGTTGGCGCCAGCACCAATTAAGAGGCGACATTTATCGTACACGAAGGCTGATGGTACCATGTGGAGGGCGTAACGTTTTCCTTCAACCCAGACTGTGTGTGCCGCGTTAACAGAGCCGGTCCTAACACAAACATCAACCTTGTCCTTCAAAGCTAGATATGAGACTATTTTTCCTTTACCCTCATCTCCCCAAAAGCCTCCAACAATAACTGTACATGGCATTTTGGCTCACTGCCTTCAAAATTTGCTGCAGATTATTTAAAATCGTTTAGGTTTCTCATCAAAATTTCGACGTATTTTCAGCCAATGTTTGCGCCTTTTCCATCTGAAAACACTGCCCTCTGTGGTTTCTGTGTTTGCTGATTGGCTAGCAGACGTTTTCCTCCATTTCAACAATGTTTAAGTCTATGAGTCTAGCCCATGCAATATTTCTTAAGGGTATTTGGAACGCTTTGTCCTTTTCAGCTATTTTGCTCCAGCATCGCCTACATATTGGGAGCTTGTCGCCCTAAAGATTATGTAAACTTTTATGTCGTCATTTTTGCATTTCCTTATTCCATGGGTTTCTACAACGCTCCATATAATTTTCACCCTTCCCATGCCTGGCTGGTTGATTTCTGCCAAAATCCCTTTTTAAGACACGCTATGAAACGGTTTTTCCGAAGAGGAGAGAGATAAGTTAAAGTGAAATCTTTTCTACAAAGTTACAATCTCTGGGAGAATCTTCTCCTTTGTAATTCTTAACAAGGCGACCGTTGGTTTTGCCACAAAAGGCGGAAGGGGATTTGTTGGGCTTCCAGGATTTACGAAAAGGGTTCCTCCTTCCCACTTTATGCTTGAGTGATGTGTATGTCCATAAACAAGCACGTGGAAACCGTTCTGTTTTGCTATTTCCCTCATCTTTCCCATGCCAAAAAGGGTTCCAGGGTCATGCATGACGCCAATCTTCCAATCAAAAACCTTGACGGAATTTATTCTAGGTAGTTTTCCACGAATTTCAGGTCCATCCATGTTGCCGTAAACTGCCAAAACGGGGGCCAGTTGTTCTAACCTATCTATAACCGAGAAGTCAACCAAATCACCCGCGTGCACAATATAATCAACTTTTTCAAAAATTTCGAAAACCCTTTTTGGAATTTCTCTGACGCGGACTGGGATGTGAGTGTCGGAAACGAGTCCGACAATTTTTGCTGGTGATGCTTCCCGCATTTGACGTAGAGCTTCTTGGCTTAGCATTTTAGACGTCCTCAACAACACTTAAACGTCTAAATTGTAGATAAATTTTCACAGTTTAGAAACGAACTTGTTCCCTTTAATGTAAAACCTCAATTCTTTTGGAAGGTCCCTTTTAACGCCTATCCTATGAGAGGCGCAGATTTCAAATTTTTCCTTAGACGATGTCTCAAAAATTGCTATCTCGTTTTCAGCCTTCGTAACGTCTAAGTTGTTCTGCTTCTTTGTTATGCCCAGTGCCCTCGTAAGCCTCCCCGGGCCGCTTGTTAAGGCATAAATTTCTTTCACTCCCCTATTTTTCTTCATAACCTCTATCCCTTTAAGGGGCTCTAAGGCCCTTATTAGAACGGCGCCAACCTCGCCTCTTGGATGGGAGACAATGTTCAGAAGCCAGTTTCCGTGAACCATGTAGATGAAAGTTTTTCCAACATCTGAAAACATGAGCTCGTTGAAAGTCCTTCTCCCGCCATATGCCTTTGATGCTGGGTCCCCCTCGCCGTAATAGGCTTCTGTTTCAACAATCTTCCCGCTTAATGTTTGATGGTTAAGTCTTCTAACAAGTGTTTTCCCAAGAAGCTCTCTTGCCACTATGGCTGGGTCTCTCTCGTAAAAGCTTTTGGGGAGGATTTTCATGGCTAAAATGATTTGGGCGTTAGACTTTAAATCCTTTAAACTCTAAAGAAATATTGGTGGTGCGCGGTGATAGAATCCTATGATTTCGGCGTCATGGTTATAAATGGTAAACGTTACACAAGTGACGTGATAGTTTTTCCAGGAAAGGTCTTAGGAGGATGGTGGAGAAAAGAGGGGCACAAAATCTACGTTGAGGACCTACGAGAAGTTTTCAATCAAAAACCCCTTCCAGAGGTTTTAGTGGTTGGCACGGGCTACTCAGGCTTGGTTAAGGTTATGCCGGAAGTCAACGAAGCCCTAAAAGAGCATGGAATAAGGCTTATCGCCCAGCCAACTGGTGAGGCTTACAAAACATTTAACGAGCTTTTGAAGGCTGGAAAAGTTGTTGCTGGCGCCTTCCATCTGACATGCTGATTATAGTTTTCTGCAGAATCTTGAATGTTCTCGTTATTATTTAAGGCTAAAGCGTGGGGCATATGAAGGCAGAACTTTTAAAGGAAATAGAGGACGAAATCACATCCCTTCTAAGCGATTTAATTCGAATAAACACAACGAACCCGCCTGGAAACGAGACGCAAGCTGCAAAATATCTGGCAGAAACTTTGGAAAGGGAAGGCTTCCAATGTGAGGTTTTGGAGTCTGCCCCTGGAAGGGGAAACGTTATAACCCGACTTAAGGGGACAGGAGAGAAGCCAAGCCTCTTGCTGCTTTCCCATCTTGACGTGGTGGCTGCAAACCCTAAAGAGTGGAGCGTAGATCCCTTCTCAGGCCTTGTTAAGGACGGCTTTGTCTGGGGCAGGGGCGCCATGGACATGAAATCAATGACGGCCGTGGAAGTTATGGTTGTGAAACTTCTGAAACGCAACAATGTTGAGCTTAAAGGCGACGTTATATTGGCTGCGACAGCCGACGAAGAGAAAGGTGGAGAATATGGCGTAGGCTGGCTTGTTAGAAATCATCTGGAAAAGGTTAGAGCTGACTACGTCATAAACGAGGGCGGCGGACAAGCCATCCCAATAAATGGCAAAAATATTTTCACCATCCAAACAGCCGAGAAAGGCATTTTATGGTTTAAGGTTAAGGCGAAAGGTAGGCCTGGACACGGCTCAGTGCCCGGTGCTGCTGACAACGCTATTCTACGCATGAACCGTGTTGTGGAGAGATTAAGCAGCTACCGCGCGCCAATGGTTTTGACGCCGACGGTTAAGCAGTTTTTGTCTGTGATAGTTGGGGAAAACGTTGAGGCGAGGCAAGCGCTTACCATTTTGCTTCTGAACCCGGATAAAGGTGATGAAATTTTGGACATGCTTGCCCAGAAGGATAAGGCCATGGCTGAAGAGTTTCGTGCAATGTTGAGGATGACAATTGCGCCAACAATTATTCATGGAGGCTTTAAAGAGAACATAATTCCATCAGAATGTGAAGCCATCTTCGACTGCCGAATACTCCCCGGGCAAGGTACAGCTGAAACTCTAAACAGCGTAAAAGAGCTTTTGAGGGATGTGGACTTAGAAAAGCTTGAGTTTGAGGTTATTCAAGCTAATGAGCCTTCGGAATCCTCTATAAACACGCCTTTGTATGAACTTATGGTTGAAACTCTGAAAGAGTTTGAGCCTAACTGCGCTGTAGCCCCGCTACTGTTGACTGGTGGGACAGACTCCCGCTTCTTTAGAAGTCTGGGCTCAGCGTGCTACGGTTTCCAGCCGATGTTTTCAGATCTGCCCTACGGCGAGATTCGAAAGATGGTTCACGGCATAGATGAGCGCATATCGGTAAGGAATCTAGTTTTTGGAGCAAGTGTCCTATACCGTGTTGTTGAACGTTTCTTAACATAGAATTTTAAGCACAGTGTCGAGCTGAAGCTATAAATATGAGGGCTATATGTTAATGCTAATGCTTCCAGCGGGCTTGGAGGTTTAAAAATGCCGGCTATAGAGGTTGGCAGGATATGCGTTAAAATCTGCGGAAGAGAGGCTGGCAAAAAATGCGTTATAGTAGATATCATTGACAAAAGCTTTGTACTAGTAACGGGACCAAAAAGCGTCACAGGTGTTAAGAGGCGAAGGGCAAACATTAACCATTTAGAGCCACTGGCTGAAAAAATCGAAATAAAACGGGGCGCCTCAGATGAGGAGGTCGTTGAAGCCTTAAAAAAGAAGGGACTTTTGGAGACCATGGCCAAGCCGGTTAAGCCAGCCCTGGCTCCAGCATAACAAATTATTATTTAACCTCTTCCACATTTTCTAATTTAGAGGTGTTCTATTTAAATGCCTAGAAGTGTGCCTCCATGGATGATTAAACGCGAACTGGTTATTAAGGCTGAGGGCGAAACAGACCCAAAATACGGCTGCAAACCAGAAGAGCGTCCAGCAAAGGAATACATAAGATTTGGCGTCATCAACCTTGACAAGCCAGCTGGACCCACAAGCCATGAAGTTGCCGCATGGGTTAAACGCATATTAGACGTTCAAAACGTCGGTCACGGCGGAACCCTAGAAGCCTAAAAGGCTGGGGAAACCCCAACGTGACCGGCGTCTTGCCAGTAACCCTAGAAGAGTCTAGGAAGATTGTCCAAGCGCTGCTTCTGAGCGGCAAAGAATACGTATGTCTCATGAAGATTCATGGAGATGTAAGCGAAACACGTGTGAAGGACGTGCTAAAAGAGTTTGAAGACACGATTTATCAGAGACCGCCATTAAGAGCTTCTGTTAAGCGTCGACTCCGAACAAGGCGAATCTACTATATTGACTTTCTTGAAATGGAAGGGCGAAACGTGCTTTTTAAGGTTGGCTGTGAAGGCGGTACATATATTCGAAAGCTCTGCTTTGACATTGGTGAGGTTTTGGGCTGCGGGGCACACATGCAAGAGCTCCGAAGAACAAGGGCCGGACCTTTCGTTGAAGAAGATGGTATGGTAACATTGCATGATGTGGCTTACTGGTTTACGGAATGGCAAAAAAGCGGAGACGAAGCAATCCTTAGAAAGATTATTCAACCCATGGAAAAAGCCTTAGCCCTTGTACCAAAAATTTACATTAGAGACTCAGCTGTTGACGCCGTATGCCATGGCGCAAACCTAACTGCCCCGGGCGTTTTATCCCTCGAAACCAGTATAAGCGCTGGTTCTATGGTGGCAATCTTCACTCTTAAAGGCGAGGCAATAGCGCTGGCAGTGGCTGAAGCATCAACGGAAGAAATTCTGAACATGGAACACGGTGTAGTCGCCAAAGTGAAAAGGGTTTTGATGCCCAGGGGCACCTACCCCAAGTGTTGGAAGAGCGGCGAAATATGACGACAAACAACAAAAAAGGCCAAATAAACCATTATTTTGCACCAAAGCCTAAGTCAAAACCGAAATTTGGAATAATCCAGACAAGGTTAAGGGGGATGCCCCTCAAGTTTTTAACAGCCTCTGGAGTTTTCTCAAAGAAACGGGTGGACTTGGGCACAAGGCTATTAATAGAGTCCATGGTTCTACCTGAAATAGGTTATGTTCTGGACATGGGATGCGGTTACGGGGCTGTCGGAATTGCGGCGGCAAAACTAAACCCAAAACTTCATGTTGTCATGGTGGACGTAAACGAGAGGGCTGTCAGACTTGCAAGACAAAATATAAGGCTGAACCATGTTCACAACGCTGAAGTCAGAAAGGGAAACTTATACAAACCAGTCGAAGGCACATACTTTAACTGCATATTATCAAATCCGCCAGTGAGTGCCGGACTGGCCACGGTAAAAGCCATAATAACGGAAGCCCCAAAACATATTGTTGAAAAGGCCACATTGCAGATGGTCGTGAAATCAAAGGTTGGCGGAAAGAGGCTCCAACAAATCTTTGAAGAAGCCTTTGGTAACTGCACAATACTAGCGAGGGAAAGCGGCTACCGAGTGCTAATGGCCGAGAAAAAATAGCACACATTATCCAGCTAGTATATACACAATTAGACCCTAAGCCACACCACCGAAAATCTGAAAACAAAACCCTGAACAAAATATTCCCCAAATGTTTCCACAAGACTTCAAAAAGACACCAGAAAAGGGATTATAAGGCAAATAAGCATTTACAAAATAATAAAGCGAACAACGGACAACGCCGGGGTCTCCTAGTCAGGTAGGGAGCAGGCCTGGAGACAAAATATTCAAGCCGCTAAGCCTGTGGCCCGCAAGGGCCGCGTGGGTTCAAATCCCACCCCCGGCGCCTATGACAAACCCGCGCCACCTTCTATGGAAACCTAGTTTCTACCCCTTCCTCTCAAGATTCGGCGAATTTTCTTT
>JAWBXA010000018.1:0-20958 GCA_038868115.1 Bathyarchaeia archaeon
AATTATTTTGCTTCCCCAGATGGGTTGGGAAGCCACCTTCGTGGGCATAGTAGCCTTCGACACGCTTGTAGTGGGGTTGGGCACATACATATTCTTCAAGCCCAGATGGTGGTACATAGCCATAGGCGCAGGCACAGCCATAACAGCCGCAGCCGCCTACGCCGCCTACAAACCAACGTGGGGAGAGGCAGCCTTCATCGCCTCAGCCACAGCCATGGCAATAGCCTGCGCCATAGTCCTAGCCGTAAGCGCCTACGTCCTCGTAAAAATATGGATAGAAACCCTAAAAGAAAGGAAAAAACGAAAAGGAGGTGAAACAACAAAATGAAAACAAACTACAAAAAAATACTGAAACTGTCGATGTTGCTAGCAACGTCAATACTGATAGCAACAGCAAGTGCAGCAATTTATGACAACTTGTTCCTAAGCGCCAATGTTGGTGTGGAAGAAGAATTGTATCTAGTATGGGATAAAACGGGAATTGATAATGGAATAACCGCGGATATTAAAGGGGCATACTGTACCCTTTCCGGCTTAAAAGCACCTAAGGGAGGCAGTAGAACATATTCCAAAGCTATAGGAATTAATAATACAGGTGAAACTCCTATAACCTTTGACATAGAAGTAGTAGATGTTACGGGAAGCGGTACAACCAAGCTGGACTACATATTCATTGAGATTTACGACGACACTCCAACAACGACTCTAAAGGGCAACCTAACTGTATGGCAAAACGATGGGAAGGGAACAACTCCAGTAACAGACCTGACAATAGATGATGGTGATGCGTGGAGGCTACAGTGGAAAATAGCTTGGAAGAGTACAGCCAGCGAAACTGATTCGGTAACTGTAGAGTTGAAAGTGACAACACCATCACCATAACCCTCTTTTCTTTATATATTCGTATATTCGCTTTTTATATCCATAATACCATTTGTCAAAAATTCTTATTCAACACCAACTGTGCTTTGTAAGTGCATAGAATTGTAAACAGCAGCCGCCACCACTGCTATAAAAGTCAACAATGTAAGTGCCAATACTCCTAAAACCAACTTCTTCTTATGATTCTCTATGATATTTTTTACAAATTTTATCAGAGTAGAGGCTTTCTGAATTTTCAAGTTTTAACTCCCATTTTTTAGATTCCACATCCCTTTCTAAAACTTGTGAACGAAAAATATGTATCCAAAATACTTAGTTGTCACCCTATTTTCGCTAAGATAGCGCTTTATGGTGTTAAATCCGATAGTTTTAACAATGGAATGCATCCTACAGAAATTGGAAAACCTTTTATTTGTATTTTTGGTATTACTTTTTGGTGGGAATTTGAGTAAGTATACTACGGTTTCCACTAAAATTCCTTTGGAGCTTAGGGAGAAGATGAAGGAGTTGAAGATTAAGCCTTCTAGGCTTTTGAGGAAAGCTATCGAGGATGAGGTAAGGCGTAGGGAAGCAGAGAGGCTAAAAGAAGAGGTTGAAAGGCTTAAGTCTGTCCTTGACAGGGTAAGTGTGGAAGAGGTTGTTAAAGGCTTGAGAGAGGATAGAATGCGAAGATGAAATACCTCTTTGACTCTTCAGCGATATTCAAAGCCATAAAAGAAAATAAGGTTGATGTTTTGGTTGGAAATTGCACGTTGGAATTGGCGAGATATGAGCTTGGAAACATTCTTTGGAAAAGCTTCGCCTTAGAAGGAAAAGCCACAGAAATGGAAATCAAAAGTTTGGCAAAAATTGCAAAGCGAGTTCTTGGCATAATGGAAGTATTGCAAATAGACTGCAGCGAAGAAGAAATCTTGGAAATCGCAAACAAGGCGAAAATAACATTTTACGATGCATCCTACGTTTACTACGCAAAAGCGAAAAATCTAACATTGATAACCGAAGACACACAGCTTCTCAAAAAGATTGCAGCTCAGATAAACGCCTCAACCTTAAGTGACATCACTGGCTAATGTAAAAGCTGCATCAGAAAACCTATTTTCTGCCAAAGTTTAAATGCAAAGCGAAATAATGCTATCATTTAGTCTGACTTGAATGAGAGAGGAAAACACGTATGAGTAAGTCATCTTTGTTTTCGGGTTTTTACAAGCTTAGTCCTAAAGAGCGTTTAGCCTTTGTTAAGGAGTTTGCTGGCTTAACTGATGAGGAATGCGCCCTATTGCAGAATACTGGTAGTCTGCCCTTGGACTTGGCTGACCGTATGATCGAGAACGTTATTGGAGCTATTCCAGTGCCGCTTGGCATTGCCGTCAACTTCCTAATTAATGGCAGAGACTACTTGGTGCCGATGGCTATTGAGGAACCGTCCGTAGTGGCGGCGGCTAGTTATGCCGCGAAAATGGCTAGGGAGGGCGGAGGCTTTCACACGAGCAGTACTCCGCCAATCATGATTGGGCAAGTGCAGGCAGTCGGCATCAAAGACCCTTACGCGGCTAGGCAACGCATTTTACAGGCTAAAGGGGAAATCCTAAAGAAGGCTAACGACCAAGACCCGGTGCTTGTCTCTGTTGGAGGCGGAGCAAAAGACCTAGACGCAAAAGTCATCCATACAGTTCAAGGTCCAATGGTTATTACTGAGTTGCATGTTGACTGCCGCGATGCCATGGGCGCTAACGCCGTAAACACTATGTGCGAGGCTGTAGCCCCCCTAATAGAGCGGATAACGGGCGGACGCGTCTATCTGCGGATAATTTCCAACTTGGCTGTTAAACGCCTAGCAAGGGCATGGTGCGTCGTGCCAAAGGAGGCTGTTGGAGGAGAAGAAGTCGTTGACGGCATTATTAATGCTTGGGCTTTTGCAGCAGCCGACCCATATAGGGCGGCTACGCACAATAAGGGGATAATGAATGGCATAATAGCCGTCGTAATTGCCACATGCAACGACCACCGCGCCATAGAAGCCGGAGCCCATGCTTATGCTGCCAGAAGCGGCCAATACACAACGCTTTCAACCTGGGAGAAAAACGAGAACGGCGACTTGGTAGGCTCAATAGAACTGCCAATGGCCGTCGGCCTGATAGGCGGAGCTGTGCGAACCCATCCCATAGCCAAAATATGCCTAAAAATTCTAGGTGTAAAAACGGCTAATGAGTTTGCCGAAGTTTTGGCGGCTGTAGGCCTAGCCCAAAACCTGGGCGCTTTGAGAGCTTTAGCCCATGAAGGCATACAGCGCGGCCATATGTCGCTTCACGCTAGAAACATCGCTATTGCTGCTGGCGCCACTGGCGAACTCATAGACTTAGTTGCCGAGAAAATGGTGGAAGAACGCAAAATCCGCATGGACAGAGCAAAAGAACTCATAGAACAGTATAGGGCTGCCGGAAAAATCTAAAAGATAGGCGCTTCTTCACTAAAGAACGGCGGTTAGATGAAAATCCTCCCAGGACCAGCCTCAAAAGAGCTGGGCGAAAAAATAGCCCAAATTTTAGGTGTAGAACCGGTTCCAGTTTTTTTTAAGAGTTTTCCAGACGGCGAATCCTATGTGAGGCTTGACGGAACAGTTGAAGGCGAAACCGCCGTAATAGTGCAGACTACAAGTCCGCCGCAAGACACTCGCTTGATACAGCTTGCATTAATTGCTGACGCTGCCAAGAGAAACAACGCAAAAAAAGTTGTGGCTGTTGTACCATATTTGGCTTATGCCCGACAAGACAAAGTCTTCCTTAAAGGCGAGGCTGTAAGCATAGAAGCCGTAGCAAAAATGCTTAAGGCTGCCGGCATCGACGCATTAATAACCGTAAACGTTCACCAGAAAAACATCTTAGACCGTTTTCCTTTCCAGGCAAAGAACCTTTCAGCCGTCCCGCTCCTAGCAGAACACTTCAAGCAAAAAGGCTTCATGGAGGCTTTTGCATTGGCCCCAGACAAGGGTGCAATAGGCATAGCTGAAGAAGCCTCTAAAGTTTTAGGCGGAGATTTTGGCTATTTGGAAAAGCAAAGAGACCGCTATACTGGACGTGTAACCGTTGAAAAGAGGGAGTTCGCCGTTAAAGGAAAAGCGGTCATCATTTTTGACGATATTATTAGTACTGGCGGCACAATAGTGGCGGCGGCAAACATTTTAAAAGAACTGGAAGCAGCAAAAGTTTATGCCGCATGTGTGCATCCGCTTCTGGTGGGCGATGCTGAAAAGCGCATCCGCCAAGCCGGAGTTGAAGAAATAGTTGGAACAGACAGCGTCTCAAGCCCGGTAAGCAAAGTTTCACTGGCTCCGCTTATTGCTCAAGCGTTACGGGAGCTTCAAAGTGGCTAGGCTCTTCTTCCTCTTATCAGGCGAGCATGAAACACTCCCAACGGCGGAGCTTAAAGCCATCCTTGAGGCTGAAGGCTACAGCTACAGAGTATTAGAAAAACTGGACCAGGTTTTGAGAATTGAAGCAGACATAAAATGCGTCGAAGCCGCAAAAAGGCGTGCAGCTTTAACGAGGCTGTGTGGATTGGAAATTTTTACATGCAAGGCTGAGCTAAGCGAGGCTGTTAAAGCAATCCGCTCAACCAATATTGACAAATTCGTAAAAAGTGGCGAAACTTTTGCTGTCCGCATAAAACATGCAAAAAGCCACGCAAAAGAAGTCAACGGAATGGCTTTAGAGCGCAAACTCGGCGAAATAATCCTAAACACGACAGAAAATGTACGAGTAAACCTTCAAAACCCCAAAAAAACTTTCACAGGAATCTTAACAGATGATAAGCTTGTTTTCGGCTTGAAGTTGGCGGACATGCCGCCGAAACCATTTATGGATAGACGCCCAAAGAAAAAGCCCTTCTTCCACCCTTCGGCAATGCCGCCAAAACTCGCAAGATGCATGGTGAACTTAGCCAAGCCAAAATCCGGCGATTTAGTGTTTGACCCCTTTTGCGGAACGGGAAGCATCCTTATTGAGGCAGCCCTAATAGGGTGCCGCGTCCTCGGCTTTGACATCCAAAGACGCATGGTTAAGGGAAGCAGAGAAAACCTTGCATATTTCGGCATTGAACCAGAAGGACTCATAGTTGCCGACGCAGAAAACCCTCCTGTGAAAAACGTGGACGCCGTGGTTGCAGACCCACCCTATGGACGAAGCGCAACAACCTTTAAGCGAGCCACAAGGCAGATAATCGAAGACTGTTTAAAGGCTGTACAAGACATGCTTGACAAAAAGAGTCATATATGCATGGCAGCGCCAAAGACCATTGAAATAAGCCAAATTGGTAAGACGTTAGGCTATCGGCACGTAGAATCTCACATGGTTTATGTACACAGAAGCCTAACCCGTGAAATCGCAGTTTTCGAGAAAGCATAATGCTGCTTATAGCTCTTTCTCAAAGTAGAGGATTACGATGGACATTAATTGTACAATTAAGCCAAATGGCGGCCGTAGATTGTATTGTTAAACCCAAATGTTCTTCCCGAATTCTTTGCATTTTAGCAGTTCGCCCTCCGCGACAGGTCCTTCACCCCTTGAACTTTTAGTGCTGCCATAACACGACCAAAAACAACAATAACCCCATACCATAAAAGACCATTTCCCATGCATGATTCTCCATTCAACCTTTAAAACTTGCGAATTAAGCATAAAGCCTAACAAGGAAAAGGCTTCATAATTTAAACGGTGCAGTGCCACGCATGAACTTGAAGGTCATCTTCTTAGGCACGGCTGGAAGCATCCCAACTCCAAAAAGGAGCCTGCCAGCTATATTGATAAAGCGTAAAGGCGAACAGCTGCTTTTTGACTGCGGCGAGGGTGTGCAAAGGCAGATGATAATGGCTGGAGCCAGCTTCAACAAGAAAATGAAAGTGTTTGTAACACACATGCACGGAGACCACATGCTAGGCTTGCCTGGGCTTATACAGACGATGGCCCTTCTTAGCCGCGACAAAAAACTCGAAATCTACGGACCGCCAGGAATAAGAAGATTCATAGAAAACTTAAGAGAAACAGTTCAGTTCAGCATAACATTCCCCATAGAAATCAATGAAATCCACAGCGCTGGAAAAGTATGCGAAGAGATAGAATACGCTGTTCAGGCTGTTTGGGCAAACCATGTAATACCAAGCCTGGCCTACGCCCTAGTGGAGAAGCCCCGCCCAGGAAAATTTTACCCAGAAAAAGCTAAAGCCTTAGGAGTCCCGAAAGGACCTTTATGGTCAAGGCTCCAACACGGCAATGAAGTTAAACTTCCAAACGGGAAAATCGTCAAACCGGAAGATGTTATGGGTTCGCCAAGACCGGGAAGAAAAATAGTTTACACCGGAGACACGAGGCCTTTTGAGAGTTTGGCGGATTTTGCGGCTGATGCTGATTTGTTAATTCATGACGCCACTTTGGATGATGACTTGGCTGAAAGAGCTTATGAGGATGGACACTCAACTCCAAGTCAAGCGGCGGAGAACGCCAAAAATTCCAGAGCTAAACTGTTGATTCTAACCCACATAAGTGCGCGTTATGGAAACCCGAAAGTGCTTTTAAAACAAGCAAGGAAAATTTTCAAAAAGACACAGGTTGCAGAAGACTTTATGACCATTGAGGTTCCGCTTCCAAAAGGCTGAAACTTACCAAAGTATTGAGAGGCAGGTTAAGGCGCCTTCCCCTTTCCTAAACTCTGACATCTCCAACTCTTGTACGGCGAAGCCTTCCCTTTCTATAAGCCTCCTCGTTTTTGGATAACCCTTCGCCATTAGAACTACTCCATTGACGGCTAGACAGTTTGACGCGTATTGCTCTGAGGGGGGAACAACAAGCCTATTATAGCTCTTAAAAACATCTGCATTGAAGTAGCCCTCCGCCAGCACAACATAACCGTTTCCGAGGTATGTGCACACAGACTTCAAATGAGTAACGCCATTCACTTTAACAGGAATTATGTTAAACCCATCATTCTCCAAAATTTTCTGCAACTGATCCACGGCATAAAAATTAGTTCTGGCTGTAAGACCGACAAATACTTCTTTGCCGATTTTGAGGACGTCTCCACCATCAATTGTTGCTGGCGGTTCTATGCGGTGCACCTTCTTCATTTTTTCCAGCATCCTCGCTATTTCGACAACCTCTCCTTTTCGAGACCTCATTTTCATATTACATATAACCGCCTTCTCGCCAAAAATAACGGCTGTATCCTCAACGAAGCAGCTGTCTGGTAATGTGTCGTCGCCCTTAGCCCAAAGAAGTTTTAAACCAAGGTTCTCTAAGGCTTTGCAGTATTCCATGTGCTGCCTTTTAGCAAGCTCAACATCTATCCTCTCAGTATTAGTTCTTATACACTTATTATAGGAGTTTGGCACTAGACGTACAGGCGCGTACTCTGCTCTTGGCGTATCCATGTTTACCGCCATGCTTCACTAAATATGGATTTCAAAAAGTTAACGCTTTCCGCAACTTTTTCAACAGACTCCACAACCACAACTTTGTTGTAGATTATTTCCCGCAGTAAACTTGCAAATCCTTGCCAGTTCACGGTTCCACAGCCTATTCCCAAATGCGAGTCGCTCCTTCCATCGTTGTCGTGGGCGTGGATGTGTACAATCTTTTCTGTAAACGTTTTTAGGAACTGTTCTGTCTGTCCATTAATGTTTGAATGCCCAACGTCGAGGGCTAAACCTATAGGCTCTGAAATTTCGCTATAAAACTTCTCAAAGTCTTTAACGCTTTTCATTAGGAAGGGATATGGTTCCGGCACGTTCTCTATGGCTACTTCTAAGCCATAATCCGTAGCGATTTTATAGAGGAACTGTGCAGTTTCTCGGTTCTGCTTCCAGTCTTTGCCAGGATAAAACATACTTACACCTGTTTTTAATCCTGGATGAAAAACCCAAATATGTGCCTCCAATCGGCTTGCCAGTTTTATCGAGTTTTCTAATCGTTTAAGCATGGCTTTTAAAATGCTGTGCGACGACGAGGCTATGTTTATGTCGGCGAAGGGCGCGTGGACTGAAAACTTTATGTTGTAGGAAAGTCCTACATCTCTAAGTTTCGTAACTCTTCGCTTGTCTAAAGCGTGGAGACCGTCATCCACGACTTCTATGTGGCTGGCGTTTATTTTTGTGATTTTTTCAACCATTTTGTTAAAGGGTTCGCTTAGCAGGTGAAGGGTTGAAACTCCAACTTCTGGTTTACTCAAAGCTGTTATCCCACGCTTTTAGATTTATTTCCATGCGCTTTTCTCGCTTATAACGCTGACCTGATTGCTCTTTTTCTGGCTGTTTTTAACTATGAATTTTCAGTGAGCAACAAAATGTCTGGATAACCGTTGTCGCTGTGGACGTTATTGAATGGGAAGAAGCCACATCCACTTTTTCCGAAATCCTTCAGAATGGAAAATGTCTTAGCTTAGTTAAGAAGCAAAAGCGATCCATAGAACTTGTCAGGCCTCTTGAAAAGCACGTTTAAAGTTGCTTGTAGAGGGGTATATTTAAAAGCCTAACTTTTACAAAAATATTTAGAAAACAGAGCTGCGTTTAAACTGGGAGAACTTATGGTTGAGGAAAATGACATAGTTGAGTTTCTCAAAGCCCACAGTGGGCGAGCCTCTTTAAGCGAGATTTCAGAAGGTTTAGGCATACCGAAGTATGGACCAAAATCTGCTTATGCACTTCTGCAGTCCCTTAAAAATAGGGGGGTTGTGGAGCGACAGGGCGAGTTATGGGCGCTTGCTATTGAGGAGGCTAAACCGGTAGAAAAGCCCGTCGAAGCCGCTCTAAAGCCTTTAGAAGCCGTAGTGCAGCCAAAGCAGGAGGCAACCGCACCAGAAATAGAAAGTCTTGTGAGAGCTATGGCTCAAACACTCGCCGAAGCTTTGAAAAGTGCCAGAGCACCGGCGGATGAGTGGGAGCTTGCCACAAAGCCCATGACAACAAGGATTGATCATGACGAAGAAAAGCTAAGCGCTCTTGTGCTTAAGCCAGACGAGGCTGTGGAGGCCAAAAAACCTCTACTGGGCTTTCCAACAGGCACCTTCCTAGACCAGCTTTTCCTTACACCGGATGGAAAAAGCCTCGGAGGAATACCAATTTGTGGACAATTCGCCATCACAGGCTTGCCTGGTGCTGGAAAATCCATCCTTGTTGAGGAGATAGCCGTAAGAGTTGCTGCCTCTCGTAGAAAGGTGCTTTATGCAACGGCTGAAGACACCTGGAAAAGCGCTACTCCACGTTTTGATTTGCAGTCTAGGCTTAAGCAGAAAGCAGAGATTCTAGGCTTGGACTGGAATAAGATACGCGAAAACCTCTTCGTCTTAGATACTGTGGCTTATCCCGAGCTTCGTGATTGGAATACCTTTGCGGAAACATATCGCTACGTAGCCGAGAAAGAGAAAATTGAACTAGCCATAATAGACTCTGTAACGGTGCTGGAAGCCTACCGTGGAGCCCTAAAATACCGTGTCATGGAGTTAGCCCGCTACAACCAGGTGCATGGCATAACAGCCCTCTACGTGAACCAGCGAAGTTCAGAAGTTTGGGACAGCTACGACATGGCAGGCGGAATAGGCCTAGCCCATAACCTTGACGGAACAATAATAGTGGATTACGGACGTGTCTACTGGTATGACCAGCAGGTGGATTTAGGCGTTGACAGAGGAGAATTCGTCCGCATAGTCCGCGTTCTAGACTGCAGAATGTGCAACTTTGAACGCCGAAGAATAAGAGTAGATATAACAAAGGACGGATTCTTAAGGGCAATAGAGCCGATACCAAAAACTCCTGAAGCCTGAACACAAAATAGCTTGCACCAGTAGGCTGTGAGAAAAACAAATGTCGCTGGTTAAGCCGCCCACTATAAAAGAGCTGATAGAAACCTACGGTTCGCAGAGGGAGGCGGTTCTCCGCTTAATTGAGGCTGGTTTCTCCCCAGAGCAGATAGAGTGGCGGACTGGTATACCATATTACCTCATACGCCTATATATGGAAGGAAAAGAGCCCAGAAAAGACATGCCCTTCGTGAAAGTGGTTGAGATTTACGAGCGGCTGGCATTGCTCCGGGGAAAGAAGGGAAAAGAGACGGAGCTGGCCAAATTCTTCCAAACAGCCGAGCTTTCCCTAGAGATTAAGGCGCGCCTAGCCTTGGGAACAATAACAGACGAAAGCTTAAAGATCGGTCCAGGCTTAGTGGAGCGAAGCCTAAGCCTGGCCACCGGCGTTTCAAAAAGTGAAGTTAAGAAGCTCCTCATCGACTACGGGGAACACGGAGAAGTGGCTTATCTCCTCAAAAGGCCTTCGGAACCAAGACTTTCAGTAAATGAGGTTTATGAGGCGATTAAGCTTCTTCCAAAATTGAAAGGCGTTAAGGAACGAGAACTCTACGTTGCAAGCTTGCTGCGGATTGCAACACCTCAAGAGGCAAAATACATTGTCCGGCTTCTATTGGGAGATTTGAAGCTTGGCTATTATGCAAGCACGGTCATGAGAGCTGCGGCAAGAGCCTACCAAGTCCCGGTGGAACTAATCCAAAACGCATGCGCCATAATGGGCATAGCTGAAGGAATAAGCCTAGCCTCAGAAGGACTGCCAAAACTGGCAGAGGTGAAGATGCGTCCCGGACAGTTCATAAGGCCTCAACTAGCCCACTTATACGAGCCAGACAAAGTCGTTTACCCGGTTAGAGCCGAATACAAGATTGATGGAAGCCGCCTCCAAGTTCACAAGTGGGGGACTCAAACATGGATTTTCTCAAGGCGTGGAGTTGAAAAGTCTCAAACGCTTCCGGAAATTGTAGAGATAGCCAGGAATTTTAATGCTCAAAGCTGCATCGTGGACGGTGAAGTCCTAGCCGTAGACCAAAACGGCAACCCGCTTCCTTTCCAAGTAATGCTCGAAAGAACGGTGCCGAGAGAACTGACACCAGAAGAGCTTGCAGAAAGGATGGAGAAAGTCCGCGTCACGTATAGAGCCTTCGATATACTCTTCTTAAATGGACGGGAACTTATCTGCCTGCCGCTTTCAGAAAGGCGTAAATACCTCTTGGAGGTTGTCCCGCCAGAATATTTGGCTGAGGGCGTTGAATGCCGAAACGAGGTTGAACTGATGCGCTTCTACGACGAAGCCCTAAAGAAAGGCTTTGAAGGCATAGTTGTAAAAGACTTAAGCTCCCCATACGAGATTGGACAGCGCACCTACACATGGCTTAAACTGAAACCAGAACGCGACACAATAGACTGCACAATAGTAAAAGCCCTATACGGAAAGGGGAGACGAGCAGGCTTATACTCGTCCTTTCTTCTGGCGGTGCGAGATCCAAAAGAGAAAAAACTCTACACCATTGGAAAAGTTTCTAACCTACCAGAGCAGACCATGGACGCGCTTGCAACCGTTATTGAAAGAACAAAAACTAGCGAGGACGACGAAGGAGTCTTTGTAAAACCAACAGTCGTGGTGGAGGTAACATACCAAGAGATTCAAGAAACAGACGAGTACACAAGCGGCTACGCCCTAAGAGTGCCAAAAATAGTC
Organism: Bathyarchaeia archaeon; assembly: GCA_038868115.1. Taxonomy (GTDB): domain Archaea; phylum Thermoproteota; class Bathyarchaeia; order Bathyarchaeales; family Bathycorpusculaceae; genus JAGTQI01. The sequence continues at coordinate 11,423 of JAWBXA010000018.1, forward strand.
CGCTTCAGAACAGACAAAACCATAGAGGAAATAGACACTATTGATAAGTTGAAGAAGCTTTACGAACTTCAATATGAACGCTATCCAATACAGTCCATATAAAGCAAAGCGTTAACCAAAAAATTTTACTTATAGAAGCCTTCTTACCGATGGGTATTGTTGGATAAAATCTATGTTTGCTTTACTTCGTTTTTGGCTGCTGCGGATTCCTGTGGCGATTTCTATAAACTCTTTTAGGGTCTGGTTTGCGAACTCCCATGTCGGCCTTCCATAGATTAGTCCAGTGCATGTGGAGTCAACATATATGTACAGTGTTTTCCCGCCGTAATCGTACGATGCTTTTTTTGCGTATCCAAACTTTGGTGTGGCTAAAATTTTGAAGGGCCAGAGTTTGCAGGCTGCCGGCTTCATGTGTTGTAATCCGCATAGGTGCATGCCCGCCACTTTGTAGAGGAATATGCATGAGCCGTCGCTTTTTCTTCGTAAGTATAGCTTATTTAAGCCTGAAACTGTTGTTTCCACGCCGTAGTTTTTTACTATTTCTAGCCATTCTTGGAAGTTTAAGACTACGCTGTAGGCTTTGCAGCATAAGCCACATGTGTTGCATTTCCAGTCTGCAATGCATCGCCATGGAACGAACAGCATGTCCTTCGCCCTTAAGCTTTTACTTTTACTGGTTTCTCAAAATTTTGAAGTTTAAGGTCTCGGATTAAAGGTTTATTTTCTTTCCTCAGCCATTGTAACAGGCTTTAAGGTTTTCGACAACTCCATTTGGGGTTTTCCATGCTTTCTGTGTACATCTGTTTGCGGCTGTCGCCGCAATATAACCACCCGCCAGCAGTCAGCCGTTTCCTTATTGTAGATTTTGTGGATCTTTTGGCTGCATCCGTGTCTGCCACAAAACCTATACGGTACTTGAATGTTTGGAGACATGCCTTGTCCCAGTCTTTGTTAGGAGCTTTAAACTTTCTTGTATAGGTATATTGTATGGGATGGATATCCAAGTTTAGGGTTTTCACAGAAGTTTTCTACCTTTAACGGTCTCCAACCCACGATCTCGTAGTCGTGGGAGACAACGCGGGCTCCAGGCTTAAGTTCAGCCTCAAGTTTTGGCTTTATTTTTTCATTTGCGCTTGTGGTTAGGTATAGGAATACAACATCAGCTGATGAGAGGTCAACGTTGAACATGTCGCCGTTAACTATTGTTACCCTGTCCTGGAGCCCCTCTTCGTGGACTGTGCTTAGGGCTCTTTTCGCAAGATCTTCGCGTAATTCTACGCCTACTGCCCGTGCGCCAAATTCTTTAGCCGCCATTACTACCGTTCTGCCGTCTCCAGCGCCAAGGTCGAAGAAAACTTCACCGGGTTTCAGCTGTGCCAGGATGAGCATGTGACGGACGACTGGAAGTGGGGTTGGGACATAGGGGGCTATGAACAGTGAGCACGCCTCCATCTTCTTGGTTTTTACCAATCTTTTATTCTTTTAAAGATTTTCCTTTTGCTATGCCACGTAGGTGGCTCTTTTTGGTGTTGGGCGTCTAGATTCTCCACATTTCATGGCGCTTTGGGCGCATAATTCCAGATATTTCTCCTCGTCTCCGGCGCCCACGACTTCTGCTGCCTTGCGGCAGAGCTCACTAGGTTCTTCGCATCCTTCCTCCTTGCATAAGCTTGAAATGTAGAGGCATATTTCCTTCACGTCTTTTGGCTCGAGGACTGCTCTGTTTGTTCTGATGAGGAGGCATAGTTCCCTTGCCAAAACACAGTTTTTAACATACTTTATCCTGTTTAGGACTTCCTCCCGGAGCCTTTTTCGGCTTATTTCCACGCTTCTTTATCTCTCCGCAGTTGTTAAGAGCTGTGCTCACCCAGATTAATGTGGTCTCCCATTTAAAAGTTGTTGTAAGTCTCTCGCTTCTACCAGAATCTTTTGCTTATGGCTTTACGTTCAGCCTCTAAAACAAGCTCATAAAACCTATCCGTGAGCATGGCTTCTTTTTCGAGAACTTCTTTGATGTCTGGCGGTTGAACTTTCCGTGCACAGAGGGCTACTGCCGCCGCTTTGCCATACCTTTCTATTAGACGAGCTGTTTGCAGGGCTTGCCTCTGGATTTTCTCTTCGCTCTTAGTAAGCCTTTCGCCCTTCTTCTCTATTAGTGGCAAAACCTTCTCTTCCTCAACCCTTAGAAGCCCTATGGCTCCGGAGCCACACTTTGGACATTTTGGTTTCGCTGGCATGTCTTTGACGCGTATCATGTCTGTGTAGCTCCAACAGTTTGTACAAACAAGATTACATGTTTCGTTCAACAGCCTCGCTTTTGCAGATTCTATGAGCACAGCCCGCATTCTTTCAGGCGGAATAAGATCTGTTTTCATGCTTACCCTTTCAATACCAACACGGGCAACTGGAGTGGCAGTCCCACCAGTTTCAACCTTAACAATTTCTATTTCGCCCTTGCGGATTTTCTCCAAAACTTGGACAAGCCTCCCAACGTCCAAGTCTTTTGTGAAAACTTCTTTCAGGGCCTCCTCGAATATTGGAGTCCCCTCGAAGCTTTTCAAAAGCCTCTGGAGGCTTACATTGCTGAAGTCAGCCCACTTCTCCAGCGCGCCGAAACGTCTCGCCACGTGAATCATACGCCTCTTAAAAATGCCCGTCTTAACAGTCGCCCTTATTAAAGCATCCTTGACGACTTGTTCACTCATTGAAGCGATTTCATCAAGTAACATGGCGATTTGATCAGCGTCCGCAGCTCCCATTGTCTGTATGAATATGCGATAAGGATCGTGCTGAACCACTATGCCATACCCAACCCTTTCGGATAAGAATTGCCCAACAAGTTGGGCTAGCGCTCTGTTCGTAAGAGAACCGAAGTGGGCATGGACTATTACGAAGTCCTCCCAGTCTTCGATGGTTATTCGCTTGTCCGTTGGAACAGGTATCCCAGTAGCCGCCTGCTCGACAGTCTCGGCTAAAGCATCCAAAATTGTCTCGTTTTCTGCCGGATAGCTTTCACTGAGTTTTGCTGCAATCTCTTCTGGCGGCAGACCCTTACGGATTTGCTCTTCAACAAAACCACGGATATAGCCGACTTCTTGGGCAACTTCAAATGGCACGGGGATTTCTTCTCCTATCCAGCTTGGGATAGCCCCCGTAGGGTCGCCCACCGGCTTCACGTAGACCTTGTCGCCTGATATGTGGAGAATTCGCCATGGGCTTCCACGGATTATGAACTTTATTCCTGGCTTGCCATACTCCGCCATGAAGGCTTCATCTAAAATTCCCACGGCTTGGTCTGTTGTCTCATCCACGACTAAGTATTGTTTTTCTTCTGGTATCATGGACAAATTGTCGAAATAATATTCGAAAAGCGCCTTTGTCCTGCGAGGTTTCAGAACCACCCTGTCTTCAAAAGAAACCCATGCAAGTCTAGGGAAGCGGTCATGCATATAGCGTAAAATTTTTTCAATGTCTTCTATTGTTAAGTCGGCGTACGGGTAGGCTTTCCTAAACATTTCCAAGATTTCGCCAAACTCAAGCCTCTTCTGCTTTAAGAGTAGCCCAGCAATTTGGTGAGCTAAAGTGTCATAGGGTTTTGGAGGAATTTCGACCGGCTCTAAATCCTCTTTTAGAGCGCGTCTCGCTATGGCTAGAGCCTCCAACGTGTCATCAGAATCCATTGTCACAATTATTCCTTCGGCTATTCGCCCGATTCTGTGGCCGCTTCTTCCAACCCGTTGGATGAGTCTTGTGACTTGGCGTGGGCTCATGTACTGGATTACTAGGTCTATGCGGCCCACATCTATGCCAAGCTCTAGACTGCTGGTGCAAACCAAGCCCTTCAACTCGCCGTTTTTTAGGCCTCTTTCTGCTGCTATGCGGGACGGTTTAGCCAGAGAACCATGATGTATGGAAACCGGAAAGTCTATGTCCCAAACTTTGAAGCGGCTTGCCAAAACTTCTGAAATGGCGCGTGTATTTGTGAATAGAAGAACTGACCTGTGGCGGCTTATATAATCGCGGATAACCCTAAGCCTAGCCGCCACTTCTGGATGCGTGTAAAGCTGTTCTGCCAGCATAAAGTCTTCTGGTTTAGGTTTTGGGAAAAGTATTTTCAAATGCATTTTTCTGGCAACTGGAACCCGCACAATCTCTATTGGGCGGCTGTTTCCAACGAGGAATTGGGCTACTTTTTCTGGACTGCCGATGGTGGCTGACAAACCTATTATTTGGAAGTCTCTTCCAATCATTGTTCTGAGCCTTTCGAGGCTTAGAGCAAGCTGGCTTCCACGTTTGCTGTCAGCCATCTCGTGGACTTCGTCGATGATTACCCAACGAACCTGCTGTAAGTGTTGCCTCATAATCCAGCCGACCAAAATAGCCTGCAAAGTTTCAGGAGTCGTTATCAAAACGTCCGGTGGACTCCGCGCTTGTCTTGTCCGTTCGCGGGTTTCTGTGTCGCCGTGCCTAACAGCCAACTTAATGTCTAGATTGTTGCACCACCATTCGAGACGCTCCAGCATGTCACGATTCAAAGCCCTTAAGGGTGTGATGTAAAGCACTTTTATGCCTGGGGTGTGTGTCTCTTGTAGGAGCATGCTTAAGACGGGCAAGAAGGCAGCCTCAGTTTTACCTGTGGCGGTGGGCGAAATAAGCAGAACATTTTTCCCCTCAAGGATGAGCGGAATAGTCTTTTCTTGAGGCTCTGTTGGTTTTGAGAACCCCCTCTGCTCAATCAAGCGGCGAACAGGCTTAACCAGAATGTCAAAAGCATTTTTGGGCTGCTCTTTCAAAGCGGTTTAAACCTCAATGCTATAGGAATAGCGGAAAACCGAAGGTAAAAGCATTTTGCAACACGGGGACATCAAATTTATGAGTCGCAGCAGCCATAAATTGGATAGCCCCCTCCGGATTTCTAAAAAGTATCAAGTTCCATCCTATAGTTTATCCAAAATTTCCCCTTCTATTTCTTCCTCCCATATCTTGAACGTGTCTGGCTCTTCCCGCTTCAATATGGTCTTCAAAGCCTTTGGCGTCAGTTCTCTGGCAAGCTGCAGAATTTCCCTTCTAGCGGCTTCAAAATGTTTCTTAAGAAGAGCTTTATCATCGTAAATTACTCCAGCGAGGGGGCAAATTTTCTCCATCTTCAAGTACCACTCAATTTTGCCGGTCGCCTTGTTTATGTCGAAGGTTATTGGTCCTGCGACGCATGTTTCTGGCTTTGCTGGATGCACAATGCATTTCCTTGTGGCCTTATCATAAAATATGCAGTATCCGCTTTCATCCTCCCTTGGGAAAGTATATTCAGCATGCACGAAAGGATTCTCAACGTGGATGCCATGCGCCTTCAAGTATTCTAGAATAATTTTTTCACGCTTTTCGGTTATTGGCGGTCTTGCATCCCAGCAACAGTTAATCTTACAAGCGCCGCAAATGTTAAAGAAGTTTTTCTGGCGTTCGCCTTCGGCTTGCATATGCACTTCCAACCCGTTAATATAGTGGCTCATTAGCCTCTAGGCTGTTTAAAAGTTTCGAGTAAACGTCTATAACTGCCTCGTTCAAGTCGGTTTTCTGCGCCCTAACTTTGACTTTTTCTTTGATAACGTCTGAAAGGTTGCCGCGTTCAACACGCTTCTCTATTAAGGGGAGATATTCCTTCTCCTCAGACGTGGCGTTTTCCCAAGCAATTTTCAATAGGCGTCTGCATACATGCCTAGCCGTTGGCCCATTGGGATGGATCACTTTCGCTTCTAAGCCATACTTTATAACGGACTTGAAGTCTTCAGCCAAAACTTCCGTCGGTATTAAAGGTTCATCCGCCCTCATCAAGCCTCTAAGCAGAGCCCTTATAAAACAGCTTATGGCCACGTCGGATTTTATGCATTCTTGCTCGTCCATGACACGTATTTCTAGGGCTTTCCTTTCAAAGCGGAAGATTACGCCCCTCGAGTTAACCCATTCCTTATTGAGGATACAGCTGTGAGCCCCAACACTGGCTAAGTCAGCTGAATAGCGCCCGATAACTTCCAGCCTATACTGCCTAAAAGACTGAATATATTCTGGGACGACTTTTCCAGTTACCGATGGAATTTCCTTCTGATTTTGCATGTAAAAGTAAAGCCTATTATCTACATAATCGCCTAGTCGCCCCTCAAATATGGGAGAAGAAGCCGAAACAGCTGGTAGATAAGCACAGACGTTGGCAAGCAGGTTATGCATCTGAACGGCTTTGGCTTCACAAGCGTAGGGGATGTTCAACTGGAAGCTTTGAATATTAAGCCATCCATGCTGCCTAAGGTTGAAGATTCTGCTAAAAGCTTCATAAATCTGCTTGTGGCGATGCGGCCAAACGGCTGTTTCCTCAAGCCTCAATGTTGGATGCATTCCAGTGCCTAAAAGCCTTGCACCATAACGGCGTTCAAGCATTTCGCTGAGTCTTAAAACAGCCTCCTGCATAGTTTCCTCAAAGGTTTTTGGCGACCTGAAAGGCTTGTTAGGCTTAACCTCAATAACGTGAAGCTGCAACTCTTTTCCAAAAGTGAAGCTGCCAAACTTCACAAAATTTACAACTCGCCCATAAACATCTTTTATGACTTTGTCAACTATTGGCAAAGCCCTCAAATTTTTGTCAACGAGCGAGTACTCGTGTTCTGATCCGAGAACCTCTAGGGTTCTGTACGTATAGACTGCCTCTTTAAATGAAATCTCAAATAGCCAACATATAAGCTTATAGCATTTCTCCATCGCGGGTGGTTGATTAGCATTAGCATAAGTTATAGTTAATTTTAAATATTCTTAATGATATTAACTGTTTCTGCTGTCTGGTGCCTCTTGCGTGCTGGTCGTCTCAAACATCGACCTAAGAACAAACACGCCCATAATAAAACCATCAGCCTTCCTCAAGTCTTCTGTTAGGGATTTTATTCTTAACATAAACAACGACTACAGATACATGAAAGCAGGCTATTATGTTTCGCTTCACGCTGAAATCCTTGGAAACGATGTTGTTCCAACAACGGAAAACGCCATAGACGCTTTTAGGCCGCCGGTTCTGCTGGTTAGGGCTTCAAAAAATGGGACGCCTATAATGCCATATCTTGTTACGGATTCTGTTAAGCAGATAATGGCTGAGTTCGGCTTCCCAATAGTTGTTTTCGCAGCAAATCCATTCTCGTTTAATGGCTTCAAAACAGCCAGAAATAGAACTGCCCTATACAGGGCTGTCAAAAGCTTAAGCATGAATTATCGTTATGCCGTTTGCGCTCAGCCACTATGTGGCGAAATAATTTCTGTTAAAGCGTTTTTCGGCGAGTGTACCTGTGAAGATAACAATGTAAAGGAAATTGCCAAAAAAGTTCATGAAAACTTCAAAATCCCAGTGTGCAAGTTGCACCTTCAACGTTTCGCTGGGAAAGCCTACCTTTGCGGGCTTCAACCCTTAAAGATCGGGGAAATTACGCCTTTAGACATCGATATAATTTCTAAAATTGTTTCCCGGGTTTCCGGAAAGGATGATTTGATTGACGCGAATAGCATGCTTTGTTGAAAAATACAATTTCACATGTTCTGATGAAGTTGAGGCTCTCCAAACCTTTAAACAAACAGCCGAACAAATGGGACATGAGTTCAAATTCATGTTCAGAAGCGGGCTCTCAGAAATTCCAAAATATGACAGCGTTTTCATAAGGGCAACCACTGATCCACTTTACACATCCTACATAGTTTCAAAAACTGCTTGGGAGCTTGGCCTAAAAGTCGTTGACGACCCTATTTCGATTAAGATTTGCGCCAACAAAATTCACCAGTACCGGCTCTTCGAAAAGTATGATGTGCCGCACATTCCAACATTGTTTTTGAACAAAGATGAGTTTCATCATAGGCAAATAGAGGAAATCTTCGAGCTTTTTGGAAAACCGGTGGTTATTAAGGCACCCTACACAAGCTTTTCAAAATATGTAGAGAAGGTTTCATGCGAAACAAGTTTCCGTGAAGTTGCCAAACGCTTCTTTAGACGGTCGGATTACATCGTTGTACAGAAGTTTATGCCCTCCCGCTTCGATTGGCGTGTGGGCGTCCTAAACGGCGAAGTCTTATACGTTTGCAAATACATGATGCCAAAGGGCAAATGGAAACATGGCGTAAAAAAACGTGGAAAACCAAGCTTCATATGGGGTAGAACGGTCACCCTAAAGCGGGATAATGCACCTCAAAAACTCAAGGAAGCTGCCCTTAAAGCCTGCAGCGTCGTTGGGAAGGGACTTTACGGCGTCGACGTTAAAGAAGTTAATGGCGGCTATATGATTGTAGAGGTTAACGACAACCCAAGCATATACAAGGGACATGAGGACTTAAGGGACAAGGACGTTTACGAGAAAATCATAAAGTTCCTAGCAGAGTAAGCGATTTTACTGAAGTCAACAACTCGAAGGATTATCCTACCCTTTAGGTTCCTTCTTCCTTTGTATGCCTCATTCCATCCTAACGATAACAGGTTTAACGCGGAATAATTTCCCTTAGAAAGATCTATTCATATGGTGGCGTAGATTAGCTCTCCGAAGATTAGGATCATCAGGGTAATGGCTAAGGCAATTAGGTAAAGCGTGGAAAATTTTGAGCGCTTCTTTCACTGCCATTTCCGTAAATCTGTAGAAATGCATAATCCGCATTTTTCAGTTTCAAATGTTGGGTCTAAAGCCTTATGCATGTTGCACAACAAGCCTTTTCCACGGGCGGCCCTGCAGATTTCGCAAAACTTTAGTGTAAAATCTCTGTGGGATAAGCCCTCTTTTGCCAGGAAATCCGCCAACTCTTCAATTAGCCCTTTAATTTCCCCGTCCTTTTCTAGGTCTAGGGCTTTCCCCCTCATTTTTTTGTTGTAGAGGCTTATGGCTGGTTGGCTTACACCCAGCAGTTTTGCCGCCTTCGTCTGTTTTAGGTTGTGTTTTGTCATTAGTCTTTTAGCTAGAGCCGCCCTTACCGGTGGGAGTAGGCTTTTTACAGCGACTTCGCATGGTAGTAGCATTTCTTTTCATCCCTCTTGTTCTGTTATATTTGTGAGGGAAAGGCATAAATATACTTTATTACAATTGTAATAAAAGGTGAAACTTGCATGACTGAAAGAAACATCGTGCAAATAGCGGAAAACGTTTACTGGGTCGGCGTAAGAGACTGGAACCGCAGAATTTTCGACGCCCTAATCCCGCTTCCAAAAGGCACATCCTATAACGCTTACCTCATCATTGGCAGCGATGGGAAAGCCTTAATAGACACTGTAAATCCGGGCTTCGAAAAAGATTTGGAAGATAAAATCCGCAACATGGCAAAACCAGAAGAAATTGATTACGTTGTCATGAATCATGCGGAGCCAGACCACGCTGGCTCCATACCCCACCTAATGAAAATCGCATCGAAAGCTAAACTGGTGGCTACTGGCAGAGGCGCAAAAATGGCTCAAGTTTATTATCACGTCCCACAAGAGCGAATTAAGGTTGTAGCTGACAATGAGGCCATAAGTCTAGGCGACAAAACTCTGCGCC
>JAWBXA010000019.1:0-19478 GCA_038868115.1 Bathyarchaeia archaeon
CGATACATCCAAAATTCGATGAGGCTATGGGAAGAACAAACGATATGCTAATTTATGGAGGGATGACCTTTTTTGTAGTAGATTTCGACAACGATGAGGATTTAAAAAGGATAGTTGAAAAAGCATCGTCTGTAGGTTCAAAAGATTATGGGAAACCTTTTGCCGAAATATTTAAAGAAGCCGATAGCAATTTCTATAAAATCGATCCTGCCCTATTTTCCCCCGCGGTTATTACGGTCAACAACATTAAAACAGGTTCGACGTTTACTTCTGGAAATATCAATGCAAATATCCTGAAACAATCTATAGGGCTTTCCGGTTTACTTATTGACTCTTCTGGGGTAGACCGCAATTCTTAAAGATTTTAGACATCCGGAAAAATAAAATTCTAGAATTCTGTTTGCATTAAAATTAAACGTTACAGGAGGCGGGCTTGTGCTTGAGGCTATTAAAAAGTTTGCATTAGATTTAGGAGCAACAGACGCAAGGATTATATCTACCGAAAACGTTGTTGTTGAAAAAAGAGTTGTTTTAAAATGCAAATATTGGTGTAACCAATATGGAATGAATTGGGCTTGTCCTCCCTATGTGCCTTCAGTCGAGGAATTTCGCTCAATCTTGCGAGAATACAGGCATGTGCTAGTGGCTAGGTTCCAGTCCTCGGCTAAGGGTACAAACTATTTAACTGGCATGGAAGAGTCGCATAAAGGAGCGGAGGACTTGGGAAGTTTCTATCGGGTTTGGGAAGAAGATAGTCGGAGGGTCCATGAGATCCTTCTGAAGCTCGAAAAATTTGCGTTTATTAATGGATTTCCTTTTGCTTTAGGTTTGAGAGCTGGAAGTTGTAACCTCTGTCCAAAATGTGATGTTACTAAACCTTGTGTTCACCCAGAAAAGCTTCGTTTTTCGCCTGAGTCTGTTGGTGTAAATCTTATTAAAACCCTTGAAAATGCTAAAATAAATTTAAAGGTTCCTGTTACTAAGTTAGTGGAAAACCCGAGTGTCGTTATAATGTTGCTTGTCAACTAGTTACTTAATTTGGGATGATCTGAATGAATTATCGGGAAGAAGATTTGAAAAAAACTGTGGAAACTATACAGAGACAATTTAAAATAGTGGGTCGTGAAAGTGAGTTGGGTAATGTTCTGGTTGCAATAAAGAGAAACAAGCATGTTTTGCTTGAAGGACCGGTTGGCGTTGGAAAAACTACAGTAGCTTTGGCTGTTGCAAAGTTTCTCGGAAGACCTATCTACAGAGTTGACGGAGATGAAAGGTATACGGAGCATAAGCTTGTAGGCTGGTTTGACCCCCCTCTAGTGCTAGCGAAAGGATACATTTCAGAAGCGTTTATTCCAGGTCCTTTAACGCAGAGTATGATAAGTGGAGGTGTGCTTTTCATAAACGAGTTGAACAGAATGCCTGAAGGCACACAGAATGTCCTCTTGCCTGCCTTGGATGAAAGGAAGATTGTGATTCCAAAAATAGGAGTTATAGAGGCTAAGCCAGGTTTTGTTGTGTTGGCTACACAAAATCCTGAGGAGTTCGTTGGGACAAGTCGGTTGAGTGAAGCCCTTAAAGACCGTTTCGTCTGGGTTAGGCTAGACTACCCATCAGAAACCGAGGAAGAAGCCATAGTTGTTAAGGAAACAGGATGTAAAAACACGGAGTTAGTTAAGCTTGGAGTGAGAATAATTAGAAAAACCAGAGAGCACCCGGACGTAAAACGGGGATCATCAATTCGTGGAGCCATAGACTTTGTCGACTTACTTAAGCACCATTCAAACAAACCAACACCTACAGAACCGGAATATGTTAACGCAGCCATGATGGCACTCTACAACAAGATTGAGCTTCACGTGAGAGCCAAAAGAAGTAAGGAGGAAATCATAAGGGAAATTGTAATAGCATCCTTAAAAGAAACGGCAAAAGAGAAGTCAACTAAATCCATAGACAACTATGGAGAACTCGATGCATCCGAGCATTCAAATGGAAAATTTACTGCTATGCCTGGCAGAAATAACACTCTTCAGAAACATGAAGAAAGCATCTTTAACCATATAATAAATTCACTTACGTCTAAAAATGTTCCGGACAACGTAAGCCGCTCGCAAATGTTAAAAATCATCGCTAAAAGCGGTCCATGGTCTATGCTTGAGGCTTATTCCATGTTAGACGAAAGCGTACCAGAGGCAAAGGTAGATAACATTAAGGGATATATAAGCAAGATAGTGGCTTTAATTGCTGCAAACATAGGGGAAAAAGGCGCTAGAAATTACTATAGAAAACCTGGTCCATACGTGCCCGGGATGGAGGAATTCGATTTAGATCTTACTCTAGAAAAAAGCTTAGGTAAGCAGACCCTGGAATATGAAGACATAGTCGTAATACATAGACGCCCGAGGAAGTTGGTTGTTTCGCTTATGTTGGACATAAGCAACTCCATGCAGAGATCGAGGATTATAACAGCAGCCATAGCCGTAGCAGCCCTGGCTTACAAACTGGAGAAAGACTATTACTCAGTTGTTGTCTTTAAAGAAAAGGCTGAAACTCTTAAGTCTATAATGGAAACGCTAAGCATGGAAGAACTCATTATGAAAATTTTAAATTTGAAAACGGGCGGACTGACCAATATTAAAGAAGCCCTGGAGAAGGGTGCTGAAGAGCTAAATTTGATTCAAACGAGAGAACAAGTTGGAGAGCGTATAGGAATAATTGTGACGGACGGATGGGTTACAGCTGGCGGTGATCCGAGGGATGCTGCTATCAGATTTCCAAAACTACATGTTGTTCAGGTTGGGATTGGCGGAGGTATGCAAGATAGTGTAGATCTCGCCAAAGATCTCGCTAGGATAGGTAAGGGAGAATACATTTTTGTAGAAGATTTCAGCGAGCTTCCTAATTGTATAATGAGAATTTTCAGATAGCGAGAGCCAAAAATTTGGTTGCCAAAAGCTGAATTATATATTCAATTTTAAGACATGGTATGCGTGTTTATATTTTTCATAAGCCTCAACTGACAGAAGGAAAGAAAGTATAGAGCTTGAACAGCGTCTCGATGCTTTCCCTTAACGACGTGAGTTGATAATGTCCTTTGAAAATAGCTGATTAAAAAGACAAAACGACCCACCAAATAATTCAGTCTAAACTTTCTGCTCGTTAAGCTCTCTTCCCTATTTTATTCTGACGCGCGGATACCACATTTCTCTTGCTTCTCCTACCGCGAACACCGATCCCATCACGCAGATTAAGTCCTCCTTGCCTGCTAATGACATTGCCTCTTTTACAGCCTCCCTCACATCTCTTATGATCATTACAGGCTTTGAATGTTTCTGAACTTCAACAGCTATTTGCTCAGGATCAGCCGCCCGATTTTGTACTTTATGTTGGCTCACAATCACCAGATCTGCCAGCGGGGCTATTTCTTCTATAATTGAGGGTATATCCTTATCTCGTGATATGCTTGTGACTAAGATTAACCTCCTCCATTGAAAGTGATCTATAAGTGCTTCCTTTAGCCGTCTAGTCGCTGCAGGCTCTTTAGCGCAGTCTAGTACTACTAGAGGCGAACGCTGCACGACTTCAAGCCTACCTGGCCACCAAACCCTACTAAGTCCCTTTCTTATTACCTGCTCCTCGATATGTATATCATAATACTTCAAGGCTTCTACTGCGCCAATCGCTGTGGCCGCATTTACTATCTGGTGTGCTCCCAGGAGCGGTATATGCAAGTTCTCATATAGCCTAACAGGCGTCTGAACCTCGAAAGTTTGTCCCTCAAGATTCCAAGACACTCTCTTAAACATTATGTCCTCACCCACCCGCAGTATTCGTGCCCTTCTGCGCTGGCAGACTCGTCTGAGCAGACTAAAGACTTTATCGTTGTCTGTGGCCGTTACGACCACCACATTCGTTTTTATGATTCCAGCCTTCTCCTTGGCAATTTTCAACACGGTATTTCCCAAAATTTGAGTGTGCTCAAGGTAGACGTTAGTAATCACCGAAACCAAGGGAATGGTAACATTCGTAGCATCTAACCGGCCTCCAATTCCCACCTCAAGAACTGCAAAATCTACCCCTTGCTGAGCGAAGTAATTAAGTGCGAGCGCCGTTGTTACCTCAAAAAAAGTGGGATGTTGAGAGCAAGCGGCTACTTTTTCTACATACGGCTTCATTTCACTTATCAATCGGACAACTTCACTCTCAGATATTTCCATTTCATTGATAACAATTCTTTCGGTAAAGCTGGTCAAGTGTGGTTTGGTAAAGACACCAACTTTATAACCAGCCTCCTGAAGGATGGACGCTATCATTCGAACAGTAGATCCCTTGCCATTTGTGCCGCCAACTAGAATTATTCTAAATCGCCTGTGAGGATCGCCTAACATCTTTAACAGTCGTCTAACTCTACACAATCCCCTATTTGTGCCAAATCTGTGCAAATTATATATCCAGTTGATTACCTCTTCATACGTCATCTCAGCCAAAGTCCTACCTCGATTGCTTTTAACCTTTATGTTCTGTTAGGAGATTTTGGTTTTTTACCACAATATCATTAGTCGCCACACATACTATGACATTATTACATTTCTTTAGGAATAACATGTCCAGGTAAGTTTTTTAAAACCTTCAATAAAGGGACTTGAATAATCGTTGCACATACTGCAATAATTGTCCGTTCAATTGGATAAACTAATGCGACTATCCTCCAAATTTCTTTCCAAGCATCAACCTCCTTTATAATAGCAGGCCAATATACAGCCTCAAAAGTTAAGGAGCCAGCGATTTGACCAGCTAATGTTGATATTAAGGAAATTAAGAAGACGCTTAGAAAGAGTTTACGCGCGTCCGAGAGAGAAAAAAGGTGTATTGGAGAAAGCAAAATCAAGAGACCAATGACTTGGAACCAAATAAATAAAGGAAAAAGCCAAACGGGCCCGACATGAGGATAAAGGCCAAACGAGAATAAAAGTAGGGAGTATGTCATTATGCATGCTTTTCGCTTACGAGTATAGAGTAAACCTGCACAAAATGTGCTGGTACACGTAGAAACAAGACTTGGTAAAGAAGAACGGCCAACCAAAAAACTTGCTATGCCGCCTAGCGTTGCAGACAACAAGCCTAAGTATGGGCCTAGAATCATACCAGTTATGGGCGCCATGACCGCTACTGCACTTATTGATGCCCCAGATAAACCCATAATCGGAAATAATGGGATAAAGGAGAGAACAACATACAATGATGCGAAACAGATGGCTAAAGCCATATCTTTTGCTTTTAATTCCAAAGTAGGCAACCTTTTATACCTATCGATACTATTTTGCAGGCGTTATGAAGCGTCTTAAAACCGCATTTAAAGTCTAAGGCTTTCCTACTAATGATTTGCATACTTTTACTGCGTTGATAGCATCTGCTCCATAAGCGTCTGCTCCTATTTCTTCAGCCCACTCTGCTGATGTTGGCGCCCCACCTATTATAACCTTGACCTTGTCTCTGACGCCCTCTTTCCTCAACGCCTCAACAACTTCTCTCTGTTTAATCATTGTTACTGTCATTAACGCTGATAAGCCGATTATATCTGGTTTTTGTTCTTTTACAGCTTCTACAAATTTTTCTGTTGGGACATCTTTTCCTAGGTCAATCACTTCAAAACCAGCAGACGACAACAATGCTGCAACAATATTCTTTCCTATATCATGGATGTCGCCTTCAACTGTACCTAGCACAACCCTTCCTATGGTTTCCCGTTTCACTCCAAGTTGTTTCAATTTCGGCTCTACAACTTCTGATAGGGCTCTTCTAGCGCTTTCTCCAGCTGCCACCAATTCTACGAGGAAAAGTTCACCACATTCATACCGGTCTCCTATCTCTTTTAGGGCCTTTGCAAAAGCATTTACTAAGTCGATAGGATTTGCACCATCTTCAATAAGCTTCTTAGCAGTTTCTAAAACTTTTTCTGCGTCAAGTGTATAGATAGCTTCTTTAATTTTTTCATCTAACTTTACGTCAACCATTTTCTCACCTCTCATCTTGCTTTAGCTAAGCAAAGCAATTCCTCATCGGCCTTCTTAACAATTTCGCTGATTTCTTTCTTTACGTCCTCATCTAGTTTTGGCGGAGTGTGCGTCTTCAAGATTTCAATAACTTTTTCTTTTGCAACTTCAGCTACCGATTTTCCACCATTTTTTAACCACGCATAATACGGCCTCGCGTCAGATATTAATGGTAGCCAAGTTTCCTTAAAATGAGCTATAGTATGCTTATCTGTTAAGTAATTTCCTTCTATTCCAACTCTTCTTATGGCTTCAAAAGCTAGAGTTTCATCGTTAACTTCTATACCGCCCAATAATTTCAGTATCATTGTATAAATTTCGTAATCTATAATCATTTGTTCATAGCAGAGGGTATTATAATTTTCAATAAGGCCAATTGTTCCAGCGCCTACGTCAACGCCAACAAGTCCTGAAAATAGTCCGTTTAATGATTTTTCGTAAGCTGCTTGTGCATCTGGAAGTTTTGATGAAGACACAGTCCCTCCAGCAAATGATGGCACTCCGTAATATTTAGCCATAGAAATGTGACCGGCGGTAATAAGCATAGCCTCTGGAAAGGCTACAGACTGGGCCCCCCTCTTCATGTCCTGAGAAAGCGGATATGAGCTATAGAGCACCGGAGTCCCGGGCTTAGCTAATTGTAAAATTGTAATGCCAGCTAGCACTTGAGCATTTCCAATAAGCACCGAGCCAGCAACGGTAACTGGCGCGTTTGCTCCGGGTATGGGCATGGTCATCACTATTATAGGGACGTTGTATTTTGCAAGTTCAAGCGAAGGTTCTATAGCTTCATAAGGTACAATCAAAGGGCTAGCCATACATGCCACAGAAGACATTATAGGTCGCTTTTTTACCTCGTCCTCTCCCCCAAGAATTGCCGCCATTATATTTACCATAAATGGAACCGCTTTGGGATCATCCATAGAGCCACATATAAAATGCTTTTCTGTGTTATTAAGCGCCGCTTCAAATTCGTGAATGACGTGGGAATGTAAGGGGACATCTCTCGCCGTTACAGTGGGATAGTAAGAATTAATATATTCTAAATAATCCGCTATCAGCGCCGTTTTAGCGACATCAGCTTTACAAGGGGGGCGCCTCTTACCAGTCTCCAAATCAATAACACCTGTTCCGGTACCATCCGTTGCACTGTAAAAATGCACACCGTCTAAATGCAGATCAAGCGCGGGATTTCTGGAATACAATGTGACTGATTTAGGAGTTTTGCGCAACGCCTCCTCAACTATGTAGCGTGGAATTTTAGCTATCCCTTTATCCCAATTAGTGTAGGCGCCAGCGCTTTCAAGTATTTCAAGAGCCCGTTTGCTAAGCACTTTGACGCCAATATCCTCAAGCAAATCCAAGGATAGTATATGGATCTGCTCTAATTCCTCGTCGCTGAAAACTCTAATATTTTTAACCTTTCTCACTCCTGCTTTCATTCTATTCCTCCATGCCTAAATTTCGCCGTTAAACTTATAAAATTATTGCTCGTCACGGAAGCAAATAAAATAATTACATGAATAACGACGATAGCGCTTTAAAAGATGAAAAATATCTAACTAACTAAAAGGTGTACGTAATGCAAGGCGATGAACTTGATAATGGAGAACGTGAAAATTTAGGTAAAATAGAAATAGTATTTCTTCCGTACGGTAAAAGAGGATGGTTTGCAAAGGGAAAAGCAAGTTTACTTGATTTAGCTAGAAATTTAGGAATCGATTTGTCTTCTCTTTGTGGTGGAAAAGGTAATTGCGGAAAATGTAAAGTTAAAATTGAAAAAGGCGTTGAAAACATTAACCCTCTAACTAAACAAGATCTGAAACACCTTACGAAAGAAGAGATTAAAGGAAACTATAGACTTGCATGCCAGGTTAAACCAACTGGTCATGTTTTGGTTTACGTTCCCGATAGAAGCAGGGTGGGGAAGCAAAGATTACAGACCGAGGGTCTCGAAATTCCTGTAAAGTGTTTAAATCCTCTCGTCAAAAAATATTTCATTGAATTACCAAAGCCGAGCTTAGAAGATCCTAGGTCTGATGAAGATAGACTTTTAGACACTTTACACGAAATATATGGTCTTCCATTAAGTCTCCACATCGAATTAGATGTAGCTGCAAATCTTGCGTCCGTTCTTAGGGCTGCAAATTGGAAGGTCACGGTAACTATTTGGAAAGACACTATCTTAAATGTTGAACCAGGAGATACCACAAATAGGTGCTTTGGCTTCGCTGCAGATATCGGAACCACAAAGCTCGCAGGATTTTTAATGGATCTCCGCAGCGGCAAGGTCATTGCCGTTTCAGCTAGAATAAACCCTCAAATCACTTTAGGTGAGGATGTTATATCAAGGATAACACATCAGATTATGGGCGGATGGAACGGCATACGGGAACTGCAAAAAGCTGTTGTATCTGGTATCAACGAAATTATTGATGAAGTTTGTGAGAAAGCTAAAGTGGATGCGAATGACATTTATGAGCTTTGCTTTGCTGGTAATACGGCAATGCAGCTCTGCTTACTTGGCATTGATGGGCGATACGTTGCATTTGCGCCGTACACGCCGGTGCTGCGAAGAGGAATCAATGTAAACGCCCAAAGGTTAGGATTGAAGTCCCATCCGAGAGCCAATTGCTATTTCCTTCCAATTATTGGCGGCTTTGTAGGAGCTGATAGTGTCGCAGATTTAATGGTTGTAAGGATATTGGAGTCGGAGAACATTATAATGGATATCGACATTGGAACGAACACTGAAATAGCTCTCGGAAATAAAGAATTAGTAATGGTAGATTCTTGTGCTTCTGGCCCAGCGTTCGAGGGCATGTCAATAAAGCATGGAATGCGCGCCGCCTCCGGAGCAATTGAAAAGGTGAGCATAGATCCTGAAACATTGGATGTACATTTCCGAACCATAGATGACAAACCTCCCGTGGGCATCTGCGGCTCCGGCCTCATAGACGTTTTGGCTGAACTTTTAAAAGCGGGCCTGATGGATCAGACTGGAAGATTTGTTACAAGAATGGCTGAGCAAACAGATCGGTTAAGAAAAAATTCGGAGGGAATATGGGAGTTCGTGTTAGCATGGCGGTCGGAAACAGCCGCCGATATCGACATTGTATTAACGCAAGGCGATATAAGGGAACTGCAAAAAGCAAAGGCTGCGATGCGCGCAGGCTCGGAGATCCTGATGAAAAGGATGCGTATAACTGAAAGAGATATAGAAAAATTGTATATAGCAGGGGCCTTCGGAAATTATATCGACCCTGAAAGTGCCAGAATTATTGGCATTATTCCAGAAATACCATTAGAAAAAATCATATTTGTAGGAAATACGGCTGGCACCGGAGCAAGAATGTGTTTAATTTCAAAAGAAGAGAGGGAATATGCTGAGAGAATAAGCGAGAAGGTCAAATATGTTGAACTAGCGGCTGCCAAAGATTTTCAAAACGAGTACATCAAAGCTATGTACTTCCCCCATATGGATTTATCCAAATATCCTGAAACTGTGGAGCTATTACGAAGGCTTGGCCGAATAAAGTGAATGATCCTTTAATGTTGTTTATAGCGAGGATTACCGAACCATTATATCTTTTTGAGCTTTTTGAAGTACAATTTCTAATTCCTTAACTATACTTTCTTCGATTGGGACTTTATGTGTTGAAATTATTTCTTTCACTTTTTTCTTGGCCCTTTCGAGGTAAGAGCCTTCTCCCGGATCAAGATAAAACATTTCTGAAAGATCTTTTAACCATATTTCTTTCCGAAAGTGTTCTAGCGTATGCTTTTCGGTGAGGAAATGCCCTCCAGGGCCAACCTTATTTATAACTTCCAAAGCTAAAGTGTCATCATTTATTTCGAATTCACGTAAGTATGCTTTAGCATGCTCACAAGCTTCTGCATCAAGTATTAATTGGATCAACGAGGCACTTTTTGCTCTCTCTCGTGATCCAAGCCAAGCACAAATATCCGTGGGAATCATTAAATGTAAAGCTGTGTGCACCACGTTTCGTTCGAAAGAAAGTAAGTCTGTTGGTATAACCTCAAGAGGAACATCGGAAGTAAAGTTTGGTAGTTCATAAAATTTAGCTAGTTGGGCACATGCGGCACAGAGAAGGGTGAACTCAGGGGCTGTGTAACTAATCTCGCCAGATCTTCGATCCATAACAGAGATTTCTGCGGTATAAATCATGGGGGCACCTGGCGAAGAACATTGGGTTATTACCAGCGAAGCTAGCTGCTCAGCGTTCGCGACAGCTAACGTGCCTGCAAGCGTTATTGGAGAAGTACCGCCAGCAAGACACATACTCATTGGTGCTATTGGAATTCCTGCCTTTGCTAACGTTACAACAGCTTCAGAAGAACCTTTTTCAAACGTTAATGGAGCAACCGGGCAATTTACACTTGAAAATATAGGCCTCTTTCTAAGATTCTCTTTTCCACCAACAAGCACCGACGCAAGCTCAATAGCCCAAATAGCCGTCTTTTCATTCTTGCACTCATGCTGAATATGTTTTCTATTATTCATAAAAGATACGAAAAGGGCATAAAGATCTTGTAAAGCAGGCGGCTTATCAGTCGGAACAACAATAGGCCAGAAAAAGTCAACAGCGTTAAGGTAGTCGGATAAAACTGCGTAATCTTTAAGATCAGATAAAGTTGAAGACCTTTTTATGCCAGTTTCAAGATCTTCTGTAAAAGTTGAAAAGCCACTTGTAGCGACAAAAGGATATTTACTCCTTGGAATTTTGAGATCATATTTAGGTTCTCTAGCAGCTAAGACTATTTCTTTGGGAGCTTTTTTTAACGACTCTTCTATAACGAAGCGGGGGATCTTCACTAAATCGCCGATTACTTCAACGCCATAGTTAGCAAGCAAATTTCGAACTTTCTCGCTATAAATTTTAACACCTGTTTTTTCCAAAATGTTTATACTTGCTTCATGAATGCGCTCTATCTCGTCTTTCGTTAAAACATTTAAAGAGGCCTTCATAGTGAAACTTCCTTATGAGTTTCCGATAATATGATAATAGAATTTAAATTTTTTTATGAGTTACCAATTTTGATAACTCTTTTAGCCCTAACAAATTTGTTGAGTTGAAAAATAAGGAATGTTTAAAAGCACACATAACTGTAATTAGTCAGGGAGTAAATTATGAAAGCAAAAATTGGACAACCGGTTGAGTTTTTGTCAAAAAAAGAAGTTGAAGCAATTGATTTTTTATCTTGCATGCTACTGGAAAAAGTTGGAGTTAAAGTAGAAAATACTAACATATTGGAGAGAATGCAAAAATTTGGATGTGAAGTGAATAAGGATAGGAGTATAGTAAGGATTCCTAGAATTCTAATTAACGAAGCTCGCAAGAAGGCTGTTTCACCGACCGCCTTGTATGGAAGAAGAAAAGATGCAACGGTGTTATTAGGTCCGGATCAGGTTCATTTTACGACTGATGGATATGGCTCGTATGTTATAGATTTCGAAAAAGGAGAAAGGAGACACTCAACATTAAAGGATATTGAGTACAGCGCCATAATTTGTGATTATCTTGAAGCTCTTAGCATTTTCTGGCCTCCAGTGTCAGCTCAGGATGTACCACCTCACCTTAGAAAAATGTATGAGTACTATACATCTGTCTCTTATATCACCAAACATATTCAACCAGATATACATAATAGAGAAGAAGCAGCAGCAATAATTGAAATGGCAACAATTATAAAAGGAGATGAAAAATCTTTAAGAAAAAGCCCAATAGTGTCTATGCTTGTTGGTTCCGCCTCACCGCTAGAGCTTCCTTCTGATGCCCTGATCTCAGGGTTTGAATTTGCCTCAAGAAGGCTTCCAGTAGTTGTCTATAGTATGCCATTAATGGGGGTAAGTGCTCCTGCCAATCCACCTGCAACCCTAATTTTGAGCAACGCGGAAATTCTGGCTCTCATTACTATATTTACCTTACTTTATCCGGGAACGCCACTGATCTATTGTTCATTTGCCTCAGCCTCCGACCCGATATCCGGAAAATACAACGTAGATCCGAGAAACGCGTGGCTTCAAGCAACTTCCTGCCAGCTAGCCAAATACTATGGTTTGTCCAGCTTCATCGGGGGTTTTGGAACATCCTCCAAATTACCGGACGCCCAAATGGGATTTGAGGAAGGATTAAGTGCGATTTTATCGACACTAGCTGGTGCGAACATAATTTCTGGCTTCGGTCTCATTGAGTCATCAAATGTACTTTCATATGAAAAGTTAGTGATAGACAATGAATTTTGTAAAATGGCGCTAGAGACGCTAAATAGGTATAGCAATCATATAAGCATTGAAAGTCTTAATCCATATATACAATTAATAGAGAAGATTGGCCATGGAGGATATTTCTTGGCTGAAAGACAAACATGTGTAGATTTAAGAAAGCTTTGGTTTTCATCGATTTTTGACTATTCGACACATGAAACTTGGGTTAAGAAGGGGAGAAAGGGAATTATTGAAAGAGCAAGAGAGAAAACAAAGGAGATATTGAAAACGCATAAGCCAGAAGAGTTGCCACAGGATATAATGAGAGAATTAGATAATACAATTAGAGAATGCAAGCACAAAAAGGAAAGCATATGTCAAGAGAGTACAAAAATTTAAATGAGAACTATTATTCGATGCTATCCAGATATAAAGAAGTTATTTTTAATGTTATCTTTGCCTAAATCTACTACTATGGCCCTTAAGATGCCCTCAGTATATTCGCTGCCAGGATTTATACATAACGTTCTTCCAATCTTCTCTATTCCTCGTGATTCATGTATATGGCCGTGTAATCCAAGTAGCGGCTGGTATTTTTCAATAGCTTTCCTAACTGCAGCAGAGCCAGCTGCTATGGTTTCTCTAAGTGACACCTTTAAATCCTTATCCAACTTTGGAGCTATGTCTAGAAGCGTGTTAATTGGTGGACAATGCAGGTTAAAAATACTGTTTTTTACATCTCTTGTATTGTTAACCATGCATTCTATTTTCTCATAAAGTTTATCTTCAGACATCTCTTTTGGACTATTAAAAGGGGTTATGTTAGACCAGCCTGTTGATATCATCTCATGGAACTCGTCTACCCAAACAACTTTTCCTTCCGTGTTAATTATAAACTCACAGTGATCGTCAATAGCCTCATCAACTTCTATTCTATCATCGTTACCAGGACATACATAAAATTTGATGTTGAGGTTTTTAAAGTGTTCTTCTGCGAGTTTATCCCATCTTAAAACTTGTTCAACCATTAAATCCGTAAACAGTTTATATTGTTTTGAGGGGTCGCCGCTTATTTCTTGATATTGCTCATATGAAGTGCGATATGGATAGTATCCAGCTAATCTAACGCTGTTCTCTAATTGCTCTAACTCCTTTTCGTCTTTGACCTTGACGATTTTACCCAAAAATTTCGCAGTATAACTGCCGTCCTGGTTCCTAATAATTGGCACCACCACTTTCCCAGTCATATCTCCACCTAAAATCACCACATTTACCTTATACATCTTGGCAGCGCTTATCAATTTCCTAAAGGCTAATTCAGACCCATGAACATCCGTTGCAAAAATAAGCCTTGTCATGTTTCAAAACACCCTTAAAGTATTTCTCAAACCTTCTTAATATATCATTTCTCATTTTGCACTTATCTTAGGCGTTTAGCTTCCATTTAAAGGTTTTTGTAATTCTCCTAAAAAGCGAGAAACGTGTTGACTTTCTTTAAAACAATATTTTTTGGTATCGTATCCTTATTAACTGAAAATATTGCAATCAAGACGTTATTGGTATTATCATTTTTCTGTTGGAACGTTTTGTACCCGGGAATATGTTTTATAGTTTTGACTAGGCCAACATTCGCTTGGTCGTTTGATCGCCTTTTACCAGAATGGTTCGCCAGTGTCCATCCACGATATCGAACTCCAGTTAAAAATATAGTGTTTTTCAGCGTATTTGGATGGATAGCGTTGCTGATATATGTATATTATATGGAGATTCTCGGCACTCTTAGTTTGGTAATGCTGAACATTTTAACCACTTTCATGCTTACCGCTATCTCTGCGTTAGTACTCCCATATAGAAAAAACTTAAACACATTTACAATACATCACCTGTGAGTAATTGGAAAGTTTGCGGACTTCCCTTGATTAGTATCTGCGCAATAGGAAACATTATCTGGCTCTTGATGAATTTTTACTATTTTATAACAAACCCAGACCTAGGGGCTTACCATATTCCGTCTCTGATTTTGTCAGGAGGAGCATTATTTTTGGGTATCATTTGGTACTTTATTGCGCGGGCGTATAATAAACGACGAGGAATCGATATAGATATGGCCTACCAAGAGCTTCCTCCAGCGTAGGTAACTATGAAGGAAGCTTGCCGTGTGTGATGATTGTTCTTCTGTGATATTTATGCCAGCAGATGATGAAATAGATTTATCTTTAAAGTTTTAGCTTATTAGTAGTTATACTCAGCGTAAAACGATTTAGATAAAATTAAATGTTTAGCCAGTTAACATTATAATTTGAATGTATTGTAGATTGATTACTGGACAGCGGTTCATACATGCAAAGAGCATATTCAGTCATGTGATAACATACTGGGTACACCTAAAGTAGGTAAGGTGTGAAGTTTTCTCAAATCATACCGAGACTAATATGCGCTACTTTCTTTGGTTTCCTATAAGATTTCTTCAACCTCTTTATACCATTTTTTCTTTGTCCCTATTTTGGCGCGTATATGCCATTTAGTGCTTTTTGGGGCTTTTTCTACTGCTGTTAAAATCTTATTTATTCTTTCTGAAATTATGGTTTTTTCGTCTTCGGATAAAAAGTTAGCTGAAGTAATATATTGGTCCTTAATTTTATTTAAATTAGAGGTTACCGTATAATAGAAGCCCCAATCGTTAGCGAGTAGCTTCGCAATGTAGTCGACGTTTATTGTATCTTCATGATCTCCTACGTCATAGCTTTTCAAAAGTAAAAGCACGTCTTTTATATCTTTCTCATTGATCTTTACAATTTGTAATTTTTCTAAAAGAAGATCTGCAAGCGGTATGGTTATAGAGTCGATATCCAACCTGTTATTTAAGTCCAACGTGTGGCACATTTCAAGTTTATCTAAGAATACATCCACCATAGGAACCCTGCCGCCAAAGAATATGATTCTAGAACGATAGTAGTATAGGAGTCTTGGATCATATTGATATCCCATTTCTTTAAAGAATGGAATCACTTTGGAAGAATATTTGCTGAGGGTAATAAGATCTATATCAGTAAAAACTTTCTTGCCGAGTCTCTTAAGTTTATCAAAGAATTCTCTATTTTTAGAGCAACGAAGATATATCGCCAAGCCTCCTATAACCCTCAAAACTATTCCTCTATCAGCAGCTTCTTTGACAAGTCGAAGAGCTTCATCAATAAAAACTTGAGGTTCTGGATACTCCTTATCAGGAATTTCTGTGGGTAACCTAAATTTCGTACTCATTCTATCGCCAGATATAAGGAATATCCATTTACATATTTAAAACATTACTATTTTTCTTCAATAGATTAAAAACAATAAGCATAACCAGCTTAATCTGATGGTTAAAAACTTGAAAAAGTTGGGAGATAGGGTTTTATGCTGGTGGTATTTCTCTGAAGGCTTCAGCTATATCTATGCCCATTGTTTTCTTGCGGTGCCACCTCACCACATACCATCCAACGAGACCTATTATGGCAATTATTGATAAACCTATCCAAGATGGTGGGTGGTATTCTCCGAGCTCAGGATGGGCTAAGAATAAGTAGGTTGTAGTGAAGATTGCAACTAGGTATATGACCCCTGTGATAAGCATTACCGGTATACGACCTATGCGCCAATTTACTGGTGAGGCTTCCCAGATGTGTCTTGCCTTCTTCAAGTAGGGCAACAATAAACAGCATAAGGCCACAGCTAAAAATGAGGTGCAGTTTTCCCAAACTATCACGTAAAGCGCTGCAAGTATGCCCGGGAGCAGCAAATAGCCTATCATACATAGTTCTGCGATGATCCAGAAGGTTATTATGGCTTTGTGGGGTGTTCTCCATCTTGGGTGGATGTCGCCTAGCCAGCTGGGCACAACTCTGTCCATTGCCCAAGCTACCAAAGCCCTTGGAGTTATTGCTGCAGATTGAAGAACCCATGCGAAGCATACTGGTAGATAATTTAATCCTATTAAAAACTTGAGAACTGAATTGTCTGTGGCCATTGCTGCAAAGAGAACATAGCTTGCTTCGCTAATTGGTAGATAATTTTGCCATTCAGGTGTTTCCATAGCGTATGATGCCGCCGCCATCCACTCGCGGCCAATAACAGAATCTATCACAGCAGAGCCTATTAGGAAGCTACCTACATAAAATGTTATACCAAGGAGATATCCTGCGAGCATGTTTCTTCTCACTTCCTTAACCTCTCCTGCCACCCACGCTGGCCCCGCCATATAGGCAAATGTCCACCAGATGGCTGGAATTAACACTAGCGTTTGACGAAATGTTATTGGCCCAATAATAGAGTATCCATACGCCTCTGTGGCATAGTTATTAGCAAATTCTATCATGTTTTCGTACCTGAGCGGAGAGCCACATCCAATCGCTATCGCATTGAACGTTCGTGCGAATCCCTCACGACCAACTGAAGCAAGAACTCCTAGCGCAGCAACCATGCTGATAGTTGCTAAGATAAAACAGACATCCATAGCTTTGTAAACCCATTTAGCTCGGAAGAGACCGATAACCATGCAAATCGCCATTACGATTGAAGATATAGCAAATGAAACCTCCGGCCTCCATAAAATTTCAGTAAACTCCGGGTGCCCCATTGCCTCAAGAAGTGTTGGTAAGGCATATTCTGGAACCCATGCAGCAAGCATATAATACCATCCGAGCATACCAACAACAGAGCCAACTGAAAAAGCGAAGCCTACAGCTGGATGTATGATCCTAGAAGTATATACATAATCCCCACCGCTCCTAGGCATTGTTGAGGCCATAAAGGCCCAACAAAGGCCGCCACCTAAAAGGAAGACAGCGGTAATCAATATCCCAATATACCAATCCCCTCTTGGCGCCGTCCACGAACCCCATGTCGTCAAATAGTATAACCCCATCGTTGGGCCGCCCCACATAACGAAAAGGGATAGCACGTCTAAAAGACCGGCTTCCCTGACAAGACCTGTTGCTTTCCGAAGAAAAACTTCCGCCATTTTTATTTCACCACGACCTTTTTGTTTTCAGCGAACTCGCTTAAAAATTTTTTCACCTTTTTACCAAGAAGCCTTTTTAGATATTATATTCTATTCAGGTGCATAATACGCCTGCGCGCAGCAGACATTTTCCATATCTATCAGCTTTCAGCTATCGAGTTCTTATCGCTTTTAAGCAAACCGGCTGAGGCTTTAAAAATATTAATAATTGTTTTGTTGTGTATTGCGGCTTTTATGCGGTAATTTAATAAACCTCTTTTTAATTTTAAATTTATACTAGTGCATTAGATTGGAAGCTAAATTCACTGGTTCTTGTAGCAGATTTATTTTAGGCAGCTTTCAAGCTATTTATGTTGGAGGTTAAATGGATTTGGGCAAAACAAGTGCTAAAGAAGCTATACTTAAGTATAGCTCACCACCAAAAGAGATACCGTTTTCTAAAAGTGAATATAGAGATCGTCTAAATAAAGTTAGAAAGCTTATGGCTCAAGAGAAAATTGATTTACTATTTTTATCTGCGCCTGAAAGCCTTTTTTACATAAGCGGATATCAGGCGGAATGGTATCAGGCACAAAGCCCTAAAATTTGGTTGCCTGCGAGTGGGGCTGCTATTCACGTTGACCATGACAAGTTTATACTTTTTGACACAGAAGAAGAGCAGGTTCTTTGCAGATACACAACGGTTTCCACAGACACCAGAATATTCGGACCTACAACAGACACTAGTGAAATGCCCTCTTGGATTGTTCAGGAACTAAAAAAGGAAGGATGGCTTACAGGCACTGTTGGCCTTGAAATGCGGAGCTATAGACCCAATCGTGTGGTCAGTGAGATGTTTCAAAGACTTTTTGAAAAAGAAGGATGCAACGTGGTTGATGGAACAGATATTGTTAGGGAAGTTCGCTCTGTTAAGTCTCCGCAAGAAATAGCATACATAGAAAGAGCTGCGGAAATCGCAGAAATAGGCATTAAAACAGCTATGGAAGTATTGAAACCAGGAATGACTGAGCTTGAGGTTTACGGTGAAATAGTTAACGCCATGGCAAAAGCAGGTGGCGAAAACCCAGCACTACCAGTTTTGGTTACTTCAGGACCTAAATGTGCTTGCCTACATGCCCTTGCAAGCCGGAAGAAAATCAAGAAAGGTGAGCTTGTTAACGTCGATGTTTGCGGCGTTTATAATCGCTACCATGCTGATATCGCCCGCACTTTTTCTATAGGAAAACCAGACCCGGATGTAGCGAACATTGTGGAATTGTCTGCTAAAGCCTTTGATTTAGTACGTGAACTAATTAGACCAAACTTGCCTGTTAAAGAATTTAATGATCAGATGAGGGCATATTATCGAAAGGTTGGCATACTCCATGATAAGTGGTGGGTCGGAGGCTACGAACTTGGAATAGCATTTCCGCCTGACTGGGTAGGTCAATTCGTTTATGACATTGATCTTGACGCTGGTGACAAAAGATTTGTTCCAGGAACTGTGGTAAACTACGAAAGCAATTTCTATCTTCCCCATAAAGCTGGAGTATCTTACCAGATTAACACGTTGGTTTTCACTGAAAAGCAGGCAAAAATTTTGGGTAAAATACCTAACGACTTAATTGTGATTGAAGGATAGCTTCTAAGTGATCAAATAACTTCATAATTCAACTTTGCATCGTTTCAAAAGTTGGAAAAATATTTTATACAATTTTTGGGTGCACTCTAAAATGGCTCCTTCAAGTTCCGATATTTTGCTATCCACATAATCTTTAAATGTTTCGTATTTTTTTTCTAGGGAAGATAATTCTTCGGAATAGTCATATACGCCTTCTTGCAACTGTTTCTTTAAAGAAGAAACTTCAACCATTATATTTGGGTAGAGGGCAGGATAACGGGAAAAATTCATCATAAAGCCAAAGACTTTGTTGTAGACGTTAAGATTAACATTTAATCCCCACTTCATTGTGGGAAGACTTTGTAACATTTTTAAGGCTGCTTTCAAATCACTTGATTTCAGGAACTTTATGGCTCTATTAAGAATCTTTAATATGTTAATATGCTGCTCAATAACCCATGTGGCCTCCTTGTTTGCTTCTCCACCTGTGCCTATCATATTCTTGTTTAATAAACGGCATATTTCCATTTGAGATTTGTTGATGAATTCAATATTCCTATGCGACAGCTTTTCAATAGAACCTCTTTCGCGCAGTAAATT
>JAWBXA010000020.1:0-19204 GCA_038868115.1 Bathyarchaeia archaeon
TCTGAGCCTCCGCCGGCTTCTGTTGAGGCTCTGCCTATGAAGGCTTCGCCTCTAGCGGCTTTTCTTATGACCTCTTCTCGGACTTGTTCTGTGCAGTACTTGTCGGTTACGAAGCCCCATGAAGCCTCAACCAGGAAGAGCACTGGCACTGCAATGCTTATGTCGGCATAACCCAACTCCTCAGCTGCAATGCAGGTCGTAACCCAGTCGGCACCCGCTCCGCCATGTTCTTCTGGCACAGTCATCAAGAGGAGCCCTAAATCAGCCAAGCCCTTGATTATTTCCCTTGGGATTTCACCTTTGCTGTCCATTTCCCTAACCTTTTCCAACGGCAACTCTTTTTGGCACCACTCGCGGACAGCTTTGCGGAAAAGTTCCTGCTCTTCGGTGAAGCTGAAATCCACCATAACATTCACCTTTTAAGCCTAACCTAAACAGTTGAAGGCATATAAAACTTATTTTGAAGGTTCGGCAAACCTTCTATTGTCTAAACAAGCTGCAAGCCTTTTCTAAAAGCGTTTAAGTTTGTTTCCAATGTTTTTTCTGAAACACTTTCTCTTATACTCTTTTCCATAGATTCAACGCTAAACAGCTGTGTTATTTTTGTTAGTGCACCTAGGATGACCATGTTAGCGAAAAGGCTTTCTCCAAAGGCTTTTTTGGCTGTTTCAACAGCTGGCACCTTATATATTTTGGCTTTTACTTCTGGGATTTTTTCGATGCTGCTGTCAACTATTAGTGTACCATCATCTTTCAAGAGGGACAGGTATTTGTCAAGGGACTCTTGGTTCATAGCCACAAGCACATCGCATCTTCGGACTGCTGGGAAACCTATTCGGCTGTCGGAGATTATTACTTCGCTTTTTGCTAGGCTTCCACGGGCTTCTGCACCGTAACTTTGGGTTTGCACGACGTTCTTCCCTTCAAGGGCAGCTGCTTTGCCCAAGATTTGCCCTGCTAAGACGACGCCTTGACCGCCATGTCCACCAATTATAATTTCAATTTTTTTAGGCATTTTTCCGCGCTTCCTTTAAAACAGCATAAACACTTTCAACAAGGGTCAGCCTTCTCCTCTGGATGAACTCGCCAACAACAATTTTACCTTCCAGCTCTTCTTCGCCCATTTTCTCCGCCTCCACCACTGAAATGGCGTTTTCCCTAAACCACTTCAGCATTTCTCCAATATCTTTGAATCCAGCTCTTCTGCCATAGGCTGTTGGGCATTGGGTGACAACCTCGACGAATCTGAAACCGTCCATTTGAAGCGCCTTCTTAAAACATTCTTTAAGCTCTTTTGGATGGGCGGTTGTCCACCTCGCTGAGTAGTTGGCTCCGGCCACAGCTGCAAGTTTGGCGGCGTCCAACGGATGCTCAAAACTTCCATAAGGAGTTGTGGTTGTCCTCGTCTTTAAAGGTGTTGTAGGGGCTACTTGGCCGCCGGTCATGCCATAAATCATATTGTTGCCCATTATGACGAGGATGTCGGTGTTTCTCTTTGCCGCATGTATGAAGTGTCCCATGCCAATCCCGACGATGTCTCCATCACCGCCGAAAACGACAACATGGAGTTCAGGTCGTAGAAGCTTTATACTTGTAGCCACTGGTATGCTTCTTCCATGTAACGTGTGGACGGAATCCGCCAAATAGTAGGGCGAAGGTATCCACGAAGAGCAGCCAATCCCGCTGACAAAACAGAACTTTCTAAAATCGTCGTAGCCAAGCTCAAAAACAGCCCTTAAAAATGCGTCGCTTAAGGCGTATAAACCGCAGCCCGGGCAGAAAGGAAAACGTAACCCAGGCCTCAGATAGTTGTTAGGTGAAAATGTTCTTTCGCTCATTCTTATTTTGGGCCTCCTTCAGAATTTTTTCCAAAATTTCTTCTGGTGTGATTAGTTCGCCGCCGCCTATCTTGTTTAGTGGAACAACCGCTGTGCAGCCTGCAACCCTCTTAACCTCGTTGACTATTTGCCCCAAATTCATTTCTGGCACAATTATTTTTTCGGCGTTTTCAGCAAGCCTTTGCACCGGTTTTTCCGGGAAAGGCCAAAGAGTTTTTAGGCGGACATAGCCAACTTTTACGCCCTGTTTCTCAGCTTCTTCAACAGCCTCATAAATTGCCCTTGAAGTGATGCCGTAGGCCACTATGCCCACCTTGCAATCTTCAATGTTGTGGCTTTCCACCTCCACAATGTCGTCGACATTTTTCCTTATCTTGTTGTTAATGGCCTCTATCACCCGCCTATGCACCATTGGATCGGCGGTAAACCTAACCCCCTTCTCGTCGTGAGTCGAGCCAGTAACAGCCACATTAAACCCTTCGCCTATGGACGGCATGGGCGCCACACTTTCCAAGCCGAAGAAAACTCGCTCTCCAGCTTGGGGCTTTTTGCGGTTAACTACTTCTATGCTTTCCAAGGGCGGTATAACCAAATGCTCCCGGAGATGCACTGTAGTCTCATCCGTAAGCAAAGTGACTGGAGTGCGATATTTTTCTGCAAGGTTAAACGCCCTAATGGTAAGCTCGAAAACTTCTTGGACGGAGTTGGGACATAGCGAAATAGCCATGTAATCGCCATGGGTTCCCCAGCGAGCCTGCATAACATCGCCCTGTGCACATTTAGTCGCCTGCCCAGTGCCGGGACCAACTCTCTGGACGTCAATGATCACGCATGGTGTTTCAGTCATAAAAGCCCAGCCTATGGTTTCCTGCATCAAACTAAATCCTGGACCAGAAGTGGCGGTCATAGCCTTAACACCGCACCAGCTCGCGCCAACAACAGCCCCTATAGAAGCCAACTCATCCTCCATTTGTAGGAATATGCCGCCAACTTTAGGCAAACGTTCTGACATTAGTTCAGCTATTTCATTGGCTGGTGATATAGGGTAACCGGCAAAAAATCTGCATCCGGCAACTATTGCAGCCTCGACGCACACCTCATACCCCGACAGGAAGCATGTTTTAGACACCACCTCTTGTTGCATCTAAACTCCACTCACTTTTAATATCCTAGGAATTTAACGTTGTATGTTAAGCCTTTTTCTATTTTTCGGTTTTAAATGTAACATTTTTTTCTTTTGCGAGGTCAAAATGTTTATATGGACTTTTATTATAAGGAAGAGCTGGTGCCTATGCGAGCAAAACCCAAAATTTTGTTTGCAGATAAAAGACCAATGTGCGACGAAGCTATGAAAATGTTACACGACGCTGGTGAAGTAGTTTGGGCTCTTGGCGAGACGGAAGAGGATTTAATAAGAGATATGAGGGACGCGATGGTGGTTATTTCAGGTTTGCGTTACATATCCAGAAGGGCTATTTTTAATGCTGAGAAATTAAAAGGCATAATTGCTTATGGTGTGGGTGTCGACCACATTGACGTAGCGGCAGCTACTGAGAAGAAAGTTTACGTTGTTAATACGCCTGGAGTGAATTCTATTTCCGTTGCTGAATACGCTGTGGGCTTAATGCTCAGCCTTGCCCGTAAAATACCGCAACAAAACGCTAACGTAAAAGCTGGTAAATGGTTGCGCTGGGAACTAATGGGAAATGAACTTTGGGGTAAAACCCTTGGGATAATTGGTTTAGGTCAAATAGGAACACATCTTGCTACCTTAGGAAAGGCTTTGGGAATGAAGGTGCAATCCTTTACCCGTCATCCTTCTAAAGAAAGAGCTGAAAAGTGGGAAGTGGAATTCGTTGACTTGGAAACGCTGATGAGGTCGTCTGACTTCATTGTGGTTTGCTGTGCATTAACAGATGAAACACGTGGATTAATTGACGATAAAAAAATACGATTAATGAAACCTTCGGCCTATTTAATTAATGTAGCGCGGGGACAAATTGTGGATGAGCGAGCGCTTGCAAACGCTCTTGCAGAAAGGAGAATAGCAGGAGCTGGCATTGATGTTTTTGAAAAAGAACCAGTAGACTTAAACAATCCGCTACTAAAGTTCGATAATGTTATAGTTTCTGCACATGTAGCTGGATTTACCGCAGAATCGATGAGAAGGCTCCAAATGACGGTTGCCGAGGAAACTGTTAGAATAATAAATGGCGAACCACCAAGGTTTCAGGTAAATAAATTTTGAAGTTCATGCCTAAAACTCACAAAGGTGAGGAAAAATGAGACAGTTTATATCTGATCGAATAAAGTCCGTTGAACCTTTCTTAGGCAGAATCATGTTTGAAAAGGCCAAAGCTTTAGAACGCAAAGGAGAAAAACTAATACATTTTGAGCTAGGTGAACCAGATTTTGACACACCTCAGCACATAAAAGAGGCAGCTAAAAAAGCACTGGATGAAGGGTATACCCATTATGCACCAAATGCTGGTCTATTAGAACTTAGAGAGGCCATTGCAGAGAAGCTTAAAAGAGAAAACAACATTGAAGCAGACCCTCTTACGGAGATATGCATAACCGTGGGTTCACAAGAGGCAACTTACCTAGCTATAATGTGCACCATCGAACGCGGAGATGAGGTGTTGATAACAGATCCTGCTTACTATACATATAGAAATTGTGTACAAATGGCTGAGGGAAAACCCGTTTTTGTACCGCTAAAAAGCGAGAGCGAATTCCGGTTAGACCCTGAAGATTTAGAGAAAAAGATAACGTATAAAAGTAAGATGATAATAATAAACTCTCCATGTAACCCAACAGGCTCCATTATGACTAAAGATGATTTACAAGCTATTGATGAATTAGCAGTTAGGCATGACTTATTGATCCTCTCAGACGAAATATATGAAAAAATAATTTATGATGATCAAAAACATTATAGTATAGCTGCGCTGTCGAAGGAGCCGGATCGGATTATAACCGTTAATGGTTTCTCAAAAGCCTATGCGATGACGGGTTGGCGTGTTGGATATGTTGTGGCAAACAAAGCCATAATTTCTGAGATTGTGAAAATGCAGCAGAGCGCCCTATCCTCTGTTACAACTTTTGCGCAAATAGGTGCTGTTGCAGCATTGAAAGGCCCCCAAGAACCTGTGGTAAACATGCTAAGGGAACTCGAAAGAAGGAGGAAAATCATGATTGAAGGCTTAAATGAGATAGAAGGTTTTTCCGTATGTAAACCTAAGGGGGCATTTTACGGGTTTGTAGATGTGAGAAATGTCGGAAAATCATCCATCGAAGTTTCAGAGTACCTTTTAAATGAAGCAAAAGTGGTTACAACGCCGGGCGTTGCGTTCGGAAAAAATGGGGAGGGATATATCCGAATTTCTTATGCGACCTCCGTAGAAAACATAAAAGAGGGGTTGAATCGTATCAGAGAGGCTGTTGAAAAACTTCAAAAATCTCGCTGTTGATGGGGAATGCTATGAAAGAAATAAGATTTCATGGACGCGGCGGACAGGGTGTCGTTATAGGTTCAGAACTCCTTGCAGACGCCGCCGTTAGAGAGGGACGCTATGGTCAGTCCTTTCCAACATTTGGTCCAGAGAGAAAAGGTTCGCCGGTAATGGCTTTTACCAGAATTGATGACAAACCAATAAGGCTTCGTTGTCAAATATATGAACCTGATTACGTGATTGTGCTAGATCAAAGCGTATGTAGATTTCAAGACGTAGCTAATGGTTTAAAGGCGAGAGGTGTCGTCATTTTAAATACACCTTACAAATCAGAAAATGTTAAGAAAGAGTTAATAACAAAGGGACAAATTTACACAATAGACGCCACAAATATCGCTATAAGAAATCTTGGAAGCCCTGTAGTTAACACAGCCATTCTAGGAGCCTTTGTTGCCATAACAGGTGAGGTGAAACTTGAATCTATTTGTGATGCTATAACTGATCGTTTCCCGAATCACGTCGCCAAAAAAAATATTCAAGCCGTTAAAGAGGCTTATGAAAAAATGACGAGGGAACGATTTTATGTCTAAACCGTATTGGACAAAAGAAAACTTTCCAATAAGCCCTGCTATACGAAATCCTGGCGGTTCTCTGGCATTCAAAGCAGGCATGTGGCGGCTCTTAAGTCCGATAATTGAACAAGATAAGTGCACAAAGTGCGGTTTATGTGCAACTTTTTGTCCAGACCTAGCTATTAACAAAGCAGATGATGGTTCATTTAAAATCAATTTTGATTATTGCAAAGGATGCGGAATATGCGCAAACGAATGTCCCGTTAAGGCCATTAAGTTAATTGAGGAGGAAAGAGAAATATGCAAAACCGAAAGCTAATCTCTGGAAATAGAGCAGTGGCTGAAGGTGTTAGGCTTTCAGAAGTTAATGTTGTTGCAGCCTATCCAATTTCCCCACAAACAACAATTATAGAGTATATTGTAGAATACATTGCTAATGGTCAACTTAAAGCCCAGTTTATCCAGACAGAAAGTGAGTTTAGTGCAATGGCCGCTTGCATAGGGGCATCTGCTGTAGGTGCTCGAACATTTACTGCAACATGTTCGCAGGGCCTTGCATTAATGCACGAATTAAATTACGTTGCAGCGGGGTTAAGGCTTCCGATTGTAATGGCAGTAACAAATCGGCGTCTTTCCCAACCATTGGGAATGTGGTGCGATCATAGTGATGCAATGGGTGAAAGGGATTCAGGATGGTTGCAAATATATGTAGAAAGCTGTCAAGAAGCTCTTGATACAATCATTCAAGCGTATAAAATAGCGGAAAATAAAGAAGTACTAATGCCGGTGATGGTCTGCTTAGATGGTTTTATACTTTCACATACGTGTGAGGTTGTTGTCGTCCCAGAGTTCCAGGTTGTCAGAGAGTTTCTGCCTCCCTACGAACCTGACCCAAAACATCATACTTTGCTAAGTTTGGATGCGCCTATGGCGGCTGGAGGAGGTTGTCCACCTGCTTACGCTATGGAATTTGATTATAAAAAATTTGAGGCACATGAGAAAGCTAAAGAAGTTATTAGGAAGGTTGATGATGAATTTGCAAATATATTTGGCAGACGATACGGTCTTGTTGAGGCTTACCGTTGCGAAGATGCCGAGATTATACTAATTTCTATGGGCACGATAGTGAGCACCGCCAAGGAAGTTGTGGATAGATTGCGGGATAAAGGATGGCTTGTCGGCGTTTTGAAAATTAGGTCTTATAGACCGTTCCCAAAGGAGGACATATTAAAATTCACATCAAATGCCAAAGTAGTTGCCGTTGTTAATAGGGCTATTTCGTATGGAGTTGGTGCTCCTCTATTCTCCGACGTTGCCGCCACGCTATACAATGCATCACACAAACCCCTTCTGCTTAATTTTATTGCAGGGATAGGGGGCAGGGATGTAACGCCTAAAGACATAACAGCGATTTTTGAAAGCGCTAGAAAGGCGGTCGAAAAAAGTCGGATTGAAAAAGAGATTGAATGGGTTGGTTTAAATAAGGCAATAGTTGGTGGTTAAATGATGCGAAGCGATTTAGAGTCGATCATAGTCCCAGGACATAGGGCTTGTCCTGGATGTGGACCCGTACTTGCTTTGAAGTTTGCCTTAAATGCTCTGGGAAAGAATACAATTGTACATATAGCAACTGGATGCATGCAAGTTTCAATTATGGGTGGAGGTGGATTTCCTGGAGGGGAATTTCCACTGCTTATACCTGCTTTCCACACAGCCTTTGAAACAAGTGGAGCGGTTATTTCAGGCATGGATGCTGGCTTAAAAGCGCTAGGCAAAAGAAACGGAATAAACTTGGTGTCAATTGCTGGTGATGGAGGTACAGCTGATATCGGACTGCAGACAATTTCCGGAGCGGTAGAACGTGGCCACGACTTCATTCATATATGCTACGATAATGAGGCTTATATGAATACTGGGAATCAGCGGAGTGGAACCACAACACTTTTTGCAGCGACAACTACAACGCCTGTGGGAAAAGTTACACGTGGTGAATCTCACCTATATACAAAATTAAAGAAAGATGTTCCTGCAATAATGGCAGCTCATGGTGCTCCGTATGTAGCTACGGCTTCTATAGCCTATCCCGCTGATATCGTTAAGAAAGTCAAAAAAGCTTCAGAGATCCGAGGGCCAAAGTACATTCACATTCACGCGCCTTGCCCGTATGGCTGGGGGTTCCCGGAAAACAAAACAGTTGAAGTGGCAAGATTGGCTGTACAAACTGGCTGCTGGGTTCTCTATGAAATAGAGAATGGGAAACTGAACGTTACCTTTAAAATTACTCATAAAAAACCGGTAAAGGAATATCTAGCTATACAGAGACGCTTCGCGCACCTCACAGAAAAGGAAATTGCGAAAATACAAGAACTAGTGGATCAAAATTGGGCAAAATTAGGGTCAACTTAACTTAAACTGTTTACATTGTCAGTTTCTTTGAGAATACGTCAATTAACCCTGCATTTTTAACGCGTGCATATATCTCATTTACATCTATTGTGTATAGCCCCTTCTTCTTTATCCTCTCAAAGTAAAGCCCGCCTGAAAAAGTATATCTATTTCTTTGTCCCTCTTCGGTTTGAACCTCATTGTTTACAAAAGATATAAAATCGCCTATCACCGTTGTTGTTGGTATTTCAAGGAGTTCCATTCCAAGTGCTTCTCTTACCGCATTATGCCCTGCTAAAAGACCTGTAACTATGGCTTCTGTGTGACCCACGTGGGGACCCGCCTTTTCACCTGCACAGAACAAATTTTTAACACCGTGAACCTTAAGAGTATTATCTCTTGGGGCCATAGCCATAAATCTTACAGAGTTGCCAATTCCTCCAGCTAATGGATCTTCGTAGCGCGCATGTTCAAATCCAGGCAACTTTCTCAGTTCTTCTAGGGGAAAGAATGGCGCCATAAGCTTCGCTGGACCAGTATCCAGTAACACTATGTTCTCAGCAAATTCTCTTAACGCATATTGAACGCAAGCTTTTTTCTTTAATTTTTCCTGCTTAACAAGTTCCACAGGTAAAGGTTTAACAAGCACTCCTTTTATATTTAATTCTTTTTGTATTTCGGGTGAGAGGGAGTGCTTCATGAGTTTGCAGGCGCCACTAATGGCTCCTGGGGTTCCATCTGCTTTTTTGCCGACCCACTCTTTGACACCAGCCTTCTCGGTTATGCTCACTCTAGGTTTAAAACTGTGGCATCTAAGCACGCACATAGCACAACCATAACCATACTTGATACAATTACCTGGAACGCCAGCGGTACCTGTACAATCTACAAAAGCATCGCCATCGATTTCAGTTTTATCCTCCAAAATCACTGCTGTTATTTTCGCGCCTTCTTTTTTTACGTCAATACACCTGGATTGAAGCATTATTTTTATTCCCATTTCCTTAAGGAATTTTCTAACTTCAGGTTCAATATTTGTCACATCGTAAAGGCTTGCATGCTTGTGGCCCGGAAAGTCGATGTTCTTATGCCTTGCCATATTGTCCATAATACGGAAGAGTTCTCCACCTCCCATAGCGATGGCTTCTTCAGCCGCGGTAAATCTGCCGTTGTTGCGAAAAATGCCGCCAACGAGTCCGGTTCCAAGCAACATATCTGTCCTTTCAAGCAAGACTGCCTCAGCCCCTGCCTTTGCAGCTGCTAAAGCTGCAGCGCATCCTGACCAGCCACCACCAACTACAACTATTTTCGGCATTCCTATCACACACCTAGAAACAAATTCATGTAGGTATATAATATTAATCCCTTAGCTTAAGCTTAAAATGTTATAAACAAAACTCCGAGCACTACTATTATCGCACCTATAATCAATCTCCAATTAATCAATTCAGCTTTTGGGATAAGTATATACGATACAAACAAAGTAATAAGAGGGCTAGTATTAACAATAGGGGTTACCCAAATCACTTGTTCGATCAAAAGAGCAGTATATTGGGCGATTAAGCCAAATGTTGAGGCGATCCCTGAGAGAAATAAGTATTTTGCTCGTTCCAGCGGAATTTTGGTTTTACTTTCGGCGGAATTTATCGTGATAGTAAATTGTATTATGATTGCAAAAATGTAGGCGAATAGGCTAGCCATAATTGGCGAACCCAACCTTCTTGAACCATCCTTTGCAAATAATTGAGATGCTCCCCAGATGAAACCTCCAATCAGACCATAAGCGACACCTTTTTGAAAGCTATAGGACTTAGACAATTTCTGCCCTTTTTCCTCTGGGTTACTCATTAAAACAAGTAGCTCTCCGCAGAATATTGCCAATGTCCCAACACCTATCGTCAGGGTCATCTCTTCGTTTTGTAATAAGACACTAAGTATAGCTGCAAAAAATATCTGCGTGCTAGTTAGCTGACTTGCGCGTGACGCGCCAATAAGCTTTATGCTTGAATAAGCAAATACTCTGCCTATGGCTAATTGGAAAGCACCAGCTACGAGCAAATCGACGATCGTTAAGAGGTCTAAATTATATGTCTTGAAAAAATCGCCGTTAATCGCAGCGAAACATAAAAGGATGGGAGGAGCGACAAGGAGAGTGTAGAGAACGCTTGAAAAAGAGTTTACATCTCCCGCTAACTTAATAAGTACTTTACTTACCCCAAAAAGTATGGCTGTGATTGAAGCAAGTATTAATGGAAGTATCATTTATACTACCATCTAAGTATGACACTTAAAATATGACGCTTTCAGATGGTTGTATGCTCTACTTTTATCATTCGACTTTGAAGTAATGTTTGGCTCAGAGCGTTGCTTGCTTTTGCGCTTTCTCATGTAATAGCCTGCTGAAACCACCATGACAATTACTAGAAGAATGATGATTGAAAATACTGTAATTGAGTAAAAAGATGAAAAGTCTTCCTTTTCAATTTCTATCAAAATAGACTCAGGCGAATGCCAGGCTGGTTCTAAGGGGAGGGGGTTTGTACCATTATAAATCGTGTATTCAATTATGTATTCTAATTGAATTTGTTTTCCGTCTAACGAGCTCGGTTTATATTTAAGTGTTATGGTATCGTTAACGCTTTGTTTAACTTCTGCGAAACCAGATATAATCTCATAAGTTCCATATCCGAAGGTTATCCCGTTGATTTTAACCCTCGGTGAGTGAAACAATACTTTAAAGTTAGTGCTGTTAAACATGCTGTTATTTAAATAGATAATAGCAATGTTAATTTCATGTATGTACTCTCTGTTGCAGCGCCATTTGCCATTTACCTCGGTTTGGATATTAATTTTAACTTTGAAGGAGAAACCCTTATTTTGAATTACCCCGTATAGAAAATCACCAATATATTCTTTGGTTATTGATGATAATCCATAAACCTTAAAAAAAATACTAAAAGAAAGCATAATGATAATAACAGGACAAACGAAAACAATTTTCATTTCTGTTTTCATGTTTTCAGCTCCGTCTATACTTTGCTTTAAGCAAGGCTTTTGGGTATTATTATTATTTTTTCACCTAATCTTGGCGTGAATAGATTGAGTGTATTAGTTTTTACAACGATACCAAGGTGGTTTGGTGCGTGAGTCATATCAAACCCTGCAATCTCCCCTATTGAAGTCCTCTTTATAATTACTACATCGCCAACCACGACTACTCCTCCAATTTTTACCTCAAAGAATCCCATGACAGATACCCTGTTTATTACTTTATCTGGACCTGCATCCCTTTCATCTGTAATCATCAGTTCATGTATTTCATTTGTTGAAATTACGCGCGAAAATGGAGCTATTAATTTTAGCCCTCTTGATTCAAATGTTATATCGGTTAGAGCTACAAATTCCCCCATTACTTTTCTTTTTTGTGTGAATATGTTTTTGTTAATTAATCCTGCTTGATATGGTTCTATGGTCATCATGTAGGATCATGTTAATTGTTAACAGATTATGTGCATTTAAGCTTATTTATGTAGCAAATAAATTAAGAAGAAATCTTTATGAAGTTTCAAGTTTAGGAAAAATTTAAAAGTAGATTTATCAGACTCATAATCTCCAGGGATAAAAATGAAGAAGAATAGTGGAATAAGTAAAGTTGTGGTTGCTCTTTTGATCGTGGTAATTATCTTGGCAGGCGTTGCTGCATACGGCTGGCTTCGACCTTTACCACAACAAGCAGAAGCGGTAACTCTTGAGGAAAAGGCAAGGCTTGAGGGTAAATTGACAATTTACGGTGTTATGGACACACCAGATTTTATTTCCAAGGTAGTACCCGCCTTTGAGGCGCAGTATCCTTGGGCAAGCGGTATGATAGAATATGTAGGCTTCTCACCATCGGAATTAACTAGTAGATGCATGGCAGAATATCAAGCAGGGAATGTTCAAGCCGACGTACTCTTTAACACTCTGGGAAGCTTTATGCCTGCTCTATTGGGCGGTGTGGCGGAAAATTGGATATGTCCAATGATTAGTTTAATGAATTACACAGAAGGAACCTATGCTGCTGATGGCTTATGGGGACCGGGTTATCAGTTACCGATAGTCATAATTTACAATTCGGAGATGGTAGAAGACCTTGGTTACGACCCGCCAGATAGCTGGGATGATCTAGCAGATCCAAAATGGAGGGGATTAATTGCTTTAGACGATCCTAAAGGTTTGAATGTTGGAGGTTCGCTTTTTGCCCATCTTTATCCGATAATGGGAGAAACTGCTTGGATGCAGCTTATGGAAGGAATAGCTGCAAATGAACCTCATCTTGTTCCGTCATGTGGTGAGGCATTTACTTTGGTCGCGTCGGGTCAATGTGCTATAGGCACAGGTTTAATAAACGACTATTTAGCTGGGAAGGCACAAGGAGTGCCTGTTGAAATAGCGTGGATCGAACCTGTAACATCTTTGCCAATTGTCACAGCACTAGCCAAAAATGCACCTCACCCCAACTTCGCAAAACTCTTTTACACTTGGTGGATATCCGCCGCCGGACAGTACG
Organism: Bathyarchaeia archaeon; assembly: GCA_038868115.1. GTDB lineage: Archaea > Thermoproteota > Bathyarchaeia > Bathyarchaeales > Bathycorpusculaceae > JAGTQI01. Next base: position 12,800 of record JAWBXA010000020.1, read on the forward strand.
CAATTGCTAATACTGGCAGAATTCCAATGCACATGCCAATCGCAACTGGCACAATCTTAAAAGGTGTGGTCCCGCCAGAGGTAACTCAAATAGAGGCGGTGGCATTTAACAATCCGCATTACTATACAAACCCCACAACGTGGAGCGATCGATACCGAGGTATCTTCGGGTAAAGGAACATGAAAGGCTCTAAAATTCCAATGATACTCTCCATCTTTTTTTTAGTATTGCTTCTAATGCCAGTGATCTTCCTTGTATACGGCTCCTATTTCTTTAAGTTTGGAGACCCATCAAAAAGTTTTATAGAAATCGTTTTTACCCCATTAACGGGAAAACTATTTATTAACACAATTATCTACGCAGTTGGAGGGGCAGTGGTTGCAACAACACTTGCAGTTATTTATGCATGGATTGTCGTGCGGACAGATATCCCCGGGAAAAAGTTCTTTGAGCTATTACCTTTTTTGCCTTTAACCATGCCGTTTATCGTGAAATCTTTCGCTTGGATCTACCTCTTCAGCCCCAGAATTGGCATGGTTAACATATTGTTTAAACAACTTTTTGGCGTAGGACCTGTTTTTAATATTTTTTCTATGGAAGGAATGATATTTGCACTTGGAATGGGAGGTGTTCCACTCGTCTATTTAACCGTTGAGCCTGCTATAAAAGCTATGAATCCAGCCTTAGAGGAAGCTTCAAGAGTTTCGGGTTACAGTATTCTACATACTTTCCGCAGAGTTTCTCTTCCGACTCTCTTACCAGCAATACTTTCCGCTTTTATATTGCTGACAATTATAGGAATGGAGAATTTTGATTATCCTTTCATGTTGGGCCGGCCCGTTGGCATAGATACCCTAGCTACAGAAGTTTATTACTGGATTTATGAAAGTATCCCACCTAGATATGTAAATGCAGCATATTTAAGCGTAATCTACATCGGGATGACCTTTGTCGCTGTCTGCATATACATATATGTCACCCGTCAAGCATACAAGTTTGTGGTTGTAACAGGGAAAGCCCCATATCAAACCGTTCACAGATTGGGAAAATGGAAATGTGCAGCGTTCGCTATTTGTTTCATAATTATATTTTTCGTTTTCTTTTTACCGTTTGGAACAATCTTATTAATGTCTTTTACTCCCTTTCTTTATCTTGGCGGTGGGGCAATAAACATAACCTTTACGCTGAGCAATTATGAAAAAGCCCTTCAACTACCTCTTTTCTACAAAGCCCTCACAAACTCCATCCTACTTGGTTTAACCGCTGGATTATTTGCTAGCCTAATAGCCTTAGTTTTGTCATATGCAGCTCTCAAAAGCAAAGTTAAAGGTTCCCGTTTTATAGAATTAATAAGCAGTATGCCGCTCGCATTTCCCGGTATCGTTTACGGATTAGCGTTGTTCTGGACATTCTTGCTATTTCCAGGCGTCTCAAAACTCCTATATGGTACTATTTGGTGCATGGTTATCGCATTAATATTTATTAGGCTTCCATACTGTGTTAGAATCATTTCGGGCAACCTGATACAAGTGGCAGATGAGCTCGAGGAATCCTCAAGGGTTGCCGGCGCCTCATGGGGTCGAACCTTCTTTCGCATAATCTTGCCGCTTCTTAAAAAAGGCATAACAAACAGTTTTCTCTACACTTTTATAAATGCCCTAAGAGAATTGGGTGCAATAATAATTCTCGCTACGCCACAATCTGTAGTACTTACATCGTTACTTATACAGCTTTATAGTCAACATGCAATGGCTTTAAACACCATAGCGGCAGCATCGGTAATATTATGCTTGTTAATTATGATATCGCTTCTTATCCCAAGCGTTTATGAACATCTTTTGCGTAAATATACTGCGCGAAAGGCGAAAAAAGTGTTCATGGAGAGGGTTTGATGGAAAAAATAGAGGTGATTAATGAAGTAAAAAGATTTGGAAAAGTTGTGGCGGTTGACCATCTCTCCTTAAAAGTGAAAGACGGGGAAGTAGTATCTTTACTGGGCCCCAGTGGATGTGGTAAAACAACTGTTCTACGTTCCATAGCTGGCCTTGAAGATATAGATGAAGGAGAGATTTACTTGAACGGGGAATTAGTTACAGCTCCGAGTAAGAAAATATTTATTAGTCCTGAAAAAAGGCGACTTGGATTAGTCTTCCAAAGTTACGCCTTATGGCCACACATGACAGTCTACAAAAATGTGGCTTATGGACTTGAAGTTAGAAAATTTTCTAAACATGAAATAGAAAAGCGTGTTAAGGCTGTACTAGAACTTGTGGGTCTAATGGGATATGAAGATAGATATCCTTCACAACTCAGTGGAGGGGAACAGCAAAGAGTTGCACTTGCAAGAAATTTAGCTTATGAACCTGAAGTTTTGCTTTTGGATGAGCCGTTGAGTAATTTGGACTTGAAAGTCAGAGAAAGAATGAGGAGCGAGCTACGAAGCTTACTTAAGAAGATAGGGATCACAGCTATTTATGTAACCCATGACCAAGAAGAGGCTTTCTGCATTTCTGACCGAGTTATCGTTATGAAAAATGGGAAAGTAATGCAAGAAGGAAAGCCTTTTGAAATTTATGAAAACCCAGCTAATCTTTTTGTAGCGGAGTTTATAGGAAGGGCAAATATGCTTAAGGCTCGGGTAAAAAGCGTAAATGAACATGCCCGTAGGGCTTTAATTGAAGTACCAGACATAAACAACGAGCTTGTATGCGAGTATGAAACTAATGAATTCCCAAAAGATTGTTCGTTCATCATCATCCGACATAATGAAATAGGTATCTATTCGACGAAACCAAAATTTCCGGAAAATGTTGTTGAAGGTGAAATTATTTCTAGAGAATACAGGGGAGCTATTACAGACCATAAAATTAAAGTTGGTAATAGCCAAATAATGGTCACAACACATAAATTCTGTGGATTATCTGAGCCTTGTGAAAAAATTCGGGTTTACTTGTATATACCGCCTAAGGCTATAAAACCAATTGTAAGTGTTTAGCTCATTAGCGCCTTTAAAGAGCACTTTATAGAAAGAGGTTAAAAGAGATTATTTTCTTTTTCGAACTTGTGGATTAACTGGATAAAGCGGATCTTCACCGTGAAGAACTCTTCTTACATCTTCAGCGACCAATATACTAACCCTTCGCAGACTGTCTTTTGCTAAAGCTGCGACATGGGGACTAACAATCACATTGTCCAACGTAAGTAAAGGACTTTCGTAAGGCGGTTCCTTTTGGAAGACATCCAAACCGGCGCCCTCAAGCTTACCGCTTTTAAGTGCTTCGTATAAAGCTCTCTCGTCTACAAGCTCTCCTCTTGCAGTGTTTATAAAGAAAGCTCCTGTTTTCATGGCCGCTATTTCCTTTTCACCGATAATGCCTTTTGTTTGTTCATTAAGTGCCAGGTGGATAGAAATAAAATCGGCTTCTTTTAAAAGTCTCTCTGGAACGCGTAACCCTTTCGTCAGGTCCTCGCTGGTAAGAGGTATATAGGTTATGCCAAGCTGAGTTTCTTTCTCAACTTTCCTTGTACGTGACCAATAAATAACATTCATCCCAATAGCTTTAGATAGTCTTGCAACCTCAATACCTATTTCGCCTAAACCAACGATGCCTAAGGTTTTGCCGGTCAGTTCTATTCCAGGGTAATCAAGTCTCATGGTCCAACGGCGTTCTCTTAAAGCTTTATCCGCGGCAAAAAGATATTTTGCCAAAGCAAACATTAAAGCCAAAGTATATTCTGCCACTGACAGAGTGTTGGCGCCAGGCGTGTATGTCACTACAACCCCAAATTCTGTGGCAGCGTCCACATCGATATTATCATATCCCACGCCGAAGCGACCTATAACTTTTAACCTTTTTGCGTTCTCTATGATTTTTCTAGTTATAATCGCTGGCACACGTACAATGATCGCGTCAACATCCTTTGCTTCCTCCACGAGCGTATTCTCAAAAACGCCTGAAGCTATTTTAACGTCTGCGAACTTCTCGAGAATTTCTATTCCCGCTCTGTCAATTTTATCTGTCAGCAACACTTTAAAAGTTGCCAATACCAATCCCTTTAACGGAATTTAATCATTTTTTACTATAAATGTTTTTCAAGGAAAGTTGCATACTTTCTGAGGGCTGCCATTGATCTAACAGCTCTTTCAGGAGTCTCATACACTGGAACTCCATTTTGCTCCAGTTTTATTATTAGATCTTCTGCAGACTTATCAGCTGTCCATGAAAGTAGTACAGGCTTATTATATTCCTTCGACAGATTTAAATGGGCACTTACAACTTCTTCAGCATATTGCCTAGGCTTAGAGCCGACGATGATTGAAATAGCACCATGAACTTTCTTAAGGGATAGAACGATTTTTAGGATTTTTCCGTTAACTTTGGGGCTAACTTGAGGAGTAGTATCAATGGGATTAAGTGTGCTTGCAAAAGGAGGCAAGAGCTTTTTTAAAACTTTTCTTGTTTCCTCATCGATCTCGACCAAGTCTAGTCCTACATCCTCGCAGACATCTGTGGCTGCAACTCCCGGGCCACCAGCATTTGTTACGATAACTATTCCATTACCTTTAGGTAACGGCTGAGTTGCAAAGGCTTTACCAAAGTCAAACATTTCAGTTGTACTGCTTGCTTTAATGATTCCTGCTTGTTTAAAAGCTGCATCATAAATTGCGCTAGCACCGGTTAGAGCTCCAGTATGAGATTTAGCAGCTTGTGAACCTCTAGAACTTCTTCCTATTTTCATAACAACGATAGGTTTCTTAAGGGAAACTTTTTTGGCAGTTTCTAAAAATTTTCTGCCATCCTTTACCCCTTCTAAATACATAACAATAACTTTAGTATTTTCGTCACTTGCCAAGTAAGCAATGATATCCGATTCATCAATATCGCACATGTTACCAAAGCTGATTAATTTATCAAAACTTATACCCTTTCCCTGCGCCCAAGAATATAAAGAAGCTCCAAAAGCTCCACTTTGAGACACAAAAGCTATTGATCCCTCTTTTAGTTGCTTCGGATCTATAACTCTAGAAATTGTTGCATCGATACGTTCAGACGCGTTAACAATACCGAGGCAATTCGGTCCTAAAATCCTAATACCCATCATTTTCCCTATCTCCATAACTTTTTGCTCTAAAATCTCGCCTTCTGGTCCGGTTTCTTTAAAACCAGCAGATATAATAATTACTACTTTGATATTCTTTTTGCCGCAATCTTCTAAAACCTTCGGAACTATCTGCGCTGGAACTGTTACGACCGCTAAGTCTATATCCTCGGATACTTCTAAAACACTGGGATAAGCCTTTAATCCATGTATCTCTTTAGCTTCGGGATTTATGGGAAAAATCTTCCCTACAAAACCCCCGTTTATTATATTGAGTAGTATGATGTTTCCAAGTTTTTTTGGGTCTCTGGAGGCGCCAATTACCGCGATTGATTTTGGTTTAAACAGCTTATGTAACGTTTCAAAGCTCATCTGGCAAGTCTCCAAGTGGTAGTGTTGTACCGATGATTTAAAGACAAAAGGTATATTTTTAACTTTTACATCAAAGCTACAATGCACATAGTTTTGGGAGCAATATAACCGCGGTCTCCGAACAAAGACGCTTATAGAGACTTTTGTGATCAGTTCTGTAAACCAGCGTTTTTGCGAGCAATCCAGTAGGCACCTCCAATCTTTGAACCTCCTTACCTAGAAGGAGATGTTTATGCCAGGGCCGTCTTTATAAATTTCAGATACCATTGCAGCAGGAAATCGAATCGAGTCTAAAATTTTGAGAAGAGAATTTGCTGTCGGCGAATCCTTATGGTTGCCCCCTTTTCGAAACAAACGAGACAGTGTACGTTGTAACCCGCTATAATGTTGGCTTTGACCTACTAAGGCGCTATGAGACCCCAATGATTTATGATGAAAGGGGCAACCTCTACCCCAAGCGGAGTCGCTACTTCAATCCCGACTGGATTACGCAAGTTTACGATGAAGACTGGCTTGAAGAAATGATAAACGAGAAGGGAAACTTCAGAAGAGGCGCAGGCTTTGACTACTGGGCTGGAGGCTTCTTGTGGCTTATCCCGCCCAGCCGAGAACGCTTCGAAATGACGGAGGACACACGCTACATCGTAGACCCGGAAACAGGCGATGTTGTAGCCTTAATCTGTGTGAACCCTATTGGCAATAAACGGACCCTTTCTGGCGTTTTTAAAGCCACAAGAAACAGCATAATCTTCTACGATTTTAGGCAAGCCAATTACATCTCAGGCATGACAGCAGAAGACCTCGTTGAGGGAAGACTTCCTAAACCCGCTGCAGGCATGTACGACGCTGAGATGCCTCTCCTATATCCAGTGCAAATATCACCTGGCAACCATCGACTTGCATGGTATGTACCCATTTACTGGCGGGAAGCCG
>JAWBXA010000021.1:0-18553 GCA_038868115.1 Bathyarchaeia archaeon
CTTGTGTAATGTAGTCTAGTTTTGCTATGGCCCTGCTTCCGGTCACCACAAGTACTCTTGTTTTGTAGGGGGTTAGCCAATTTGCCTCTATGAAGGCGTTTTTCCCATGCTCGAAAGTCAGCATTATGTGGGCGTAATCCTCAAACTTCCTATGTCTCATATTCCCGGTTTTTGCATAAACCGCCACTGGGTCATTGCTAAACAAGTAGCGCATCACGTCAATGTCATGAATGGCCAAGTCTTTCACCACCCCAATGTCTCCCACTCTTTCAGGCCACTCTGAAACTCTTTTTGCGGTGGCGCAAACAAGTTCGCCTATATCTTGGCTTTCAATAGCCTTTTTAATGTACTGAAGCCCAGGAATAAAACGCATTAAAAAGCCAACAGAAAGATGTAAGCCTTCCCTGTCCGCTGTTTTCAGCAAAGTTTCCGCCTGCTTAGAATTGGCAGCCATAGGCTTCTCAACCAAAACATGCTTTCCAGCCTTTAGCGCCTTTAAAGCCTCTTTTGCGAGGCTTGTTGACCATGTACAGACACTGACAGCCTCGATATCTTTTCTCTTCAGCATCCTTATCGCGTTAGAATAAACCTTAACGCTAAATTGTTTGGCGACGGCCTTTGCTCTTTCAGCATCAATGTCGCAAACGGCCAGAAGCTCTGTTTCCTCCAGTTCGGTAAAAACTCTTGCGTGATTTTTGCCCCAGAACCCTGTTCCTATGACGGCAACTCCAAGTTTTTTCATTTCTTCCAAATCCCCCTTCCAAAACCACGATATATAAAGCCCTCAGCCTCAACTTTTAAGGGATCCAAAACGCCTTCAAGGTCAACGATTGCCGCTGGCATTTTTGCTAAAAGCTTGAGCTTTCTTAAATTTAGCCGTTTAAGTTGCTCGTGTGCTGCCAGTATCACTATGCAATCTGTGCCTTCAACAGCTTCGATTAAGCTTTTTTTAATTTGTGCATGCTCTAGGTCTGTTATGGCTTTCCAAGATATGTAGGGGTCGTAAAGTGTTAATTTTGCCCCTTTATTCGCCAGCATATCAACAAGTTTCTTTGCAGAGTTCTTTGGAGTATCTGCGGTGTTTGGTGTTTGGGAAATTCCAAGCAGTGTTATTTTTGCTCTTCGTAATGGTTTTCCGCAGTTTTTAAGTGCGTCTCGAACCAGCTCAACTTCATGCCTTAAAACTTCCTCGTCTAATTCTATGGCTGTTTCTGGAACGCGGAGTTTCACGTTAAGGCTTTCAGCTTCTTCCAGCAATATTTTAAGTGCCTCATTTGTTGATGTCAATTGCATATGTGTGCCAGCAGTAGAGCCAAAAAAGTTGCGAGCCACGAAGTAGTCTACGCCAAGCTTCTCGCAGAGAAGAGCAAACTCGGCAGCCAGTGCAGAGTTAACATTTTGGAAGGCGGCTTCAAAAAGTGCGGCGGCCTCCGCTATCTTCAAGTCTTGAACTGGGACGACCTCGGTGCTTGTTATCGATTTTATGACGTTTAATGCCATCTCCAAACTAGCCCCATCTGATGCAGCAACAATCCGTCTACAGCTTGACAGCCCCTTAAGCGTCTGTCTTTCCGGAAAAAGGATCGGGCTGTAAGCCAAGTAAAAGTCTGAACCAGCCCTAAATCCAGAGGAGCTTTCCAGAACTTCTCTGAGCATTTCCTCCGTTACGCCTATTCCAACAACACTTGTGACGATAATTAATGTTTCTTTTCGAAGGCATGGACCTATGGACTTCAGAGTTTTTTCTAGAGGGGAATAATCTACCTTACCTTTATCATCTACAACAACGGGAGTGGTAACCAATATGACGTTACTTTGGGCTAATGCGGCTTTCAAATCATTAGTAGCTTTTAGCCTTCCACTCGCCAAATTTTTCCGGAAGACCGGCTCCACTTCATGCTTCAAAAATGGAACTTTGCCTTTTTGTATACGCTCTACAGTGGCTTGGTCGCTGTCGACGCACATAACCTTAAAGCCAGCCTCGGCAAAAAGACAGGCATGAAGGAGGCCTAAACGTCCACAATTCACTATGCTAACTGCCCTTTCGCCTCGCTGTTCCGAAGTTTTGGTTTCTATGGATTTTGTTGATAGCATTCGGTTTTCTCCGAGTCGCAGAAGTACAATGCTGGTTTAGACTTTTAAGTTGTCGATTATCTTTTTAAGTTTTAAACTGAAGTCTTGGACAAGCTTTAGGGCTTTCTTCTTTGTTTTCGCTTCTGCATAAAGCCTGTATAGTGGTTCTGTCCCGCTTGGTCTGACAAGTATGGAGCTTTTATCATCAAACCAAATCTTGACGCCGTCGATGGTGTTTATGTTTAGCCCCTTTGTTTGTTCTATGAGTTTTTCTAAAACTTTTTCTTTGAGCTGTTCGGGGCATTCAACCTTGCCCTTCTCGATAAAGTATCTGGGCAGTTCTGCGAGAAGGCTTGAAAGCTTTTTGCCAGTTTCAGCCATTATATCCAAAATTAGGGCTGTGGCCATTGCGCCATCCCTGACTGGCTGGTGGGGCCCGTAAAAAATTCCGCCGTTTTCCTCCCCGCCAAGTTTTGCGCCTAATTTTTTCATTGTATGAGAGACTATGACGCTTCCAACTTTTGTCCAGACAATTTCTCCGCCGTAAGCGTCGGCGATATCCTTTACCAAAGTTGATGAACTTATTGGCGAGACAATTTTTTCGCCCCGATTTTTTAGCAGAAAGTGTTTTTCAACGATGGCGAAGGTTTTGTCGCCCCATTGGATTTCCCCTTTCTCGTCGATGAAGATTGAGCGGTCAGCGTCACCATCAAAGGCGACGCCTAGATCAGCACCCACAGCCTTGACTGTTGAGGCTAAATCTCCAAGGTTTTCTGGTCGCGGTTCAGGCGGTCTAGCTGGAAATGTTCCATCAATGTTTGCGTTTATGGTTGTTACGCGGCAGCCAAGCTCTCTAAGAAGTTTAGGAACTGCAAGGGCGGCGACGCTGTTCGCAGCGTCAACGATGACATGATAGTTTTTGCTGGCTATTTTGGCTGTGTCTACATGCCCCTTTATGGCTTCAATGTATTCTTCAATAATTCCAGTGAGCGTTTGCAAGTCGCCTATTTTGTCCCATCCTACAAGGCGAATCTTATGGTCAAAGAATATGTTTTCAATATCGATTTCTTGTTCCCGTGCAATTTCTATTCCATCATTCCATACAACTTTTATCCCGTTATATTCTGGCGGGTTATGGGAAGCTGTTATGATTACCCCACCGTCAAGCTTGTGCTTTTTAACAGCATATTGCAATGCTGGTGTAGGCGCCATTCCAGCAAACAGCACACTGCAGCCAGTAGCATTTAAACCAGATATTATGGCTTTTGCAAGCATAGGGCTGCTTGTTCTGGCATCATATCCAACAAGCAAATCCCCACAATTGAAGTATGTGCCTATTGCACTTCCAATAGTGATTGCAAGCTCTGGCGTTAACTCTTTGTTAACGAGCCCGCGGATTCCATTAGTTCCAAATAGCCTCCTTTGGCTTAGCATAGCTCACCACCATTAAATAATGCACTTAGCCTCTGACACGTCCCGGTAAACTTCTTTCGCTGGACATATTGAAACCCCTTCCGCCAATGAGACGTTATCCCCTATAACTGCACAGTCGCCTATAACACAGTTACCGCTAATTTTAACCCCTCTACCGATAATGGCGTTTTCTCCAATTATAGCTCCATTTATAAAAGAATCATCTGAAATGGAGACTCCTGGAAATACTATGGAGTTTCTTATGTGAACCTTTCTTCCAACATTAACATTTTTCCCGAGAACCGTGTATGGTCCAATTGTTGAATACTCTTCGATGGTAACGCTTTCATCGCAGAATACCGGCTCATTTATCTGCCCACCACTTTTTATCACATTTTTTAGCTTTCCACGAAGATTACCTAATAGAGTTTTGTTTACTTCCAAATAGTCCTCGGCTTTGCCAATATCCGTCCACAAGCCATTGAACGTGAAACCAAAAAGCTTGCCTTCTTCCGCCAATTTTGGGAACACTTCACGTTCAAGAGAAACCTTTCTTCCAGTCTGGACGTATTTGAAAATTTCGTGGCTGAGAACGTATATCCCAGCATTTATGAGGTTTGACGGAGATTCTTCCGGCTGCGGTTTCTCGATAAACTTTTTTATTCTACCATTATAATCGAGTTCTGCAACTCCGTACCGGCTTGGATCTTTAACTGTGCATAGGGCTATGGTTGCGGTGGCATTTTCTTTCTCATGTCTTTTGATTATTTCGGCGTAGTTTATGTTGGTGAAGATGTCGCCATTTACCACCAAGAAATTGTCGTCTCCTAGGAATTCTTCAGCATGCTTTATTGCGCCGCCGGTTCCGAGGGGCCTTTTTGGAGGGTCGTATGAGTAAGTGATTTTCACTGTGCCCTTGGAAAATTTGGAGTTTTTTATGTGGAAGGCTGTTTGATGATTAACCGCCAATATTGCCTCTCTTATTCCGCTTTTTGAGAGGCTTTCAATGGTCCACTCTAAAAGCGGCTTGTTAAGAACTGGGAATAGAATTTTGGGTCTTGTACAGCTTAGGGGCCTAAGCCGAGTTGCAAATCCCCCAGCCAGAATTAATGCCTTCAATGGAGCTTCACCGTTTTATGCGCAAACTTATATTCAAATTCCTTGGGAATAAAACAGTTTCGTGGAGATGGAGGACAGCTCATGAAATGAGCTGGGTGGAGGCAAAAGAATATTTTAGCAGAAATGACATCGCTATTGTTCCAGTCGGCTCCAATGAGCAGCATGACCCACAAAATCCCTTGGGAACAGATCATTTTATCGCTAAGGCAATAGCTGAGGAGGCCGCCAAACGCACAAATGTCCTTTGTTTGTAGGTCATTCCCTTTGGTGTGAGCCACCACCACAGACAATTTTGGGGCACAATTCATGTTTCGCCTAAAACCCTAAAAGCCTATGTTAGGGATGTTTGCCTATCCCTAAACTATTATGGTGTGAAGAAAATTGTCATTGTTAATGGGCATGGCGGAAACCTAAACGCCCTAACAGAGCTGGCCAGAGAGCTACGGGAAAGGGGAATTTTCATATCAGTTTTTCAGTGGTGGCCGGCTGCTGGAAAACTTTTGCCGGACATATTCAAGCCAGAAGAGCGGGGACATGCTGGTTCTGAAGAGACTTCTGTGAATTTGGCTTTGCATCCGCATCTTGTAAACATGGATCGTGCTGTAGATGAGGAGGTGCGGGGACATGTTGCAGAGGTTGAAGGCATAATACTTCCTTTAGACACTGTGGACCGCACAAGTTCGGGAGTTTTTGGCAAGTCAACAACTGCTTTGGCGGATAAGGGTAAACAAGTTTTGGAAGCAGTAGTTAATGAGCTTGTTAAACACATCAATTTGTTGAAAAGGGCGAAGGTTGAGGATTTGATGGCTAAATCGAGAATTTAAAGCTTCATTCCCATTCTATAGTTGCAGGCGGCTTATGGGTAATGTCGTACACCACCCTAACAACTTCTGGTGTTTCGCTGGTTATCCTGGTGGAGACTTTTTCCAGAATCTTGTAGGGGATTCTTGCAAAACTCGCCGTCATAGCCTCGCGACTTTCCACAGCTCGGATGGCTACAACATAGCCATAAGCTCTAGCATCGCCCTTAACACCAGTGGCTTTCGTATTTGTCAAAACCGCAAAATACTGCCACAATCGCTCTTTTAAGCCACTTTTCTCGAATTCCTCCCTTATAATTCTGTCCGCCTTTCTAACAATCTCAACTTTTTCTTTAGTTATTTCACCTACAACTCGTACTGCAAGCCCTGGACCGGGAAAAGGTTGCCTAAAAACTATTTCTTTTGGCAACCCGATTATTTGGGCGACCCTGCGGATCTCGTCTTTGTATAAGTCTCTCAGAGGCTCAATAATTTTCTTAAACTTGATTTTTGTTGGAAGCCCAGCGACATTATGATGTGTCTTAATTTTATCGGAGAACCTTCTGAAACCAGATTCGATTCTATCTGGGTAAATAGTTCCTTGGATGAGGTATTCTGCGCCAACTTTTTCGGCAATTTCTTCAAAAACTCTAATGAACTCTTCGCCTATAATTTTCCTTTTCATTTCTGGGTCTGTTACGCCTTTAAGTCTTTCAAAGAATCTTTCTTGCGCGTTTACAATAACCATGTTTATTTTGAGTTTTTGGAAGGTGTTCTTAACAAATTCTGGTTCGTTTTCCCTCATGAACCCGTGGTCAACAAATACTGCTGTTAGTTTTTCGCCTACTGCTTTGGCTGCTATGGCTGTGGCTACACTGGAGTCTATGCCTCCGCTTAAAGCTATTATAGCTTTGCCGTCGCCAATCTCTCTCTTAACCTCTTCAACCATTTTATTTATGATGTTTTCCATCTTCCAGTTGGCAACACAACCGCATACCTCAAAAAGAAAGTTGCGTAGCATTTTGGCGCCATTAACTGTGTGTACCACTTCTGGATGCCACTGTAAACCGTAAATTGGTTTGGTTTTATGTTTGAAGGCGGCAACTGGACAATTTTGTGTGCGGGCTAAAACTTCAAATTCTTGGGGAACCGAGAAGACTGTGTCGCTGTGGCTCATCCAAACCCGTTCTTTTCTGTTTAAACCCTTCAAAATGTCAATTGGCTTGTCTATTGTCGCATAGGTTGAGCCGAACTCTTTCCGCTTGGCTGGTCCAACTTTTCCACCGAAAATTTGAGCTATAAGCTGATGCCCATAGCATAAACCCAAAACGGGTAGTCCTAAATCAAAAATGCGTTTGTCGGGCTTTGGCGCATCAACGTCAAAAACGCTTGCGGGACCGCCCGACAGAATTAACCCTTTAACGTTAAACTTTTCGCCTACAAGCCTTATTTCCTCAATTTTTATGTCGTGAGGAACAATTTCTGAGTATACGCCATTTTCTCTAACACGTCTTCCAATGAGATGGCAGTATTGCCCGCCAAAGTCCAATACAAGTATGGCATCGTATTTCAAGTATACACACGCTCATATGGCTTTGAACATAGGGATAAATGCTATTAAAAGTTTGTTAGGCGTAAATGTACTTTTGCAACTCCCAAAGGGTAACTGCGCCCTTATCATTTTTTGGCATGTGGGACTCGTATTCACGCCACTCTTGCAGCTTAAGCTCCAAATATTTCTCCACGTTTTCTTTACCCAAAGCCCTTATGCAAACGTCGTCGCTCTTTAACTCCTCCAAGGCTTCTTTAAGCGAACCAGGCAGAACTTCTATGCCAAGCTCTCTTCGTTTTGTCTCGCTCAAATGATAAACATTCACATCAACAGGGTCGCCTGGCTCTATCTTCCTTTTAATGCCATCTAAACCAGCCTCAAAAATTGCAGCATAAGCTAGGTAAGGATTGCAGAGCGGGTCTGGACAACGGAATTCAATTCTGGCCTCATTCTCCTTTCCAGGGAAGTATTCTGGCACCCTTATCAAGGCTGAACGGTTTTTCCGGCTCCAAGTGATGTAAACTGGAGCTTCATAACCCGGCACAAGCCTCTTATAACTGTTCACCGTAGGCGCCACAACTGCGCATAAAGCCCTTGCATGTTCAAGAATTCCACCTATAAAATAGCGGCACTTCTGGGATAAGTGGGCATAACTATCTTTATCATAGAAAACATTTCTTCCAGTTTTCGAGTCGAAAAGACCAAGGTGAACGTGCATTCCATTCCCTGGCTTTCCAAACCATGGTTTTGGCATGAAAGTGGCTATCCAACCGTATTTTCTATCGGCAACAGCCTTAGCTGCAAACTTATAACGCATAATATTGTCTGCGGTAGTCACAGGGTCAGAGTACTTGAAGGTTATTTCATTTTGGGCTGCGCCGACTTCATGGTGCTGCCTCTCAACGGCTATGCCCATAGTGAAAAGCGCATTGGTCAACTCCATTCTGAAGGCTTCAGTAATGTCCCTACCCGGCGCTATATCAAAATAGCGTTGCTTATCTATAAGGTGATTTTCAACAGGCTGAAAGCCGCCATCAGCAGTTTTTTGCACGAGATAGAATTCTAACTCTGCGGCTGCTGTTGGCTCGTATCGCTCAGCCGCTAATTTTTCAAGGGTTTTTTGGCAGACATATCTCGGGTCGCCTTCAAAGCGCTTGCCTTCCGGTGTATATAAATTGCAGATGAAGCTCACAACACTTTTTTCGTAGAAGTAGTATGGGCAAACCGTGAAGGTAGCTATGTCAGGCTTCATGAGCATGTCGCTTTCTTCTATACTAACTCCACCAATTAATGATGAGCCGTCAAAACCTACACCGTCAACCATCGCGCTTTCCACTTCCTCCACCGGAATCGTTCTGCCCTTAAAAAAGCCAAGCAAATCCGTGAAATGCAACAGAACATGGTCAGCGTTTTTCATAAGCTTAAAGCACAGCTCAACATTCTGGTTCCGGAGCATTCGTCGCAACGAACTTCTCATAATATTGCCTCCGATAATTTTACAGCAAAAAAGAGTTTAATAATACATATAAAAAGCTTTCCAAAGAAAATAACAACAAATGTTAAATATAAAGGAAATAATTTTTACAAATGTAAGACGCATCAAAGAGGTGTATTAAATGGAAGATGCGGATGTTCGAAAACAAACACCCAAGAAAAAAGAGGAAGAGTTAAACGAAATTGATATGAAAATTTTAAGGGCACTAACTTTAGATGCAAGGCTTTCTTCACGGCAATTGGCTAAACAGTGCGGCATATCGACAAGCACAGCTTCATCAAGGGTAAAAAAGCTGGAGGATGCTGGCATAATAAAGGGATACGCAGCTTTAGTGGACCACGAGAAGCTTGGCTATGCCCTAACCGTTGTAATCGAAATAACGGTTTCAAAGGGAAGACTTTTAGAAGTTGAAAGCGAAATAGCGAAACTTCCAAATGTCTGCTGCGTATATGACGTGACCGGATTAATAGACGCCATAGTAATAGCAAAATTCAAAAACCGTGAGGAACTAAGCAAATTTGCAAAACGTTTGTTAGCGATGCCTTATGTAGAAAGAACAAACACCCACGTAGTACTAACAACAATAAAGGAAGACTTCAGACTGATCTAAAACCTTTCCCTTTTTATGTTAACTTAGAAATCACTAAAAGGAAACTTTAATTTCACCTTTTAAGGAATGAAACGGTGACATGCGGGGGTTGCCAAGCCTGGTCAAAGGCGCAGCCCTGAGGAGAAAATCACCCTAAAAGTTTCGCGGAACGGCTGTCCCGTAGGGGTTCGTGGGTTCAAATCCCACCCCCCGCACTGAATCTCATCTAAGAGTTTAAATCATCAATATCAGTTTCATACTCAACTATTTTGTACTCAAGTAGGAAGGAAGAAATTTAGTGCGAGAATGATAATTTCGAATACATCTTATCTTTTCTATTTTGTAATAAGCGTGGAGCACCTGTCATACTTGAATTCACAAACACGAATTCCGCCTCCTGAAAGACAACAAAGCCACAGAATGAATAAATTTTGAAGATCCCTTTCCCCCCTTCTTTTTGGACATTGTAAGAATTTATCTTCAGGCTATTTAACACCGCATTTTTAGTAGCCCGGGGGAGATTCGAACTCCCGTCGGCGGGTCCAAAGCCCGCTATGCTTGTCCACTACACCACCGGGCTTTGCAGTACATGTGATGTTATTTAACTCTTTGATATGTATGTTTTGATTAAATGTTTCCTTTCCCGTCTTATCTTCAATATGATTCTCCTAACTTTTTCGATGGTTTGGGCTACCTCCATCTTACTTAAATTGGATGCGTTGGTTAGGTTTAGGAGCTTTATGATGTTTTGGTAGTGCTTAGGATTGCTCCTCTCAAGTTTCTCTATTGAGCGCATCAGGCTTGCGTAGTCTATTTTCTGTTTTTCGGCTGTAGCTTTTAGCCAAGCGTAATTTTCAATAAGGTTTAAAGATATGCTAGTCAGGTAATGCACCGTTTCAGCAAACTTTTCAGAGTTTATCATCGAGTTTGCTCTCAAAATAGTGCCTTGCATAAACGCCGCATTGAAGTGGTAATTTATGCTTGTTTTAACTTTGAAGTGCACGTTTTTCAGCATTTGAAGTTTCTGTTTAACAAAGAAGCTCATTTCACCCCAAACAGTTTCAAAAAGTTTCAGTTTCTCTTCAGCCTCTGTCGCGCTCACTTTATTCAGTTCGGCTGTTTTCAGATAATCATTAAAAATTTCTTGCATACCAAGCTTTTCAGCTGCTATTTCCAATCTCTCTAAAAACCGGCTGTTTGAAAATGGTTCAAGGGCTATTTCTAGCAGCACTCGTAAGATATTTTCCATGGCAACTACGACGAAAAGTTGAGCGCTTAGACAGTCGCCTTTTGCATGGGCTGATGTGGCACGGCTTAAATATACATCTGACTCTATTACATGCGTTTGTGTTCTTATGTCGACTCTTTCAGACGACCTATAAAGCTTAGCCATTAAAAGTTTTGTATTCGTTAAAGCCCAGTCTCTGTCATACAAGATTTGGGTTTCATAAAGTTTTTGGTCAAGTTTCGGATGTATGGGACCACGAATTAAATGTTTTGGGACAAAGTTAAGGTCTAAAAAAATGTTGCCAATAGAAACCCTTTCCACATACTCATCTTCAATCGACTCATTGCTAAGGATTAGAAGGTCAACGTCACTTGAAGAGGTGGCGTCTTCTCGGCTCCAGCTTCCAAAGAGGCCTATCCCAGAAATGGTTTCGTTGGCAGCCACTTTCTTTACGGTTTTTTCCAGCGTTTTTCGTAGTTTTTCTGGAAGCTTCAACATTTTGTACAGACTCTTCTGTTAAATTAGTAGTGTATATCATTATTCAAAATTTGTGTGGGAGATATTTTAGTTTAAACCGTAAAATTTATATATTAGAACATTTCACTGGATAGACGCACGGGCCGGATGGCGTCTTCTACTCCTATATAATGGGGAATGAAAAGGGACGGTTCTACGCAGAAATTGAAGAGTGAGGAAAATGAGCGGGAAAGAAGGCGGAATTCAACGTTTAGTTGATAAGTGTCCAGAATGCGGTGGTGTAAACCTTATTCATGATTATGATACTGGCGAGACTATTTGCGGAGAATGTGGGCTTGTGCTTTACGAGCAGATGATGGACAAGGGGCCAGAATGGCGCGCTTTCACACAGGAGGAGAAAGCCTCAAGAAGTCGTGTTGGAGTACCGACATCTTACTCCGTTCACGATAAAGGATTGTCAACAGCCATAAGCCAAGTTGACCGTGACGCCTTCGGAAGAAAACTTCCACTTTCAACAAGACTGCAAATGTGGCGTCTAAGAAAATGGCAGATACGCTCAAGAGTGCACTCCTCAATTGACCGAAATTTGGCACAAGCAATGGCTGAGCTTGACCGTCTATCAGACAAAGTATACATTCCGCCGTCCATAAAGGAGAAGGCAGCTGTAATATACCGCAAAGCCCTAGATAAGGGCCTAGTGCGTGGAAGATCAATTGCAGCTATAGCTGCCGCTGCACTTTATGCCGCTTGTCGCGGAAGCGGAACACCAAGAACTTTGAGAGAAATAGCAGAAGCCAGCCTGGTGGACAAAAAGGATGTTGCCCGCTGTTATAGGCTTCTGCTTCGCGAGCTTGATGTTCAGATGCCCATAGCAGACCCATTAACATATGTGTCAAAAATTGCTGAAAAAACTGGAATTTCAGGTAAGACGCAAGGGCTGGCCATACAAATTCTGCGCGAAGCGAAAATGAAGCGCGCTGCAGCTGGAAAAGACCCGATGGGATTGGCTGCCGCAGCACTATACATTGCCTGTTTGCAAAATAATGAGAAAAGAACCCAAAAGGACATCGCTGAAGCTGCAGGAGTTACTGAGGTCACTGTACGGAACCGTTACAAAACATTGAAGAGACAGCTGAACCTGGAATTGCCGGACTAGACGTCCTAACTTTCATTTTCTTCCTTTTCAATTTCCATAACTATTGGACCGAAATACTCGCAGTCTTCGCAAACATACTTTTTGGGCGTCAGCCAATAGATAAGACTGCTTGATAGGTGGATTCTGGGGCTTCCACATTTTGGACAGTAAATTTTTGACGGGCTTCGATGTTTTAGAATCTTCAATACATCACATATATTCTGTAGGATTCCCATGGGCTCAAACCTTCCGGACGTAGCTATTGAACTTCTATGTTTTCTTCTGGATATCCAAGCTTTATTAGGTATTGGCGGACTTTTTCACGGTGATCTCCTTGGAGGATTATATGTCCGTTTTTGGCCGTGCCTCCACATGCACAAAAGCTTTTCAGTTTTTGGGCTAAGCTTCCAAGATCTGCATCCTTGTCATTTATGCCTTCAACGATTGTCGTTGGTCTGCCGAATTTTCTTGTTTCAAATCTTATGCGAATTCTTTGCTGCTCCTTGCCTATCTCGCCGCAGACACACAAGTCTTTTGGTAGCCCGCATATTGGACAGATATCAGCCATGACGCTCAACACTACAATGGTAACGGCTGTATATAAAATTTTCAAATTTTAATTCGGCAAATTCAGCAAATTGATGGAAGAATAGGCAAGCTTTTCAAACTTTATATTGGCGTTTAATCCAATCTTGATTGAAAAACCATGCCAATAACAAAAATTAGGAAAAGAGACGGTCGAATAGTTGACTTTAACCCCGAGAGAATTAAAAACGCCATTCACAAGGCTTTTGTAGCTGTTAAACTTGAAGATGGGGAAAAAGCTGAACGCTTAACAAGGGATGTTGTCAGCTTTTTAGAGAAAAGATTTGTAGAGAAAATTCCGTCGGTTGAGGATGTTCAAGACGTTGTAATAGAGGTTTTAAAGAAAAGCGGTTTTGAAGAGGTTGCTTCGGAATATCAGGCTTATAGAAACAAGAAGGAGGAGATAAGGCGGTTAAAGGAAAGGCTTGGAATCGAAGAGCCTAAGTTGACGGTTAACGCGCTTGAAGTTTTGAGTAAGCGTTACCTACGAAGGGATGAGGCTGGAAACATAATTGAAGACCCGGCTCAAATGTTCAGGAGAGTCGCAAAAGCCATAGCGAGGATTGACCGCAAATACGGCGAAGACCCGAAAGAAAGCGAGGAAACCTTCTACAGAATGATGGCGAGACTTGAGTTCCTTCCAAACTCTCCTACGCTTTTTAATGCTGGAACAAAGCTTGGACAGCTTTCCGCATGCTTCGTCTTGCCTGTTGAAGACTCTTTAGACAGCATTTTCAAAGCCGTTAAAAACATGGCTTTAATCGAGAAAAGTGGCGGCGGTGTTGGCTTTGACTTTTCAAGGCTTAGGCCTAAAGGCGACATAGTCATGTCCACCAAGGGCGTGGCTTCCGGCCCTGTCAGTTTTATGCGGGTTTTTGATGTAGCCACAGAGGTTATCAAAGCTGGTGGCAAAAGGCGAGGCGCCATGATGGGAATTCTGCGTGTAGATCATCCAGATATTCTGGAGTTTATAACTGCAAAGCAGCAGCCGGGTTTCCTTTCAAACTTTAACATATCAGTTGCTGTAACTGACGAGTTTATGGAGACTCTCGAGAGGGATGGCGAATATTGGCTGATAAATCCGAGAAATAAGGAGAGAACGGGAAAGCTCAAGGCGAAAGAGGTTTGGAACCTTATGGCGAGGTCTGCCTGGTCTAGTGGAGATCCCGGCGTCGTATTTATAGACGAGATTAATAGGCATAATCCTACACCAGAAATTGGAAGAATAGAGTCAACTAACCCATGTGGCGAGCAGCCACTTCTGCCCTATGAGTCGTGCAATTTGGGGTCAATTAATCTCTCACGCATAGTTGAAAATGGGAAAATTAATTGGGAGAAGCTTAGGGAAACTGTTAGGAACGCTGTTCACTTCTTGGACAATGTTATAGATGCGAATAAGTATCCGTTAAAGGAAATAGAGAAGGTTACAAAGGCAAATAGGAAGATAGGTTTAGGTGTTATGGGTTTTGCGGACATGCTCATTAAGCTGGGTATTTCCTATCGCTCTGAACAAGCCTTAGAGCTTGCAGAAAAGCTGATGAAGTTCATCGACGAAGAAGCTCATAAAAAGTCTGAGGAAATCGCCGAGAAAAGGGGATCGTTTCCAAATTTTGACAAGAGCATTTGGAAGGATAAATACAAGGCTATGAGAAACGCCACGGTAACAACAATAGCCCCAACGGGCAGCATAAGCATAATTGCGGGATGCTCATCAGGAATTGAGCCGCTTTTCGCCATATCCTTTATAAGAAAAGTTCTGGATGGAACGAGACTTTTTGAAACAAACCCGTTGTTTGAAATGGTGGCGAAGGAAAGAGGCTTCTATAATGCTCATCTGCTAGAAGAGATAGCAAAAACTGGTTCTGTTCAAAAGATAGACAAGGTTCCAGAGGACGTCAAAAGGGTTTTTGTAACATCCATGGATATTGAGCCAGAATGGCATGTGAGGATGCAAGCGGCTTTTCAAAAATACACGGATAATGCTGTCTCAAAAACTGTTAACATGCCTTATGAAGCAACAGTTGACGATGTTAGAAAAGTGTTTGAGCTTGCTTGGAAACTTAAATGTAAAGGTGTGACCGTTTTCCGTTATGGAAGCAAACCAGAACAAGTCCTATACATTGGAGAAGTGAAAACTGCTGAAAAGAGATTTATTTCAGCAGATTCAGAGTATGCTGGAGGTTGCCCCACTAGGACCTGTCCTTTCCCTGGATAAGAAGAGGACAACATCACAGGTGATGCTTGTGAAAGGCTCGTTAGGCCTTGTTAACGAAGAGAACATGAGCATGCTGACAGATCTTTACGAGCTTACAATGTGCGCAAGCTACTTTGACAATAAAAGGCTTGAACCAGCCACTTTCGACCTTTTCATAAGGCGTTTACCCCAGAACCGCTCGTACTTCCTATTCGCCGGACTTGAACAAGTCTTATTGTTTCTTGAAAAAATGAGGTTCGCCGAGGAGCACATAAAATTCTTGAAAGGCCAAGGATTCAAGGAAGATTTTCTCGAATACTTAAGGAATTTTAAGTTTAGTGGTGATGTTTGGGCTGTTCCAGAGGGCACCGTGGTTTTTCCAAACGAGCCTTTGATTAGGGTTACAGCCCCAATAATAGAGGCGCAGCTGATAGAAACCTTCCTTTTAAACACCATTAACCTCCAAACCACTATCGCTACTAAGGCTTCTAGGGTTGTTTACGCCGCCCAAGGTAGATCCGTGATTGAGTTTGGTTTGAGAAGGGAACATGGAACAGATGCTGGGATGAAGGTTGCCCGTGCAAGTTATATAGCTGGCTGCAATGGAACATCAAATGTATTAGCTGGAATGATATATGGCATCCCGGTTTTTGGAACTATGGCGCACTCCTTCGTCATGTTTTTCGACAGCGAAATAGAATCTTTCAGGGCTTTTGCCAAAACCTTCCCTGACAAGTCTACTCTTCTGATAGACACTTTTGACAATATTAAAGGTGCAGAAAACGCTATAACAGTCGCCAAAGAGTTGGAAAAAATGGGATTTAGGCTTCGCGGGGTACGCATCGACAGTGGGGACCTTGTTGAAATAAGTCGAAAAGTTAGGAAAATGCTCGACAATAATGGGCTTGGTTATGTGCAAATATTTGCAAGCGGAGACCTCGACGAATATAAAATAGAAGAGTTGCTGAGCAAAGGCGCAAAAATAGACGCTTTTGGCGTTGGAACCCGCATGGGCACATCGGCAGACAGACCCTATGTTGACATAATTTACAAGCTATGCGAAAAGATGAACGAGAAAGGAAAATTCGAGCCGGTAATGAAGCTAAGTGAAAGAAAAGCCACTCTCCCAGGAAGAAAGCAAGTCTTTAGGTTTAAAGATAAGGAGGGAAAATTTGTTAAAGATATAATAGCCTTGGAGGGCGAAAACATCGGTGGTGAATCACTCCTCGTCAAGGTTATGGAGAAGGGCAAAATAATCTATGAGCTGCCATCCCTCGAAGAAATAAGAAAAAACGCCTTAAATAATCTTTCAAAGCTTCCAGAAAAGTACAAAAAGCTTAGGGGC
This sequence comes from Bathyarchaeia archaeon, assembly GCA_038868115.1. Lineage (GTDB taxonomy): Archaea > Thermoproteota > Bathyarchaeia > Bathyarchaeales > Bathycorpusculaceae > JAGTQI01. The sequence continues at coordinate 16,006 of JAWBXA010000021.1, forward strand.
GTAGCTAAATATCCGGTTGAGTTGAGTCCCAAACTTAAGAGACTTATAAGGGATTTGAGGGAAAAGCTAAAAAAGGTTGAAGATACTGTTTCTGACCGCAGATTATAACATCCACATCTTGTTTCAGCTTCTAAGCGCCGTTAGGAGATTTATGAAAGCTACTTCCACTATAGCAGCAATGAAAAATACGCTGTAAATGTAGACCAGGTCTTTTGTTTTAAGCGTTCTGCTTAACGTCTTTTTAAGTGTTAAATAGATACCGCAACCTTCGACTATTCCCACAGGCATGCTCATAACCAGCATTCTAGGTGATGCTTCCAAGTTGACCTTCCCATATATTAGGGTGCAACCCCTCAATATGCTTAGGAAAACAATCATCAGGGTGAAGACTATAGCGAAGGCTTGTGGATGCTCCAAAACGATATACGAATATTTTTCCCTTTTAAAGAAACCCGCAACAACAAGGTCTACATAGAAGGACATGCCAAGGAGAATCATGGAGACAACAAGCACGTTATGTAGAAATATCATTCCAACAGCCAATATTTGATTTTGCATAATGCCTTTTGCTAGGACCATAAAGAAAACCGTGTTTTCAAATGAAGATAGAAGAAGCAAGAAGAGAAAGGCTAAGCCTAAAATTAAGACGCGCTTTCGTGATTCCGACAAGTGCAAACCTCGCTACGCGAAAGGCCATATTGAGCGTAGCCAATCAAATATCCTTTCCAGAATGCGGAAGGCGAAGGCCAAGAGCAAAAAAACCGCCAAATAAATTATTACTGCCAATATGCCAATAGCTACTGCGCCGAGCCATCCGGTTTCAAATAAACGCTTAATCAAGATAAGCCAGACAAAAAGGCTCAGGATTAGAGTAATCAATGGATACGGTATAAAAATCGCGAACAGTGTAGTTAAAACCGTTCCTAAAAGGGAAATTATAAAGGCATCAGAGAGTAGGGCGCGTTTCCTGCCAACCACGATTAGCCCTGCAATGTATAAAACAACTGCTAGTACAAACAATGATAGGAAAAACCATGCGATTGCAAAAATTAAAACCAATCCTTCGGGCAATCCCCAAGGCCACTCTGGCCTCTTGCCAGCTCTAAATGACAATTGCAAAATAGTTTCAATTAGTTTTTGCCAGACCATTTCATTCACTTAACGCCAAATTTTGCATACTAAAAATAAAAGGTTATCTCAAGTTTATGCCGTTTTTGGCGATTTGCCCATCATCATCTCTTCAACTTCTCTCCCACCTTTCTCAAGCTCTTTAACCTGTTCTTTGTCTTCCTTCAAGAGTAGCGTTTGAAACTCGCCCATGTGGGTTTTTTCTTCTCTGGCTACTTCTAGAAGCACTTTTCTAATGTTTTCGCTTGTTGTTGCGGCTGCCAGCTGCTCGTAGAGATTTATCGCGTCTAATTCGGCGATTATGGCAGCTCTCAAGATTTCACAGTCTAAAAGTTTCTTTTCAACCTTATCGACTTTGACGGGGATTTGAGACAACATTCTTTAAATTCACCTCCGTTTAGTTCTTGATTTATCGCAGCAATATGTTAATGACGCACATTAAACTTTTTGCAAAAGTGTTGGAATGGTGGCCGTCATATTTTTCATGATGCTTGAGAAATCAGAAAAATCGAGTGAAAAGAAAAAGTTTGGGAGTACCTATATTTCTTCTGCTAGCGTTGTAAAGAGGTCGTGGTGCTCTTCTTCATCTTCTAGGATTTCTTCGAATAGGTGAGCTGTTGTTATATCGTTTTCTTTTTCTGCTTGGGCTATTATCTCCTTGTATAGGTTTATGGCGTTTTCTTCGTCCTTAATATCTTGTTGTATCATTTCCTTAAGCGTCTTGCCGACAAATATTTCGGTTGGCTTTGTTGTGGGTGTTCCGCCCAGATAGACGAGTCTTTCAGCGATGGTTTCTGCATGTTTCATTTCTGTGACCGCTACTTTTTTTAGTTCTTCTTGAATTGCGAAGCCTTTGACGCCACTCCATTGGACGTGTTGCCACATGTACTGTATGGAAACTTGCATTTCCCTTGCGATGGCGTCGTTCAGCATTTCCAACAATTTTTTAGAAACCAAAACATTTCACCTCCCTTCAGTTTGTTTCATTTTGTTTAAAAGTTTTGTCAAAATCTGCGAAGCTTTGCAAAAATATGGAAATTACTATGGTGCGCAATTCTAGACTATCCGCCTGGCGCTCCATGGAATGGCACATTTTTCCAGAGAATGTCCCACCAGTCTTCTTCTGTTATTGTTTCGCCCTTCACAAAAATTTCTAAAACTTCTTTTAGGAGTTCGTGGTGCCGCTTTTCGTCGGCAAGTATGGCTGTTAAGAGAAGCTTAACCTTCTCATTCTCAACCGTTGGTAGCATTTCACTTATCCTCTTCATGAGCTCAGCCTCGATTTGAATATGCCTTTCCACAAGTTTCCTTTGTTTGTCAAGGTGTTCTTGGGCGAGTGCTTGCTGGGTTGTGGTTAAAAGTTTTAGGGCGGCGTCATACATTTCCGCGTGTTTCAGAGAATCCAGCGAAATTCCCCTCA
>JAWBXA010000022.1:0-17473 GCA_038868115.1 Bathyarchaeia archaeon
ACAAGAACAGTTCCGGAGGAAACGGCATTCTCGACATTTCAGCAGATCCCTTCACGAGTTACTTCATCACTGATTCAAGAATAAAATGAATCAATGATTATAAATTGATTATGAATTATAGATTCATATTGCATAAATAAAAGTATTTTCTGCAATATTATTTCTTTTTTTTAAAAAAAAGTGAATCAATGATTAAATAGAAAACTGAAATAAGCAAAGCCTCACAGGTTGCATGCTATTATTTTTTAAAATAATTGCAGAATTAGAGCATCATTAAAGCATAATCATATCAATAATAGCCTGCATTGAAAAATTAAATTAAGGAGTTTAAGAAACTTCTTGTTATGTTAAGTGATTTAGAAAAAAGAGTTTTATCCGAATTGCTTAAAAATGCTAAAAACAGCGACAGAAACATTGCAAGAACCCTACAAGTATCACAAGCTACAATAACAAGAATCCGAAATAAACTTGAAAATGAGGGATACATTAAGAAGTATACGGTCATCCCAAGTTTTGAGAAATTGGGATGCGAAATAGTTGCCTTCACATTTGTAAAAATGAACCCACAAGTTTACTCCAAAAACATTGAGGAGATAAGAAATTACGCAAAGCAGTGGCCAAACGCAATATATGCCTCTCGAGGAGAAGGCATGGGCATGACAGGAATAATTATCTCCCTACATAAAAACTACACAGACTATCTCCAAAAACTTAACATGTTCAGAAGGGACTGGGGACAATACATAGAAGACATACAAAGCTTCATAACAAGCGTTAGCGAAGGCGTAATAAAAGAATTCAACTTAGAATGCGTTGCAGAATGCCTCAAATAAAAGTCTTAGAAACATTAAAATTCGTACAGTCTCGAACATGCCCAAATGCTGGACGAAATAGTCAAAGGCAAATCGCCAATGCCCATTTTCTCTTCAAAAAACATAGAATCAACATCCACTTATACCTCTTAAACACACCCGATAATGCATAAAGATTTAGACATATTAATTAATTGTTATAAAGATTCGCCATTCTAGAACGAAGAACATTAAATTATACTCTCTAAATTTAAATATGCGAAATTTGCTGGAGGCTTGTCAGTGTTAAAATGAGGTTGTGGTTGATTCATCCTAAATATCTTGATTGTAGAGGTTTGGTTGCTGTTTGGAGGGAAGGTCTTTTGGCAAAGAAGGTTCTGGAGGGAAAAACTATGGGCTATAGGAAACATCCGCAGCTCAAAATTTTTGAGGAGCATGAGAGGCCTGTTGCTTTAATTAACGCCTATTTATTTCAAATATATTTGGAGGCGAAAAGAAGAGGTTGTTCATTCGATTCTACAAAAAATAGAATGTTTGAACTTGAAAGAAGCTGTAACTATTACCAGAAGGCAATTGAGGGAAGATTTTCGGTTATTAATGGAAAAACTTCAAACACGAGACAGGAAAAAGTTTGAAGAATTAAAGAGCTTAGGCCTCGACAGCGTAGAGCCAAACCCTATTTTTAGAGTGGATAAGAATAAAAATGATGAATAGCGAGTTATAAGCGATTTATTAGGTATGGCAAAAGCTAGCCTTGGAAACAATAATGCCTGTTTTGCCTTTAAGTACATCAACAGCTTCATCCATCGAAGTGAGTGATTATTGCATTATTCCCGCCTTAATTTCAGGTTCCATACTCCTAAGAAAGGAATATTCCAAGTACTTCTTAGCCTCCGTAAAGGTCAAGCGAAACTACATCTAACACAACCATATAATACGTAGCAACTTTTATTTGCAACCAAACGGAAACTTTTAGAATTCAAGATGTCGCGTTATTTGAATTTTGATGCTTCTGAATTTTATTCGAGGGAGTTTCATTGTGAGTTTTCTTTGCGAAAGCAATGGCTATTGTTTGGAGAACATTAAATAGTAAGAGAATAGTGGTTGCTGTGAACTCTGGAACTATTATTATCTGTTGTTTAGAGTGGGTGTAAGAAATGTATATGTAATGTTTTCGATGTCTGTCCAGTTTTTAAAGGGCCATGGTTTACCGTTTAGTAAAACCGTATAGTTACCATGCCATAAATCTTCAACGATGATGTTGGGTATAATTATTCTGCAAAAGCCAATTTCCCCCTCTAAACCGGCAACGTTAAAACTTATTGTCCTTCGGTACGTGTCTATCTGAAAGTTGAAAACAGAAGAATTAGAAATAATGCCAACAATACAGGCTTCCCCATGCCAGGTGCCGACTTCGAACTTGTTAAATGGAGCTATAAGCGGATAGTTGTCTTTATTGTAGCTGTCAAGAGTGTAAGGAACGTCGCCGATCCCGTCGCTTCCAGTTTCATTTCGGTATATGCCGCTATACAAGTCTGCTCCGTTATAGTTACTCCAATGGTTTCCGCCAAAAGGATAACCGTGATCCCAAAGGCTAGCATAACCAGTCATATAAACGTATATTTGTTGGGTGTTGTCTATGAAGTTGTTGTGGTAAAACTTATTGTTAGAAGTATAGTCGAGCCGGACGCAATAATCGTTGTTCGTTATGTTGTTTTCAAATATATCGTTGTTAGAAGAACGGCTCAGATATATGCCACGATGGTTGTTTGCTATGATATTTCCAGATATAACGTTGTAATTAGAAGAGTCGCTAAGTACGACACCGTTCTCGTTGTTTGCTGTTACAATGTTTCCACTTATGCTGTTATTAGAAGAACTATAAAGCAGAATGCCGCCATGATCATTTGCTGTTACAATGTTTCCAGTAATGCTACAGCCACTTACATAATATAGAAGGAAACCACATTGGGGATAACCGCTTTTCCGTACAGTGAAGCCAGTCACATTTACACCATTTGCAACAATTTTTACAACTATTCCTGCACTTTTACCGTCGATTATAGTGTTCTGCATACACTCTCCTTCAAGGGATACAGGCTTATCCACAACAACATTCTCGTAATACGTTCCAGCCTTAACAAATATAGTGTCGCCTGGACTCGCCGCGTCTATAGCCTCCTGAATTGTTGGGTAATCATCTGGCACCATTATTACAGCTTTAACTCGTTGAATGTTAAATGCTAAAGTTAGCATGCCAAACGCGAGCAATATCAGCATTATTCCAAGAATTGTTCTTTTTCAACGTTCTCTTTCCCCTTAAAACTTCGCTCAGCCTTTTTAGGTTTTCCATTACTTCTAACCTCAAAAAGAGGGGGGATGGTTTTAGCGTGCAATATATGGTTTTTTAACCTGCTTTGCAGCCTTTAGAGTCACTATCTTCGGCATGGAGTGGCTTAATGCAAGTATCACTCCCCACGTGGCGATGGTGACAACGGACATGACTGAACCTACTGTGGCCATTTCATGAAGCATTACTGGTATGTCAGCGGGATTCGCCATTGCCGTTAAGAACGGCGGCCACGGGACAACTTCAGCATGCCACACGTGTTCTAACGCTAACAGTATTACGCCTCCCCATAACAACGCGTTGAGAACCCAAAGCTTCAATTTTTCAGCAAGGCTCCGCACAGTCTTCTGTACTATTGATGTCATGATTGCCAGAGCCATGGGAATTAGGAAGCAAGCCATTTCCCTTCCTCCGGTAACACTAAATTTATATTTCGTAATACAGATAAATAAACCTATTGGGGGAAAAGTTATGTGGCTTGTCGTCCTCGCATTTGCAGCAGCAATAGCCACACCAATATGGTATGCCAAAGCTGAAGAAGACAAGTATATGCTTAAACTTCTCTGCCTTATACTTTGGGGAGCAACAATAATGGTTCTAGTTGACCATATAATGGGCTTCCTGATGGAAGGAGGGGAATTCCTTGAATTGACGGTTGACGCAACAGTCCTAGGCTTCATCATGCTGACAGCCGCGCTAATAACATGGGAAATAATCCTGCTGCTCAAAGACCCAAAGGGCATACTTTATAAAAAGAAGAGTGAATAAAGCCGCTCTGACAGAACAACATTAATCATGTCAATTACTGTCAATGTTTTTTACAGCTATTTTGGGAAGATTTTTAAGGCTTAAAATACATGTTTTGAGGCATGAGCATACCTGAGCCCTTTGTTTTATATGTTGGTAAGAGGTTCGTCGATAAGGCTTCTAAAGCTTTTGGTTTAGGCCATATTGTTAGGAAACCGTTGGTGGAAATTTTAAAGAAGATGGATGTAAATTTTAAGGAGCTTGACAGGGACGAGGCTAAGGCGGCCCTCGACAGACTCGGCGAGTCAAAGGGCATAACTGTGTCTACCGCTCAGCTTGTTAAAAGCTTGGCGCTTGCCTTTTTCCTTCCCACAGGCGTTTTCCTAACCATATTAAAGAAAGTTTTTCTATAGATCGGGAGTTGAAACAGAAGACAGCACAATACTCGAGTTCCTTGCGGAAATACCGAGGGCCTTCAGGCCGACCATATTCTACGACATCTGGCTTGTTGTGCCAAAAACAGAATTTGGAGAAGCAAATACAAAACAGATAATTAAAACAATTGTAGAGAAAACTGGTGTTCCGCCACTAACAGAAGAAGAGTGGGAAAACGCCAAACCAATCATAGAAAAACTCAAAGACAAACTGGAAATAAAAGGCGTAGCAGAAAACCTCTGGAAATCCCTATAAACAAAATTAACCTTGTCAATAGAAGCCGAAATAGTCAAACAAGCTCAAGAGTTGGATTAAACGTTTCACAGTTTACAGAAAACGCTTTAAAAATTGGGATAACCGCTTTAGAAAACTCTCTGCAAAAAATAGCTGAAAACCAATCCGCTTCCAGCATAAAGGAAAGTATCGGAAACGTAGTTTCTGATAAAGAAGAGTGGACCGGGCGGGATTTGAACCCGCGACCTCCCGAGTGCAAGTCGGGCGTTCATACCAACTGAACTACCGGCCCTGCATGAAATTCATGATTATGTGTCGACAAACATTTTTATTTCTGTTTTCGTTTAATTACTTTTGCCGGATGATGAGAGGGCATTAAATTGACTGTGGGATGAAATTTCAGAGTTACTCGGACGGCAACGGATGGAAACTTCTATTACTCGTTTATAGAGGATTGGAAAGTTTGAGGATATGAGCATGCAACTGTTGGGCTCGTTTTCAGAGTTAAAAGTGGCTCGAAGCTAACGGTGTTAAGTGTGAATTAAGCTGGATTCAGCTGCCACGGCCGAGTCAGATAAAGCATCCGCAAAAGAGGAAATTGATGCTTTGCTTCCTCACGCAAGCAGCTTGATAGATAGGCTATATTGATTTTTGGCTTCTAGTACCCCTCTTATAACGTTTGTAAGAAATGAGGCCAGGCCCATTTTTGCTTGATATTCTTCAAATTAAAACATTATATATTTATGACTGTTAGCTCTGTGACAAACCTTGGCAACTCCCAGCATGTATGTGTACTCATAATGTTCAATAAACCTGCTGAAGATGTTGAGAGAGGCAGCTTCCAGTCGGTTTACAAATGTTAAAACTTTTAATGAACAAAATGACGCGCATGCTTAATCTAATACCTCCATCACCCCGGTTATCGTGAAGTACATGCCAAGCGCGGATACAAATGTTCCAAGTAAAAGAGCTACTAGTTTCCGTTTTGAACGGAAAAGTCGACCATACTTGTTGATGGCGCACGATACTAAAGTGTAATATACGAAGTCAGCCAGCCAATGTCCAATGGTAACCATAACTATGCCCATGTTCCTCAAAAGTTCATAGCCTTGAAGTAGTAAGGCCAAACCTGCTGTAGCCCACCATGGGGGCTGAGTTGGATTGAACGCTGTGTAAAAGATTCCGCCTAAGGTTGAAGAGTTAACCTTCGAATCTTTAACTTTGACTTCCACTTCGGCTTTAATGGCTAAGGCACCCATTAAGGACAAAGTGATTCCGCCTATGATATAGATCAAGGGTTTATATTGTAACATTACGCCGCCAAGTCCGAGAAGCATTAGGAAAATTATGAAGGCTTCCCAAATGATGTGTCCAACCATAACAAAATGACCTGTGACCTTACCTTTTCTTGTGGTGTCTAAAATCACGTAGGCTAAAAGTGGCCCCGGAATCAATGCTCCTCCAAGCCCTACAAAAAAGCCAATCAAAAGCAGTAATGCAACTTCAAACAACAAGCACTACCACCAGCCTGACAATAATTTTGTGGACACATATTTATTTGCGCGCCTTTATCTTGAGCTTTTCTTGCGAAGGTTATGTAGCCTGTGTGGGCTGTCATAAGCGTCTGTGGTCTTGTTTTGCCTTTCTCTGTTTGCATTCCCCGCATTAGGCATTCAACGGTTTCTATATCCATAAAGCCATTATTCCTTAAGGCCTCCACGGCCTTAACCACTTGGTCTATTGTTGGACTGAAAGAAACCAGCGTCCCACAGGGCTTCAGTGCCTTATAGGCGTGTGGGACCACAAGCCATGGCGTGGCCATATCCAGTATAACGGCGTCCACGTCAACTTCGTCTATGCCGGCCGTAATATCCCTGTTTTTAAGCTCTACAAAATCCGCTAAGCCGGCCCGCTTGATGTTTTTCTCCGCAGTTTCAAGAAATTCCCTTCTAACTTCGTAACTGTAGACGCGGCCATTTGGCCTCACATAATGGGCTAGGGCCATTGTTAATGCACCTGTCCCTGTTCCGGCCTCCACAACACGGCTTCCGGGACCTATCCCGCTAAAGATTACGATTAGGGCCACATCTTTTGGATAAGTGATTTGGGTTCTCCTAACAGCTTTCATTATGTGGTCACGGAGTAAGGGCTTTAGTACTGTGAACTTTACTCCGAGGTTACTCGTGACGGATGAGCCATAATCTTTACCTATGATGTCGTCAAATTTTATGAAGCCTTTGTGAGTGTGGAAAGTTTTGCCGGCTTCAACCTTTACGAGATATGTTCTCCTTTGATCCAAGTACAAAAGGACGTAGTCGTTTTCCATTATTTTTCGATCTGACAAGCTCTTTCACGCTTATGTTGTGTATTTGAATGAATACTCTGTCTTTTTCTTGTTTTCATCTATTGGTGTTCTTTCTCTATAGCTTTTTTTATGGAGGTTAATGTTTTCCTTTTGCGGGAGGATACCATTATCCTCGAAATAATTGAAAGGTATGGTGGAGTTGAGGAGATAAACAGGGAAGCTAAGGAAACCGGAAAGCTCGAAACCTTATGAAGCGTCTTGAAGGAAACAGTCGTCTCTATAAAAGACCTTGTGTGGTTAATAAAACAGCGGGACAAGGGCGCATTATAAGCATACCAGAAAACCGCGAACACCCATCAAACTTGCTTGACTACTTCATACCAAATAAGGAAATGATAGAGAAGAGGCTCACGTCAAAACTCTTAGCCAACTATTAGACAAGCACAATGCCGTCAACCGGGCGGCAAAAGCTCTAACAGGAAAGGCTTAACGTTCATACCAGTCCAAACCTACATAAAAATGTTGGAGAAAACGTTTTGCTACCAGTATGTTTTAGGTCTGCGAAACATTAAATAAGTTGTGGTGCTGAGAAAGAGAATGGTGGTAACACCTAAAATAGCCACAGCTGTCCTTGTGTTATTTAGTTCATTTTGAATTTGACTTAAGGACTCTTTCTCTTGTTTCAGTCTGTTAAGTTCATCCTCTAAAGTTTTAACGTAAACGTTTTCAACACGAGTCATAGAAAAGCCTATGATCGTATTTGGATAAAATGATTCTATTGTGATCTTCCGATTGTCGATGGTAAAGGTTTCTTTTACAGTGTATGTGAGATTAATTTCTCCGTAAATTGCGCCATAAACTTGCTGTGGTATAAATACGCTATCGTTGTGTTTCCAAACATTGCTGAGGAGTATATGGCCAAATGTTTTGTTATAGATTTCACTTTCAATAGTCCCATTTACAAAGCCGTAGACGTGAAAGGCGAATTCCATTATTTCGATTTCTGGTGTCTCCGGCGTCAAGCTAATAATGAACGATATGTTATTGTTAGATTGTATTTGTGAAGTTGCATTAACCTGTATTCTTATTCCAGGAATTTTTGAATCAAAAAAAGTTTCAACGTTTTCCTCTGGTTCCTGTGCCTTTACACCGTAAGCCATTATGAAAAACATGATAAAAACTGTAAGCAATACAGCCTTTTTCTTGGCTTCCATCAATTTCACCTTTAATGAATGAATTGTTGAATTGTTCTCAAAAGACTTTATTTAATTATTTTTTATTTTTCCTTTTGTATTTGCAGTTTTTTAATTCTTTTTTTTAAAAGAAACATGTTTAATCATTAGCTATTTTATTGAGCGAATGAAGTGTTGGTACATGTATATAAAGTAGATAAGGGCGAAAAAAGTTAGAATTATTTCAAATGTGAGAATAGCGGGGTTATTTTCCACAGCCATGAAGTAGCCGTGTTGTAGTATATCCATAAATACTAGGATTTGGAGGAATATAGCTCCTCCTAGGCAGCTTAAGCCCAGACTGTGAATGAGTATTAATATGCGTTTGTGGATTTTTGCCGCAGTCTTCATGGCATTATCGCATGTATTAAGATTTGATTTGCAAACTTATAGGTTATGAACCCTAAAATACTACAAAACCTTATGATTAAACCTTTGAACCAGAAATATAGAGGGATCATACTATTTGCTGTTGAGAAGCGCTGTAAATTTGGTTAGAGTTGGTATTCTTTTCCCATTTCGGCTAGTGAAACTTTGCTTTTTGAATCTTGCATGAATTTGGCGAAGAGTTCGGCATTTTCTGTGTGCACTGGGAAAATTGTTTTTGCGCCGACTTCTTCAAGGATAGCCTTTAACTGTAGCGGCATTACGTGTCCTGAAACGTGGACGCGGTATTGGGGCAGCCCATAGTGTCTAAGCCAGTTTACAAGCCTTTCATAGTCTATTTCCATTTCTTCGTTGAAGGGCTCTGATGACGAGGATATGTAGCAGCTTCCCGATTTTGGTCGGATTTCAACAAGCTGTTCCAGATCGTAAAAGGACATTGTCAGGATTATTTTGCGTTGTTGCCTCGAAATCTGTCCGCTGTCCACAACCTTGCACTGGTGCTGTTCCAATAGTCGTTTTTCCCAGCTGCGCAGCCTTTCCTTGCCTTCTGTAGATTTTTTAGATTTCTGAAAGATCAAAATGTTCTCGTCTTCTAAGCGCGGAACGTTTAGCCTTTTGTCGCTGCGGAGGGCGTCCATTAAGTAAGCTTGCCTCAGCGAAACGGCAAGGCAGCGTCCGTTTTTCTTGGCCACTCGGTAAAAGGAGTTTAGCCTATCAATATCTGTGGAGGCAAATTCTGCTAGCACAATGCCGTCTGTCTGCTCCACAATTTGGTTCAGTTTTCTTTCGACTTCGCCTTCTGAAGAAACGGTTGCTCCAGTCATGTTAGTGGCTTCGGTAATGATGGCGATAGGTTCCGCCTGTTTCGCCTTTTCAACAAAATCGCGAGTCATTTCAGGCTTTGCTCCATGAACACGAAAATCTCCAGTATAGATAACAGCACCGCTGGATGTGTGGATTATGAAGCCATATGCTCCTGGAACCGAATGGTCCACATGTATTGGCTCAACTTGCAAGCCACCTACATTGACGGTTTTGCCTGTCCTGAAATTCTTAAAATCTATGCCTTCCACGTTGAATTCTAAGTCTGTTTTTCGGATTTCTCCGAATGCTCGCAGTATTATTTTTGTTGTTTCGCCGCAGTAAACTGAGATTTCCCTCTTAATGAAGGATAAGTAAGCCGAGTGGTCCATGTGTCCATGAGAGATGAAGATCGCGTCAACCTCTGTTGGTTTATCGTCGAACTTGTAGACGCCGTCGATTTTTGGAAGTACACCAAGCTCCCACAGGCTTTTTTCGCTTTTCGGCGAAAGCAATGGTGGAGAGTAATACCTCCTTCTTAAGGCGAAGGACATGCCAAAATCAAAGAAGACTTTCACGTCACCGTCTTTTAGCAGAATTTTGTTTCCGCCTACCTCGTTTACTCCACCGTAAAAGGTTAGAGTGGTTCTCTCTTTAATCATCTATTAGCCTCAGCATGTCCGCTCTTTTACAAATGTTTGATATAGTAAAGATTACGTGGGGAAGCACGAAAACGCTGAAGACTTTTGTGTATTTCGTTTTTCCAGCATCCTTCACCGTTTTTATGTCTCCACCAGCCTTTAAGTAGCCCTTAATGAAGGCTTTTGTTATAAGCTCTGCTGGATAGGGGTCCGCAAATAGTGGCATGTAATGTCCAGCATAATAAAGAAATTCAGCTATATCCCATGCCTTGTCGCCGCCCCTTGAGGCTTGCTCTAAATCCAAGAGGTAAATTTCGCCTTCCTTGCTCACCAAGATGTTTTCAGGTTTAGTGTCTCCTAAAGTCACATTTAAAGCATGGACACGGGCGAAAGTCTCGCCGACCTTTTGCAATATTTTCAAATATCCCTCGCCAACATCTCTTCCATTTTTTGTGTTTATGGCTCTCTTAATGATTTTTTCTAGGCTTTCTCCTTCAACGTACTCCATAAAAACGAGCCGTTTAGCATGGTCTATTGCCAAGAGCTTTGGAACGAGAAAGCCTTTCTTATATAGGAACTGGTTTGTAGTGCATTCCTTTTCGAGTCGTGTTTGCCCAAGAAGGGCGAAGGTTCTTGTTCCGATAGCCCATATGTTTACTGGAAGCCATTTGAAACTCGTCCAGTCTTTAAAGGTTTTAACCGCAACTTTATACTCTTGACCGTTTGCTTGCACTTTGACTAGATATACCTCGTTAAAAACGCCACCAATCTCTTCGATTGTAACACATGCATCTCCATTAACTGAAAGGATTCTCTTTACGGATTCCTCGATGCCTGTCCCAGCGGCTAGAGGAGTTAACCCATTGGCTGTTGGGACAAACAAATATTTTTTAGAATCTTCAATGTGATATGAGCTATTCAATGCCTCCCAGTTAAAGTTTTTCAGCCTTTGAGGTAAGCCCTTGTTCTGCACTAAAACCGTAAATATTTTGGGATAGGTCCCTAAAAGAGAAAATAGAATTTTCTGTGCAGTTTTTAAGAGGTTTGTAAGGCGAATTCTTCGGCTTTTTACAGCGTCGACAAAGTCCTTTGAAATTTTTATGTATCCATTTGTACGTGTAATCGCATTTTCTTTTTCCACAATTTCCAATGCTCGAAGAAAACCGTCCATAGCAGCTTGCAAATTTTCCTTTCCAACGCTTTCGCCTAGAAAGTTTGTTAGCACAGAACGAAATGGTGAGAAAATCCTTACTCTGTTATGTATGGCTTGGTACATAAAATATTCTGGTTTGATGTGGATTTCATAGCATAATTCTGGAAAGTCTATAACGATGTTTTCCAAAGCCTCGAGTATAAGGCGCTTTTTCAGTTTAAGCTCCTCAGCCTTCAAATATTTGCTGTTCAATAGTGGCATGTACGGGAAAACAAGTTGGGTAGCTAGGGCCTCGCCTAGAAGGCCTTGCTCTACATCTTTTTCAAAAACCCATTTATCAACTGCATAAACGATTATCGCTTTTCCTTGGAAAAATTTAACATAATTCATCAACTTTGGCTGAAATCCGTTGATTATGAGTAAAACTTCTAATGTTGCTCTTTCTTTTAGGGTTCCAAGTAATGAGTCGCCACATAAGCATATGCTTGTGATTGGATGAGAGTTGGCGATACATCTACAGAATGCTACAATATGTTTTTCAATATTCTCAACTAGTCGTTTGCTGTCCTGAGTCAATTTTCCACCGTAGATTTACTAAAATAAGATTGTGACTTGTGTGAAATATAGTTTAAGGCTTATTTTAAATGTCAATTTGTTACTGGTGTCGAACTGTAAAATAATGGTCTTCCTCTTCCATAAGAAGTTTTTAACGGAAAAGGTCATATTTTGCACTTGGAAACAGCCACAAATATAATATTCTAGTTTTCCTAAGTCTTGCCTAACTTCTCAAGGATTTTGCCGTAAGCTCTTAGGATTTTTAGAGCTTTAACTCCCTTTTCTGGAAGGTTATAGACGGGTAAGTTGCTTTCGCCAATGACCCTACAAACAAGCTCATAGTCTTCGCCTCCTGCTGCCACGTCCACAACCGGCTTGTTAGGGTATTTGGCTGTAACTTCTGGAATGACTTTTGCGTCTTCCGGCTCAAAGAAGCATGACTTAAGCATGTTTATCACCAAAACTCCGTCGACGTTTTTGTCTGCTAAAACAAGTTCCAGTACTTTTTCGTATCTGTCTGCTCTTGCGTCAGCTATCATGTCAACCGGATTGGTGGCATCCACTCCGGGATAAAGGCTTTCAATCCTTCTTTTAGTGTCATCTGAAAGTTTTGCAAGTTTTAGATTGTTTCTTGCGACGGCGTCGGCTGCCAATATGGCTGGTCCGCCAACGTTGCTTACTATGGCTATATTGTCGCCAAACATTGGTGGCTGTTTTGACAAGGCTATGGCTGCATTCATAAGCTCTTCGGGATCTTCAACCCTTATTATTCCGGCTTTTTTGAAGGCAGCGTCGAAAATTTCGTCTAAACCGACCATTGAAGCCGTGTGAGATTTAGCTCTGTGGGCTGATTCTTGGGTTATTCCGCCTTTTAAGGCTAGAATTGGCTTTTTAACAACGATTTTTCTCGCTTCCTCTATGAATTTTCTACCGTTTTTGATGCCTTCCATGTATAGGCATATAACTCTCGTTTCTCTATCTTTGGCAAGATATAGTAGCAAGTCTGTGTCATCCACATCTATTTTGTCTCCCATGAAGGCGAACTTGCTTATGCCGATTTGGTAGTGGCAAGCCCAATCGAGGAGGCATGCGCCGACTCCGCCGCTTTGGGAGATTACTGCTATGCTTCCCCTTTTTGGCATCACGTCCTTCTCAAAAGTTGTGTTTAATCCGTTAGCTGTGTTTATAACGCCCATAACGGTGTTTGGTCCTAAAATTCTAACGCCATACTTCACCTTAAGCCTCAACAGTTTTTGTCGTTGTTCGTCCTTATATCCGCCAGTAATCATAATAAAGGCTTTTACGCCAACCTTCGCGTATTTTTCCGCTTCAACCATGGATTTTTCTGGCGGGAGCATGACGACAGCAAGTTCCGGAACTTTTGGTAGCGCTTCTACTTTTTGCCCTTTTTTCTTGTCAACGTCCCTAATGTAGACCTCTCCTTTGAAAAACTTCTTCATGTTATATATTACGCCCTCGAAAAGTTGAGGAGAGCTTAAGCCCACCTTTTCCCGCAATCTACTAGACCCTATTAGAATGACGCTTGATGGCTCGAAGATAGTATCTACTCCACTCATAAATTTGGCCTTCAAGACGGTTTAATGACGAAGTAAATACGTGGTTCATACTCATAAATTTAACCGTAATCACTTTTGAGTCACCTTTATATACGCAAACGTAGCGGGCGCTGAGAAAGCTGGCGAATAAAGGGCCATGTTAATAGCTATTTGTAAGCGCAAACGCGGGTTTCCTAAAAATCCTTGAAGTTCTGCGTCGCAACTTAAAAGGTTATAACGCGCCGAAAGTGTCAACTAGGAAGGACCGACTCTAAGCTCAACGGAACAGAAGACGATTTTAGCCTTTGAAATTAGTATTTGGCTATTTCCACCCCTTTTCGCACGTTACTGAAAAGGCGTGCACACTTTTGAAGCTGTTGCTCCGAAGCTCAAGCTTTTTCAAGAATCCAGCGCGCTCTTTTCCTCCGCTCTTCTCGTTAGCGTAATAACAGTTGTAAGCATAAGCAATGTTGTCGTCTTTCAGCCCCATCGGGCTCAAGAGTTAAATTCACTGAGTAAACCATCGGCTTATTTTTATTACTTGCGTAAAATAGACACGGTTAATTGGCATTGCTCAAGATTACGTGTCAGTATCCTAAAAGCTGAAAAGCGTGCTTTTCAGCTTTTTCAACAACTTCATACTCATCTAACACTTTGACAACCTTATTCTCCATCAGGATCTTGCCGTCAACTATCACCGTATCTACGTCGCTTCCTTTTGCAGAATATACTAGGGCAGCGTAAATGTTATGCAACGGTTTCAAATGAGGCTTTGCCAAATCAACTAGGATTATGTCCGCTTTTTTACCAGCTTCTAATGAACCGATGTCTCTTTCAAGTTTCAAAGCTTTAGCCCCCTTTATAGTTGCCATCTCCAAAACTTCATGGGCGGATAGGACTTCGGGCTTCTGATAAACAAATTTTTGGAGCAAAGCCCCAAACTTCATGGTTTCGAACATATCAAGGGAATTGTTACTTGCCGGCCCATCGGTTCCTAGGGCTGTGTTAATGCCCGTCTCCATGAGTTTGTGGGCTTTTGCAGTGTTTAACCCAAGCTTCATGTTAGCCACAGGGACATAAACAGCGTTTACACCGCGTTCTGCCAAAATGCGCACATCCTTTTGAGATATGTCGATGCAATGGGCTGCGAGAACATGAACGCCGAAAAATCCAAGTCTGTCTAGAAACTCAACTTCGCCATAGCCATACTTTTTCTCATGTTCTTTGAATAGTTCCGCCGACTCCGCTAAATGGATGTGAACGCCGACTCCAAGCTCTTGAGCTTTATCCCTAATCTTAGCAAGCAGCTCTGGACTGCAACTGTAAGCCGCATGAGGTCCAAGCATCGTTTTCACCCTTCCATTGGCATATCCATTAAAAGATTTGGCGAAGTTAACGCTTGCATTCAGCATTTTCTCGCCTCGTTCCTTATCTTCAGCCTCAATAATGCCTTCAGCCAAAACGGCCCTTAGACCGCTTTCAGAAACAGCCCTGGCAACAGCATCCTCGCAGAAGTACATGTCTGCAAAGCATGTGGTTCCACTTTTCAGCATTTCCAAACAGCCTAAAAGCGCTCCAATATAAACATTGTCTCGTGTCAACTTAGCCTCCAAAGGCCATATTGTCTTTTGAAGCCACACATCCAAGGGCTCGTCTTCGGCTAACCCTCTAAAAAGAGTCATGGCAACATGGGTGTGACAGTTAATCAGTCCCGGCAATGCAGCCTTACCTTTGGCGTTTATCTTCTCATCTGCGGACACACTAACTGCCGACTCACGTTTTCCAATAAAAACTATTTCCCCATCTTTTATGGTTATGGCGCCATCTTCAATAACGTCAACGCTACCATTCATAGGTAAAATTGTGCATCCATAAATTAAAATGTCAACTTTCACAAACACCCCCAAAAACTAGAAGAGTATAAGGAACAAATTAAAGTATGTCCTGGCACTTGATTTTATGGGCTTTCAACCATTTAAGTGTATGGTCCGCTAGCCAAGATTTTGGAAGCTGAATCTGTGGTTATGCTTTCCCCCCTTCTTAAGGAGAGAGCGCAAAGCTGGCTGTGTCAAGTCCTCGCCTATAGTTGATTCCTTCGGGATTCCGGTGGCGCCAATCTTTTTGCAAATGAAGTTAAGCGATTCCTCTGTAAAGTTTAGGAGGTTTTGCCCCTCAGCTGTAAGCTTGTAAACTTTCCGCGGCCTCTCATTTGACATGTCCCACTCGCTTTTGACATAGCCACTTTTTTCTAAGGCGTTTAAAAGCGGATAAATTGTGCTCGGACCGAAATATACGCCGAAGTTCTTGCGGATCTTGGTTATTATCTGGTAGCCGTGCATGGGCTGGGAGCTTAAAAACTGAAGCACTATTAAGTCTAGGAGACCCTTCATAAGTTTAATTTGAACCTCTTTTGAATTGTTCACCACTGTTTTCCTTCCTTCTGTTGTATCTTTTGTCAAACAATCTTATGCTAGACTAATACGATATGCTATTTAGGCATATCTCAAGACTCTATAAATCATAGGCAAGATATAAAGATTCGCACCTACCAAAAACATAAAAAGGCATAATAAAGGCATAACGAAACGCTACTTAAAGCACGCATAATCCCTATAAACCTTAACAAGAATAAGTCAAAAACGGAAACGCCAAAAAAGCAAACGAAATGGAAGAAAACCTTGAAAAAGAAATTGTTCAACGCATAACCAAAAACTGCTAGACCTCCAAATAACAACATTAATAAACAAGGAACCAGCATGGGAATATAAAAATAGAAAAGCCGCTAGAAACTTCTCTGGGCTAAAAATAGCCACCGAACCCTATACCCATTGCCACGAAAACTAGAAAACAAAAGCCTAATAAAAAGCCAAAAACAACAACAAGGAAAACGCTCAGAAAAGTATACGTTATAACAGAAAAAGATATGGAAGAATTTTTACTTAGTTGAAACTTAAATGTGAGGTATAATGGAAACGGGAGGAAAAGATGAGCCAACAATTGAAGATGTTCAAAGGATTGTTGAAAAAGACGGAGCGAAAGGCTGGAACATGGCTAAAGAAGTTTTACTCAAGCAGGAAACGGACAATCCTCAACTCAAACAAGCATTGAATTATCTCACTCTTATTCCTGATTATTATCGACCAGCTATCGTTTCATACTGCTGCGAAGCGGTCGGCGGAGAACCAGAGACCACAATACCCACAGCCGCTTCACTGATTCTGCTTGCAAAAGCAATAGGAATACATGATGACATTATTGATAACGTTAGAAGGAGAAAAAGGCATATAACCGCTTTTGGAAAATTCGGCAAAGAAATCGCCCTTATATTAAGTGACATACTTATATTCAAAGGTTTCACCCTACTGAGGAAAAATCTAGAGATAGGCGTTTCACCAGAAACTCTTAACAAAATTTTAGAAACTGTTGATCAAGTATGGTTTGAACAGAGCGAAAGCGAAATCCTCGAACATCAATTCCGCGCCAAAATGGATATTCTGCCAGAAGAATGTTTAACTAAAATAAGAAAGCGGGCGGCCGAATTTGAAGCCATAACACGCATAGGCGCAATATTAGGACGGGCGGCCGAAAGGGATATAGAATCTTTAGCAACTTACGGGCGATGTTTAGGGACAGCAGCAATCTTAAGAGATGAAATAATAGACATGCTGGACCTTGAAGTTCTGAAGCATAGAATCAAAAGGGAATCTTTGCCGCTGCCCCTTATATATGTGTTGAGCAAGGTTGATGTAAAATCAAATTTAATTCTTTTAATTTCACAGAAGAAAATCCGCAAATCTGACTTAATAGAGGTGGCGAAAATCGTAGACTCCTTTGACGGTATGAGATACGTTGCAAAGATTATAGACAGGATGGTGGATGACGCGAACGCTAGCATCAAAAGATACAAAAAACCTAAATTATCATTATTAATTAAGTCTCTAAGAATTCATCCACACGATTGGAAGGTGGTTTTAGAGGCTATGTCCACCACCAACACATATTTCGGGCAGGAATACTAACCTTTCTCCTTTTAGGCATAACCTTCTCCATTTGTATTTGTGTTCAACAAATATTTAAGTTTTGTCAGGTCACACCACTACATTATAGACTGAAAGTTAATGTTAACGATAAGTATTGGTGTTGCTTAACCTTAATTTCAAAGAGCGCACCTTAACGTGTTATGAATCAAAATGACGTCAAAATTTATCCCTAATTTCGAAGAGACCAATAACAAAAATATTTTAGTGGTAACTGGCCTATTTTTC
>JAWBXA010000023.1:0-15296 GCA_038868115.1 Bathyarchaeia archaeon
CAAAATAGAATGGCGTAGTCTTCAATGTTAAATTATACCAGTTTCCGTCTTGATCACGAATTCTAACCCAGTCTATGGTTATGTTGAGATGTTTCAGCTCCACCGGCTTATCCGTTATTAGAATAGTCAGCGTGCCCTTGCCCGAAGCCTGAAAATAAGTGTTTCCAATAACAAAACCTGCAATGATAACAATTGCCACAAGAATTCCTGCTGCTCCATAGACGCCTATGTGCTTGGCTACATTTGACATTTATTTTCACCTACCCTAACCATTTGCGCCTCTGAATTTAATTCATCACTTTTGAACAGCATGGTTCAAAAAATTGAACGTACTGTTCAAAAGCTTTGCTCTTTATTGTTGCCTAACAATTATTCCATTGAAGCTTATGAATCTTGATGACGAATGCGTTAAAAAAGAATTAATTAAGATGGGCTACTCGGAAAAAGCTATCGCAGAAATCCTAAAATGGTATCAGACAAAACAAACTAAGAATAAAGAAGCAAAGCCTTAAGGTGTGTGGAGTTATCTTTTCTGCGTCAGCGGACCCCCTACAGTACAAGCCATAGTAGAAGCTGAGGAAGAAGGCTTAGAAGCTGCAAAGACATATGAAAAATTCGTCAAAAAATAGAGGCCAATGCGAAAAAGCAGACGAAAAACTCGTATTTCTCCCACTATAAATCAAACAAACATCGCCCTCATTAGCGATCATTCTTAAAAGAAAAATAAGCTTAACCGTCGGCTGTTTACACTTTATTACGGCGATTCTTTTTACTTTAGAGAGAATAATGATTTTGCTTTCACAATTCTAAATTATGTAACTTGTGTACGGAGCATTGTTCTGAAACCGAATCTGATAGAGGTTAATAAATGGACAGCTCAGCTAAGAAATCAAGGATCAAGGTGTTCCTTGTAATAGCAAACGCGATTATCGTGATTTTGCTTGTTGCTTATTTCGCTCTAACCTACCCTCGGGTCTTAGTTAATTTTTCAGTTTCATTCACTATAGGAGCGGATGTTAGACGTGTGGAGTTTGAAGTTCCATTTCTCCATGAATATGTGAAAGTTGAGGTTTTTGTTCACAGCGGCAATGCACTTTGGACAGCTAAAATCTTAATCGGCGACGATGTTTTGTGGAATCATGTCGCTTCGCAAGGCGGACAGACAACCTATAGCAGCAGATGGATAAGGCTGGCAAGCGGAAGCTACAATTTCACATTTGCAACTGCAGGGATAGGCTCTTTAGAGGTAGAAATCAAGCTTACGTCGAAAGGCGGATTCTGGTAGATATGCGTAGCCGAACAAGACAGAAATTGCTCCGTCAGTAATCGTTAACAGAAGCTTTAAAATTCACTTATGTAATGAGAAAATTTTTAGGTATCATGCCAGTTTAGCCGTTAGTGGAGCATTCCACCTCTTTCTTGAATAGAAAATCCGATTTAAATACAAAAATGACGATAAAGACAAGAATGATGACTACCAGAAAATATAAGGGGAAGATGGAACTGGCAATACCTGCTTCAACAAATAGTATGGTGTTTGCTGCGTTCGTAGATGCGTGGTATAGCGATGCAATAAACAAACTTCCTTTAGTAGAGTTATAAATCCATGTATAAGAGATCGCGTAAAAAAGCATGAAAATAGCAAACCAAAGGAAATTATGATAGTTAACTGCCATGGCGCTATCTTTAACTGCAAAATGTGGCCAGTGCCACAATGCCCAAAACACTCCAACAATTAGGCTTGAAATTAACGCATTGTATTTCTTTTGCAGTGCGGATAAAGCGTAACCTCTCCATCCTATTTCCTCCCACATATTCATCAAGAAACTCGCAATTAGAATCTGTGGAAACTCAGTCAGCTTCATCAGGTCCAGAGTATACGTTCCTCCAGCTATAGACCATAACAAGACCGCGCAGACCGCAAGAACCAAAGGAACGAAAACAGCCGCTAGAAACCAAAATTTTGAGAAGCCCCTACGACCGAACTGACCGAACAAATATTCCGCTGCTCTCCTTCCAAATTCAAGTTTAGCCACTATAAGCGCGGCAATCGTTGGAGAGACGCCACCGGCAATCACAAAAACAAAAACGGGCTCAGAAGGAAACACGTCATACGAAGCCAAAACCCATGGAGCGTAGGCTAAACCGCCAATTAACAGAACTAAGCTGAAATAGTAAGCAATAAACCTATCCAAAATTATCACGCCTATTGCTTTCAGTTTTAACTTGGCTCTTATTTCGAACCATTCTTTTTGCTCTAAATACTGCTAAGATGATTAAGGCAACAACAATTATTGAGAGAAGATAGTAGGTTGGACCGTTTTCTGTTTCAAAGACTGGGAAGATAACATAGGTTGAAAGGTTGAGCATTGTGTGGAAGATTAAAGCAGTTAAGACGCTGCCATCAGTGTTGTTGTATATCCAAGTGAAAAGCATTGATACGAAAATGAATAGAATAACTGTGCTAGATAGCCACGCAAGTCCAACTTGGTATTGGGGGCCAACTAAATACATTAGGTTCAAAGGTAGATGCCAAATAGCCCATAACCCTCCTAAAACCACGCTGGAGATAAGGGCTGAGTAACGCGCTTGGAGACGTGGAAGCGCGTAACCCCTCCATCCAAACTCCTCTTGAAGAGGGCCGCCGAGAAAGAATATGTAAACAAAATTCCAAAGAACCAGCCACGGTTGAGACAGCGTAACAAGTTCAGGAATAAATTCCCCAGCTAATAACGCTCCCAAAATGGAAAAACCTGCAATAATAGGCCATAACAAAAAAGCAGGAACATACCAGACTTTTCTTATCCTTGGATCAAAACCTTTTACCAGCAGCTTTTTAACTCCGACGTAACCCTCTTGAAGATAGGTAAGTAGAAAAGCTGCCAAAAATGGACCAAATGGAGCTACATAAAGGTTAAAGCCCAATATCTGCAGTGTCCAGAAAAACCACGACCATGCAAAAGAAACCAAAAAGAATAACGCTAAATTCCTATTCTCAGACTTGTCAACCATATTAACACAATCCTTTCTTCCTTCTCATTACATGTTAATTAATATTTTTGTCGAAAAGGACATTGTACGCTGAATTATTACAGCGAAAATAATGCTCATATCCGACAAAGTTATTGTGTAGTTAACCTAAACATAATTTAAGCAGATTTCTATCAGCCGGTGATAAATGAAGATGATGAGAACAGTCTGTAGAAATAGAAAAAGATGGATTTTGCTGGAATTTCTCCATTAAAAGCATTAAGTCGTTCCTCTGCATACAGTAATTCCCAAGCCTTTAAACATCTCGCAGCCTTTAGGATGGACACCAGCAGCGCTAACCATAAAAATCAACGAACCAAGCAGCATAGTAGATTTTTTAAAATAGCGGTGACAGCAACAAGCGAAACAAACACAGACACGATGACAATAGAGGCCGTGTATTACCCGCCTCCTACAAATAAAAAGCCTTCAAATATTCCTAAAGAAATATACAGAAGAAGTCGACAGTTTATATAGTTCAAACAGGCCTTAACACTGAATTATTAACAAGAAAATAAAATTTAGAAGCTTCCATTTAAAAGCTTCCCTGACGTCACCTTCAATAATCAGATTAAAGGCTTCTTGTTATTTCTCCGCTTCAGCCTTTCAACTCCGTCGCGTTTTCCGAGGTAAACCAGATCAACCATATTTACAAAAAGTCCGGTCTCCACTATCCCAGGAATCATCTTTAGTTTCTTTTCTAATTCTGCTGGATTCTTTATTAATCCGAAGTCTACGTCTATTATGAAGTTGCCGTTGTCAGTTATTACCGGGCCGACTTTCCCACTGCCTTCTCTTACTTTCGGCCTTCCGCCTAATTTGCTTAATTTGTGCGTTACGAAAGATGCGGCGAATGGTAAAACTTCTATTGGTAGTTGTTGACCGTTATCGCCTAAGATTTTGGCTTTCTTTCTCTCATCTGCTATTATTATTAGGGTTTTGGATGCGGCGGCAACTATTTTTTCGCGAGCTAGGGCGCCGCCCATGCCCTTAATTAGGTTCAGATTTTCGTCTATTTGGTCTGCTCCATCTATTGTCAAGTCTATTGTGGTGCTTTCCTCTAATGTTGTTGTTGGAATGCCATTCTTCAGCGCTAGCATAAAAGCTTGGTATGATGTTGGTACCGCCTTTACACGTAATTTGTTGGCCTTTATTTTTTTCCCAATTTCTTCAGCAGCATGGGCTACTGTGCTTCCACTACCTAATCCTAATGTAAACCCATCTTTAACGTGTTTGACCGCTTCTAGCGCTGCGTTTCTCTTTGCCTTTTCTAAATCTTCTTCTCTAAGTTTCAATTTCCATCTGCCCCAGCCTTTCCAAAACCTTTTCCACTTCGGCTCTGATCTCTTCTATGCGTCTTTCGGCTTCTGTCCTCGGAGAGGGCTTAGCGGGCGTTTTCCTCCTCTTTTTTGCTTTTTCTTCAGCTTCTGCCTCTGTTTTCTCCTCAATCTCTGAAGGCTTCTCAGGTTTTGGCGTCGGTATTATTATTTCTTTTAATGGTTTAGCTTCAACTTTTGAGCGGAGCTCCTCGATTTTTGCGCTTATCTCGTCAAAACGCTCACTGAAAAGTTTTATTAGGTCTTCCTGCAAGACTTCAAGCTCGTGTAAGGCTACAAGGGACTCATCCTTAACAATAGCCTCCTTAACGATCATCATCCGCTCCTTATATGTTTGGGCAAGCCTGTCCCGTTCTTCTTCGGTTATTTTGCCTTCGGCATGGGCCTCGTAAAGCTTCCTTATGGCGTCGCTTAAAATCTCCCTCTCTAAGTCCAATATTCTAAGCTCTTCTCTAGCGCGGGCAACCTCCTCAGGAGAAACAGTCTTAACAATTTTAAATGGTAAAACTTCTTTGGGCTTCACTTCAGCTTTTTCAGAGGCTTTTTTCTTCTCCTTTCCCCCTCGCCCCATGGCACGTAACACTATTAAAAGGGCAGCAACCACTCCAAGCACCACTATTATGAGCATGATTTGGGGCTCATTAAGGGGCAAAAGGCTCCTCCCTCATACACTCCATTAAATCCGATTTCTGAATATATAAATTATCCAGAACACGCAGACAGCCAAGCATAAGCCAAGAAAACTTAATAAATCAACGTTTTGCTCTATTCTCTTGACACATTTCGCGATTGCCCTGGTAGTATAGTCCGGTCTAGTATAGGCGGCTGTCGCCCGCCCGACCCGGGTTCAAATCCCGGCCAGGGCGCCAAAAATAACATTTTGCTTAGCCTTTTCGGTGAGAGTCCAGGAAATCTTTGACTCTTGACAATCCCTCTTTTAAGGTTTCGGTTTTGCATCCGTAACCGATACGTAGGTACCCTTCCATTCCGAAACATGAGCCAGGGACTAATAGTGTTCCCTTTTCTTTTATAAGGCGGAGGCAAAGGACTTCTGACGGCATTTTTAGACTATAACGAAGGAAGGCTATGCTTCCCGCCCTTGAGGGAACCCAGCTGATTAAGGGTTCATTTTCAATCCATCCGGAGAGAATCTTGTGGTTGGTGCGGACGATTTTAAGGTTGCGTTTAAAAATCTTATCCACGTTTTTAACAGCTAGAGTTGCGAGGGCATCGTCTATTAAACCATTACTTATTGTTGTATAGTCTCTATGAAGCTTGCATTCCTCAACAATCTCCTCGCTGGCGGCTATCCACCCTAACCGCAAACCTGTAAGCGAAAAAGCCTTAGAAAAAGACCCGGTTGCTATGGCATTATCACTTAAATCAGCAACGGATGGAACGTAATCATACGGGTTTATGTATAAACCCCTATAGGCTTCGTCGCAGAGTAAATAGGCGCCTACATCTTCTGCAATGGAGCAAATTTCTTTCAAAAACTTGTCGTCAAAAAGGGCTCCTGTGGGATTGTGGGGATTTATAAGCACGATCAGTTTGGTTTTGTTGTCAATAAGTTCAGATAATTCGTTAATATCTGGAAGCCAATGATTTTCTTCCCGCAATTTTAAAAATTTAACGTTGGCGCCGAAGGATTTGGCCACGCTGTAAAGCTGCTGATAGGCTGGAAAAATGGAAATCACCGTATCTCCGGGTTCAACAAGAGTGTAAAAAACGAGAAAGTTTGCGCCTATAGCTCCACCAGAGATAAGAATGTTCTCTGGTTTCATGCGTCTATATAGTCTTGCGATTCCCTCTCTGAGCTCAGGAGAACCGTCAACGAAGCCATATGTAAGTTGTGTTTCTTTGAACTCTTCAAAAAACTTTTCTCTGCCCGTAAGGGTTAGAAATTCGCCTAGGGTGAATGGATTGACACATGTTTCTGCAAGGTTAAGCTCTACTTCATGTTCGTAGGAGCCTATGAATCTTTCAACTAGGAATTTATCCACTTTCATGTTTTCAGCTCTTTTGAACTTTCAAATTTGATATGTAAGACAATTAAGTTTTCTGGTGGAATGCTGGGTTAACATAAAACATATGAATGTGTTTCAATCAGATTTTGATGGGCACCCTTGCAGTTTTCTCAAAGGCTTGCAGATAGATGTTCGCCGAACGTTTGGTTACTTGACATTCTAAGGGATTCCGGCGTGGCTGCGGATGTAAGTTATGATGAAACTCGGGTTGTTGTTAAGGCTTCTAGGAGCGGCTTATGTGTTGCTTGTAAGGGTTCACGTTTTCTCTGCGGCAAAACCCGCTGCCCAATAATTGTTAGGGCTAACTACTTCTTGAAAAGTGTTCCGTTAATGCAAAGTGAGGATATTGCTGGGGCTTCTCCTCCAAGCGTTTTTGTGGGTAGGATTGGTTATCCTTACGTTTACGCCGGACCCCTTGTTCCGCCAGTTCAAGAGGACACAAGCCTCTACGACTTGCCAGAATACTGGTTTGGAAAATCCATCGACGAGATTGTTAGCTTTCGCTCCATGCTCATTCGCGGTAAGCATCGCGTGCACGTGCAGAAATTCTTGGAAGCAGGAAAAATTATTGAGAAAACCCGCGAGCTTGCCTTGGCTGTTAAACCTGTCGATGTTGAACTTCTTTTGAAGAAAAAGCCTAGGGGCTTCATAGTTTTGGACGATGAGGTTCAGCCTTTTGGTCCCTCGGCACCTATACGCGATTTGAGGGTTGGGTATGCCCGCTGGGACCATCAGATTGAGAAAGCCTATTATGATACTGACTTAAAGGCTGCAGAAGCGGTTCTTGACCTTTACAATAAAGGTGTTTTGATAACGAAGATTCAGAGAGCTTTTAGTGTTGGCGCCTTCGGCTTAGAAAAGAATAGGCGCCTCGTGCCAACCCGCTGGAGCATAACAGCCGTTGACAGCATAATCTCAAAGGAGCTTATGGAAAAAGTGAAGACTTTTCCAGAGATAAGCGAGTACCGCGTTTACGAGTCTCGTTACTTGGACAACATTTTTGAAGTTTTAATGATTCCAGGCAAATGGAGCTATGAGGCGATAGAAGCTTGGTATCCGGGCACTGTTTGGAACCCGCATGGAAGAAGCGTTGTAATGTTTTCCGACCGTGAGGGCTATAAAGGAAGAACAACATACGCTGAAATTGGCGGCTGCTACTATGCGGCACGTTTAGCCATCTGTGAACAACTCGTTCGTGAACAGCGTCAAGCAAAAGTTATAGTGCTTCGGGAGGCGCATCCAGGCTACATAATGCCAGTCGGGGTATGGCAGGTTCGTGAAAACGTTAGAAACGCCATGCGCCAGAAACCATACACTTTTAAAACTTTAGATGAGGCATTACAGTTCATTGCAAGCCGCTTCAAAATTCCTATTCGCCAGTGGATTATGCACAGCGAACTTTTAAAGGATGCCCTTTTCCAAAAACATATGACGGATTTCTTGGAAAAGTTAAAGACTAACAGTTGAAACTGTCGAGCATAAGAAATTTTCGGCAACACTATATCACGCTTTTTCAACTTTGATAAAAGGGATGCAGCCTTTATAAGGGGATTCACAGGTTGGGGAAAAACCAACATGCCGTGGGGTTTTAAATGGAAACCATTAGAACAAGGATTAAAGAAGCCCAAAGAAGAGTTAGCCTTTCAGAGAAGGAGTTTGAAGCTTTTAGCAAAAGGCTGACGACTTTAAGTAATTTTTGATTCCTTGAACTTTTTGATGGCGTATTCGACGATTTTCATGGCTTCTTTTGCATTTTTCCATTCTTTAAACCTAACCCACTTGTGCGGTTCAAGACGTTTGTAAGTTTCGAAAAACTCTTGAATCTCTCTAAGCTTGTGGGGATGGATGTCGCTTATATCCTTGTAGCCGTTGAATCTGGCGTCGTCGACAAGCACAGACAAGATTTTTGGGTCTTTGCCTTTTTCATCCTCAATTATTAATGCGCCTATAACCTTAACCTTTACAAGGCATCCCACCTCAAGGGGCTCATAGCTTAACGCCATTATGTCCAGCGGGTCTTCATCGTCAAACCATGTTTGGGGCACAAAGCCATACTCGACTGGAAAGACCACCGATGATGGTATTATGCGGTCTAGGACGAAGGTTTCCCATTTAATGTTGTACTCATACTTGTCCCTCGAACCGCTGATAACCTCGATAACCATGTTTAAGATTTCTGGCGGCTTTTCTCCGCACGGAATGTCACGCCAAAGATTCATAACAGACGCCAAAAGCCAAACTGTTCAGCCCAATATTTAGGCTTTTATCATTCCTCTCTAAGCGGCCTCTTCTTAACCTCAAATTTTTCCGTGCTGTATTTTGCGTAAAGCTCCTTCCTCAAAGCTTCAAGCATCTCAATTTTCCTCCCAGAAAACTCGGCGGCTGTGATAACCTTAATGCCACGTTTTTGAGCTTCCGTATAAACCGGTTTTATTCTCATTTTGTAGTTTAGATCGCGAAGGAAATGGTGGTCTAAAACGATTGTTTGGACGCCTGTCTCTTTTATGGCTCTGATGAGATTGCTGTTGGATATTTCAAGGCTTTTGAAAGAGTAGCGATAACCAAGCATATACGTCATCGGCCCATCAACAAAGAGCACGTCTGGATTCTCACTTATAATGAAGGCTATTTGATCGTCAAGCGACGGCCCTTCAACATCTGACGTGTGAAGGAATTTTTCGCCGCCGCTTTTTATGCAAGTCTCTGTTATATAGCCAAGCTTTGGGTTTGTTCCATGGCATACAGCCTTTGAGAAGGTTATGGCGGTTTCGCCGAACTGGAAGCTCTTGCCGTCAGCGATCTCCAGCCTTTTTGGCAAGTTTTTGATGACTGCAAGAAAGTAGGCAGCTCTATCTTTTTGGCTTCTGTTTATATTTTCCGTTGGATGCTTTATGAAAACTTTTTTGCCGCTGTAAAGCCCTGGATGGTCTGGATCGTGATGGTCATAATGATAATGTGTTACAATAAGCACATCGGATTCTTCCGCGTAATGCTTTATAATGTTCCATGTCTCATCCAGCCTCTGCCACTCAAGCGGATGTGGCTCCAAACCGTAACGCAACGGCGCTAAAGAAACGCCCGGGTCTATTAGGATCCTTAGATCATCTGTTTCCACAAAAGTCGCCATTGAGCGAACCCCAAAACTGTCAAAAGCTAGCGGCAATATCTGTCTAATCATTTGGGCTGTCCCTCCCTGAAGAAAGCTTCAAGCCTTTTTGTTTCAGCCTTCTTCAGAATTTCCGCGCACTTTTCAGGGTCTAAAGCCTTAAACTCCAATCCAAGGGTTTCAAGAAGCCTCTGTACATCTTTAGCTATGTTTGGCGCCACTAAGATGCCGCGCACCTCGCGGTTTGTTCTACTTTTAATAGCCTCTATGTATCTGGCTAATTGTAAAACAGCCTCTTTACCAGCCTTTTTGCGCTTAATCTCAACAACAACAAAACGCCCATTCTTGTCAACGCCATAAACATCTACAAATCCCGGCTCCACCTTCTTTTCATAGCTCATGGGTTTGAAGCCCTTCTCCAAGAGGGAGGGCTCCAAAAGTATGGCTTTCTGCATGTCCTCCTCGCTGGCGTAAAGTGAAAATTCTCCAGAGTCTACAAGAGTCATAGCCGAGACCAAATGGATTCTGTCGAAGAAAGCTTTAACGGATTCCGGGGGTTTTCGCCTCACGGCATGAATCTCCAATATTTCGTCTTTAACTTGTGTGTAGAATATGCATCCTGGCGGCTGCCAGTTTGCTGGCTCATACCCTACTGAGCGGTGTACAAGCAATGAGCCGTCCTCCTTTATGATTAGTATACGCTCGCCCGGTTCAAGCTCCGACCTGGCTCTGCCCAGGTAATGAACCCAGCAATTGCCAACCAAAAGGATGGTTTTCCTTTGGGATAAAGACTCCCCAATTATTTCTCCTGCCTCAGTAATGTTCGGACTTATGAGAACTGTGATGCGCCTTGAAGCGGACAAGTTTTCAGCCAAATAATTTTAGAACCTTTTATACCAGATAAAACTTCTGAAGACCCCCCATGAGCGAGTGGGAGCTTAAACGCGACAACATACAGCACTATGATTTGATGGCAAAAAGCTACGATGAGCAATATGCTGAAGAACAAAGGGCTAAAATCGAAACCGCCATAAAGAGCATAAAAATCGGCGGAAATTGCCTGATTTTGGATTGTGGCTGTGGAACAGGCTTGCTTTTTGAATATATTGCTGAAAAAGCCGTTATGGTTGTTGGGCTGGATATTTCAAGGAAAATTCTGGCGGAGGCTGAAAGGCGGGCTAAAGCTTTCGGTAATGTATGTTTGGTTTTGGCTGATGCTGATTATCTGCCTTTTAGGGATCATGCTTTCAGCCATGTTTTCGCTGTGACCCTGCTCCAGAACATGCCAGATCCTGAAAGAACTCTGGCAGAAATTTGCAGAGTAGCGAAGAAAGACGCCTACATGGTTATTACCGGGTTAAAGAAGAAGTTTTCTTTAGAAATTTTTTGGGGTTTATTACATAAGCTTGATTTAAATGTAATTGAAATTTCAAACGGTAATGAACGTCTAAAGTGTTATGTGGCTGTTTGCAAAAAGCCTAGTTATCATTAAATTTCATGGCTGTGTAGCCTAAACTATATATGAAAGTAGAAGGTTAGAGCTATACTCTTACATAGTTCACTGATCGAAAATTTGGGACCCGGTGGTTGACGGATGCCCCTTAAAACCTTAAAGAAGGAAACCGCGGAAGCCCTAACCCTTGAATGGATTTTACACGTGAAAAATTACAGGTTAACCCTTGATCGTAAGCTATGTGTTGGATGTGAAATTTGCACTTTAGCGTGCCCGAAAGAAGCCATAAAACTTGAGAAACAGCCAAAAACACCTGATGGAAAAGCACAGCGGGCGAGGGTTGACATAGCCCTTGAAAAATGCAACTTTTGCGGAATATGCAATATATTATGCCCATATGGAGCAATTAGAGTGACAATTAATGGAGAGCATGTTTTAAACGTTGTTGAGAAAGAGAGTTTTCCACAGCTTGTCCGCGACATTCAAGTGGATACAAGCAAATGCCCAGTAGATTGTGTTGAATGCGAGAAGGTTTGCCCTCTCAGCCTCATTAAAGTGACATGGCTTACCCTGGAAGGAAAGGTCATTGAAGATTTAGGTTCCTTAACGAAGAAAAAGCTGAAAGGCTTAAAGGTTAACGTTGATATTAAGAAAGAGCTTTGCCCATGCTGTAGAATCTGCGAGTTCAAATGTCCAGAAGGTGTGCTTCACGTACGCAAGAGTTTCTATGGAAAGATAAACATAAATCAGGATAAATGTCCAGAAGGTTGTAAAGACTGCCTTGATGTCTGCCCAATAACTGGGGCACTATACTTGTCCGAAGCAGATAAGAAGGTTCACGTGAATGAAGCTTTCTGCGTTTATTGTGGAGCCTGCAAGGTTGTTTGCCCAGTGTCGGAAGCTTTAGAACTTAAAAGAACTAAGATTATGCATACTTCTGTTCGCTCCGGGGCTTGGAACAAAGCCTTGGAGCGTTTGGCTTCTCCTCTTGAGATTACTAAGGAGCTGAAGGCTAAAGGTTCTCAAAGAGCTTTAGAATCCGTTGAAAAACGGTTGGGTTGGAGGGTCCCATAAATGGCAGAAAAGCAAGCTGAAAATAAGCCTGAAGAGCTTCGCATCGGCGTTTTCATATGCCACTGCGGTTTGAACATCGCCGGAGTCATCGACATCAAGGAGCTTGTTGAGTTTGCAAAAACTATTCCAGACGTTGTTTATGTGAAGGATAACCGTTACACGTGCGCAGACCCGGGACAAGAGGAGATTAGGAAAGCCATAAAGGAGCATAGGCTTAACCGTGTTGTTGTGGCTGCTTGTTCGCCCCGCATGCACGAGGTCACATTCCGACGGACGGTTTCAGAGGCTGGCTTAAACCCGTACCTTTTTGAGATGGCTAACATCCGTGAGTTTTCATCTTGGTGTCATCCAAGCACTCCTAAAGAAGCAACAGAAAAAGCTAAAGACTTAATTAAGATGGCTGTGGCAAAGGCTAGGCTTTTGATGCCCTTGCAAACGATTGAGGTGCCTGTCACCAACAAGGCTTTGGTTATTGGCGGCGGCATAGCCGGAATGAATGCAGCCTTGGATCTGGCTGAGATGGGCTTCAAGGTTTACCTTTTAGAAAAAAGCGAAAGCATAGGCGGGCACATGGCGCAGTTGGACAAGACTTTTCCAACATTAGACTGTTCCATCTGCATTGAAGGACCAAAAATGGTAGACGTTGGTCGGCATCCAAACATTGAGATAATCTCTTATGCTGATTTGCTTAGCGTCAGCGGTTTCATAGGCAACTTTAAGGTTCGCATCAGGAAGAATCCACGCTACGTCATTGCTGAAAACTGTACGGGATGTGGCGAATGCAAGGACGTTTGCCCAATAGAATATCCAAACGAGTGGGACATGGGACTCGGCGTTAGAAAAGCCATATCAGTGCCCTTCGATCAAGCGGTGCCCCTTGTTTATACAATTAACCGTGACTACTGTATTGAGTGCTACAAGTGTGTGGATGCTTGCGGTGCCAGGCAAGCCATAAACTTTGACCAAAAGCCAGAAGAGATTGAGCTCGAAGTCGGCGCCATAATTGTTGCAACCGGTTATGATATTTACTTGCCCTATGATAACCAGCTTTATGGTTATGGCAGATACACAAACGTGATAACCTCACTGGAGTTTGAGAGGCTTATCCTTGCGGCTGGTCCAACTGGCGGAAAAGTGGTGCGGGCTTCTGATGGTCAAAAACCCCATAGTGTAGCCTTCATCCAATGTGTTGGTTCACGGGACACAAACAAGTACCCTTACTGTTCAAACTTCTGCTGTATGTACACGCTCAAGCATGTTGTCCAGCTAAAGGAGAAGTACAAGGAAGACATTGAGGTTTACGTCTTTTACATGGATATGCGAACTAACTTCAAAGGCTTTGAAGAATTCTACCAAAGGGCTCGTGAATTAGGCGTGAACTTCATTCGTGGACGAGTGAGCCACATATTTGAAGATCCGAAAACTAAAAACCTCACTATTCACGCCGAAGATGCGAACTTGGGCATGCCAATAGAAGTTGAGGCGGAAATGGTTGTTTTAGCAACAGCAGCCATACCCAAGAAGGGCACAGAGGATATAGCCCGCATCCTCAACTTGACGAGAGGCGCAGACGGCTTCTTCATGGAGAGCCACCCGAAGCTTAAGCCCTTAGACGCACCTACAGACGGCATATTCCTAGCTGGAGCATGCCAAGGACCAAAGGACATACCCTACAGTGTTTCGCAAGGCTGCGGCGCAGCAGCCCGTGCAGCCACAGTCTTATCCAAGAAAACTTGGAAAATTGAGCCCATAATTGCTGTTGTTGACCCAAGCAAATGCAGGAATGTTACAACTAAATGTGGGATATGTGCTGAGCGTTGTCCATACGGAGCAATTAAGGCCGAAGAAAAGAAGCCGGCCCAAGTGATAACAGCCATGTGCCATGGTTGCGGAACATGTGTGGCAGAATGCCCAGCAGACGCCATACAACAGATGCACTTCACAGACGCCCAAATATTGGCTCAGCTACGAACAGCCTTGGAAAAGAACCCTGAAGATAAAATTTTGGCTTTTCTCTGCAACTGGTGCAGCTATGCGGGGGCAGACCTTGCCGGAACAAGCCGTTTTGAGTATCCGCCGACAATACGTCCAATAAGGGTCATGTGCTCTGGAAGAGTTGACAGAGACTTTGTTTTGGAGGCTTTTAGGCTTGGGGCTGGCATGGTTCTTGTGGCGGCATGTCACCTACCCTACGACTGCCATTACATCAGCGGAAACTGGAAGATGAAAGCAAGAATGGATGCTTTGGCGCCTATGCTTCATAAGCTCGGCTTAAGCCCGGAAAGGTTCCGAGTGGAATACATATCAGCAGCTGAAGGCGTAAAGTTTGCAGAGCTTATCCGAGAAATGACCGAGCAGATGCGCGCCCTTGGTAAGGAACGGATAAAAGCGGAAAATGAGAAGCTGCGCCCAGTGCTGGAAAATATGCTGAAGAGGAAGGAAAAGAGGTAGGCGTTGAAGGTTAAGGCTGTACTATTCGACCTATTTGACACGCTGCTCCTAGTCCTTCGAAAGGCAGCGGCAACAGACACTTCCAAACCAGCCAATACAAATATTGAGCTAGACCTTGTTGTGAAAAGTCTAAAAGAGGTCCCAAAGATAATTAGTGATTGTTGATTCAGAAATAACAATGCATATTAGGCGGAAAGAAACATTTATATCCGCTGAGCCATCTTCACATCTATCTTGGTGAAGTTGAGCTGCCCGCATTTATCCGGCGGCGGCCCAACCTAGACCGTAAAGGCGTATAGACGCCTAAAATGGGGATGAAAAGGGTTGGCCTCCAATTGCGGGCACAAAAATGTGGACCTGACGCTAACGTGTTAGGTCTGAAATGGGCTTTGACATGTGGATCCCCTCCAAATCCAGTCGGCTTTGCGGCCGTATGCCAATAAGCGTCTCCGGCAGACGGCTAGGAGTTTGTTAACTCCGGT
This sequence comes from Bathyarchaeia archaeon, assembly GCA_038868115.1. Taxonomy (GTDB): domain Archaea; phylum Thermoproteota; class Bathyarchaeia; order Bathyarchaeales; family Bathycorpusculaceae; genus JAGTQI01. The sequence goes on from JAWBXA010000023.1 coordinate 14,961, forward strand.
TGATCCTGCCGGACCCCACTGCTATCGGGGTGGGACTAAGACATGCTAGTCGTGCGCTTCCAAGCCACGGTGGAGGCGCGGCGCACAGCTCAGTAACACGTGGCTAACCTACCCTTGGGACGGGGACAACCCCGGGAAACTGGGGCTAATCCCCGATAGGTGAGGACTCCTGGAATGGGTCCTCGCCGAAAGGGCGTCTGGACCATGCTTCTAGACGCTGCCCAAGGATGGGGCCGCGGCCGATCAGGTTGTTGGTGAGGTAACGGCTCACCAAGCCTAAGACCGGTACGGGCCGTGAGAGCGGGAGCCCGGAGATGGACACTGAGACAAGGGTCC
>JAWBXA010000024.1:0-13488 GCA_038868115.1 Bathyarchaeia archaeon
CTCGCTAAACACGGGAAGATTCATGGAGCCCTTGGAGAGGAATTAACTGAGGCGGTTAGGCAGTATTTAAGGAATGAAAAGGGCGCGCACACACATCTTTCGCGTTCACGTCTTTCGCGTAAAGCCCTAAATGAGGTTCCAGCGCTGAAGAAGGCTATTTTGGAAAAGGTTGAGCCGGGAGGCTCCATCCCTAAACAGATGCTTGAAGGCATAATTAGGCAGGTTTCACGTGTTATGGATAGGCGCGCCGTCAACGATAGAATAGGAGCCTTAATTGCAGACGGGTTTCTCCAAAGAGAATGGGAACTATCAATGGATGGGAAAGTGTTTAGGGTGGTTGGCGTTGAGGCAGACAACATTGGATGAGTTTGCCAGTAAAAAGAAGTTTGTCTGCGAACGCTGCCAGCGCTTGTTCAGCTCCGTTAGGGCTTTAAACATCCACATAAGCAGAGTTCACGCTGGAGAGAAGCCGCCGCCATTGTATTTTGGAGAGGGAATACTGGACGTTGAAAGCGAAGGACGCTTTGTAAACCTGAAAATCAGGATCAAGCGAAGCCTCTGGGACGGCATAAAAAGGATCGCACTTTCAGAGAGGATTAAACCTGAAGAAGCCATAATCGCGAGTCTAGTCAACCTGACGGTTTATGGAGCGAAAATAGAGGAAAAACCAGAATACGTCCTCTAAAGCTCATTCGCCCACAACGCTTTTAACATGGTCGATAATAACCTTTTTCGCATATTCGGCTACGTCCATGCCCTTCTCCTGGGCTAGCCTCTGCAAAGCCTCATAGTACTTGAGTTCTTCCTCGCTTCTCTTGTCGAAAATCGACCTGATCACAATGTACACGCCCGCAGGGATCCCTCTTTTTCCTTTCCCGGCCATGAGCCTCGCCAGAGCCCGCTTAAACGCCTCAACGCCCTGCTTTTCGGCTGTTTCAGCCAGCTCAGCTTGCTCTTTATCGCTTAGCCCAAGCCTGGCAACCGCTAATGCGTCTCTGAATGGGATTACGCCCTTCTGTATGGCTTTCTGCATTTCAGGGCTGAGCTCAAGGATTTTCAGGTACTCGCTTAAAGTGCTGTGGGAAATTCCCCAAGCTCTCGCCAGTCCGCGCAGCCCTGTTGGCAGCTTATCCAAGTAAGCCTTTATGGCTTTAGCCCTCGTAACGGGGTCGGGCGTCTTGTGGAATTCTTCAAGGTTCTCCTTTAGGCTGGCGTCCAAAGCCTCCTCGTCGCTCATCTCCTCAATCCAAACATGCTGCCCAACAACAACCTCCTTAACGCCGGCCGCTTTCAATGCTAGGAAGCGTCTGCGTCCAACAACTACGCCGTAGCCATCCCCTTCAGGCCTAGCCTTGAAGGGCTGAACCACAGAAGAGCGTCGTAGGTGCTCCACCAGCATTCTGTCCTCTTCGCTTTCTCCGAAGGGCTCGTCAACCCTCATGTTCATCTTGCTGACAAAAAACTTTTCAATGGGGATTTTATCGCCCACTTTAGGCAAAGCACGCTTCATTAACATTCACCAGGCCACTATTATTATAGATCTAGCTATAAAAATTTTGTGATAAAATGGCACGGGAAGTGTTCGACAGTCGACCACCATGGCTAAGCGCGGAGAATAAAATTTATATGGCTAAAAGCCACAAAATGTTGCATTAAATGGCGCAAAGATCCATGGGAAAAATAAGCGAACCCCTACAAAGCAGACTTGAGGAAGAGCTTAAGAAACTATCAGCAAAGCTTGGGCTTAACTTCGACATGAAAGTCATTTGGATGCCCGACAACACCGCAGGCTTATCAGGCGAAGTTAAAGAAGGCTCCATATACATTTACGAGGCAGAAGAGGAAAAAGCTCTCCACACCCTAAAGCATGAATTAATAGATTACATGATAACGTCCAGAATAGTTCAGCCACTAGTCAACTTGGTTAACATGTTGATTAAGGCTAGGGAGGCCGAAATCTATAAAGAAAAAGAGAAGCTTGTTGAAATCCTCTGCAAAATTGTCTAGCCCAAATAAAACGTCATAGCAAGTGTATAATCTTTGGCTAGGTTGCTCGCATAGGAATTAATAATAAAAGTTGCGAGTTAATTAACATGATCTAAAGCAATATTTCGCAAAGTATTCCACTTATAAAACCAAAGAAGCCGCCAATTAAGGCTCCGCGCGTTCTATTTTTGTTATCCAGTAATGCACCTACGGTTACTCCAGCGATTGTTGGAATTCCGATGGTAAGAATCTCATGGGGCACCATTACATCGTGATCCAGGTGTTCTTTCCAGTAGTATCGCGGGTCAAATCTATCTTTATGTGCGGTTCTTTCACCAGTAACGTGAATGTTATACGGGCACCTTTTACCAAAAAATTCCTCACAAGGAGCCGTATTGATTTTTAAAGGGAGAATTATGTCTTTACCATAGGGCACTCTTTTTACCTCTATGATTCGGTTTACTTCTTCAATTGTGAATTCGTGCGTCATTTTTAATCATTTCATAAGGATTAAAGCTCCTTTAAAACGTTTGCTCGACAAGTTCGATGGTTGTATTCTCGGCATTCCCGGATAACTCCCAAGCCATAAAAATCACTCATACAGAAAAATGGAAAGAAAAAGATATGAGCTTATTCTTACATCTTACACTTCGATTCTTAAAGGGGTTTTAATGAGCTCTGAGCTGAAGAAGTGGATAGAAAAATGGCGTGATGACTTATTTAAATCAGCAATCATCGGGGAATCCATTAAACTTGGCATCCCGGTTATAGAGACATGCAATTATGTGAGGAAAACGCATGCAGACATAGTCCTCACGATGGTGCAACCTGAAGAATTTGAAAGTATCTTGGGGAGAGTTTCAGCCTATATTCACTATAATTGGGATACTATGGTTGACAAGTCCAGGGTCTCTTTAATACTCGCGTTGTCTGCGTTATATAATCCAGCTTTTTGCCTTCTAAGGCATATGCTTGAGGAATTGGTTAACGGGGCCTTTTTCCATGGACTGGCACTTAAAAAGTATAGGGAGAGTGTATGGGTATTGCCTCCGGAAGAAAATGAGTCTACCTTCAGGGATGAACTGATAAAAAAGATAAAAGTGCTCAATCTCAGCGATCATCTAGAGGAAAATTCAGTATCCATTTTTGACCTCATTGGCAGAATGGTACCAGCACCTCATATAAATGAGCTTTTCCATACACCACGTTTAAACTTTAACAACATTCTTGGACAAGTTTACGCTTGGGAGTTTCTATATCCATTCAAGGAGCAGGAGGTAGTAACCAAGATCACAGACATGTACAATAATCTCTCGTGGAGCGTCCACCAATATCCATGGGAAATTGATTCCCTAAAACGCTACGTTGGAGAGGAAGAGGCCTTCGAACAGAAGCCGCTTCGCACATCACTAATGGATTTCCTTAGTATGTGGATAAAGTTTTTTGATTTGGCAAACGTGCTCTCAATCAACATATTTAGAGCAGAAAGACCCGTTCATGAGACAAAAGCAATTCTGCTTAGGCTCATAGTAACTGATCATTATAAAAATGCGCAAGCTGTTTTACCGCTAACCCGCACCTTGATTGGCGATCTTCTGCATTGCCAAAAAACCTCGCAAGCTTTTTCACGAACTTAAAATATAGTCCAGCTTAACATGTTGTTATTTAACGTGGTAGCATGCATTTTGTCTCTAACCAACTGCGACCTACGCTCCTTGACTATGATGGCTTGAATATAAGCCAAACGCTAGAAACTCGTGTGGACAGGAGAGTCTGGTCAAGCAACTTAATCGTTTTCGAATAAGTTTAAAAGCGAGCACCAAACATTTCAAAAAGGGGGATAACTTGAGGGAGCACTCCCCTACAGTTTCTGACGTCGTTAGAGAGGTTGAAAGGAGAATTCTGAACCACTTCATGGATCTGCTGATTCTCGTATCCTTAGACGGTTATAAAGGTCAAGTCAGCGGCTACGACGTCATCAAGTATCTGCATCGAAAGTATAACTTCCTGCCAAGCCCCGGAACCGTTTATTCATGCCTATACGACATGGAGAGAAGAGGGTTACTGAAAGGGTATATGGATGGAAGGAGAAGGGTTTACAGTTTAACGCGTCAGGGCGCAGAAACTGTAAGGGCAATTCTTGACGGGAGGGATAGAATTCTAAATTTCACAGCAATGATACTGCAGAAAAACAGTTCTAAAGCAGCTCTCCAGCCTTCAACGCTTTTCCCACTTAGTGAATTACATGCAGAACCATAAAAACTCAACACTTTCCCTTTTTTTCTTCGTTTCTTCAGTCAAGGCTGCAATTAAAGAAGGCTATTCTGATCAATTCGGTATTTTATTCGGACTCAAAATCTGCTTTTAACATTTTCCTAATCAATATTTTCGGTTCACAAACCATTTTAAAACGTCGTTTTTAGTTTATTTGTGAATTGTCATGGAACCCTACCTTAAACAGATTAAAGCCAGAAGCAGGCAAATTAGGCGTTTTGGTGCTGGCTGGGTTCTGTTAAGGGTTGAGGCTTTGCAGGGGATGTTTGTGGAAGTTAATAAAGTGCTTGGAACAGGCAGTAGCCTAGTTTGGTATATCGCTGGAAAGGGGGCTGGGAGGTCCATGGCCAAATTCTTCCAAACGCATATGAAAGAAGGAGAAAGCCTCAAAGCCTTTTTCAATGAATTTGCCCACTCATTTAATCGTTGGGGATGGGGCAGAATAGAAAAGGCCTTCTTAGGGGAGGAAACAGGCGAATTCATCATACGCATATATAACAACGCGTTCACCGAGGTACGGCAATCCCGGGTGCCGTCATGCTACTTCCTTAAGGGATACTTTGAAGGACTAATAGAGATGCTGACTGGAGGGCATATTTCTTCACAAGAAACAAGATGTACAGCAAAAGGAGACCCCTACTGCGAATTCCAAATAACACTAGAATGACAAAAAACAACTGTAAAAGTGAAACACCCATTTTAAAAGCTCAAATTATTAAGTCTTTAAACGCTCATTTTCGCTATGAATCCCGCTACAGTATTAATGCGCCATGGTCTAAGGTCCTTTCAGGGTTATTGTGAATGTGATGGATGAGCCACCAACCTTAGAGGGTAGTGGGCTCTATGTGCTTTATTTCGAAGCCGCTTGTTTGACACGTATACGTTCTTCACGGTTACGCTTTCCGGCCCCGTAATTGGTCTGAAATAAGGCAAACCCCACAGAACCGGCCTCAACACACCTCCCCCACTCAACGATTTTCAAACAGCCTATCTAAAAATTGCGAATCATAAATGCATATGTTAAATCAAATATAGACCAGGATTAAAACTCAAAATTTAATCATTGCGCCGACAATGCCTGCGCTTTCCTTTAGTGTCTCCTAACAGAACCGAAAGATTAACGCTTTTTCTTTACAGCTGCTCTCTTGATTAAGCCTTCGGCTTGTAGTTTCTTTAGTGTCTCTGACATAGTTTTGGGATAATATTCAAAACCATTTGTGTGTTTTTCGTCCCATAACGGCTGATTTAAGCAAAATTTAACCGTGTTAAAGCCATAATATGATTGGTGTAGTCTGTTGAATTTGAAAGGGATTCACTTTCTCCTAACATACACGTGCAACTTAGAATGCGACCACTGCTTTGTTTGGGGGAGCCCTAAAGCGAAGGGCTCATTCACTCTTGAACAGGTAAGGAGTATTTTAGGAGAGGCAAAGAAGCTTGAAACGGTGGAGTATATTTCAATTGAAGGAGGAGAGCCATTCCTTTACTATCCAATCATGATTAAAGCCGCAGAGGATGCAGTAAACCTTGGTTTTCATGTGGAGATTCTTTCAAATTGTTATTGGGCTACATGCCTGGAAGACGCCATAGAATGGTTAACTCCAATAGCTAAAGCCAAAAACATCGAACTCACTTTAAGCAGTGACTTATACCATGGAGAGGGCTGGGAAACCAATGAAGTTAAGAACGCTGTGAAAGCTGCAAATGCCCTAGGCATTAAAGCAGAAATCCTCGCAGTTAAACACCCGCAAGCTGAATTTAAATGCCTAGGCCAGATCGAAGGAGCAAAAGTAAATTTATGGGAATTAATGTATAAGGGCAGAGCCTATTCAAAGCTAACAGAATCGGCGAGTAAAAAGTCTTGGCGAGAATTCACAAAATGCCCATACGAAGATTTTACTAAACAGGAGAGAGTGCACATAGACCCATTTGGATTTGTTCACGTTTGCCAAGGCATTACTATTGGCAATGCTTGGAGAAAACCCTTCTCAAGGATCATCAAAGAATTTAATCCTTACGAACACACAATCATTGAGCCACTTATCAATGGTGGTCCAGCCGCTTTGATTGAAAAATTTGGTTTGTCCCATGATGACGTTTACGCTGATGCTTGCCACCTATGTTATGCCGCACGCCTCATGCTAAGAAACAAATATCCAGAAATTCTTGCTCCAAATCAAATGTATGGAGAATTCGAATAAGACACAAAAAGCAAGGAAGACGCATCCAAAGATCGACACGCGTCCGTTAATTTTAACTGTTAACAAAAAGCAAAATGAAACCGAAACCGCTTCATTAAATTATTCTGTTAGTCGCTGATAAAAGAATATTCATGAAATTAAGATGAAAGCGAGAATGGAGTTCTTTTGCCAACACAGGTTGGCTTTCTTTTTTGGGTTATTGTTTTATAAATGTGTTTGTATTTTTGTTGCATTGGAGGCTATTGTGTTTGGGTAGGAAAAGGCGGTTGTTGGTTTTGGGGCCTTCGTTTAGGCGTAGGCGTGAGGGTGGTTTATTGCCCGCCTTGGAGCGTTTTGATGGTTTGTTTTATAGGGTTGCTCGAAAGTATTTAAGTAGTGTTAAAGACGTAGATGTAGTTGTTATGGTTGACGATTTAACGCTTGTTGATGGAGATAAGCCATTGGCTTATCGTGAGCCTGTTGGGAGCGAGTGGGGTAAGCAGAAGTTTTCGAAGGAAGTTTTGGACAAAGCCAGGGCAAAGAATGAGGATTTTTTGCGTAAAAGGTTGAAGAATGGAAGGTATTCAGAGGTTTATCTGGCTATGGGACGGCGGTATGCAGAAGCCCTGCCAGACCTGGAGGAATATGGTGTTGAGGTTGTGTTTCCGACAAGCGGGGGACCAGGACCTAAAGCACAAGCTTTGAAAGAGTGGATTATGCGGGCTAGGTAATGGGTGAAGCTTGAGATTAGAAAACAAAAGTGGTTGGTCAAGGATCTTCTTCCGTGTGCGCTTATATAACGTTAAATTTAGCCAATCCATTTTTTGAATGCTTCGCTGAGGTCGAGGTATAGTTCGGTGAGTCTGTCTTTCGCTTCTCCTTCGTCTATGCTTGGCTCTAGGGCCTTCAACACTTCCATGTCAAGGTTAAGCCTTTCTTCTTGGCATAAGGAGTATTGTTCAGGCAGTCTCTTCAGCTCGGTATGCTTAAACTTGTCAAACACTTTTGAAAGTGCCTCGCTCTTTTGATTTGGCAATGCCGCAACGTCCAGAACTGGTAGAAATCTCCAATGACTCATTTTAAGGCTGATCCATGCACCTCTGGTTTCCTGTCTGCATGCCAGGATAGTCATTATCCCCCAAGTAGAGTTAAGCCATACACATAAGGCTTTAAGCCTTTCAATGTTGCTTGTGGTTTTCATTTTAACTGCGTAGAAAATATTTGAAAGTACGGGTTGAGTGGCATAAACTGAGGTCACATGGGCAGTATCGAACCATATTCTGTCCGGTATAAGAAGCTCGCTTGCAAACTTTTTGAATGTTTTTCTTGCCTTCTCATTTTTTGGAAGGATATGAGCGTTTGGTTCAGCTTGCAGTCTGCTTCGTACTTCTTCCTCCCCTCCATATAGGCATGGTAGAGCGCCAGGCGCTTCTTCTACCCTCTGAAAGCTGTCGTGGAATTGATGTCTATCGATCCCGATTGTGGCTATTTCTCCAAGTCTTTTAATTGGAACGCTTATTTCGTTTGTTCCAAGCCTTATTTTGCCCTCAAGTAGTTCTAACGTAAAGATTGAAAGTTGCGGGTTTGTGAATGCTAATAACTTCCCCCAGTTGTCTAAATGTTTTAGCAACAGTTGCCGTGGAACCGTGTATACTATACCGCTGCATCCGCCAGCTTTCACATAATTCCCTGCATGATATCCCTTTGTTATTGCGTCGATTTCATCAGCTTTATTGTATTTCTCTATGATCTCATGAGCCAGCCAAACGCCCTCGAGTGCGCTGTTAGGTTTCTTGAGCAAGGCTACTATACATGTCTTTTCATTTTCGTTATGCTCAGGCACTTTCCTTGCAACGATAAGACACTCGCTTAGAGCTGTAGACTCGCTGAAGTTGTAGCCTTCCTGCGAGTCATAGCTGACAACTACGTGTTCTAAGTGGAACCTTGAGGCTAAAAGTGCGCGTGCGAGGAACCAGCCAACTCCCGAGAGGACGCTTCGCGGCAAAACGAAGGCTACTCTACCTCCTTCCACAACGGTTTCGCCAGCAACATGCAGGAAAAGAAGCCCCTCGCCGGCTTGTCCAACTCCAAGAAGCGGCCTTGCACCTTTTTCTCCGAGAATTGTTTTAAACTCTCTCAAAAACCCCTCTGCTTCGGCAGCTGCAGCCATTTTACGCCTAACACCTTCCCTGAATTTCTCGTAAAACTTGAGTAGTTGTTCTCTAATACTCTCATCTGCTACAAAACCAAAAAGTCCCCCTCCCTCTCTCCCCCCTCTTCCTGTAGCCCTCGTGAACGGAGGATTCATTATTATTAGGTTAAAGCCCTCTGGAAAGTTTATGGTCGCTTGCTTCTCTGTTGAGGTTGAAACCTTCACGGCAGTTCCGCCTCCGAAATAATCAAGAAGAGTTCTTTGCGCCAAGTCAAGGCTTCCTAAACTCACCATCCCCTCGGAGTTTACTCCCAGAGGAACAGTATAAAGATCCATATTTTGTAATGGGACCTCAGGGTTGTGAAGGGCAAGGGTTGTAGCAGCAATATGCGTAGCAAACCTTAGAGCGTCTAAGCCCCAGAAAACTTTTTCCAAAGCAGTTTTATGGAAATCTTCAAAATTAACATCTTGTCCCGCCTTCAAACAATCCTTCGTGTAAAGGTATAAGAGAGCTTCGTAAGAAGCTGAGAGAAGAGTTCCTGAACCGCAGGCGAGATCAGCAATTCTAAAACTTTCAATGTTTTCAAGCGAGCTGAAGCTTCGCCATGAAGGGTTCGGCGTCGCAAGCGCCAATCTCGCCAGCAGGTACGCCGCCGGCACTCCTGTAAAATATGTTGCAAAGTTTTTTCGGACAGCCCAATCTCCTACTACGGAGTGGTATATTTTACCGGCAAAATCTCGTCGCAACAGAACCCTGTTGCTGGCTATTTTTCTCGCCAACTCAATTAAATCTTCAATTCTCGGCTGAACATCCGGAGGAAGTTTTTCAACGATCTCCCTCGCAACTCTGAAAATCGGCTGATAGTTTATTTCAAGAATGCGGTCAAAAGCCTCTTCAAGAGCTAACATACCACCTTTGGCAGCAGCGAGACTCCTTAAAGACGGAATTCCATGTTTAGCCCGTATACCCTCATAGAAAACCGCACTCAGAAGGATTGCCAATGCTGTTTTGCCGTAAATTAAGTCCTTAATATTTTCAGGTTCCCCTACAGAAAGCCCATATAGCCTGTAAAAGGACTCGTAAAGACTTTTGCACATTTTTAAGTCTTTATCAGCAGAACCCAAAGACTGGCAGAACTCGTCGACAAACCTTTTTATCTCTTCCTCCGCTTTTTTAACTCTCTCCTCCGACACCATGTGTTGAACCGCTTGGTTGATACAATCTCCTAGGAGAGGCACATCAACCTTGAGCCAGCCTTGAACAAGCGGTTCTGGCGGAAGTTTATCTGATCCTCTTAGGAAGGACAGTAGTGTCCCTGTCACATCTTCTCCGGGAACAAAAAACTTCACCCTCAAGATGGACTTTTCCAGGACTGCCTCAATTTCGCTTTCCGTAGCTTCTTGTGGGAAAAATTGTCTATCATACCAGACAGCCACAGCCAAATCGCAAAGTTGACTTTCAATTCTTTGCCTCGCATCATGCTCAGCATCCAAAGCTTCATAAGATCCCTCTAGAGCTATCCTAAATCCCTTATTCAAAAGAATTACGTCCACGCGCCGCCTGTCCCTGCTGCTCCTTTCAGCCCTCTCTCTGAAGCCTGCTCTCTCAAGAAGCCGCGCTAAAGCAATGTTAACTCTGCTCTCATAAGCACTCAAAGCCGAAACCTCTAAATTAGTAATTTCCTCATAGATATAAAAGCACTTTACTTTCAGCACATCTAAATATAGTGTTCTATTAGTTTACAGTTGAAGTTTTCATTTTAGACTTTTATTTTCGGCAAAATTTGATACTTCATATATCCTGGAAATAGTCATTTAAACCCCTAATAATCAGCTTTCTCCTTTCTTCCAAAAACTCCTTAAATTTTCCGCTTTTTAATAGTTCTGGTTGTAGAGGTATGAAATGCGCTTCTAAAATGTCACGCCCAACTCTGCCCCATAAATATTCAATGGGCTCTTTGTTTCCTATGCGAATGTTTTCCTTTCCAATAACAAATGTTTTGTTGGCAATGTCTTCTACCATATCTTCTGGGTATAATCCTTTTATAAGAGTCCTTGGGAAGATGTGGTGAACTTGTATCATGTCGCTTCTTAATTGTTGGTTAGACAATAAGCTTGTTGCTTTTTTCTCTTTTAATAAAATGTAAAGTAGAAGAAGTTTGTCTATTTCGGCCCCCTGATAATCTTCAATTGTTGGTATCAGTCTTCCGGTTTTTATCCTAATATTTGTTAGAAGCTTTTCCCAAGTATGTTCAATCTCTTTCCTTATAACTTCTAAGTCCTCGTTAAGTCTGGTTTCTGTGGCGCCGCTATATCTTCCCCAATACGATGCAAGAAGAAACCATTTCAACATACTATCTAGCTCCTTCTCATTTACCTTCAGATTTTTAGTACCAGCGTAAAAAGCCAAAGTCGTTAATGCCGTTTGAGACGGGATTAAGTCTGAGCCGTAAATACTCCATCTATCACTTAGTAGATTAATAATCCATCTTATACTTTCTCTAGACTTCAACCATGCGTCTTGAAGTTGCGTGTTATCATAATTTTTCTTTATTATCCTCGCTTGGTCTAGAACATGGTCTGCAATCCTCACCTTCCCTGTTAGAAAAGCTAAAATCGTGCGGACTATCATAGAAACATCTAAGTCCCATCCTTGTCGACTCATTTCATCAATAAAATCACTCACTTCTGCTGCGATTTTACCGGGTAACATTATAGCAAAAGTTGCTAAGTAAAGTTCAGCTGCCTTAACTCGAGTTCCAGTCGCGTTCAATTTTATAAAAATGTTCGCTGCATCTTCTGGTTCAAGGTCAGGCCTAAGAGTGCAAACTGGAACAAAATAATTTGTTAAATTACTCCGCAACTTGTCAAGTCTTTGTTCGCAAATTTTGATTTCATCTTCTTTTAAAAAAGCAGACTTTCTTAAGACATTCACGGTTTCAGACAGGGGCTTTTCAATTAAGAGCCTAATATCAACCCATAAGGGATTATCGCGTATTCTAGGACTATCAAACTGAAATTCCTCCGTTAACGGATTAAAACGTAAAACAAAGCTCTTGTATTTATCTCCCTTTAGCTTAGCAGTGCCTTTTGAAACCGCAACAAGCGATAACAACCTTTGCTGTCCATCTATTAGCCAATACCTTCCAACATCTGCACTTAATTCCGGAGGTGTTTCCCATTGAATTAGCATACCTATAGGGTAACCTTTGTAAATAGATATCACAAGTTCTTTAACCTGAGCTGAAGTCCAAACAAAATCCCTTTGAAATTCTGGAATGACTATCAAATTCTTTTCATAGCGGGATATCAGGTCGCTAATAGGGGTAGGTGTAACAGGAGGTGACCACGAGCTCATGTAATTTAGTTAATCCCAGCACTGAATAAAAGCCTTTCACCACAATAGATGAAATGCAAGATTGCGGTCTAAGTTTAATAATTCATCCAGTTTGTTAGTATTTTTTGATTAGGATTTTTTGTGATGGTAGTATGCTTACAAACTGCCACCCTTCTGCCAAATATTTTTCAAGCTCTCTTTCATGTATTATCCTTTGGGGGTTGTGTTTTCCTTCTCTTAGTTTTTTCAGCTCTTTCTCGTAAAGCTCGAGTTCTTCGTCCTTGTTTAGCTCCCTTCCAATTTGCCTTTCTTTTGCAACTTTAACGTCTAGTAAGTCTATTCCCAGTAGGCTTTTTGCCATGCTTTTTAGGGCTTCTATTTTGGCTTCCTTAATTATGCTTGACTGCTCTAGGGGTTGTGTTGCGGTGCTCAGGAATGGTTCGCATTCTTTGTAGGCTTTGCGCATGTCCTCAATCATGTCTGGTGGCAGTACGCCTTTGTTTGTGCTGTATCTGGCTTCTATGTCGCCCTTATGTCCCATAATAAACTGGAGGTAGGGATGGCTTATTTTTCCCTTTGACTCGGCTATGATCATGTTTGTGTCGCAGTAAGCCCTCAAGACATAAGGCCTCCACTTGAAGCCGGCCCTCAAAATGGCTTCGCGAATATCCCTCGTCACTAAGGTTGTCCTTAAAAACCTGTTCTTCTTAACCCCTCTAGGATCAAATCCCAGAAGCGGAGAATCCTTACTCAATTCTTCGCCTTGTTTAACTCGCTCCTCCAAATACTCCTTTATGTATGTTATTGTTTGTTGCGGAATAAATGTGAAGTATTGATGTCTTGCCTTGCTGAGGCTTTTCCTTATTACGAGCATTGATGGAATTTTGTTGAATTCTATGCAGTCTTCGTGGATTTCAGTTTCAACGAAGTCTCCAAGTTTTAAGCCGTCGCTTCCATCATAATTTCCGATTGATTCCGGCCTTAAACCGCTGAAAGCCATTAGGGCTATTGAAACCCTTCCTCTGGGAGTAGCCATTCTGATGATTCTGTCCAGCTCTTCCTTGTTTGGCACACGCTCATTAGCTATTCTCGGTGTATCAGATTCGCCCCTGATGTTGACCTTAAGCTTAACATTGATTCCGTTGTAAGAAAGCCAGCTGTTAAGAACCTTCTTAAACCTTGACAAATAGGAGCCAGCCTTACCATCACGCTCCAAACGCCTGATAAAATCGGTAAAGTCGTCCCTGAAAGCCTTAGTTCTTGCAACCTTAAGAATCGCTTTAGGGTCAGTCTTGTTCAGCTCACAGTAAAATCCAAGCGTTCTAAGGTACACCGTGGCGGTCACGATGGATTTGGCTGCCAAATTATCGAACCAGCGCCTAACATCCGCATCCCCAAGCAGATGCGCGTACTTAGCCTTCATACTCCATCAATTATGGGAAGGTATGTTCCAATATTTAAGGATTCACTTAAAAATTTAAGTGGGCCGGGCCGGATTTGAACCGGCGACCTTTCGGTTATCAGCCGAACGCTCCAACCAAGCTGAGCTACCGGCCCGC
>JAWBXA010000025.1:0-13208 GCA_038868115.1 Bathyarchaeia archaeon
AGCGAACAACCCCTCTATTTTTCTGTTCTAAAACGAAGAGGGACACATATGGCTAAATATTTAACCCTAGACGACGTTGACGTGAAAAACAAAGTTGTTCTCGTAAGAGTTGATTTCAACTCTCCAGTAGATCCAGAAACGAAGAAAGTTCTAGATGACACAAGGATTAGGGCGCATGGCGAAACCACCATAAAAGAGCTAGCCCAAAAAGGGGCAAAGGTCGTAGTAATCGCCCACCAAGGGAGAAAAGGCGACCCAGACTTCATACCATTAAAAGAGCATGCTGAAATCCTAGGCAAAGTCTTGGGCAAACCAGTAAAATTTGTGGACGACGTCTTCGGAGAGAAAGCCCAAAAAGCGATTAAGGAGCTGAAAAGCGGCGAAATCCTAGTTCTGGACAACGTTAGAAACTTTGCCGGAGAAACAAAGGAGGGCACACCAGAAGAACACGCCAAAACAGAGCTTGTAAAGACACTGGCACCACTGGCAGACATGTTCGTAAACGACGCCTTCGCTGCAGCCCACAGAGCCCACGTCTCAATGGTCGGCTTTACGGCTGTTCTGCCAAGCGTCGCCGGAAGAATAATGGAAAGGGAACTAAAATCCCTAAGCAGAGTGTTGGAAAACCCAGAAAAACCATGCGTTTATGTGCTTGGCGGCGCCAAGGCAGACGACTCCCTAGAAATCTCAAAATACGTGTTAGATAACGGAATAGCAGATTATGTGCTAACCGGTGGCGTTGTTGGCCACGTTTTCCTAGTGGCAAAGGGATACGACCTAGGCAAGCCAAACATGAAATTCCTAGAAGAGAAAAAACTGATGGGCTTGGTTCCCGGAATAAAAGAGCTGATGAAAAAGTATCCAGACAAAATTAAGGTTCCAGCAGATGTGGCAGTGGAAGTGGAGAAAAAGCGGAAGGAAATTCTAGTGGAAAAACTTCCAACAGACTACCCAATCTTTGACATTGGAGCAAAAACCGTTGAAAACTATGCAAAAATAATACGCAACGCCAAATCCATAGTGGTAAGCGGACCCATGGGAGTCTTCGAAAACAGCGAATTCATCTATGGAACAAGAAAAATCTTCGAAGAAATTGCGAACTCGAAGGCCTTCTCTCTGGCTGGTGGAGGCCACACAATAGCTGCCCTACAAGAGCTAGGTCTATCCAACAAAATATCCTATGTGAGCACAGCCGGCGGGGCCCTAATAGAGTTTCTAATGGGCAAGAAGCTTCCGGGCGTAGTAGCCTTAGAAAAGGCTGCAGCTCGCAAGCCCTAGCTTTGAACTCGCCACTTTCCATTTATTTTTGAGTTATCTTCTCTAGCAAGTCAACAACTCTGGCTTCTTCATGCTCCGGCTTATGCTGAAGCATCTCGTAAATCTGCAAGGTTTGTTCAGCAGCTTTCCTCCAAGTGAAATATTGTAACACTCTTTTTCTGCCGTTTTCTCCCCACCTTTTGGCTCTTTCAGGGTCGCATAAAACCTCCTTTATCCCCCATGCTATGTCGGCCGGATTTCCACCATTTACATGAATCCCATTCTGGTCTGGCCCAAAGGGTACAACTTGTTCCCTGAAACCAACAACACCTTGAGCGCCAACAACAATCGGCTTTTCCATAGCCATAGCCTCTAGGCTTACTATGCCAAAGGGCTCGTAGGTAGATGGGAAAACACAGACGTCAGCCGCTGCATAATGTAGTATGCGCTCTTTTTCCGGCACAAAGTCAAATCTGCAAATCAGCTTGTTGCTTATTCCAAGCCTAGCGGCCGCCTCAACGATGTCGTTTTGCTGTTCTCCCTTGCCCAAGATAACAAGCTTAGTTTTTGGGTATTCCTCCAAAACCATGGGCAGGGCTTGAACAAGGTTTATTACGCCTTTAACCCAAGTCAGCCTCCCGAGAAAAAGGACCATCTTTTCATCGGGTTTAATACCGTACCGGCTTCGAACAGCCTCAACATCTTCCGGCTTACACTTTTTAGGATTATAACGATCAGGGTCGACACCATTCCAAACAACACTAATTTTTGCTTTAGGCCAGCCGTGACGGACTAAATCCTCCTGCATTGTGTGGCTAACAGTTATTATTCTGTCAGCCCTCTGCGCCATAGCCGACTCAAAATAGGAAACAACTTCCGAGCCTTGCCCTCCACTTCTTCCCCACTCTGTGCTGTGAACATGGAAGACAACTGGAACTTTTGTTTCATTTTTTATTATTATTCCAGCTATGCTGCTGAGCCAATCGTGAACGCAGACAACATCGTAAACGCATCCCTCCTTTTTCAGCATACTGTTGATGAATTTAGTGGCGCTTAGAACATTGTAAATGAAAATGTCATTGAACAGGCGTATGTTTGTGCCCCATTTTTTCAAGTCGTCTATGACAAACATTGGAAAAACGTCGCTAGCGTCCGCGATTAGTGGCCTATGAACCTCAACACCCTTTACAATCTCCCTGGTCTTTAGGTTTCCAGGATTCAGCGTGAAAACTGTCACGTCATTGCCCAGAGCTACAAATTCACGGGTAATGTACTCGGCGTATGTACCTAGACCGCCCACAAGAGCTGGTGGATATTCCCAGACAAAAAAGCCTATCCTCAATTAAAACCATCTAACAGCATTTAATCTACTGTTTCAAAATGACAAAGGGTAAGTGGCAGTTTTAGAAGAGCTTCAGCTTTCTTTTTGGCGGCTCTTCTTCCTTTGGCTTTTCTGGCATCTTCGGAGGTGGCGGTGGCAGCATCTCCTTTTCGAGTTCAGATTTCGGAGGTTCAGGTTTTGGTTCCTCTTTCTTCACTGGTTTTAGTTCACGCTTTTTCTCCGGAGGCTTTTCCTCTTTCGGCACTTCGGCGGGTTTCCATGTAAAAATGGGTTGAAGGCGGAGACCTTTATGATCTCCGAGTTTTAGGTACTCCCATTCGTAGAGGTCTATGCGTATGCCTTTTATGCTTTCAACAGCCCTTCTAACGGCGTCTGAAAAACTTGGCGCAATCAGTATGAGTCTCGGCTTTTCCTTGTCATCAATTTTGTGTTTGCTGTACGTGGCTTTCAGGAAGGATTTAAACTTGTCAATGTAGTCAAAGCTTTGAAGCCCTTGAAGGAGCATGGTGTCGTCTTCCTCAACGCTCAACTGGAGAATAACAAGCTGCCCGTTATCATCGTGGCACAAGATATCCAAGGTAGTTTTGTCGTTTATGGGAACGTTGCTACAAATCACGGTTAAGCCCTTCTCGACAAGGTTTATTCCATTGATTATCATCTGCTCCAATTCTTGGCGGCTCTCAATGCTAATTTTTTCAATCGACACAACTATTTCACCTTTGTTTTAGGTAATGAAACCTTACAAGGGATAAATAAGTTATGAATCCAAAATCCGAATCCAATCTAAACTTGGCAAACAGAAATAAAGCATAAACACAGAACAATAACAAACGGGAAAGAGGCTAAAAGGTTGACGGACATAGTTTTCGTGTTTGAAGTGCACCAACCACATAGACTAAGGAAGAACTATTTTTGGGAAAACAAGCTTTTCAAACGCCTAAAAAAGGAGGAACTCTTCAACTACTATTTCAACAATGAACTTGATAGAGAAATCTTTGAACGCGCGTGCAAAAAGTGCTATTTTCCATCAAACCAAATACTATTAGACCTAATAGATAAGTATAAGCGGGAGAAAAAAAAGGTAAAAATTTCCTTCAGCATTTCTGGGATCTTCCTCGAACAATGTGAAATGTTTAACAAAGATCTTTTAGAGTCTTTCAAACAGCTTGCAGAAACAGGTTGTGTTGAATTTCTGAACCAGACATATTATCATTCGCTGGCGAGTCTCTACCCTGAAAGAGAGGAATTTATTGAACAGATAAAAATGCATAAGCAAGCAGTAAGGGACTTGCTGGGCTACACGCCGCGGGTCTTTGAGAATACAGAACTAATCTATAACAACGCCGTAGCAAAAACAGCGGAAGAACTGGGCTTTGCTGGAATATTCACGGAAGGAACGGAAAAAATACTCCACGAAAGGTCGCCCAACTACCTTTACAAGCCGAAAGGATGCAGAAAGATCAAGGTTCTCCTCAGAAACTATAAGCTAACAGACGACATAGGTTTTAGGTTTTCAGCAAGATGGTGGAGTGAGTGGCCCCTAACAGCTGACAAATACGCAAGCTGGCTGGCAGCCACCCCCGGAAACTGCATAAACATATTTCCAGACTATGAAACCTTCGGCGAGCACCACTGGCCAGAAACGGGCATCCACGAGTTTTTGAGGCATTTGCCAGAGGAGATTTTGAAGTGGTGGCACTTAAGAATGGCGACACCATCAGAAGTTGTTGAAAAATATGAGGCTGTTGGAGAAATTGACGCGTCAGAGCTTGGCGGAACAGTTTCATGGGCTGACTTGGAGAGGGATGCAAGCTGCTGGCTCGGAAACACCTTACAATGGGCCTATTACACGTCTGTTAGAAGGCTTGAACCACTTGCCAAGGAGTCAGAGGACAAAGATTTTCTAAGAATTTGGCGTTACTTTCAAACAAGCGACCACCTATACTACATGTTCACGGTCGGCGGAGCCTCTGGCGAAGTTCACGCTTACTTTAGTCCTTTCAGCACTCCAGCAGACGCTTATGTAACGGCTCAAGCGGCAATCCTTGACTTTGAGAATCGCCTTCGTTTGGCGACAATAACGGCCAACGAGCCATTCCTCTTCTACAAAGGCATTGGAGAAGAAAATTATACTGGGGTGGTAGCTTGGAGCCTTAAAGGGTTTATAAAGGCTCTACAGAGAGCAGAAATAAAGTCCATAGAATTTCACGACAGCCGCGGTGACTTTGAAAAGTGGGCTGAGCATTCACTTCACGACGAAGTTTTGGCTGAGAAACTTAGGGAAATTAGGCTTTCAAAGCTTAAGGGTCAAGCTCTACGGAAAGCCTTGATCTTAGCTGCAAAGAAAAGATTTAAGGATTTGTTACAGCAATTGAAGGCTTTGACGGAATACTTTTAAGCGTACACAAGCCTTAATAGAAAACGCACATGGATGTTTTAAGCTTAAAGGTGAAAAATGTTGAGGGAGGAGCTTCCAATTTCTGAGAAGATTCTGCAAACACTTCATAACTTATGCGCCACAGCTCCGGACTTGGCGAGGAAAAGCGAGGAACTTGCTCAAGTCATGCAACTAGACGTGATGGAAGTTGAAAGAATTCTAGACAGTTGCGGATGCGAAGGTTACGTGGAAAGCTTCTCCGACAGTCAAGGGAAAAAATGGTATTATCTCACTGGAAGAGGAATAATCAAGGTCTGTGCACTTTTCACCTAGCCGGCGGTAGCAGATGCAAGTGATAATTTTTTCATGGGAGTATCCGCCAAGAGTTGTTGGAAAACTTGCCGATTACGTGAAGGAGTTGGCGGTGCAGCTCGCCAAAAACAAGGTTGAAACATGTGTAGTTACCTATCATGATTATATAACCGGGGAACTTGAAGAAAATGGCGTAAAAACTTATAGAGTGACAAACCCAGTTAAAACCCACATAAGTGTCCTCACATGGGTTTTGACCCTAAACCAAGAGGTCGAGCGAGTTGCTGCTAACATTTATTACAATGCTGGTGGACATGTAGACCTCATAGACACACAAGACTGGCATTTTATCCCAGCAGCGGTCACCTTGAAAAAAGCGCTTAACATTCCTTTTGTATATTCTGTTGAGAGCCTAGAGGATCACCGCTCTCATGGTGCAAACTCGCCGTTTAATATGGCTATTAAAAGCATTGAGTGGCTGGGTATGTATGAGGCGAGCATGGTTATTGTTAAATCCGAATGGATGGCGAGCGAAGTTATCAGAATCTACAATGTGCCAGAGGCAAAAATGAAAGTTGTCAAGCCCAGCTCTGAACGATGGCTCAAAACAATTTTAGAAATCTACAAAAGCCTCAAGGAGGACTGCAACAATGTCTAACGAGTTAAGGGTTATGATGCTTTCATGGGAGTTCCCGCCGAGAATTATCGGCGGAATCTCGCCCCACGTATATTACTTGTCAAGAAGCCTTGCAAAAAATGGCGTAAAAGTCTACATCGTTACATGCGATTTTCCAGGAGCACCTCAATATGAAACACTTAACGGAGTTGAGGTCTATAGGATTGATTCTTACACAAACCCTTCACCGGATTTTGTAAGCTGGGTTTACTTAATGAATATGAACATGCAGAAAGAGGCAGCCTTCATTGTCAGGAAGTTAGGCGGAGTTGATATTTTCCACGCCCACGACTGGCTTGTGGCAAACGCTGGGATAGGCTTAAAACATGTCTTTAGGAGGCCTCTTTTGGCCACGATTCACTCTACAGAGTATGGAAGGCGAAACGGCATTCACTCTGACTATGAGAGGATGATTCATGAAACAGAGGCTTGGCTCACCTACGAGGCTTGGAGGGTTATATGCTGCAGTAACTACATGGTTTCCCATGTAAAATGGATTTTCGGGCTCCCACAAGACAAACTCATAATGATTCCAAACGGCGTTGACGCAAAAGAATACGAAAGAGGCGGCGATGTTGACCTAAGCCAGTTTAGGCGACAGTTCGCCTTGCCAGAAGAGAAAATTGTGCTTTTTGTTGGACGCCTTGTATACGAGAAGGGTATACATATCCTCATCAACGCGGTGCCAAAGATCCTGGAAAAAGTGAACGCAAAATTTGTCATCGTTGGAAACGGGTACATGCAACAATCCTTAACAGAATACATTAGAAGCATGGGATTAGCGCATAAAGTCATGTTTACAGGCTTTGTAGACGACAAAACACTGCGGAACCTTCAAAAATGCGCCGACGTATCAGTTGTCCCATCCCTCTTTGAACCCTTCGGAATTGTAGCACTCGAAGCAATGGCGGCTAAAAGCCCGGTTGTGGTTTCAGACACTGGAGGCTTATCAGAAATAGTTGAGCATGAGGTGACCGGAGTTAAGGTTTACCCTAATAACCCGGACTCGCTGGCGTGGGGAATCACGAGAGTCTTACTTGACGAAAATTTAGCAAATAAGTTAAGGGAAAACGCTTACCGAAAGGTTATTGAAAATTATAATTGGAAAAATATAAGCCAGCAAACGAGAAAAGTGTATGAAAGTGTTTTAAACGAGTACTCAAAGACTTTTTGGGCCTAACAACGGTTACGGGTACTTAAGCCTAATCGCTTTATGCGGGCAAGCGTCAGAGCACTTCATGCAATAAATACATTCTGGGTCGCTAAACTTTTCCCACGGCAGTTCCAAAATTGGAACCATCATGGGACAAGCCTTAATACATTCTCTACATTCGCCTTTAACACACTTCACGAGGTCCCTCCGCAAACCGAGAAAGCTAAACCTGTTTAGAAAAGCCATTATCGCACCATGAGGACATAAATACCTGCACCATCCCCGCGGAACATAAGCCACCAAAACAAGAACACCTACAAGGATAAGCAACTGAACCCAGAAAAGAGGCGGCAAATCCAAAACTCCAGATAAAACATCCGCTACCGGCTTCTCCATAATCTCAATTGAAAAGCTTTGAATGCCTCTTGGCAACGTGGAAAACAAGGTTTCAGCTGGACTTACGGCAGTGAATGGGGCATAGGCAAATATACCTAACGCCCTTTCATAGTCTCTATAGGCTCCTGTAACTTTAGCCGCCGAAAAGGTTAAGCTAATAAAAAGCACAATGCCCAAAACAAAATACTTCACTAGCGCCATGTTCCTATGAGTTTTTGGAGAAACCTCCGTTTTCTTCACTTTAATAAAGCCAACTAAGTCTTGAATAAAACCGAAGGGGCAAACCCAACCGCATAAGGATTTGCCAATCAGAACGCCTACTAATAGGAAAGATGCTACTGCAAACCATGGAAAAACAACAGGTGACAGCCATCCGCTGAACATCAACTGCAGTGCCGTGAAAGCATCCCCAACGATGTTCGGCTGGTAACCCCAGGTCCACATGACTGGAAGCACCATGGGCAGCGAGCCTAAATTAAAGACCATTGCGCAGAAAAGTAGGAAAGATAGGAACTGAACAATTCTGCGAACCGTATTAAATTTGACTAAGTATTGTCGAATGTTTATCTTCAATCATTTCAGCCTCGTTTGGAATGAGATATTGGAGGTTTAGGTTATTTACTTTCCGATAACTTTAACGTTTTCCACAAGAACCCAAGGTGCAACAAGCGAGCCGACCTTTCTTTCATTATTTGCAAGATCCGAAACATTCCGCAGGGCATCGAAAACGTTGCCAGCCATCATGGCACCCTTAACTGGGTGAACTATTTTGCCCCCCTCAATCTTCCAAGCTGGAGTTGCAACAACAGAGAACTCCCCGCTTGCCGGATTACTGCTATGCGCCCCTTGTAACGAGTATACGAGAAGCCCCTCGTCAACCTCACCTATCAGCTCCTCTGGGGATTTTTTACCAGTTTCAAAGTGGAAATTTGTTGTTTCAACATTAGGCGTTGACAAATAGCCAGCCCTAAAAGCGTTTCCGGTGCTTTCCCTTCCCTCCTTTTTGGCAGCGTAATTATCATAAATAAAATTGCGCAAAACCCCCTTCTCGATTATGATGGTTTTTTGCTGTGGAACTCCTTCACCATCAAACTTCCATGTACGGAGCCCGCCTTCAAGCAAGCCATCGTCATATATTGTCACAACTTCAGAGGCGACTTTTTGACCAATCTTGCCTTTAAGAGCTGACTGGTTTCGCTGCACATAATCCGCTTTAACCGCGTCCATCAAAGTATAATGAAGAAGTTGCTGCAGGGCAAAATGGGCGAAAATAACATTCATGTTTCTTGTTTCTATCCGTTTAGCTCTTAGCGCTAAAGCTGCCAGACGCGCAGCCTCTCTACCCACCCACTCTGGATCTATTTTGTAAATCCTCTCAGCATTAAACTCAAAACATACGGGTGTTACTTCACCGCTTTCATGGGCCACCGTTGCCAAACTACATTCAATAATTGTTCCACAGTCATAACCATCCACACCATTAGAATTTACAACAGCCCGTGAAAGGTAAGAAGCTCCAATGCCGCCATCTATTGGAAAAACACGCTCATCAGTCTTTTCAGCAGCCTCCAACATTAGAGAGGAGCATTTGACTAAATCTTCCGGGGATAATTCGCAAACGGCACTGTCAAATGTGTCTTTCACATGGGCGTAGGGTTTCTTATGCGGGAAGCCTTTCCAATACTTGTCAGGCTTACTTGCCCTTGCAGACTTCAAAGATTTCAAAACTACATCCTCAATTGCCTTTTTGCTTCTAACAATGTTTGTGTATGAAAAGCCAACCGCCTTACCGACAACAGTTCTAACTCCGATCCCTTGATCAATTATTCTTGAACTTTTTGTAATTTGCCCCCTTTCAATGGCCACTGCTGTTGTGAAACCCTGGTATGCGAAGGCTTCAGCCTCGTCAGCTCCATTTTTAAGCGCGAATTTCACAGCGGCTTCAGCCAAGTTGATGGTTTCTTCTTCCTTAAGCGCTACCACCAACAAGCACCCCTTTAACCCTTATGTGGGGGCCACCATCGCAAACAAATGCCGTTTGACCCTTGCCGCACCTTCCAGGCCAAAGTTCAAAGTCCTTTCCAACTGCTTCCACTTTATGCAACGTTTCAAGCGTATTGCCGCTTATTGATGCGTTTCGCACCGGTTCGCCAACTTCACCCTTGATTATTTCATAACCCTCTTGAATCCCAACCTGGAATGTGCCATCTAAGTTTGCTTGTCCCCCTCTGAAGCTTTTAAAGTAGTATCCAAATTTTATGCCTTCAACAAGCTCTTCAAAAGAGTGATCTTTTGGCGCTAGGAAAGTGTTGCGCATTCTTATTATTGGTTCTACACGGAAGTCTTCAGCCCTCGCATTGCCTGTTGGCCTGGCATTGAATTTCTGTGCTGTTTCACGATTATGCATAAGTCCAACAATAACGCCATCCTTGACCAATAACGTTTTTTGGGACGGGACGCCTTCATCATCATACTTGAAAGAGCCAAAAGCTTCTTCAATGGTTCCGTCATCATAAATAGTGACAACATCGGAAGCCACATTCTTGCCAAACTT
Source organism: Bathyarchaeia archaeon (assembly GCA_038868115.1). Taxonomy (GTDB): domain Archaea; phylum Thermoproteota; class Bathyarchaeia; order Bathyarchaeales; family Bathycorpusculaceae; genus JAGTQI01. The sequence goes on from JAWBXA010000025.1 coordinate 10,068, forward strand.
GTTCATAAGAACAGAGCCCGACAAAGTTAAATCTGCCTCAGCCAAATGGCCAAAAGCCTCATGAATAAAAACCCCCACAACGTTTGGACCCAAAACCACGGGGAAAGTCCCGCCTTTGGGAGGTTTGGCCTTCAATTGTTCAACAGCCCTTTTCGCAACCCTTTCTCCTACAACTTCCGGGGCTTCAACATCAAAGACTTCAAAGCCGCTTGTTGATCCCACTTCCTCACGACTAAACGTGAAAACGTCTCCCTCTCTTGCAGTAACAAGAATCCTTGACCAAACATAGAGCTTATCCTGTTTGATATACGAGCTTTCATTATTCAAGAAATAGCTTGTTCCAACCAGGTCCAGATAGTCTATTGTGCAACTTTTAACGCGTTGGTTATACCTCAAAACCGTATCTGCGATTGTTAAAGTTGTTCTTATTTTATCTTCTATAGAGATTTTTGAAGGATCTTTTTTGGGATTCGCAGAAACCTTATCCTCAAAAGCTTTGCTTTCAGCAAGTTTTATCGGGTTCTTAAGTTTTAGACTAGCCACTTTCGCCATTCTACAAGCCTCAGAGGCGGCGCTGACCAAAGTTTTAGTATCAAGCGAGCATGAAGATGCGAAACCCCACGCGCCGTTGACAAGTACTCTTATAGCGGCACCATTCTCAATGCCTTCTTTGGCCGCCTCAACCCTCTCCTCTTTAATAGTAAGCATAGTCTTGAAAAATTTCTGCACACGTATCTCCACATACTCGGCGCCAAACTTGTCGACAGCAGCATTAACGACTGTAACCAGGGTGTCTTTCAACATCCCCCTTCCTAGTGTAGCCTTTAGACGGATGTAATCACGAAGACGTGCTAATAAAAATTGCCCAGAAAATGGAAATTTTAAGCTTTCTGCATGAGAAGTTTTATCTGACTGGCAAAATCGCTTTTCCGAATCTTCTCCAATTCGATTCTCCGAAGTAAACCATAACTTGAGTAAATGTCCTCTAAAATCTTCCACTCAATGACATAGGCTCCAGACTTCAAAAAGTCTTCAAGCCCCTTCGCAAACAAATCGATTTTATCAGCAATCTCATCCCGCCTAACAGAGTAATTGCTCTCCAAATAACGATAAATTAAGTTAGTAGCTTCGTCTCCAAAAACCTGTCTCATAACACGATCAATTATCTTGCAAACTTTCTCATTTTCTCTACGCATCTGCTGATTCATGGTGGCGCTCATAAAAATATCGTATGTATTGCGACTTAATAAGCTTTGCCGTGTATAAGTCCAACATATATACACAACAAAAACATACTATTACGTAAAATCAGTGAGAGTCAGCTGTTGAACTTTTTCCGAAAAATTTTTAACAGCTGAAGCTTCATCCTCAAAAATTATCGGGTGACCATAAACTCCGTCATATCCGGGCACAACCTTGATTTTGTCTTCCCTAACTCTAATTATGGCCTCGGCAATCTTCCTACCCACAACAGATTCTAAAGCTTCTCCGGGCACGTCGATAAGTACGGAATATTCATCCCAGAACTTATCTAACAACTTATTATAAATGCTCCAAACTTTCTGCGTTGACGGAGAGTCAGCATTTAAAACCGTTGCAATAATTTCTGAAAGAGGCAGCAGATGTAAATACCCTATGGCATTTTCAGGCTTAAAGCCAGCTGGGCGGTCTGCGAGTTCCTCAACTCTTTGTTCAACGCCTTTAGTTAGTTTTTTGCGGCAGACGGGGCAAATATTGCCAAGTTTAATAGCTTCTTTTGGCGAGAATGAAACTTTGCAGTTCCTATGTCCGGTCCAATGATACTTTCCATAGGCGGGATCGGTTTCAACTGTGAATCTGAACTTTGCCTTGTCCTTGTTTTTTATGGCTTCTACAACTTCCCAGTAACTTGGGCTTTTCAACTCAAAAACATTGGCCTCTCTCCCCATACGCCACGGCCAGAAACTGTGGCTGTCACTGTTCGAAACTAATGTGAACTTGTCGAGTTTGCTCAGGCGCCAGTTCATGGGCGGGTCTGATGACAAGCCAGTTTCGAGAGCGTAAATATGTTTTGCCATGTCCTGGTAGCACTCCTCAACACTATTGAAGCCGCTAAAGGCCCCAAATATGCTGAACCAAGGTGTCCAAGCGTGTGCTGGAAAAACCATGTTATCCTTCGAAACTTCCATAACCTCCTCCACAAGTTGGGAAGCAGACATGTCAAGAGTTGGTCTCCCATCAACCGATAAGTCGCCATATTTGGCGAGGCGCTCGTTTACTTGAACTGCAGTTTCTATACTCGGCGTTAGTATAACATGATGAATCTTTTTCACGACATCTTCGAAAGTGAATATTGTGCTGACTTCTGTAGTTACCATAAAATAAACTGGAAAGTCAGAGTTCTTGGCAACCTTGTATAATCCAGTTCCAGCCTCTTCTACTAATGTTTCATGTAGTTCCTTAAGCCATTTGGGATGAGTGAAATCTCCGGTGCCGACGAGATTTAAGCCTTTAATTTTTGCGAAATGGGCAATTTCCTCGATGCTCATTTTCTGGCTTGTAGCACGGCTGTACCGTCCATGGATGTGGAGGTCGGCTATAACCCTCATTATTCTCGTTAAACCTTTTGGTGTTTAATGCTTAAGTCATTTGCGGAAAATGGTTTATAGGTAGCCATCGAAACTTTGTATTCGATAATTATGAGATGGGCTTTATTGTTAATCCGATTGCAGGCATGGGTGGGAGGGTTGGGCTTAAGGGAACCGATGGCGTTTTAGAAGAGGCTATTGCAAGAGGGGCTAAACCGGTCTCTCCGAAAAGGGCTGTTGAGCTCCTCCAAGAACTTAAGGAAAACACTCATGGAAACTTCATTAAGATAATAACGTGTCCCGGGATTATGGGCGAGGAGGAAGCAAAAGAAGCTAGCGTTCATGTGGAAATTTTGCCCATGGAAATAGAAGCAAAGACAACGGCAGAAGACACAAAAAGGGCTGTGGAGCTTTTGACAGACGAAAAAGTAGACTTGATAGTATTTGTTGGCGGAGATGGCACTGTAAAGGATATTTTAGACTCGATGAAAAAGAAAGGCGTTGAACTGCCAGTTTTAGGGATTCCTTCAGGCGTTAAAATGTACAGTGGCGTTTTTGCCGTTAACCCTTCAGA
>JAWBXA010000026.1:0-12660 GCA_038868115.1 Bathyarchaeia archaeon
AGTGTTCTTTCTGCAAATATTCAAGTGTATGCTTCTCAGCCAAGAAATTGCCCCCGGGACCAATTTTTTGAATCAGGTCGAGTGCTATTGTCTGTTCTTTCACTTCTATGCCTTCAACAAGGCGAAAAGTCATGTTAACGATTTCATCATCTATCAGAAGCTGCTCAAACGAAAGGGTATTGCAGTTGTCAATGAGGCCTATCCCAGCAATTATGTCACATCTGGAAAGAACTTGGGGGATGCCGCTGATGAGTTTTTCACAACATGCCTGTGCATCAATAGTTTTGGTGGATGTAACGAAACCTCCCACAAGAGATGGCATATTATAGTATTAGCCAGCTCTCCTGCGGCCGCAGAAATTAGTGCCCGTTCTGGCGATCCCCCCTGTCCAGGCGCCAAATTCTAATACTGCTTCAATGGATCCCCCTTCATGCTGGAGGGGTGATATGGTACAATGCAGAGATGATATTACGAGGCGCTCCCTAAGCTTTTTCGCGTCTCCAACCACAGCCGCTGCAATTTCAATTACATAACGGGCTACTTTTGGTTTTACTATTGTCTCAAGTTGAACGTGCTTTTCGGTATTGGCTAAAGATGCTTCTAGGTCTTGTAAATGTCTGATGGGTGCAGGCATGTCTAATGAGGTAACCATTGGCCAGTAAACGCCAACAGAGTCAAACGCGTCTGCGATGGTGGCTGACTTGGCAATATCGTCTTTTGTTGAGGCCCTTCTTTCCCCAGTTTCAAAATCTAGAGTGTTTACCGCATTCCCATCTGTAGTGATGTATACATGTCGGCCATCCAGCTTCAAGTCATATTTCGGATTCTGGCACATAACCTGAATACCTCCTTTTTCTTTCTTAAAGCCTCTTCAACAACATCGGAAGGAATTAATGCACGCCCCGTTTTGTAATCTACCTTACAACCAGCCTCCTCGAGGATTCTTAAGACATTTTTCACTGCGTACCTTAACACCAGTTCTTTCAAGGACGTCCAATGTAGCCCAATGAATAGCCTCCAATTCAGATCGAGAAAAAATTCTGATCCTTATTTTTTGATGATCTCTTGAAAAACCAAGCATGGCGTAAACCTCGTTGCCATTGTTTTACTGATGGTGGTTTTTAAAATTTCTCACCGTCTGAAAAATTTTGTTATGAAGAAGTAAGCGTTATTAGGTACAAAGTTAAAAATGATTTCCTCAACCTTAAGAAGACGGTGAAAGTTGATGCCTTTCCTTAATTTTCTTTCTAAAAAGCAGAAGTATGCTGTGCATCTGGCAAGCTTAGACATACTTCAAGAAGTCGGCGTTATAGTTCCCTGTGAAGAAGCTCTTCAAAAGCTTGAGGAAGCAGGCGCTGAGGTTAATCATAAAAGTCAGCAAGTGTCTATTCCACATTATCTAGCTGAGGAAGCTCTGCAGAGGACACCTCACAGATTTAGTGTTTACCACAGAGACTTAAAAACAAGAAAGACGTTAGGCGGAGATGAAACCCATTTTAGCACCGTGGGTTTTGCAACCAACTTCTATGATGCCACGTCAAGGACTTACAGGAGAGTTACAGTTCAAGACTTGGCGAATGCAACAAGAGTTGCTGACGCCTTAGAAAATGTTGAGTTTTACATGTGTATGGGCTCCCCTATGGATGTTCCCCATGAGATTGTGGACAGATACATGTGGGCAACAGCCTTCGAAAACACAAGTAAACCAATAATTAATGAGGCTATACGGAAAGAAGGTGCCTTAGACGCTATTGAAATGGCTTCAACTATTGTTGGCGGGGTGGAGGAGTTAAGGAAAAAACCGATAATGCTTTTGCTGATATCTATAACGAGTCCGCTTACTTATGATAGGGCTACCCTTGAAGCTTTTATTGAAGCTTGCAAACTCGGCATACCAGTTTTCGTGAATTCTGGTCCAATGGCTGGGGCGACAAGCCCGGTGACTTTAGCTGGGACCCTAGCCCTAAACATGGCTGAATTCATGAGCGCCTTAGTGATCCGCTATGTGATTAACAAGAACGCTCCGCTCATCATTGGGAGTTGGGCGAGGGCTATGGATGTGAGACAAGCTTCAGCGGTTCTTGGAGGACCAGAATTTGCCATGCTGCATGCATGTATTGCCAACATGGCGCATCATTACGGTGTCCCAAGCGCTGGCGGTGGCGTTTTAACCGACTCAAAATCTCTAGACGCCCAGATGGGATATGAAAAGGCTTTAACCGGTGTACTTCCAGCCCTCGCTGGTCTTAACTTAATATGCGGGATGGGTTTAATTGCCTCAGAAAACACCATGAGCTTGGAAGGACTTATCATTGATAACGAGATTGTTGGCATGATAAGGAAAATCGCAGGCGGCCTTGAAATCACAGATGAAACCCTAGCGTTTGACGTCATCAAGAACGTTGGACCCAAAGGCAGCTTCATAAAGGAGCGCCATACTCTTGAACATTTCAGAAGGGAGATTTGGATACCGAAAATAACTGATAGAACTTTTCCAGAGATTTGGGTCAAATCAGGCGCTAGGGACTTATGGGTCAAGGCTAAAGAAGAAGTTGAGAAAATATTAAAAGGGCATCAAGTTCTTCCACTTTCAAAGGATGCAAAAGCTAAAATTTTGAACATTATTAAGAAAAGGGGAGGCGCTTAAAATGGGCGTAGAAAACGTTATTGAGAGGCTAAGGCTTTCGGTTTTGAACTACAACGCTGACGAGGCGGTTTCCGCTGCTAAAGAGGTTGTAAAGCTTGGAGTTGACATTATTAAGGCTATAGAGGAAGGCTTAGCTAGGGGAATAAGAGAGGTTGGAGAAAAATTTGCCAATGGAGAAGCGTTTCTCCCAGAACTGGTGATGGCTGCTGAAACCATGAAAAAGGCTTTAGAAGTTTTGGAGCCTGAGCTGAAACGGACAAAGAAGGAGCGCAAGGCTCTTGGTAAAGTGCTTTTAGGCACCGTTGCAGGAGATATCCACAGCATAGGAAAAACTATAGTTGGCTCTATGCTAATAGCAAACGGGTTTGAAGTCTATGATGTTGGAGAGGATGTGCCGGTGGAGAAATTTGTAGAGAAAGTTAAAGAGTTAAAACCGGACGTGGTTGGGCTGTCAGCCCTATTAACCACGACCCTGCCGGAGCAGAGAACCGTTATTGAAACTCTAAAGAGGGAAGGCCTAAGAGATAAGGTTAAAGTGATCATAGGCGGGGCTCCAGCAAGCAGAGAATGGGCTGAAGAGATAGGCGCCGACGGTTATGGAGCCGATGCCACAGAGGCAGTTGAGGTTGTTAAAAGGCTTCTAGGATATTTGAAATAAATCTTCGTTGAGTGTGGAGTTCCTTATGGGTAAAAAATTGAAACTTTCAAAGCGTTCTAAGAAAATTCCAAAGTCCGGAATTCGGAAAATGTTTGACTTAGCTCAAAAATATGAGGGCTTATTAAATCTATCAATAGGAGAGCCTGATTTTGATACGCCTTCGCACATTGTTGAGGCAGCCTTTAAGGCTATGAGGGAGGGTTACACCCATTACACCGTAAATGCTGGTTTCCTAGAGTTTAGAAAGGCTGCTTCAGAAAAGTTGCGAAAAGAAAACCACATAGAAGCTGACCCGGAGAAGGAGATCATGGCAACAGCTGGGGCCATGGGGGGCTTATCTCTTGCAGTGCTGGCTTTGTTAGACCCTGGCGACGAGGTGCTTATTCCAAATCCCGGCTTTCCAAACTATGTTGCTCAAACAGTTCTTGCTGGTGGCAAGCCTGTCTATTATCCCCTAAAAGAGGAAAATGATTTTCATGCAAAAGCCGAGGACATTGCAGGGAAAGTAACGCCGAAAACGAAGGCCATCATTATCAACTCACCGTCCAATCCTACAGGAGCTGTGCTTAGAGAGAAAGAGCTGAAAAATATAGCGGATATAGTGTTAGAACATGATCTCTATGTGATTTCCGATGAAGCTTATGAAAATATTTTATATGACGGGGTAAATCACGTAAGCATCGCATCCCTCCCAGAAATGAAAGAGAGAACAGTGAGCATATTCACATTTTCAAAAACGTACGCTATGACTGGATGGCGCATAGGCTTTGTCGTGGCACCAGAAGAAGTTACAGAAGCTATGCTCGAGCTTCAAGAGCATGTTCTTGTACACCCCAGCTCCATTTCTCAAATGGCTGCAATAGCGGCTTTACGCGGTCCAAAGGAGCATGTGCAAAGAATGCTTAAGGAGTATGCTGAAAGAAGAGAAATCATAACAAAGGAGTTAAACAGCATGCCCGGAGTTAGATGCCTAAAACCTGAAGGTGCCTTCTATGTCTTTCCAAACATAAAGAAAACAGGTATGTCCTCAGAGAAAATTGCGATGTACCTTCTTGAGAAGGCGAAAGTTATGACGGTGCCAGGAACAGCCTTCGGCGATTACGGCGAAGGATACATAAGAATTTCCTATGCAACTTCAAAGGAAAAAATAAAAGAAGCCATGAACAGAACGCGAATAGCCCTGGAAGAGCTAAGCAGATGAAAAGCATTTTCGATATAACACTTGAAACTTGAACTTGAATTAGAACTTTTCTTTGCTGAACTCGCCTTTTCCGTTAGTCTTTCACAATCTTGTGCTTGTGATGGAATACGCGTCCATGAGTACCTTAGAAGCTGACCGGTTTGCCCTCCAATCTGTCTTATGGTTAGAATCCGTTTAAATTTTGTAAAAAGGATAGTGTGCGATGTGATCTTTCAACATCTTTTCAATAGGTCTTTTGCAAAATTGTCAAGGCTTTCTTGAATATCCTTAGGTAAAGGTTCAGGCGTATGCTCTTTAAGTTTTTTCTCAACGATTTCATGTGCCCTTTTCACTACGTCTTTTTTCCCGGCGTCTTTCCAAACTTTCCATTCTTTGCGATCGATGATTTCTGATGGTATAAACTGCTCTTTTCTAATCCACTCCAAAGTGTGCCTTTCTGCCAAGTATGTTCCGCCGGGACCAACCTTTTTTATTAGATCGAAGGCTATTGTTTCATCTTCAACCTTTACACCCTTTGCCAGCCTAAGCGCCATACCGCAAATCTCGTTGTCTATGACAAGTTTTTCTAAACTTTGGCAATTTTCAAAGTTCAGCATCCCCGGCCCAGATATCACGTTTATTCCGGCCAACGCTCCTAACACTAAGCCAATTCCGGTTTCAAAGCCGCATTGCGCGTCTATCACCTTCGCATCGCTAAGTCCAATATACATGTGGGTTGGCAATCGATAGCTCTTTGCAATTTGGATATAGGCACAACCTAGTAGCATAGCTTCTACAGCCCCTAGACAAGCCGTAGCATACCTCTGATCAAAAACCGTCGGTGAACCTCCATAGATCACCGGCGAACCAGGATTTGCTAGCTGAACCATCACCAAGCCGCTTAAAACTTCGGCGTTGTGTTGAACAAGGGAGCCAGCTATCGTTGCGGGACCAGTGGCACCTAACTGGATTGCGGGAATAATATTGACAGGTAAGCGGAATTTGGCGCAGTCCATTAGGTTTTGCGCATCAATCTCGCTCCATTTCAGTGGGGATGAAGGGCAAACATCAAATATTGCCATTGGCTTTTTGACCAATTCTTTCTCACCGCCAGCCACAATTTCAAGCATTCTTTTCATGTCATAAAGTCCATCAATGCTGAAGGCTCCGGTTATTATAGGCTTTGAAGAATTTTTTAGAACTATGTAGAGGCGATAACGGTCTACTATTGACTGCGGAACATCCGAAACAACCATAGCTGTGCTTTGCGCCTGAATATGCTCAAGAGCGTCAGCAAGCCTCACAAGGCTTTCCAAATCCTTCGAAACTGGTCTTCTAATTTCACTAGTTTCATAATCCAGAATGTACAGGGCTGATGATCCAGGATTAAACGTGACCGTGTCTCCTTCTAAAACTCTGTCGTGTTTCCTGATTCTACCATAAAGCTTGATTGTGGAAGGCGTTTTACTGAGAGCTTCCTTAACTAAGCATTGCGGGATATAGGCAATTCTCTTATCAAAGTCCACTTCAGCTCCGTTTTCACTTAGCAATTTCAATGCATTTTCGCTGTATATTTTTACGCCGACCTCCTCTAGGAGTCTAAGAGAAGAAAGGCGAATCGACTCGATTTCATCCTCTGATAGTGGTTGAAATTTTAGAAGAGATGATTTAGGCATAATTTCACCTTTTTGAGCGCTTAGCAAGCAAAGTTCTTAATAAGCTTTAATACGCAATCAAATCCTTTTCCGCCCTTTTGATGATATTTTCAATTTCTCTTTCTGTTTCTTTTTCCAAGGGTTGGACATGGTGCTTCTGAAGGATTACATTAACCTTTTCCTTAGCTATCTTTATCAGATCCTTCCCGCCATCCTTGATCCAGGCTTCAAAGGATCGCCTGTCAGTTAATTCGGGAATAAAATGTTCTCTTCGCAAGTTTTGAAGGGTGTGCCTTTCAGCCAGAAAATTGCCGCCTGGACCAACTTTACGGATGATATCAAGTGCCAGTGTATCGTCGTTGACCTCTACCCCTTGAGCGATTCGGAAAACTATCTTCACAATTTCAGCGTCTATTAGAATCTCTTCAAAGGCGAGGGTTGTGCAGTCATCGAGTAATCCTATTCCGGCGATCATGCTGCACCCGGAGAAAACTGGAGGGAACCCGCTTGCAAATTTTTCATAACATGCTTGGGCCCCAGGAGTCTTCGCTGTTGAAACAAAACCTCCCACGATAGATGGCATGCCATAATATCTTGCCAGTTCACCGGCAGCTGCGCCGGTTAAACCGTGTTCCGGGCCTCCACCGGCTCGCTTTAAAGTTTTCATGTCAAAAACCGCTATGCCAGCGCCATAAATAGTGGGAGCCCCTGGACAAACTAATTGAGTGAGAGTGAGACAGCCCAAAACTTCGGCATTATTTACAACCAAAGAACCTGCAAGCGTTACAGGGCCCGTGGCTCCTGGTTGGGGCATTCCGAAAAACATCACTGGAACACCAGCTTTAGAAAATTCTAGAGCGGCTTCCATGCTGTTTCCATCCATTTGGAGCGGGGCACTTGTACAATGCAGGGAGGAGATTATTGGCTTCTTCCTCAGCTTTTCTTCGCCTCCAAGAACTGCAGCGGCAATTTCTATCTGATATCTAGCCTCTTTAGGCGACATGGTTGTTTCAAAGGTTACATGCTTTTCCGTGTTAGCCAAAGAAGCCTCAAGATCGTGTAGATGCCGAACGTTGGCTGGGCAGTCTTGGGCGCTTACCATGGGCCAATATATGTCTACCGCGTCAACAGCGTCTGAAATTATGGCTGATTTGGCTATATCCTCTTTTGTTGAAGCCCGTCTTTCCCCGGTTTCCATGTCAAAGGTTTGGGTTCCATTCCCGTCGGTAGTTATATAAACATGATTTCCATCCAAAACCGCATCATATTTTGGATTTCTGGCATAAAGGGTTATGCTCTTCTGATTTTTCCTCAAGGCTTCATTAACTAAGTAGGGTGGGATAAATGCCACTTGCCTTTTATAGTCAATCTTGCAGCCCCCTTCCTCAAGAATCTTGAGACATTTTTTGCTGGTGATCCTAAGCCCTGTTGTTTCTAAAACTTCCAGGGTGGCTTTGTGAATTTTTTCTAAATCCTCTTTGGAAAGGATGGAGAATTTTATCCTCTGATTTTCTCTGAAAAAAACCATTTTAGAACCTCAACCTTCAAAACGTGATCGAGCAACCTCTTTGGACTATGCGGCTTTAACCAGCTTCTTTGCTATTTCAACGGCTTCTATAGCGTCTCCGCCGTGGCCGTCGGCGCCTATTTCTTCGGCCAATTTCTTGGATGTGGGAGCCCCACCTATGATGACTTTAACTTTTTCACGTAGTCCTTCATTTTTAAGGGCTTCTATAACCTCCGCCATTTTGGTCATAGTGGTTGTCATTAGGGCGGACATCCCAACGATATCCGGTCTAACCTCCTTAACTTTCTCTACGAACTTTTCGGTTGGAACATCAACACCTATATCGATAACTTCAAAGCCGGCCACCATGAGAAGTGTGCTTACAATGTTCTTTCCAATGTCGTGGATGTCTCCTTCTACTGTGCCTATGAGAACTTTGCCAAGAGTTTTCTTTTCCCTAGCGCTTTTTAGAATTGCAGGTTCGAGAACTTTTATAGCTTGTTTCATGGCCTCCGCAGCTATTACAAGCTCTGTTAAGAAGGCTTCTCCAGCGCTGAACCGCTCTCCGATGATTCTTACCCCCTTAGCTAAACCTTCCTCAATAGCCTCGACAGGGTCTACACCTTTTTGAAGGGCTTCTTCCGCAGCTTTAACCGCCGCTTCCGGGTCATAGCTTAGGACCGCGTTCATCAGCTTATTTAGGACCTCTTCTTTCATGGATTCCACCAGAAGTATCAAATCAAAATGCGTGTGTGCACATATAAATTTTCATAAGTGAACTTTGGCATTGCTTTAAAAAGAGTAAGATAAATATGCGATAAGGATGAAGCATTTCTTAGGTCTCGCAATGGCTGAAAAGGTCAGGATGTTTCATGCTGTAGATATACATGGAAGTGAAATGGTTTGGCGGAAGTGGCTCTCAATCCCCAAAGTGTATAAGGCAAACGTCCTACTTTTATGTGGAGATTTAACTGGGAAGCTGATAATACCAATAATTGAGGAAAGCCCCGGCCGATACAAAACTATGGTTTATGGACGATGGATAAACGCCAGCGGCGAAGACGGTCTCAAAAAGCTAATTGATAAGATTACTTTCAGCGGATTTTATACCCATGTTTGCAGCCAAGACGAGTATGACGAGCTTATAAAGAACCCGAAAAGAGTTGACGAATTATTCCGCAATTATATGAAAGAAAGGCTTCAAAGATGGCTTGACATGATTGACGAAAAACTGCCCGAGGAAGTCACCGTTGTTATGATGCCTGGAAATGATGACTCTTTTGAAATCGATGAGTTAATAAAGGCCTACGAGGACCGTGTTATATACCCGCTGGAAAAGGTTGTCAACATATGCCTAGACTATGAACTGTTAAGTTTTGAGTGGGTTAACCCCACACCATGGGACACGCCTCGAGAGGCTCCAGAAGAGGAATTGTGGAAAAAACTGGAAAGAATAAAGAGCATGTTTCATGGCGACTGGAGAAAAGTTATCCTGAATTTTCACTGTCCACCATATTGCACAAAACTAGATTTGGCTCCAAAACTGGATAAGAATCTAAAGCCCGTTGTCTTCCTGGGGCGAATAATTTACGATAATGTAGGCAGCAAAGCCGTACGAAGATTTATTGAAGAAAATCAGCCCCTTTTAAGTCTGCACGGTCACATTCATGAATCCTATGCTTCAGACTATATAGGAAAAACCTTAGCCATAAATCCCGGGTCAGAATATAGTGAGGGAGTTCTCAGAGGCTTCGTCATTGACCTCACTAAAGATGGTATTGAGAAATGGTGGAAAGTGGAGGGATGATTAACGGAGAAGGAAAAGAAACAAGTGTCGTCGGAGGAAATTGTGAAACTGGCCGTGGACCTTGTGGAGGAGGCAAAAAAGGAAGGATTAACTTTAAGGTTGATAGGCGGCCCAGCCATTAGGATTCACTCATCTTCTATGGCAATTGATCTTCACAAAAGGCTGAAAAGGATTGATGGGCAAGAGTTTCCAGACATAGATTTTGTAGCTCCGGATAAAGAGAGGATGAAAATTAGAAAGTTTTTTGAAACAAGGGGTTGGAGGTTTGACTCCTACATCTTTTTCTTCACAAGCGGCGTTGGAACGAGAAATCGCCAGGTCTACAGGGGAAAGGTTGATATTGACATTTTCTATGACGCGTTGGATCTATGCCACAAGGTAGATTTCCGAAACAGGTTCCACCTAGACTATCCGACAGCCTCATTAGTTGATCTGCTGCTGACCAAACTGGAAATAGTTGAATTCACAGAGAAAGACGCTAAAGATGTCATAGTCCTTCTAAGAGACCACAAAATTGGCGATACCGACGCGCCGGAAACAATCAATGCCAAATATATGGCTAAATTATTTGCGAATGATTGGGGATTTTGGTACACAGCTACGACCAACTTGAAAAAAGTTAGGGCTGCCTGTCCCATGTACCAGCAACTCACAGCAGAGGATGTTGCCGATGTAACTTCAAAAATTGATCAAATCTTGAAGTATATCGACGAGGAGCCTAAAACCAAGGATTGGTTGAAAAGAGCACAAGTCGGAACAAGGAAGAAGTGGTATAAAGAGGTTAGACTGTAAATTTTAACTTAAAGTCTTAATAATCTCTTTCGTACGCATTTTTACTAGTACTGTCAGTGTAAGATTTGAGGTTGGCCAGAGTGAAATGGACTAAAGAGGATGTGAAGAAGGCTCAGAAAATATCAAATGAGTTGGTTTCTATAATTGGCTACTTTGATGGTTTAAGAAGCGCCTCTGTGCATGATCCAAAAGAGTTGCTGATGAAAACCAAAACGGTCAGTTTAAACTCGGCACATCTAAAATACTTTAGTAAAGAAACCCAAAAAGTTTTGAAGAAAATAGGGCAGTCTGGCAAACTTAGAAAAATGATAAGGATAAGCAAGATCCTAAATTTTGTCACATTAATCTATTTCATAATTGTGGTTGTCTTGGCTATTTTATGGCAGAGGGGCGTAATTCTTCCACCCAGTTTCATGTGGATGTACTGGACCTTCTTGTCCTTTCCAAGTATAATTTTGCTTTTCATTCTAGCCGATGTAACCTTGCTTATGCTGAGCTTAACAAAATATGAGCTTAAAAAAATTGCAGAGGAAAGCGGCGTCAAAGAGGAGGAAGCTGCAAAGAGGAGGTTAAAGGAGGCTGTTCAACATCACATTGACAAGTTGAAGTCAACCATCGAGAAATATGGGTTAAAACCGGAAGATTATAAGATCAAGCTGCAAAAAACGGATTATGAAGGAATAAAAGTTGTTAAGAAACCAGGAATTTTGCACGGATACTACCTTGCAATAGTTGATACTAAAATTAAAGAAAAAAGTGGTGACTAAGGTTTACGCTGGTGGTATTTCGCCATAAATGTCCTGTAACGCGATGCCTATTCTTCTGTTGCGTTCTGCGAAGGCGAACCATATTAGAGAGCCTATAAGAACTAAACCAGACAAGTAAAGCATGCCCCAAGCTTCTAGCCAAGCTGCGCTTACCGCTAATCCCCAAACCCAGAAGAAGATTGCTAAGGCGCCACATATACTTATTACTGGTATGCCGGCAAATGTGGCCTTAAACCCTCTCTCCCAGAGGTCAGGGCGTCTATAGGGCAGTATTACGCCTGCAAAGGCTATGAGAAGCTGGCTGATGATGAAAACGAAGGTTGCATCTACTGTTGCAAAGAAAACTCTGCCAAGACTCATCGGTACAAACCCGTAGGCAATCAACGCGCACAAGATGATTGACCAGTGTGGTGAGTGGAAACGTTCATTTACGCGGTTAAAAGCGTCTGGGAAGAATCTGTCAAAGGCCCATGCGAAGGGCTGTCTTGGACCCACAAGTAAAGTTGACCCGGCACAGTTAGAAATCCACATAGCTGGGATAAAGGCAAATATTGCCTGAAGCCAAACTTGCCCATGCGCTAACGGCACAGTGAAAAGCGGTAAGCTTGGGTCCATCATTGTCATATTGGTTACTTGATCAGCGTAGCCTTCTCCATAGACGAAACAGTATTGGCTGACGAAATCTCCGTAGGCTGCATATACACCAATTACAGTTGCTACATACCAGAACATAACGAATAATGTAGCGGCAAAAACGCCAACTATGAAGCCTGTTTTTGGAGATTTCATTTCTCCGCCAAAGTAGCATGCCGCCGTGGTTCCCCAATATGCCCAGAAAGTATCTACGAAAGTGAGTATGGTGGCTCCCCCAGTGCCGCCAGCCTCTTGGGTAGCGTTTGTAACATACTCAGCCCAACCGTTGTCTATGGCTACCTGTTGCACCTGTTCCCATGAGCCTTCACCATACGTTAGATTCCAAGCTTCTTTTACGTAGGCTGGATTCATAATCCCGTAGAAGGTGGAGGCAACCCCGAGGAAGCTTCCCACTATGCCTATGGCAACCAGCCCAGCTACATACCATTTGAACACTCTTATGCCCAGCAATGACAAAAGAGTATAAAGCGTAATTATTGTCACTGCTATTATGCCCAACCCTACATTGTCCAATGTAAACGCGATCCATTCGGGATTTTTGGTGGCGTGGCCCAGTAGGTTAATTACTTTAACCCAGAAACCAGCGCCAATAACGGCTAACACTCCGGTGGCAAAGTTGTTGGCTACGAAGTATAACCAGTCACCTAGAAAGCCTATATGCGGGTCTAACACTCTTGATACGTATATGTAGCTCCCTCCGGACCTCGGCATCATTATTCCCATTTCGGTAATTACGTAGGCTAAGAAAATCGCTGGCAAGGCACCGATAATGTAAGCCACCGGAATTATTGCACCTGGATGCCAATATGCAGCCTGCACAGACCAATAGTTTATTCCGCTGCCAATGGTGTAGCTGAGGGAAACGGAGAACGCCGACCACCATCCCAGTTCTCTGACAAGCCCAGTCGCCTTTCTTGGAAAGGCGAACTTAACTTCGGCCAAAGCCTTCCCCTTTTTCCAGATTACATGGTTATTTCTTTTTAAGCTTTGTTA
>JAWBXA010000027.1:0-7390 GCA_038868115.1 Bathyarchaeia archaeon
AACAAGCCCCTCTATCGACTGGTAGCAAACAGCATCAGCTCCTATAATTTTAGCTATTTCTTCCGGTGTGTGCTTTGCGCCTATCAGCTGCCCATAGGTTGCCATGTCTATCCCGTAAAAGCATGGACCAATTATTCGTGGAAAAGTCACAAACAAGTAAACCTTTTTGGCGCCCATTCTGCGAAGCTTCTCCACAGTAATCCGCGTTGTGTCGCCTCGAACAATGCTGTCATCCACCACTATAACCCTTTTACCCTTCACCTTTGAGGCTAAAATGTTAATTTTCTTGTCTATGGTGGCGTAGCGCTCCTTATTAAGCAGTATAAACGCGCGTTCGGTCACATAGCGATGCCTGCGGGTCGCCCTCTCCCACCTTAAACCAGACTCTTCATGAACCCCCAGCGCCGCATCATCGCCGGTCTCCGGCATAGAGATAACCATGTCCGCATCCTTAACAATGTCCGGGTTTTCCCTCACAAGGTTTCTCCCAAACTCCTCGCGGATTTCATAAACATACTTCTTGTCAAAAATGGAGTCTGGTCTGGCAAAATAGGCAAACTCAAAGGCACAAAAGGCTTTCCGTTCAGAACACATAAGCCTTTCACGTTGAAACCCGTTTTCTGAGACTGTTATGAACTCACCGGGCTCAACCTCAAAGTCCCAAGATAAACTGTTTATGTCTAAACCAACAGTTTCAGAAGAAAAAGCATACGTTTTGCCATCGCTACTGTGACCAGCACAAAGAGGCCTTATACCATGAGGGTCCTTGAAAGCAAAAAACTTGCCCTCTCCAGATATCCCGACAATTGAAAAGGCGCCTTCAATCTCTTGCATGCATTTCTTCACGGCGGTAATAAGGTCTTTGCTTTTGGCTAGCTCTATTAAAAGTTTGTAACATATGAGGTCAGCGTCGCACCTGTAATTAAATTTTGGAAACTCTCTGGAAAGCTCCCTCTTAAGCTGAAAAGTGTTCACGACATTGCCGTTAAAGGAGATAGCCACCTTAAAACCGTTTTTAGAGGCAGTTACGGGTTGAGTGCCCTTTAACAAAGACTTGTCATCCGTCTTGCCAGAGGTCGTATATCTAACATTACCTATACCGATATGCCCCGGCAAACACCCGAACCACTCCTGAATAGCGCTTGTCTTAATCTTCGGTATAAGGTCCAAACTTCTATGAACGTAAAATTTTCCATCGGCATATGTGAGAAAACCATGAGACTGGTGCCCTCTATGATTTTGGGCCCTCAAACCCCAATACACATATGGGAATATGGGTTGTCGTTCAAAGTTTATTGCACCGAAGACTCCGCACGCTATTTTTAAGTTTTCTCCCATGTGCGGGGGGATAAAAAAACCTCTTTATCAACTTTTAGAACAAGTTTAAATCAAATCCTTGAAAGCCAGTTTATGCTTTAGAAAATCCCATAAAGAGGGACAAAGCTCAGAGAAAATGAGGTGCGGATAAATGTAGGAATGCAACAAATTCCGCCTGTAAGGCTTCGAAATCTATAGAGGAGTCAATTTAGGCTTTTGCTATAACCTAATTGTCCTCATGGCGTCAGCCTAAACTTGTCTCTAGGATAAAGCGTGACCTCGCGGATGTTCTTCTTTCCCGTTAACATCATGGTGAGCCTTTCCAAACCAATGGCCCAACCGGCATGAGGCGGCATACCATAATCAAAAGCCTGCAAATGATACTTGAAGGATTCTGGGTTTAACCCCTTATCCATTAACCGCTTTATTAGAAGCTCTTTTGAGGCTATTCTGGTTCCGCCAGAAGAGAGTTCAATCCAACGCCACATAAGATCGAAACCTTCGCAGATCTCGGGATCATCATCTTTGGGCTTTATGTAGAAAGCCTTAGACCTTGTCGGCCAGTCCGTAATGAAGTAAAAGTACGGGTGGATTTTGCCAAGTGTTCTGAAGGCCGGTGTTGGTATGTCCTCACCCCAACGAATCTCTATGCCTTCGTTCTTCAAGTCTTCGAGTACTTGGTCATAGGTCAAGCGTTTAAAGGGGATTTTAGGCACGTCCACTTGATGATTTAACATTGCCAACTCTCTCGCGCAATTTTCACGGACAATTTTACATGTGTGCTGCATGAGTTGCTCCAACAACTGCATAACATCATCGGCCGAGGCAAAAGCTTGCTCAACATCTATTGAGACAAACTCACTTAAATGCCGTCTCGTGTGAGTTTTCTCAGCCCTGAAAAAAGGACCTACCTCAAAAACTTTTTCAAGACTTATGACCAACTGTTCCTTGTAAAGTTGGGGGCTTTGCGCGAGAAAAGCCTTCTTTTCAAAATAGTCCACCGGAAAAAGTGCTGCACCACCTTCTGTGGCTGAGGCAATTATGCGGGGAGTGTGAACTTCTATAAACCCTCTTTCAGAGAGGAAGTTGCGTATCGCTTTAACAGCTGTGTGCTGGATCTTGAAGATGGCTATATTCTCTTCACGGCAAAGGTCTAGTGCACGGGCGTCAAGCCGAACCTCCAGTTGAGCGGGCACCTTTCCGGTAATGTCTATTGGCAACTGCGTTGCTGCGGTGCTGAAAATTCTAATCTCCTTCGGTATAACTTCGACCCCTCTAGGCGTAATCTCGGTTTTCTTAACAACTCCTTTCACGCCTATGCTGTATCTCCTCTGCAAGGCGTCGGACTTCGATAAAACTTCGCTGCTCACTTTCTTCTGCGGGATAGTTATCTGTACAGTGCCTTCGCGGTCCTGCAGTATTATGAAGCGGATTCCGCCTAAATCCCGAATTTCTTGAACCCATCCAAAAAGAGTGACCTCTTGCCCATCAAGGTCGGGTCGTATCTCAATAGAGTAGTGGGTTCTCCGCCACCCCCCAATAGGGTCAAGTTTCATGGTCTACGCCTGCTAGTCTGTAAACTCAACACGCAACGTCATGCTACGAACTTTACGGGCAATCTCCTTTAAAGCCTTTACATCAAAGGGCAGCTGTCTTCCACCCCTCTTCTTCAGAATAACTCGGGTTTCAGTTGTCCCATCCGGAAGCCAAATGGTGTTTATGGTGACTATACTTAAAGGTGCAAACAAGTCCTCCAAAAATTTTCTATCATCGACGCCATACTCCAAAACCCTTATTGACTTGCCGGTTTTCTCCCCCAAAGCCTTAATTATTTTCCCGCCATACCCAAGAAGGCGGGGGACATCCCCCCTACCAACGAGAATAGCTAAAGTATTTCCAGCATCTACAGTTTTATAAAAATAAACATTCTGGAGGGCGGGATAAGTTTCCTCTAACGAAAGCAGTATGTGGGCAATTTTCAAATCGAGCTCTGAAACATCGCCCGACTTAACCTTCTCTGAACACTTTTGGCATAAAATTCCACTCTTTAAACAGAAACTACACAGTACCGTTTTCACTAATGTGGTACCCTCCATAAATAAAGGAGGAGCGGCGGAGCTTTTGGAAGTTCAGTTGCACGTTTCAGCGTTCCAACGTTATCTCGATGGTGCTGACGTTTGTAGGCGTGCCACCCTCTTCTCTGGGTGCCACCTGCTCGGTTCCAATACCTACTTTCTTAACTTTAACGTCTGGTAGGAATCGGCGCCTAACGACCTCAACGACGTCAACAGCTCGGCTTATGGCCCTCCCTCTTGCTTTAATATTTACTTCTTTTGCTCCGCCGTGAAAGAGGGTTATGCAAGCCAGTACATAGTTCATTACTGGCTTCTTCCCGATCAACACTGAATTGCTTTCAGACATTTTGGACCGCCTCACTCCTTGTTTCCACTGTTTTCTATGGCTTCATAACCATTTTTATCCATAAATAAATACATTACGGTTTTAACTTCTGCCGCGATCTATAAACACGCATACCAGAAGGTTTAAATAAGCTAAAACTTGCCAAATGCTTAAATAATCCATATTTATTGTAAAAATCCTCTATACCTATGACCATATTTAAAGAAGTGTCAGAAGCTTGGAAACGCTGACAAGGCGCTCAATCCAGCTGCTTCGAATGCTATATGAAAAAGGGGAATCAACAAACACGCGCACTTTACGCGCGAAACAAAGCGACTTAGCAAAGGAGTTAGGCATAAGCAGGCAGGCATTAAACCTTCACCTGAAAAAGCTTAGAGACCTAAACTACATAAGAACTGGAAGAGGATTTATAGACTTAACTGAGAAAGGATTAAGCGCCTTGGGAGTATCATCAACACCGGCCTTCGTATTTATTAAGGTTTATCCGCCCAAAAGGAGCGAAGTCTACGAAAAAATTAAGGAGACAGTTGTGCAAAAAGCTTTTAGAGTCGCCGGTGACGTTGACGCCATACTAATAGTTGAAAGAGATAAACTTCATGAAGTTCTGAGGAAATTATCTGCAGTTGAAGGCATAAAAGATACAAAATCCTATATCGCAATGGAATCCATAAAATGAGGCTCACGAGGGGGATCTATTTAACTGAAGCTTCTTGAGTTTGAAGCAAAAAGGATACTTGCAAAATATGGTGTTCCAACACCAAAAGGAGAATTAGCCACAAATTTAACTCAAGCCAGAGAAATAGCCTCAAGGCTTAACCTACCCTTAGCTATAAAGGCGCAGGTTCCAGTTGCTGGAAGGGGAAAAGCTGGGGGAATACTTTTCACAGACTCTTTAACTTCTGCTATAGAGTCTGTGAAAAAACTGCTGGGCATGCAAATTAAAGGAGTACCTGTCCGAAGCGTCTGGATTGAGGAGAAAATACAAGCCAAAAAAGAGCTCTATTTCGGTATAACTGTTGACAGATTCTCCAAAAGCTATGTCGCGATTGCGTCATCAGAAGGCGGAATGGAAATAGAGGACGTTGCTGCAAAAACTCCAGAGAAAGTCATAAGGTTCCCAATAAACCCACAGTACGGCTTCAGACCATACCACGCTAGGCAGATAGCAAAACGAATGGGGTACTCTGGAAATCAGCTTTCATTACTTGGAAGCATCTTCTATAACCTATATCGAGCTGGCATTGACCATGACGCTGAACTTATTGAAATAAACCCTCTAATTGAAACTCCATATGGAAACTTTGTTGCTGTTGACGCCCGCATAATAATTGATGATAACGCCCTCTTCCGTCACCCAGAATTCAAAGAAAGAATCTTTGAAGACGAGCTCTCCCCACAAGAAATTGAAGCGGCGAAAAACAATCTAGCCTATGTAAAGCTTGATGGAGATATAGGCGTGATAGGTAATGGTGCCGGGTTAGTGATGGCAACACTAGATGCTATACAACTTTATGGTGGGAAACCAGCAAACTTCCTGGATGTTGGCGGCGGAGCCTCACCAGAAAAAATTGCAGCAGCCCTAAAAATCGTGCTTTCCGATCCGAATGTCAAAGCTTTATTCATAAACATTTTAGGTGGGATAACTCGCTGCGACGAGGTTGCCAGAGGAGTTTTGGTTGCAAAGGAAAAGCCAGACATAGAAAAGCCCTTAGTCATACGGCTTATGGGAACAAACGAGGAGGAAGGAAAGCGAATACTAACCGAGGCGGGAATACATGTGCTGGAAAGCATGGAGGAAGCAGCACGGTATGTAGTGAAAATAGTTAAAAGTGGGGTGAAAAATGGGAATAATCGTCGGCAAAAATACTAAGGCCATAGTTCAAGGCATAACCGGGGTGCAAGGAAGCTTCCACACAAAACTCATGCTAGAATATGGAACACAAATAGTTGCAGGTGTAACACCGGGCAAGGGTGGAGCAAGAGTTCACAATGTTCCCGTATACGACACTATTGAAGAAGCTCTGGAGTATCACCAAGCTGATGCTTCAATAATATTTGTTCCAGCACCTTTTGCGGCAGATGCTGCATTAGAAGCCCTAGAAAACGGGATAAAAACAGTTATCATAATCACCGAGCATATACCAATCAAAGATACCATTAATGTTTTGGCTTACGCCAAACAAGTTAATGCCACAATAATAGGGCCAAACACACCGGGAATAATAACGCCAGGCGAATGTAAACTTGGGATTATGCCAGCCCACATATTTAAACCAGGAAACATAGGTATGGTTTCAAGAAGCGGAACACTAACGTACGAAATAGCCGCTAGCCTAACCAAAAAACAGATGGGGCAATCAACATGCATAGGCTTAGGCGGAGACCCTATTGTCGGCTTAAACTTTATAGATGTTCTAAAGCTTTTTGAAAAAGATCCTCAAACAGAAGGTATAGCTCTCATAGGGGAAATAGGCGGAAACCTCGAAGAACTTGCCGCAGAATATATAGCCAAAGAAAAATATCCAAAACCAGTAGCAGCCTTCATAGCTGGACGTTCAGCTCCGTCAGGAAAACGCATGGGACATGCCGGCGCTATAATAATGGGCAAGGCTGGAACAGCTGAAAGCAAAATAGAGGCTTTTAGAAAGGCTGGCGTTGAAGTTGCTGAAAAACCAGGCGAAGTTGCCACATTACTTGAAAAGCTGATAAAACGTTAAGTTTTCTGTTACTTTATAGCTCAAGTAAATGCAAAAAGTATATTTGGGCGGTTTTCTGTTTGTGTAACAACATCCTGGGGTTGAGGCAAAATGCCAATAATGGATCCATTTAAAAAAACTTTAGCTCAGCAGCGTAGGCTTTATGTAAAAATCTGCAGAGAGTGTGGTGCACGAAACGCCACAGCAGCGGTTAAATGTCGAAAATGTCGCAGCAAAAACCTAAGATGGAAGAAACGGGAAATAATTAAGTGATAAATTATTTTCAGAAATTCTTAAGGTTTAGAGTAATGATAAAAAATATATAGTCCTCCATGCTTTTTAATTTCTTACTGGTTTTGAGGTGTAAATTGTTGGCTTGCAAGAAGAAGACGACTAAAAAGAAGGCCAAAGAAGAAAAAAAGTAAAAATATTGACTGTCTAAGATAACCTATATTTTTCTCCTTTAAAGGATTTGTATTAAGGTTTCGATGTTAAAGAACGTGTTTGCACAGCCGTTTCTGAGCAGAGGAACAGCTTGACCGGCAACGTTCATCCTTGATAACGTCTCTCCAGCTAGCCTCACCTCTTCACCGCAAGCAACTCCAACAACGCCATCGTAATGTCTAACCTTCAAAATCTTGTAAATGCATGAACCGCCTGGTATGACGTACACATCATACCCCCTATTCTTAGCTATTGAAACCGCCCTATTTATTAGACAATCATCAGAGCAGTGGGCGCAAATATATGAAGGGATATTCTGCTCAAATTGTGCCTTACACCTATTATTCATGTACTTTCTGGAACAATGGGGCAGAAATAACGCCTTTTTTTTAGCCTTTCTAAACCTTTCCTTATCGAGAAGGTTTCTGACCTCCATATCAACAAAGTCCTCTAAAAGCTGAACAGCGTCTGAAAAGCTTAATCCAGTTACCTCCTGAATTCTAAACTTTCTG
>JAWBXA010000027.1:7488-10880 GCA_038868115.1 Bathyarchaeia archaeon
ACCCCTATTATAAATTTTTTCTGAAAGACTAAAATGTATTTTGTAGCAGATCCATTAATTCACAGAGACACTAGCGCATTTAAATTGGTGGCATAAATGCGTTTGCTCAGATAGAAGGCAAAAATTAGAAGAGAAAATTGGAGCATTGAAGAGAGATGTGCACACTTTTATATATCGGAAATAAGAAAGTGCGAAAATATAAACTTAATCATCCGAATTGCACATTGTTCGGTTCCACTAAAGGGCTCTGTAAGAGCTCCAGAGATTTGAACGTGAAAGCTTTTACCATCAAATATAAGTTATCGAATTAAAAGCGTTTTATAAGTGAGCTGCAATGTTTATTGTGTTTATCATTGGGACAGCTGGCTCTGGAAAATCTCAACTCACTGCAGCCTTTAGTGAATGGTTAAAGCTATCAAGGCAAGATGTTGCAATAGTGAATTTAGATCCGGGAGCCTTAAAACTACCGTATGCGCCCGATGTAGACGTCCGCAACTATATAAGTATAGACGAAATCATGGAAAAATATAGCTTGGGGCCCAACGGTGCCCTAATAATAGCCGCAGACCTCCTAGCTGAAGAAATTGAAAATATTTCAAAAGAAGTCGAGGATTTAAAATCAGACGTTGTTTTAGTTGACACCCCTGGGCAGATGGAACTGTTTGCCTTTAGAGCAAGCGGACCCTACATAGCCAGTGAACTAACCAAGGAGCCAAAAGCCATAGTCTACCTTTTTGACGCCATATTCTCGCTAAACCCGCTAAATTACGTTTCGAACTTGTTCCTTTCAGCAGCTGTATACAACCGCTTTCTGCTACCTCAGGTGCATGTGCTTTCAAAATGCGACTTGCTTTCGGAGGAAGATATTAACAAGATTGTGGACTGGTCAACAAATCCGAAAATCTTAGAGGTAGCTATCGAACAAAAGCTTGAAGGAGCAAAGCGTCTCCTCAGTAGGAACATAATGAAGGCCATCTATCAGCTTGGTTTGAAGTTTCTCCTCATTCCAGTTTCGGCAAAGACAAATGATGGAATGGTTAACTTCAATATGGCTTTAGAGCGTGTACTAACAGGAGGGGACAAATACACGTACTAGCAATCTTCAAAAAGAGTCCACGCAGCTGCCGCAGCCCCATATTCTGCTAATTCTAAAGTGTCAGCACCAGCAACCACAATAACATCGTTTTCCTCTGGTTGCAAGAGTGCGATCAGCTTTTCGGCTATTTTTGGATAATCCCTTGAAAGATCATCGCAAACTGATGGAATTACTAATCGTCCATTCTTGAAAATTATTGTGGTGGCGCCTCTGGCACCCGCCCTAACTGCGGTGTCTCGCTGTTCTATGCCTGATTTAACTTTGTTTCCGCAATTTTTAGCCAGTATGGCAGAGTTGAATGGTGCTGGCATAAGCTTAACTTCCTCCAATTTAGCTCGCTTTCCAAGAGTTTTTCTGTATTCGTCAAAAAGCTTTAGTCCTTTAGCAGTTAGTTGGCAGCCCGTCCTAGATGTCGAGATAAGTCCAGCCCTCTTTAGCCGGTTGATGATAGTGCGCATAGCGCCCTCTCCAATTCTTAACTCTTCAGCAAGTTTACCCCGTCCCATCGGTTTTTCAGAAATAATTTCTATTACGCGTAGAACATGTAAAATAGAGAATGTAGGAGCTGGGCCTACTACTTTTTCGTCAACGATTTTCGCTAAAATATTTTTAATTCCGCTAGGCATTTTTTCCACGGTTAGAACTAAAGTTGGTTCTAAGTATAAAATTGTTCTTAACCGGCAAATCGAATACAAAGGTTAAATTGTTGTTATTTTCTAGTGTAGTATTCTCTTACTATGCCAGCTGTTAATGCAACGAGCCCTACTGCCAAAAGGTACAGCATTGGGTAGATGAACATTGACAGCATAGATTCATAAGTTAATGTCGGAATCTGTGGTGTGAAGAATACCACGACCCATATTATTATAAAAGTTGAGATGCACCCTAACCCTAGGCCTACGGAAAGCCCATGTATAAAACTGCTTCTATCTCTTTGATTATTCGCGTCTAGCCTGCTCTGCTCTTTTTGTTTAGTTTCTAGCTGCTCTTCTTTTGCGGCTTCTTGTGGCGTTTGCTCAGGCTCTTGTTGACCTGAACTTTCGCCAAACGGGGCTTCTAGTATTTCTTCGACTTCCATCTAATCGCCTCTTTGTGATTTGGGATGTGTAAATTAATAAAACTATTCAATTTTGTATTCTGTTTTTGAATCCATATTCTGAATCCATATTTTGAATTCAGAAGTATAAAATACAGTGTACGCTGATTCGATTCTTACTTTGATCCAGAAGAGGAGTAGGCTGAAAATAAAGGGGTTTAAATGGAATTATCTGTTGAAAAGCCCGAAAGCATCGTAAAACTTTACGATGAAAACAGTGGATTGTGGCGTTTCGTAAAGACAGATAAGGGACCGGCCAAATCATTAGAAATCATTGAAAAAGCACTCCGAAGACTAGGCTTATCAAAGAATGAAGTAAAAGTTTATGTTTATCTGGCCAGGACAGGCGAGCATAAAGCCAGCGACGTTTCTGAGGCCTTGTCGTTGCATAGGACAGAGACCTACAGAATTTTACGGGATTTGGAGAAGAGGGGACTAATATCGTCGGTTTTTGAGAAACCACTGAAGTTTATCGCCACACCTTTTGAGAAGGCTCTTGACATACTCATTGAAGCCAAAAGGATGAAGCTAAACCTACTTGAGAAAAAGAGGCAGGACCTTGTCGATTTATGGCTTTCGCTGCCAAAGCCTGAAGTTGAGCTTGAAAGGAAAGAGGTTTTCCAGATCTTGGAAGGGGAGGAGCAAATAAGCCTAAAGGCTGACGAGATAATCGGCAAGGCTGAAGGCGAAATCCAAGTCTTCATCTCAGAATATGATATTGCAAACTTTTATCATTCAGGTTTTTTGGATAAACTTGAAAAAAATCAAAGAAAGGGCATAAACGTTCGGCTTTTAACCACTTACTCGCCGAAGACTTGCTTTTTCTTAGAAAAAACAAAGCTGAAAAAGGCGAAGTATTCAAAGTTAAATGCTGAAGAATTGCCAACCTTTATCCTAGCCGACGGCGAGCATCTCCTCCTCTTGATTAGGAAGGAGAACGGCAAAAAGAAGGTTGCAGCTTTATGGACAAATTATGACGCCTTCATAAGAACTCTTAAAACACTCTTTAACGAGTTATGGAACAACGATACGGAATTTTAACCCGATTCTTTTCGTCTTAATTTCTTGCCAAACTGCTTTTACGAGCATCCTTGCATCCGTATCTATCACATAAAGTAGTGCAAAGTAGAAAATTCCACCGACGGCTGTTAAGCCTAAAATCTGATGGACTTTAGCTCTGCTCGGTTGAAGCCCAAACGT
>JAWBXA010000027.1:10974-12543 GCA_038868115.1 Bathyarchaeia archaeon
GCCAAACTGCTTTTACGAGCATCCTTGCATCCGTATCTATCACATAAAGTAGTGCAAAGTAGAAAATTCCACCGACGGCTGTTAAGCCTAAAATCTGATGGACTTTAGCTCTGCTCGGTTGAAGCCCAAACGTCCCTTTTGTGAAAAAGAGAACTCCGCTCATGATTATTGAGGCGAAAACATATTTAGCAATATTTTTCCACGGAATCTCTATTTTCACCATTTTTCGCACCATGACATATAATTTCAGGAACATGGCGAAGCGGGCTGCCGAGTTTACTATGGCGACTGCAAGGGCGGATGGCACTGGTTGACTTTGTGTATATGTAGTTAGTGTGTAATACGTGAGTGGTATAGTTATAGCCGAGTGTATATAGGGCAGCGAAAAAGCAATGAACAGTCTACTTTTTACGAGTTCTTTAAAGGGTATTCTAGCCTCTTCGTCTAGTCTTTCATGCCCGTAAAGTACAAAGCTGTAGAGTGTGGAGATTGTTACAACAAGGGAGTCTATGGCTAAAACTGTTAGCACCGGCGATGCCGCTTTGTATTCTTCTTTCAATACTGTTAGGTATAGTTCTGGTAGTGTTAGGGCTCCAGCAGTCATGGGAATTGCAAACATTAAAACAGTTTTAATGGATGTTGTTATGTCTTGACTGGTTTTTTCTGCTAGGAGTTTTGGGTATAAGGCGAAGGCTAGAAAAGACGAGTATGTTATTATGTTTGCTATTTGGAAGGCTGCACCATAATTGCTTCTCGCCGCTTCTCCACCATATGTGAAGAGCATTATAAAGATAAAAGCGGCTATTTGATTGCCAAAAACATTGTAGATGTTTGCAACAGAGCCTTTTACCCACTCTTTTACGTAAGCCCATTTAACGCTTTGTTTAAGGTCTTCGGCAAGCAGTTTCAGGTAGTAGATTATTTGTGTTGCGATGGCTGTGGTTAGGCTTATTATGGCTCCTTCTAATGGTTTTTGAAGCCTGATTATAAGGATGTATCCAAGCAAGACTTTGCATATTTCCGCTATTAAGAGTCCATAGCCGAGAGTCTGGGGTTTTTTGGCTCTTAAGCAAGCTTCAAAAGCATTTAGCAGGTGGAGTTCAACTATTTGAATTGAGACCAGCATGTAAAGGCTTATGTAATTTTGCACACCGAGTGCTGTTACTATCAATGGTATAAGCGGTAAATAAATGATTGTTGCAGCTATGGAAACGGCTAAGTTTGCAACTATGCCAGTTTTAACGGCTCCTTTTTCTTGTCTGGCTACAAAACGCATAGTCCAGAAGGGCAATATTCCAGCGAGGATTGTGAAATAAGCCAGCACATCATTTATGTTAAACCAAACCCCATACTCCGACAGAACTGTTGATCGTGCAATCATATACTGGAAAGCCAAACCAGTGGCAACACTCACTATTTTAGCAGCAAAAATAACAAAACCAGAATACTGAACTCTAATCTCATTTCTGCTCAAGTCCGTCCCATCTTATTTGGAAAGGAGCTCATAGTAAGTCTTTATTAATTTATCTAATACCGCCTCGTAGCTGTGGTACTTAATTACCCACCAGC
>JAWBXA010000028.1:0-9370 GCA_038868115.1 Bathyarchaeia archaeon
CATATAAGAAGCTTTTGGAGATGGGAATTCCAAAGGAGGATGCACGCTACATTCTTCCAAACGCTGCAAAAACAAACATTGTTGTAACAATGAATGCCCGTGAACTCCGCCACTTCTTTAATTTGCGGTGCTGCGCCCGCTCTCAATGGGAGCTCCGCGAAGTTGCAACTGAAATGCTTCGACAAGTGAAGAGGGTGGCGCCATCGCTTTTTGAGAATGCTGGACCTACGTGTGTTGAGCTTGGTTTTTGTCCGGAAGGAAAGATGAAACCGCCAGAATGCAATATTGAAGAGATTAAAAAACAGTTCAAAAACCTCTAACTCTGCTCTTTTAAAAAGAGAGCGCAAAGCAGTTTAAATGCCAAGATATAAGGCATACGCAATAACAACAAAGTACTGGCACCCTGGAGAAGATTACATAAAGAAGATAATAAAACGCATTGATGGAAGGGTTTCAGACGGAGACTTTGTAGTTATTTCGGAAAAGGCTATTGCAACAGCTACAGGCAACATTATAGATGAAAGCACAGTGCATCCAAACTTAAACGCAAAAATCATTGCAAGAGTTTGGATGCCGCTTGTTTGGGGCTATTTTCTTGGCCCAATATGCCACTTGCGAAGAAAACTCATCGAAAGGCTTAGAAGCTATCCGCGAGACGCTGGAAGTCGCCATAAACAGGTCGCCCTACAATATGCGGGTTTGCTGCAAGCTTTAATGTTTGGCTCTGAAGGGGGCATAGACGGAACAAACCTTCCATACGCATATGTTTGCTTACCCCTAAAAGACGCTAAAGCCATAGCCGAAAAAGTACAAAGAAAAATTTTAGAGGCGCTTGGACGGAAAGTTTGCGTCATAATTGCCGACACAGACAAGACATACTCATTTAGAAATTTTTATTTCACGCCCAGACCAAAACCAATAAGAGGAATCAAAAGTTTTGGCGGCTTCATAACTTATGTGATTGGACGAATGCTAAAGCTAAAAAGAAGGGCAACACCGATAGCTGTGGCTGGAAAACCGGTTCCAACCGAAGAGGCTTTAACAATTGCAGAAATTGCAAACCGTGCTAGAGGTTACGGGGCTGGTAGAACTGTGTGGGACATGGCTGAAAAATTCAACGTTGATTTGGCTGAAGTAAATTGGGAGATGCTAGAAAAAATAAAACACAAACCCATAGTATTAGTGCGCGTGGCTTCTTCTGCAAAGTTCATTGAATCGTTAGAACGTCAGGGAAAAGGAAATAAAGAGCGAATGATAAAACCAGCAAAATAACAGCCGCCAATCATCCATCAGAGAAGGTGATGGGTTGGAGGCTTCTGTAGAACAGCTTGACACCTTCTTCAATCCAAAGTCAGTGGCCGTTGTCGGCGCCACTAAGAAGATAAACAAGGCTGGGCACATCATATTCAAAAATTTTGTGGAAAACAAAAGGAGAGGTGTCTTTAAAGGAGAACTTTACCCCGTAAACCCTCACGAAGATTACATTTTAGGCTTTCAATGCTATCCAAAACTAACAAAAATCCCCGAAGAAATCGAACTTGTTGTTATCGTTGTTCCAGCGGAAATTGTGCCAGAAATAATGGAGGACGCTGCAGCTAAAAAAGTTGAAGCCGTGGTCATAATTAGTTCTGGTTTCGGAGAAGTTGGAAACCACGAACTGGAAAAGAAAGTTGTTGAAATTGCGAAAAAGGCTGGGATAAGGGTTCTCGGTCCCAACTGCCTGGGCGTCTATGATTCCAAAACAGGTGTTGACATGTTATTTCTACCAGAAACAAAGATTTTGATGACAGGCGAAGAGGTTGTTGCAACTCCTAGACCGATGAGGGGAAACATAGCCATAGTAACCCAAAGCGGAGCCTTCGGAGCGGCAGCCCTCGACTACTTGGCTGGTAGACAGATAGGTGTCAGCAAATTTGTAAGTTTTGGAAATAAGAGTGACGTAGACGAAGCCGAAATGCTCTACTACCTATACCACGACAATGAAACCAAAGTCATATTGCTATACGCTGAAGACATAAAGAATGGAAAAGCCTTCATCAGAGCAGCCTCAGAGGTCACAAAGAGAAAGCCAGTAATAGCCATAAAAGCCGGAAGGACAGAAGCTGGAGCGAGAGCGGCAGCATCTCACACAGGCGCCATGGCAGGCTCAGACCAAATCTACAACGCTGCCTTCACACAAACTGGAATTTTAAGGGTCAGGGATATGGAAGAATTTTTTAATGCGGCGAAGGCCTTTGTTATGCAGCTACCAGCTGCTGGAAGAAACGTGGCAATAATAACGGACGCGGGTGGACCGGGAATATTGGCGGCCGATGAATGCGAAACTCAAGGATTAATCGTTAAGCGGTTCTCTGAAAAGACTATCCAAAAATTTGAGGAGCTCAAGCAAGAGGGAAAGCTTCCAAAATTTGCAACAAACCTAAACCCTGTCGACGTGACTGGTTCTGCTACATCTGAGATGTTTGAGGTAGCAGCCGACATAGTCTTCCAAGACCCAGAAATTCATGGAATACTGCTTCTAGGGCTACACCATACGCCAGCACTGCAAGAAGATTACGTAGATAGAGTGGCGAGGGTTGCCAGCAAATATGAAAAACCCATTGTTGCATGTGACATCGGCGAAACTGAAATGGCTTTGTATATCCGCTCCAGATTCGAAAAGCTTGGAATTCCAGCATACTCCTCTCCAGAGGACGCCGCAAAAGCCATGAGCGCCCTCGTAAAGTATGGGTTATACTTGAAAAAGAAAGGATGCTTCAAAGAATACCTGCAAAAATTCTTTAAGGAAAGGCGTAAGTAAGCATGAGCCTATTCGAGGAATATCCTAACTTCCACCTCATCGCCGTCTTTAAGCTTCAAATTCTCCCTCAAATTTAAAGGCGCAATAATTTCCAAAATATCCTCGGGATAGTTTTCCACACATGGTAGTACGACGGCGCATGCCACATCACTTTTGATGTACGCCATAAAACATTTTCCTCTGCAGTACCCGGGCTCCGGCAAAATCTCCATAGCTTTTGCACTTTGCAGAAGATTCCTAACTTCTACATATTTGCCGATCAGTCTCAAGTTTAGTGTTCCAGGATAAGGTATGAAACCAAGCTTTTCCTTTATCTGTCGCTTAACCCATGGAAGGAAGATGAAGAACGCGCCTTCTCCAGAACCGGAAAGAATTTTTCCCTTCACAAGGACTGTTTTTACTGACACCTTACTTTCTTCGGTCATGAGCTTTTTCCGTTTTATGCTTATGTTTTTACACGTTCTTTAAGCTGGTTTGCAACCTTCCTAAACATGGGGTTCGATGACATATCCATAACTGGGACTATTATCTTTTCTCTGGTCTCAATTAGCGGCTGATACTTTGGCATGAGCGCATATCCAACAAAGGTCCAGTAAACCCTCCTGTTTTCGACAAGCGCTTTTGCAGCAGTTTCCGTTGATGCTGGAAGCGGGAAATAAAGGAATACAACGCCTTCAGCCCAGTACAAACCCGCTGTTTTCCCTCCGGCTATTATTGAAGCAAACCTTGCAATGTCCTCTGGCGATGAGAAAAAGTTGTGCTCCATGATGACAATTTCTTTGAATGGTTCGAATTTGATGTCTACTTCGCCTTCAGCCATAACCCTTTCGCCTTTCTGATAGTCTGTTAAGGTTCCCTTTTAATCTTGCCATAGACCAGAAAAGGTTATAGAGCACAAAAGCTAAACCCATTCACCGCAAACCATCAAAAGAGGGACAAAGCTTGGCTGAAATTCGAACGGCAATAGTCGGCGTTGGTAATTCAGCGTCAGCTCTAATTCAAGGAGTGGAATACTATAAAAATGCAAAAGAGGGCGAAACGGTTCCGGGACTAATGCATGTGAACTTCGGCGGATACCACGTCAGGGACATAAGGTTCGTTGCAGCTTTCGACGTGGACAAAAACAAGATTGGAAAGGACTTGGCTGAGGCCATATTTGTCAAACCAAACTGTTGCGCTAAATTTGCGGACGTGCCACCGTTAGGTGTGGAAGTCTTGCCTGGACCGGTCTTGGACGGTGTGGCAAAGCATATGAGAGAGGCCTTCAACGTTTATAGCGAAAACGAAGTTAAACCAGCAAATGTCGTAGATGTCCTAAAAGATTCCAGAGTAGAAATTCTCGTTAATTATTTGCCTGTCGGAAGCCACTATGCCACACGCTTTTATGCCCAAGCCGCCTTGGATGCTGGATGCGCCTTCATAAACTGTATACCGGAATTTATTGCCTCAGACCCTGCATGGAGCAGCAAATTTGAGGCGCGGGGTCTTCCAGTGGCTGGTGACGACATCAAAAGTCAGCTGGGTGCAACCATACTACACAGAAATCTCGTTAGGCTGTGCATTGACAGAGGCGTAATCGTCGACGAAACATACCAGCTGAATCTGGGCGGGGACACAGATTTTCTGAATATGACAGTTGAAGAACGCCTAAAAACAAAACGCATAAGCAAGACAGAAGCCGTAAAAAGTCTGGTGCCATATGACCTGCCAACCCGCATAGGACCATCAGACTATGTGCCTTTTTTAGGGAACAAGAAAATATGCTATATATGGTTGAAGGGGAGAAAATTCGGCGACAGACCCCTAACAATAACCGTTAAACTTGAAGTGGAAGATTCACCCAACAGCGCTGGAGTGGTCATAGACGTGATAAGGGCCGTAAAATTGGCTCTGGACCGAAAAATAGCTGGACCCCTAATAAGTATATCATCATACGCCTTCAAACATCCGCCAGTACAAGCGCCAGACCCAGTTGCAAAAGAGTGGGTGGAAGAATACATCAAGGGCAAGCGTGAACGCTAAAAACGGCTTTTAGCCTAACCTCTCCAAAGCATAGAGAGCACTGCAAACAGCTGAAATCCACCTTAAGTAGGCGTTTAAGGCCGCCCGCAAAGCTACAATATCCCTGGCTTCAACAGTCAAAACCAAAAAAGTGTTTTCAATTTTTAAGTTTGCTTTGGAGCGCGTTGTAGATGGCTTTGCAATTTCCGGCATAAGCGCCTCAACTATTATCAAACCCTTATTTGAAGGAAATTTTAGGCGAATAATGGCTTTAGCTTTCATGAACCCGTAAGTCCCAGATTAAATGAGATATCTTAATTCTTGGACCTATTTCCACATTTTCCGGAAGAAGTCTAAAAGTCGCTATTATTTCCCCTGCTGAGCTAGTGGTAGTTCGCATTATGGCACTATAGCTTCTATACTCATCCTCGCTAGACACTATTGGGATGTTGAAAAATTCTGAAAACGCTTTCTCCAGTCTATCAACCTCTTGGGATTGTTCCGGCGAAGATGCAATGGCAACAGATTTTATTCTTCTGCCCCTTGGCATGGTTTGAAATTCTCTGCGAAGTTTCACACCTCTCAAGTATATTAGTGGCGATACCGGTTGCAGCTTTTCATTAACATAGTAAAGCTCTATTTTTCCAGGCCCACCCTTCCAGCGGTCAACAATAACAACTTTCTCAGCACCAAGCTCTAAGGCTTTTGCTGCCACACCTTCAAGGCTCAATTTTCCACGGTTTATCCTTAAAATATTTGGAAAAGTATGTGAAAGGTCCTTACAGAGGGTTCTTATACTTTTAGTTGGTCTCCGAGAGGTAGTTAAAAGTATCAAGATTTCAGCCTATTCTTCTTCCTCCGCTACTGTTGAAGTCTCAACCTCTTCTACAGGCGTCCCTTTTGCAACGCGTTTAGCCACCAAGCCAAGCTTTGTTGCCGGAGTGTAAGCGCCCCCGGTGAAAGTGAAGCCGCATTTTCTGCATTTCCAGACGCCTACGCTTACCCGCTTAACTCTTGGAAGCCCACATTGAGGACATTTATGGCTTTTCTTCATCTCGGTGACTATTTTTATGTAACGTTTCCTAACGGTGGCTCCGTAGCGGGGTCCTAAACCCCTAGTTGGACCAACTTTCTTTGTTCTTTTCCCCATTTTCACCACCCTAGCTTCTTCCTAATTTCTGCGGCTTTCTCTCTAGCAATTTGAACAGCCTCAAACACCTGTTCTGGCGTGAAATATCCGCTCCCGCCCTTTTGAACTGCACATATGTTGCCGTCATCATCAATCGTTATGGTTAGTCTGGCATCCATAACTTGTTCTTCTTCAAGCCAAGGGTCCACGACAAGTTTATTATTTATCTTTGCAAAAGTGACTGATACTGGATGTCGTCTTACCGGAAGCGCTGTATACCCGGGCTTGATTTTTATTTCGCTATCCTCAACTTCATAATTAAACATTTTTGTATTAAGGAGTGCAGCTACGGCGGCTAGCGATGACGCGTCAATTAGGTTTCCATCATGATTAAGCACATAAATGTCCACAAATATTACAAAGACCCTCTTACCTGGTGTTATGCAAAGCTTATCCAGTTCGATGGCTTTTGACTCCCTAATCCCACGGTCAACAACCCTTGCCAACTCTATCGAGTTTTCATCTGGTGGACCTGGCTCAAAGGTTGGCGAAGCCAAGGGTACAAGTTCAGCGTTTACGGTCAAGACTCCCTCGTTGGGCGTGTCTGGAAATGGTTCTCCAGTTTCGATTTTAACTCCGACCATAACCTCTGTTTTTCCAAGAAGAACTCGTGCGGAACCCTCAGCCCTTTCAATTATTCCCTGCTCTACTTTTATTTCCCTATAATCGGTTAAGCCTCTGCCGTCAAGCCTCTTCCCTTTTGCAATTAACTGTGCAATTTGCTTCTGCTTAACACGAACAACAATTGTCGACATTACTCTTCAACCTCCTTAACGCTGACATATTTAGCTTTTAAGGCTTCCTTCTGCAAGGCGTAAATCTTCTTGCACCCTTCGATGGCAAGGTTGACGGCCTTCTCAAATTCCTCAGGTGTAAGGATTCCATCCATCTGAAGAAGTGTTATAACGCCCAAATTAGGCATGTAAGCCACAGGAACATCAGCAGAGCCAACTTTATCTTCAATATCCATCAAGTCCAAGACTATTGTGTCCTCAACTTTTCCAGCTGAACATGCAACCACTAGGTCACGCATCGGTATGCCAGCATCCGCCAAAGCCAGCGACGCTGCCGTAATGCTTGTACATCTCGTACTTCCATCAGCCTGCAAAACTTCAACAAAAATGTCCGTAGCTGTACGCGGGTAATATTCAACAAAAATAGCCGGTTCGATGGCTTCTCTAATAACCTTTGACAATTCAATCTCCCTTCTAGACGGTGCCGGTGACTTGCGTTCTTGAACAGAGAATGGGGCCATGTGGTAGCGACATCTCAAAACCATGCGATCGGGCAAAGCCATATGCTTTGGATGAAGCTCCTTCGGACCGTAAACTGCAGCTAAAATTTTGTTTTTCCCCTGTTCAACGTACGCTGAACCATCAGCGTTTGATAAAACACCAACCTGAATTTTTATTGGTCTAAGCTCGACAGGTTTTCTTCCATCAAGCCTTAAACCCTTTTTATCAATTAATTTTTCAGTTTTTTGATTTTGACTCATTTTAATTACCTCCTCTTCTCTCTTTTTCATTCCTAATCATCTGCAAAATCCGGTCTGTTAACCCGGTTGTGTGGGATTCCTCCTCGATCTTGCGGATTGCCATCATCGCCAACTCTTCGTCTTCTAAGCTTTTACCGGTGATTAGTATAATTCCGTTATGCCCCAATATTATGTGACAACCAGTCTCCTGTTTTATCATGGATATCATTGAACCCTTTTTCCCAATGACGCGTGGAATTTTCGTAGGCGTTATTTTCACTATTTGCCCGCGGGTTATTTTCCCAAGTCCAGGCTCATCCACGCTTAATTGTGGGTTATGGGTTCTATCGTAGGAGGCTATCTTAGCCACAACAAGATCTCCGACATCTAGCACTTCTGTTAAGTCATTTTTCTGCGGTTTGAATGGTCTGTTTAGCACATCGGAAGCCCTTAGAGTGGCAACGTATGGCGCGTTTATGTCAACTGTCCACCCGCTAAATCCAACTTCAACAACTGTTCCAATAACTGTGTCGCCCACCTTTGGAACGTAGAAGGCTCTTAGGGCGACAACACTAACCTTTTTGTCTTCATATTCCACAAGCCCTATTCTTGCAGCGTAAATTCTGTTGCCCTCTTTATACGTGTTCTCTCCAGCTATATAGTCTCCTTCGGCGAGTAAGTCACCGGGAGTAGCAATTTGCCTCCTTTCAAAAAATGTCGGCATAAACACACACTCACAATTTAAACCATAAACCATAAGTTAGGATATTACTTTCGCCTCGGCATTTCCCTTCGTTACTTCCCCAATTTTCTCGAGGAAGGGTCCGTAGAGGCCAGCGGGCATTTCGAGAATCCCGTGCCATGAACCGTCTGCTCGCCATTCCTCCCGTTTTATCACACCAAAGGCTTTCAGAATTCCATAGGCTCTCGCTGCATATTCAGCTGGTATGTGCACGCTGACCGAAACTTGTTCTATTTTTAGTGGTAAAATCTGCCTCAGCAGCTTTATCACTTCTCTTGCCTGCTCCTCTGTTGGCTTAAAAGGGTCTATTGAATAATGAAT
Organism: Bathyarchaeia archaeon; assembly: GCA_038868115.1. GTDB lineage: Archaea > Thermoproteota > Bathyarchaeia > Bathyarchaeales > Bathycorpusculaceae > JAGTQI01. The sequence goes on from JAWBXA010000028.1 coordinate 8,528, forward strand.
TTGCTCCATGGCTTGCTCGATTCGAAGTGGTGGATGAGGGAGATTTGTTCTAGGGTCTACACACTGCTTTGATATGAAGGCTATTATTTGCCTTCGTTTTTCCTCAATCATTTTTCTGCGCTGTTCCGTTGTAAGCTGCAATGTGCCCTTTTTTATGATTATGTCCGCCACTTTGAGGGGATCCGTTGTTCCAAAGGCTTTGCGTATGGCTTCTTCTGAAACTTTTGTGCCTTTGCTTGCATCTGAAAAAATTGTTTCTGCTGCTAGAACTTCGGTTATTGAGGATATTTTGCCAAGACGGTAGTCGAGCGCCTTATCTGGCTTTACAAGAACTTCGAAATGTTCATTATCTTTTGTAATACGCGCAATGGTATATTTTTCACTCATCCCCTCTTCACTTGCCTGAAACAAACTTCTTTACATACGCTTCAACTTTCTCGTCGCTGAGCATCTCCATCTTCTTCGTCGCCGACGGAATAATAGCAATCTTTATCCTTGGCGGAAGCTGTCTGGCCTCAAGAGCCTTAACTAAACATTTAACTGCCAGTTTTATGGCGTCTTCTAGGCTCATGTCTTCGCGGTATTCTTCCTTCAAAATATTCATTACGGTCTCTCTTCCTGCACCAACAGCTGTAGCCTTATGCCCCTTATAAGTTCCGCTGGGATGCGTTATGAAAAGGCGATTTCCAGTTTTGTCAACTCCCCCAAATATTAGTGAAACGCCGAAGGGTCTTACTCCTGCATGCTGCGTATAAAGCTGTTGTATGTCGCATATGCGCTTAGTTACAACTTCGACGTCTATTGGTTCATCATAAGTTAACTTATTACTCTGTGCGTAAATCC
>JAWBXA010000028.1:9468-12178 GCA_038868115.1 Bathyarchaeia archaeon
GTGAAACGCCGAAGGGTCTTACTCCTGCATGCTGCGTATAAAGCTGTTGTATGTCGCATATGCGCTTAGTTACAACTTCGACGTCTATTGGTTCATCATAAGTTAACTTATTACTCTGTGCGTAAATCCGCGCCTGATCTATTAAAACCCTTGCATCAGAGCTCAAACCAACTATTGCTGCGCCGATATGCTCGTCAATCTTGAAAATCTTCCACGAAGAACCTGTTTCCTCAAGGGGTTCAACGGTTTCCTCAGCTCCCAAAACAACCCCTTCAAAACACTTTATCCCCAAAATTGTTGCCCCGCGGTTAACAAGTTCCATGGCATATTCAACTTGGAAAAGCCTACCATCTGGTGAAAAGACAGTTATAGCACGGTCATATGCTCCTGGAGCGGCAAACACTGACATTTATCAACAACCTCACATTTCACATTAATTAAACACTTGCAGAACACTCATATAACAACTTAACTAAAAACCTTTTCTTTACCCCAGCACGTTCTCAGACAGACGTCTGGCCTCAAAATTTAACCTTAACATATAACGAAAAGAATCTACGGTTTAATCGCCAAGTTTATATTGTCCACTAATATTCTATTCAACGGCACTATATAATATAGTTTATAGTTACACTCTTAATGGAGCGTCTCGTTAAGTGGAAATAGAGGTGCTCGAAAAAGACGATAAAAACTTGCGCTTGCTAATAAAAGGAGTTGACACCCCGTTTATTAACACTTTAAGAAGGAACATTATTGCTGAAGTTCCTTGTATGGCCATAGATGATGTTGTTATCATTGAGAATTCTTCTGTTTTTCATGATGAAATCATAGCCCATAGGCTTGGATTAATACCTTTAAAAACTGACCTCGACAGCTACAACCTTCCGGAAGAGTGTTCGTGCAAAAGCGAATTTGGATGCAACTTATGCAGGGTTGCGCTTACGTTGGATAGGGAGGCAACAGAAGGAACAATAACGGTTTATTCTGGCGAGCTTGTCTCAGAAAATCCAAACATAGTTCCTGTCAGCGACAAAATCCCAATAGTTAAGCTTGCAAAAGGGCAAAAGTTGAGGCTTGAAGCTTACGCAAGACTTGGAAAAGGGAAAAACCATGCTAAGTGGCAGTCGGTTTCGCTGTGCTCATACAAGTATCTGCCACAAATAAAAGTAAACAGCGAAAGTTGTGATGCTTGCGGGAAATGTGTAGAAATATGCCCAAGAAAAGTTTTGGCAAAACGTGAGGGAAAAATAGAAGTTCGTAACCTGTTGATTTGCACTTTATGCAGAGACTGCGTTGACGTTTGCCCAAAGCAACCGTCAGCAATAGAAGTCGACTGGGAGAAGAACGCCTTCATATTCAACATCGAGTCAACAGGTGTTCTGCCGCCAGAAAGGATCATAATGGAAGCTGTAAAAATTTTGGATAAAGACCTCAAAGAGCTTGCAAAACAATTGAGGTGCGAGAGGCGTGAAGAAAGTTAATGCTACAAACCTGGAGCTCATCAAGACTATTCGTTTCTTAAAAAAGCAGAGCAAGGAAAATAAGGCGAAAATTTGGAGAAGCATAGCTGAACTTTTATCAAAGTCCAGAAGAGAGCGCATAGCCGTAAACATCAGCCGACTGAACAGATATACGGAAAACAATGAAACTGTGGTTGTTCCCGGCAAAGTGTTGGGTGCAGGCGAAATAGACCATCCAATAACCGTTGCGGCCTTTGCCTTTTCACAGAAGGCTGAAGAAAAAATAAAGAGAGCACGAGGAAAATGCCTATCCATAGTCGAGCTTGTCAAAAAAAATCCGAAAGGTTCAAAGGTTAAGATAATAGGGTGATATAGATTGCGGCTGGAGAGCGATTACAAAGTCATTAATGCCGACGGGCTTATTTTGGGAAGAATGGCAAGTATAATTGCCAAACGCCTACTAAAAGGCGAAAAAATAGCTGTTGTAAATGCGGAAAAAGCCATAATATCAGGTAAAAAGAAACTTAAAGTAAGAGAAGCAAAAGAGTTTCTCGAAGTTGGGCACCCTGGAAAAGGTCCTATTCATCCTAGGAGACCTGACAGAATCCTCAGAAGAACTGTAAGAGGGATGCTTCCATATAAGCAACCGAAGGGCAAGCAGGCCTACAAGAGGCTTAGGGTTTTCATAGGTGTTCCAGACGAACTTAAAAATCGGGAGATGGAAATTATAGAGGAGGCACAAGCCAAAAAGTTAACTTGTCCTTACCTCACACTAGGTGAGCTTGCAAGGGAAATAGGTTGGAGTGAAGAATAAATGCCAGCAAAAAAAGTTCTCGTAGTCAGTGGGAAAAGAAAAACAGCCATAGCACGCGCTGTCATCAAGCCCGGCATAGGAAGGATAAGAATCAACATGGTTCCGCTGGAGATTTATCAGCCTGAAGTTGCACGCCAAAAAATAATGGAACCACTGATACAAGCTGGCGACGAGATTTGGAAACAACTGGATATAGACATTAAGGTTTCGGGCGGAGGCTACATGGGGCAAGCCGAGGCTGCTAGAATGGCAATTGCAAATGCTCTATTAAAATGGACTAAAAGCACACAGCTGCGTACGACATTCATTGAATATGACAGAACAATGGTTGTTGGCGACCCCCGAAGGAAAGAGCCTAAGAAGTTTGGTGGTCCCGGTGCGAGGGCTAGGGATCAGAAGAGCTATAGATAACCTGGAGGTTGAGCGTTGATTATAC
>JAWBXA010000029.1:0-11888 GCA_038868115.1 Bathyarchaeia archaeon
ATCAACGATAAATAGGATATATGCATCACACCCTTAAAATGTCAGCGTAAATCTGCGCGCAACAGTGAGATGAAAAACTTATCCCGTAGCTTTGTGCCTTGGCGTATTTTATGGCTTCTTCGGATGGAAAGGCTATGGCGTCAGCACCAGCTTTTATGGCTAAGGTGTCTGTTTCTGCTCTTTGCTTGCCCTTTGGTCGCATGCAACCCAAAGCTATCGGAATTTTTGGAAACATAACCCTTGCAGTGGCTAAAACTTTAGCTATTTCCATCGGTTCTGGCGGTTTCACATTCTCCATTATTGTGCCGTGTACGGGCATGAAAGCGATTACGACTAGGGCTGATGGCTTATATTTGGAAATCATCTGTAAGGCGTAAAATTCCCCTTTCAACCGTCCATAATGAAGCCCAACAATTACGTGGGGAACGAAACACAAGCCGGACTGACTTAACGCCTTTAACGCGTCTTCATAATCCCTAACTGTAACTTTCAAGTTGTAAATTTCCCGTATTGTTTCATTATCCCCAATAACATCGATTAGAGCGGCGTCAACACAAGCTTCCTTAAGCTTTACAGCCTTTTCATAGTTCACAATTCCGACATGCGCAAAAATTTTCAAGCCAAAATCAGCCTTAACCCGCCTAATGGCTTCTGTAAACCTTTCCAAGGGGACGGAACCATCTGGCAAACAGCCGCCACTGATTAGACAGCCGACAGCTCCATTCCTCTTAAGCTTTGCACACAAATTGTAAAGCTCTTCCGGGGTTCTAGCCGGACGCATGGTTTCAAGAACTTTACCGCCGCAGTGCTTACAGTTTAATGCGCAGCCCCTTCCCGTCACGGAAATTGTTGGAAAATCCTTACATGAAGAGTGGAAATAAGCCGTCTTATAATATGCGAAGCTTGGAGCATAAAAGTAAATACTTTTTCTTTCAGAACGGAAAGCATTTCTTTGTAAAAGTTTTGAGAACTCTTTTATGCTCATTTGCCAAATAGCTTTTGGAGTAAACTGCGCCATTTTCCCTATTAAAGCTAGATGAGATGCTTAATAACTTTCGCTGTCTACAACCTCAAACTTTAGTTTCTTCTTCATTGCTTGGGATGGTCAGAGTTGACGCTGTTTCTAAAGCGTTAGCGACTTTAATTGTTTTTGCAATTTTCTCCAGATACCTCTGGAAGCTTAAGATTCTGAAAACCGACAAGCCCCTTTCAGTTATGGCATAAAGCTTCTTTTTGCCAGTGAACTTCTCAACAACGAGCCCGTTCCTCATAAGAGATTCTAAGTACTGCTCAAGAACGGTGCAGTCCATGCTAGTTTTGTAGGCTATGCTGTCAACAGTTAAGGGTTTTTTGGCTAAAGCCGCCAATATAGCCTCATAGTTTTCAAGCTTGGACCTTCGCAAATTTCTTCACGCCCAAAACCTTGTTTGACAACGATAATGATAATAATACTTATGAATTCAGAATCAATAGCAGAAAACACCTAAATCACGCAACAAATGTGAAAACCTTTGGCAGCCGCGAAAATTCCAAATAAAATTCGCGTTTCACTAGGCTCAGCCATAGTTTTAGGACTAATCAGTGGAAGGCTCGATGCTAAACCTACAACGGCTTACCTTATGACATATAGACGGGGGAAGTGTCTTGCCAACTGTGGATTTTGCCCCCAAGCAAGAGGGAGCCGCAGCAGAGCCGACATGTTATCAAGGGTTTCATGGCCAGCCTTCAACACAAAACAAGTGTTCGACAAAGTGGAAGCAGCCGCAAAAAATGGTGAAATTAAGCGCATCTGTATACAAACCCTAAACTATCCACAAGCACACGAGCATATACAAGCACTTGTAAAGGAAATCTCCAAACGCGTAAATGTCCCAATATCTGTTTCATGTCAACCCATAAGCTCAGAAAACATAAAGCGCCTAGCAAGGGCTGGCGTTGAAAGAATAGGCATACCATTGGACGCGGCCACCCCAGAAACATTTGATAGGGTTAAGGGGGCTTCCGCTGGCGGACCATACAACATGGAGAGACAGCTGAAACTGATTAAGGAGGCTGTGAAAGTTTTTGGAGAGGGAAAAGTCAGCACTCATTTAATTGTTGGTTTAGGCGAATCTGAAAGGGAAATGGTCGAGATGATTCAAAGATGCGTCGATATGGGTGTTTTGCCAGCCCTCTTTGCCTTTACACCAGTCGCTGGGACGGCCTTAGAAAACCTTCATCAACCGCCAATCCAACAGTACAGAAGAGTACAGTTAGCCAGACATTTAATCTTCCATAAAATTTCAAGGGTTGAAGCAATAACCTTCGATGAAAATGGTCGCATAATAAGTTTTGGCATAGATAAACAAGCCTTGAAGCAAATTGTTGCTTCCGGCGAACCTTTTAGAACTTCTGGATGCCCGGACTGCAACCGCCCATACTACAACGAAAAGCCTGGCGGTCCAATATATAACTATCCAAGACCATTAAGCATAGATGAGATAGCAAAGGTCTTTGAAGACTTAACCTTGACCTAAGGTCCTTTCACCTCAGCAAGGAGCTGTTGCGGAATTTTTGGCTTCTGCCTCGTAACCTGCTCAACTATGCGCCAGAAGTCCTCTTCAGTTAAGCCTCTGCGAAGTTCCTTCATAAGCTTCTTGATCTGATAGAAGGTCATTTGTGTTCCGCCCTTGTCGAGACTTTCCTGCAAACTCCTTATCCTTTTGACTATTTCGTCGATTTGCCACGGCGTAGCCTTTATGCCGGCCATTTCAAGCCGCTTTTCAACAAGACGTCTTCCACCTGTTCTCCCTATATAGAACCGTGTTTCTCTCTCAATCATTTCAGGCGGGAAAGGCTCAAAAAGCAGCGGATGAACAAGCATTCCCTCAACGTGCTCATCAACCTCATAGGAGAAGGCATTTTCGCCAATGATTGGTTTATGGAACTGTATTGGAAGGGCGAAGCTTTTCTCCGCCTGTTGGGCAAGCCTATAAAGCTTCTTCATATCAACGCCCGTATCTATGTCGTATAGAAGCTCCAAGGCGGCAACAACCTCCTCTAAAGGAGCTACACCCGCCCTCTCGCCAAAACCTACGAGGCATGTGTGTACGTAGGCTACACCTTCCTCAACAGCTGCCAAAGTGTTTGCTGTGGCTAAGCCGAAATCGTTGTGACAGTGAATGGAAAGTGTAACATCCCTCCCAAGAATTTGCTGAAGTCCATCCCTAATGCGGGAGACAAGATAACGCACCGATAAGGGTCTTAAAAAGCCAACGGTGTCGGCAATTACAAGCCTGCTAGCACCAGCCTTCACGGCAGATTCAAAAATTTGCAAGATGTCTGGCAAGGGTGTTCTCGAGGCGTCTTCCAAAACAAAGTTTACGGTTACACCATGCCTTTTAGCGTATTCTATACATTCCACTGTGTTTTTTAGGACTTGCTCTTTTGACATCTTAAGTCTATACTGGAGGTTAAGCCCATTAAAAGGCGCGAAGATAATAACTTCCTTAACCCCACAGTCAAGACAGGTATCCACATCGCTTTTGATTGCTCTTGCTGAGGCGGCTATGCTGGCTTGCTGAAACCCCTCGTTGGCTATCCTTCTAACAGCGTTCTTTTCCTCATCTGAAAGCGCTGGAAAACCAACAGTTATGACGGAAACACCAGCCTCATCCAAAAGCTTAGCTAACTTAACCTTCTCCACATAGGTCAAGAAAACAGTCGGTGTTTCAACGCCCTCCCGCAAAGTTTCGTCCCAAATATAAACCCTGTCGGGAAGTCTCGGTGGAAGGTTCTTTCTTAAACGGTTATAGTTGGCTATTAAACCTTGAGCCTCAAGCTTCTTAAAGATTGTTTTTCGCATGATCACCCACGTTCCAGCAATTAAAATAGTCGACGCATCTTGTTATTCTGCAAGCACTTATATAAGAATTCAGCATTTAGACAATTTAAAAGGCTGAAGTTTAAAATTAAATTTAACTTTGGATTTCGAATTTCCTTGTGATGGAGACCGCTGGTAGAGAATAAGAGGATAACCCTCAAAAATGCAAAGTTCACTCCGGATGGGGCGCCTCTTTTGGGAAAGTTTCGGCTTCTTGAGATCGCCGATATACACGTGTGGTTTCCCCCTTAGAACTTGCCTTTTTGTAAATGGGTATGAGATTGGCCCCCAAACATCAGCGAAGAATACGTGAAGGTGCTAATTCGCTATAATCGCTTTTAGCTGCCTGCGGTTTTTACGTTTTCTTTTATGGCATTCAGTATGTTTTTGAATATTTTCATGTCTGAAACGTTTACCACTGGAATTTGTAGGCTCTTGTCCACTTCGTAAATCTTCTCATACTTTGGAAATTCCGCATAGCATATTTGGCTTATTGGAAACTCCCTGTTTTTTAACTCATGTTCAAAGGACTTCTCATAAACTTCTAGGCATAGCAAATAGCCGTCTATCCAATAAAGTCTATTCGCTCCATAAGTGGTGGCACACCATGCAATGTCGCCTACGCTTCGCTTGTCCAATCCTAAGATTGTAACCTTTTTCGTCGGAGTAATTTCCACATTCATAGCCTTCTTCACTCCTTGTGAATGTGTGTTTAATACTTCCTTGACTTTACTGCTTATTTTGGACCGAGACAGTAAACAGTTTTTGACCACTTATCAACATTTAGGACTGCATTTAACGGTGTCTGGCAGGATTTAAGGATTGCTATGGCTTCTCCCCTACAGTATTAGCAAACTAGCCACAAAAATATTTGGGTGTCCTAGAGTTTCACACTTTTGACAGAATACACAGGCGGCAATGTAGATAAAATCCACAGTTTCCTTGAAGATGTTTATTAACTATGGTTCACCTCGTTTTTGTCAAATTTAAATAGGACGCCCCAAACGACTTCCAGCTTTATTCTGCTAAACTCGCAAATTATGGCTTTATGAAGAGCCTCCTCAAGCTTAAAAATTGCTCGAAAGGATAGCATTGCATAGGGTATAAACAGAGGCTTGAATAAAAAGAGAGGATGGAGGCTATTGCAGCCCCTTTTTAGTTATCTCCTTCACGATGCCGGCGGCTATAGTTGTGCCCATGTCCCTTACAGCGAACCTTCCAAGCTCTGAAAACTCAGAGTAGGCTTCAATGGCTATTGGACGAAGCGGTTCCATCCGCACAAGTGCAGCGTCTCCTGTCTTTAGGAAAGATGGCTTTTCCTCGACAACCTGTCCGGAGCGTGGGTCAATCTTCCTTATAAGTTCAGTGAACCTGCAAGCCATCTGCCCAGTGTGGTAGTGGAGCACCGGCGTGTAACCAGCAGCTATAGCTGTTGGATGGTATATAACAATTATTTGGCCTATGAACTCCCGCGCTACTGTTGGCGGGCTGTTAACATGTCCACAGACATCTCCTCGGCGTATGTCTGTTTTAGCAACACCTCTAACGTTAAAACCTATATTATCTCCCGGTTCAGCCCTTGTGATTCTTGTGTGGTGCATCTCTATCGACTTAACCTCGCCCTGCTTGTTAGCTGGCATGAATATGACTGTGTCACCTTCCTTTAAAACTCCTGTTTCAACCCTGCCAACAGGCACTGTGCCTACACCAGTTATGCTATAAACATCTTGTATTGGAATTCTTAAAGGTTTGTCCAGTGGTTTCGGTGGGACTTCAAAGACGTCTAATGCCTCTATCAGGGTTGGTCCCTTGTACCATGGCATTTTGTCGCTGGGCTTGACAAGGTTGTCGCCAGTCCATCCAGAGGTTGGCACAAACGGAATCTTCTCAACCTTGTAGCCGACCATTTTGAGCATTCTGGCAACTTCATTTTTAACCTCGTTGTAACGTTCCTGGCTCCAGTTAACCGTGGGATCGTCCATTTTGTTTATGGCGACAACAAGCTGGTTAACGCCCAAAGTGAAAGCCAAAAAGGCATGCTCTCGTGTTTGTCCACCCGGACCTATGCCAGCTTCAAATTCTCCTCTTTTCGCTGAAACAAATAGTATAGCGCCGTCGGCTTGGCTTGCGCCTGTAATCATGTTTTTAACGAAGTCTCTATGACCCGGCGCGTCGATGATTGTAAAGTAGTATTTTTTGGTTTCAAATTTTAGGAATCGTAGGTCTATTGTTAGCCCTCTTTCCCGCTCCTCTTTTAGGTTGTCAAGAATCCACGCATACTTGAATGTTTCCTTTCCCATTTTTCTGGCTTCTTCCTCGTATTGCTTCACAGTTCTTTCATCAACAACGCCTGCCAGGTAGAGCATGTGACCCGTTGTTGTTGACTTTCCATGGTCAACGTGTCCCATGATCACTAGGTTTAGGTGAGGTTTTTCAGGTCTGCTCATCCTTTTTCCTCCGTACTTTTAAACTCTAAATTTTCCATATTTTTAGTGGATTCGTTTACACAACTGTTCATTCAATTATTTTAAGTTTATCATATCTCTGTGTTTACTGCATGTACCATGAGAACCGCTCAAAAACGAGATAAGCAAATAAAAAGCCATGTTCTTTCGCGATTTTCCCCGTCTAAAGATGTTAATTTAAAGCTGAAAGGCTCAAGTGAAAGCTTTTTCGAAATGAATATTAGCGTTATACCTTGAATAAATTTTGGGATGCGTACGGTTTATGCCTACGAACCTGCCAGTGGAGGCTAAACGGAAATGGGCTGAGGTTTCAGCTGCCCGAAACCCTAGAGAGAAGCTTCAGCTTATGCAGGAGTTTTTAAGTCTTGTTCCAAAGCACAAAGGAACTGCCAAGCTATGCGCCCACGTTAAGAAGCAGATGGCTGTTCTACGGAAAGAGCTTGAGGAGGGAAAGCGACGAAAGGCTGGCAGAGGTGGACCAAAATTCTTCATCGAAAAGGAGGGGGCAGCCCAAATAGTCATTTTAGGTTTAACAAACGTCGGAAAAAGCAGCCTTCTCGTTTCTGCGACAAACGCAAAGGTTGAAGTTTCATCAGCTCCCTACACCACCAAGGAGCCTGTTCCAGGAATGCTTCAATATGAGGATATTCAATTTCAGCTTGTTGAGGCTCCGGCCTTAATGGAAGGTGCAGCGGATGGAAGAGCTTGGGGTCTTCAAACCCTCGCCCTAGCTAGAAATGCCGATGGCTTAATCTTGATGGTGGATTTAACCCAAGATCCTCTTTGGCAGTTGTCTACTATCCTCAGCGAGTTGGAGAAGACAAGAATACTCGTCAGCAAGCCTAGGGCGCGGGTTGAAATTGAGAGGAAGCATATGGGCGCCGGCTTACGCATAATCGTTTTTGGAAGGCTTCTTGACTGCAATTTTAAAGATGTTGAGGAGCTCCTCAAAAGCTATAAGGTTACGAACGCTATTATCAAAATTTACGGCGAGGCAACACTTGACGATGTTGAAGATGCAATCTTTGAAAGCACAGTTTACAAGCCATCCATAATTGTTGCAAACAAGATCGACATTGAAGACGCAAAAGCGAACCTTAAAATTTTAGAGGAATACGTTGGCGGACAGCTTCCCATAATTGCTGTCTCATGTAAAACTGGAATAGGCATAAAGGAAATAGGTGAAGCCTTATTCAAAACTTTGGACATAATCCGCGTATACACCAAAGAGCCGGCTGAGAAAGGCGCCTCAGAAAAGCCCTTCGTCATGAAAAGGGGCTCAACAGTTTATGATTTAGCCAGAAACATCCATAGCGATCTAAGCGAGAATTTTGCCTATGCAAGGGTTTGGGCAAAACGCCTCGTTTTCAGTCCTCAAAAGGTCGGGGCTGCGTTCACCCTTGAAGATGGAGACGTTGTTGAAATCCATACTAAATAAGTTTGCGCTATCTTGAAGCCATAGCTATTCTTTCCAGCTCATGGCGTTTTGAAACTGCGTAACTTTTCATGTCGTTGTTCGCTGCCAAAATAAGTTCGTCTGCTAGACACTCTTCAATTGAGCGAGGATTATGCATAGCCGCTTGCCTTGCACCCTCGCATATGTACCTTAAGGCTAGGTCGACTCTTCTTTGAGGTGAGATGTCAACTGACAAGTGGTAGACTATGCCACCATAGGCGATTCTCGTTGTGTCTTCGCATGGCGCAGAGTTCTCAACAGCCCTCACAAGGACTTCTATTGGGTTTCTTCCAGTGCGCAAGTGGATAATTTCAAAAGCATGCTTAACAATGTTTATAGCTTTAGCCTTTTTACCAGCATTTTTCCCCGGGCGCATAAGATTGTTTACAAGTCTCTCCACGATGTTAACGTTTGCCTTTCCAAAACGTCTGTGCTCGTGGCGTCCCATGGTGTGGGGTATAACAACAGGTTTAAGTGAAATATACCTCTGCAGACCTAAATCCCTAACCTCAACATCTTTAAAGCTCCATTTTCCGAAAAGCTTTATTTCCTTCTCTTCGACCTTCCGCTCAATCTTCTTCTGTTCCACCTCTTTCGTCTCCTTTTGTCCTCTCTGTTCCTTGCTCAACACTCATCACCGCATCGGCTTCTGTTTCCTACCAAGCACAAGCTCTTTTAGGGAAACCCCATTAACCATTATGACCTTCCAGCGGACGCCGGGGATATCACCCATACTTCTTCCACGAGATCCGCCAATACCCTCAACTATTACCTCGTCATGTTCGTCAACAACGTTTAAGGCTCCGTCTCCTGGCAGAAAAGCCGTAATAACTTTCCCGTTCTTAATCAGCTGGACTCGTACGCATTTTCTTATAGCGCTGTTGGGCTGTTTGCTTTCCACCCCAACCTTTTCGAGGACTATGCCCCTCGCCATGGGAGCTCCTTCAAGAGGATCTGCCTTAACATCCAAGCCTAACATTCGCCTTTTATAGTACATGCTACTCCAGCGGAACTTCTTCCTTTTCTCTACAAGTTTTCTTGCGGCGAACTCGCCACTTGGAGACTTCGAACCCATAACCTACGTTTTCCTCTCGCTACGTGTAATCATACATCTAATATTTAAACTGAACGAGACGAAAACCGCAAAATAGAGGAGGTTTGTATTGATTAAAACTCAAAAGCAGAAATATTCTAAAACATGAACCATATCAAGTTTATGGGACACGTGGAGACTCCAAAATGGCTGGTTGGAGACTGTTAAAGCTTGAAACCTATAACGCTTACATGAATATGGCAATAGATGAAGCCGTACTGGAGGCAAGAATAAGAGAATTAGTACCCAACACCGTAAGGTTTTATCGCTGGAAGCCTTCAGCGGTCTCCATTGGACGCTTTCAAAAGATGGAGAACGAGGTTTACCTTGAAAATTGTCAAAGATATGGCGTGGACATTGTTAGGCGAATAACCGGTGGAGGCACAGTTTATCATGACGCTGATGGCGAAATAACTTACAGTGTAGTTGCAAGCAAAGATGACCTAAAAGCCAAAAACATAACAGAGGTTTATGCAAAAATTTACGCTGGCATAATTGAGGCCCTAAAAACTTTAGGGCTGAAAGCCGATTTTAACGAAGGTGACGGAAGGGTATGCCCAAACCTAACAATAAATGGAAAGAAAATCTCTGGAAGCGCCCAATGCCACAAATCAGACGTAGTCCTACAACACGGCACAATGCTCATAAACGTTGACCTGGAAAAAATGTTTACTTTCCTAAAACTTCCATGGGCAAAAACATGCATGGAAGCCGTAGACATAGCTAAAAACAAGATAACATCAATAAAGGCGGAACTTGGAAAAGAAATCCAACACGTAACAGTATATGAAGCGCTAATTGGAGGCTTCCAAAAGGCGCTAAGGGCAACTCTTGAAAAAAATGATTTAACAAGCTACGAGAAAGAACTAGCTGAAAAACTCTGTAGAGAAAAGTACGCCACAACAGAATGGAATGTTCAAGGAAAAGAGCCGCACTAACGTTTCTCTATGCGCCATTTTACTCCCTGAGGCGTGTCCTCCAATATTATGCCCATAGCTTTAAGTTGTTCCCTAATCTTGTCAGCGGTTATCCAATCCTTGGCTTTTCTCGCTTCCTCCCTTCTCCTAATCAGCTCCTCAGCCTCTGGTGGCAGCCTCCCTTCGACTTTAATCTCGCCTATGACGCCTAAAACCTTGTCAAACCTCATCATCAAATCATAGACCTCTTCAGCTTCCCATCTGCTCAGTTTGTTTTCGTCCATAAGCTTGTTCACATCCCTAACGAAGCCGAAAATGGCGGCTAAGGCCACACCTATGTTTAGGTCGTCATCCATGGCTTCCTCAAAACGTCTCTGCGCCTCATCCATTAAACTTTTTATCTTTTCACCGCAACCTTCGCCATCAGCCTCCAAAAGCCTACACACAAAGGCTTTCAAACGGTCAACAGCACCCTTCGCAGCCTCAAGTCCCTCAAAGGTGAAATTCAACTGTTGCCTATAATGAGTGGACATAAGCAAATAACGTATTGCCATAGGATCATAACCCTTCGCCATTAAATCTCTTAAAGTGTAAAAGTTGCCATATCTCTTCGCCATACGCTTACCCTCAACCAGCAAGTGCTCAGAATGAAGCCAATAACGAGCAAATGGCTTACCAGTGGCAGCCTCAATTTGGGCAATCTCATTCTCATGATGGGGAAAAATGAGATCAACACCGCCACTGTGAATGTCTATGGTTTCGCCCAAATATTTCATCGCCATGGTTGAGCATTCTATGTGCCATCCTGGCCTTCCTTTACCAATTTCTGTTTCCCAAAAAACTTCGCCATCCTCTTCGTCCCAAGCCTTCCAGAGGGCAAAGTCGCGGGCTTCCTCCTTCCCATACTCATCAACTTTTACTCTGGCACCGGGCTTCAACTCTTCAATTTTCAACTTTGAAAGTTTCCCATAATCCTTAAACTTTGAAATGTTATAGTAAACGGAGCCATCCTCACCTCTATAGGCATAGCCCTTCTCCATAAGCCTCTTAATCAAACCAACCATTTCCGGAATATGTTCAGTAGCCCTAGGATAATACTCAGCCCTTTCAAGGTTTAACGCTTCTATATCCTCAAAAAACGCCTTAATGTAGTAGTCTGTATACTCTCTTAAAGGGATGTTCCGCTTCCTAGCCCCCCTAATTGTCTTATCATCGACATCGGTGATATTCATAACTTGTATTACCTTAAACCCGCGATACTCTAGCCATCTCCTCAAAACGTCTTGAAAAACAAAGGTCCTAAAATTTCCGATATGGGCAAAATCATAAACTGTGGGGCCGCAAGTGTAAATTCGAACCTTGCCCTCCTCTAAAGGAACAAACCTCTCCTTTTTCCGCGTCAAAGTATTAAAGAAGAAGATCTCCACACGCTTAGGCTTCATGGTCAGTCAAGATGATAATGGAAAAAACGTTTAAAGGCTTTACTTTTTTGGATAACACTCTTAATCGTATTTCCTAAAACTTAACATCTTCCTAAAACTCTTAAGGTCTTGAGCTACCATCCTTAAGAAGCGCAATTCTTCCACAACCCTATCAACCCTTACAAACTCTTCATGGAGCATTTCCAGGACTTTCCAGCTTTCTTCCACGATCATTATGCCTCCATAATTTGTTGACTTGATTTGGGGCCTTCATCGTTTTTTGGCTGAACGAGCAGCCATTTCCGTCATCGAGGAGAAAGGAGAAGGCTTCGAAAACGGAAAAACCGATTTTGGCTGCCCTTGTCCAGCCTTCAACCTCCGCCCCATACTGCATCGTAAGACTTAATACTCACGCAAATATAAAAACATTACTACATAACACAAAATACAAACTTTCTAAACGCCTTTTTAGCCGACAGCCAATATGCCCTCAAGGATTTTCTCTTCAGGAACTTCCAATTGTTTAGAAAGCCAACTCTTTAAAAGGGTTGTGGGCTTTGGAAGTTCTCCACTATAAGTCATAATTTGGTTATTTTTCAGGGCGTCTGCTTGGAAAGTTTTCTCCGTCTCCTTATATAAAAACGAGAGCGCTTGGGCTTGACGGGCTAAGGTTT
>JAWBXA010000030.1:0-4447 GCA_038868115.1 Bathyarchaeia archaeon
ATCCCTTTAGGGATGCCCGTTGCCCCTATTTTCTTGCATATAAAGTTCAGCGAATCTTCAGTGAAGTTCAAGAGGTTACGTCCCTCAGCCGTCAACCTATACACTTTTCTGGGTCTCTCGTTGCTCATGTCCCACTCGCTTTTCACGTAACCACTCCTTTCCAGTGCGTTTAAGAGCGGGTAAATAGTGCTTGGACCAAAGTATACGCCGAAGGTTTTGCGAATCTTAGTTATTATTTGGTAGCCATGCATGGGCTGACTGCTAAGAAATTGAAGCACTATCAGGTCTAGGAGGCCTTTCATAAGTTTAACTTGAACTTCTTTCGTGTTGTTCATTTTACTCTTCTCCCATTTTGTTGTTCTGTCTAACAGTTTTTCTGTTAGACTTGGGTACGATATGTTCCTTTTTAGACATATCTCAAGACTCTATAAAGCCTAAACAGCCATATAAAGCTTCACACACACCAAAAGCATAAAAAAGCATAACAGAACATACCCTACCACAACATCAAAACCCACAAAACATATAAACTCGATGGAAAATAAGTCAAAAACAGAACATAAAAAGGCAACCTGCCAATGGAAGAAAATCTCAAAAAAGAAATTGTACAACACATAACCAAAAACCTACTCGACATCCAGGTACTAAGCATAATAAACAAACAACCCACTTGGGGGTATCAAATAAAAAAGCAAATAGAAGCCATATCCGGGCTGAAAATACGCCACGGAGCCCTCTATCCGCTACTACGAAAACTCGAAGACAAAGGCCTAATCACAAGCCAAAAGCAGCAACTTGGAAAACGCACAAGAAAAATATACACAGTGACGCAAAGAGGAAGAATGTACATAAACGCATACCACAATGTAATGCAGGAGCAATTAACATCTTGAATTTAAACGTGGCTCATCTCGATGCACCTTAGTAGACAATGAGATTACTACGCGAGTTTACAATTAGAGTATTAATGGGGATGAATATGAGGAAACTCATAAGACAAATGCAAAGGCTTCTTAAGGAAAAAGGAAAAACTGCGTGCGAAATTGCAAAAGAGGAGATTTTCCGCGAGACATTTCATTATGAGCCGGTTCGTGAGGCTCTACATTATTTTATCGGAGAGTTTTGGTGTAACTTTCATCATCCGGCACTTATATCATTGGCATGCGAAGCTGTTGGAGGTAAAGCGGAGGGGACGGAAAGCATCGGTGCAGCGTTGGTGCTTCTTACAGGAGCTGTGGATATCCATGATGATATCTTAGATTGTTCAAAAGTGAAAGAGTCAAAACCAACAGTTTTTGGTATTTTTGGTCAAGACATAGCGCTTATTGTTGGTAACATTTTGTTAATTAAAGGTTTTCAGCTCTTGAATAGAGCATGTGAGGGGCTCCCCAAAAAACAGAGGAAGGCTATTTTTGACACAGTGAAAGATGGTTTTTTGAAACTAGGTATGGGTGTAGCTCATGAGATGAACTTAAAAGGCCGGTGGGATGTAGCCCCCGAAGAGTACTTTGAGGTAATAAAGAGTAAAGCCGCAATCGCTGAGGCTGCCGCTAAGATTGGTGCTATCTTAGGAGGGGGTTCCAAAAGTGAAATCAAATCCCTGGCGGAATATGGCAGAATATTAGGAATTTTAGCAACGATAAGAGATGACTTTATAGATATCTTTGAACCCGATGAATTGAGAAACAGAGCGAAGAACGAATGTTTGCCCCTTCCACTACTCTATGCTTTTAAGAATTTAAAAGCGAGAAAAAGAATAACTAATCTACTTGAAAAAGAGAATCTTAGCGAGGAAGATGCGTTTACAATAGCAGAAGTTGTTATGAAAACTAAAGAAGTCCAAAAGTTACGTAGATTTATGAAAACATTACTACACGAAGGAGTAAAATATGTTAGAATTGCAAAGAATAAAACTATATCACGCCATTTAGTGAATACCTTAACTGCAACGTTGGAGGATTTATAACATCAAATCTAGAACCAACTAAATCTAACCCATCTTACTGGTTTCTGTTTCTGTTTTCTCATCTTCTCCTCTCCTCCTGTATAATTGTTCAACATATCAACTTAAAAAGTTTTCCTCTAATATATATCACGAATCCAGCTCTAAAGTGCTAAACATTTTTAAAGAATTAAAAACTTCAAACGCGTGAGGTAAATGCTCCCCAGACGAATAGACTCATTGTCTAAAGACTGTCTGGCTACTATCTTCCTTATAGCCAACACATGCATATGGCTCTTTTTAGCGTCCATGATTTTGAATCAGATCATACGAATGGCGAATCTTCCATATCATCAATTATGCATTGTTTGGACGGCTAATTTCTTAGGAGCAGCTACTTCGCTTGTTCTAGGGGCATATTTCACAAGCAAATTTCGTGTGCGTAAACGGCTCTTTCTAATCTGGATAATTTTAGGGATGATAGGGTCTCTCGCTCCAATTTTCGTTGCAACATTTTCATTAAACGAAGTCTTAATTATCTCGGTTCTCTTCAATATCTCCTTTGGATTCGGTTTACCTACTGCAATGGCAGAGTTTTCATATAATACAACTTTTGAGAATAGAGCAAAGCTCGGTGGGACCACATGGTTTTTGATAATGGTGTTAAGTGGACTTATGATGAACCTTTTTGGTGAAAATTTAATGGTCAACTCCTTTATCCTCACGTTTTGGAGATCTACCAGTTTAATTGTTTTTTTCCATAATTTCAGTACGGAGAAAGCTTATGTGTCATTTATAGACGTCATAAAAGATCGGTCTTTTATTCTATATTTACTACCATGGACTATGTTCTCTTTAGTAAATTACCTGAGTGTTTCAGTTGGTATCAACTTTTTTGGTGAAAACTTCGTAAGTACTTTTACATTAGTCAGCAGTTTTCTAGCCGGAATGTTTGCCATTTTTGGTGGCTTAATCTCCGACGCTATTGGGCGTAAACGCACAACAATAATAGGATTTGTTTTGCTTGGTTTTGGATATGCTCTGTTAGGCATATATCCTCAAAATATGTTTGCTTGGTATTTCTATGCCGTGCTTGATGGGGTCGCGTGGGGAATATTTTACGTAATTTTCTTTTTTACGATATGGGGAGAATTGGCTGGAGATAGATCAAGCGAGAAATATTACGCCCTTGGTAGTTTACCGTATCTTTTTTCAACTTATTTAAGCCTTACTATTAGTCCTTTTATTGCGGCAAATGTTTCCTTCTACGCTATTTTCTCATTTGCGGCTTTCTTCCTATTTTTAGCTGTTGTCCCTTTGATGTTTGCTCCTGAGACTTTGCCTGAAAATGTGCTTAGGGAGCGGGAGCTTAGGGGTTATATTGAGCGGGCTAAGCGAGTTAGGGAAAAGTTTACCAAGGGTTGATTAAGTCTTTTTGTTTGGTGGTTATGTGTTCTTTCATTTGATGTTGACTAATGAATGTGACCTTGAGTGTCGTTATTGTTTTGGTGAGGCTTTAGCGGATTTTAGTGGTGATTTTGGTGGTTTTAGTGTTGATTATTCTTTGCCCAGGCGTATGAGCTATGACGTTGGTTTGTTGGAGCGTTTTTGTGATTTGGATTCAGATTGTATTTTGATTTTTTATGGTGGAGAGCCTCTTTTATGCTTGGATGATGTTAGACGTGTTATGGATCGGGTTAGGGCTAGGCATTTTGTTGTTCAGACTAATGGCTTGCACCTTGCCTGCTTAGAGCCCGAGTATTTGAACCGTTTCAGCGTTATTCTCGTTTCTGTTGATGGGGATGAAGCCTTAACTGACTATTATCGTGGGCGAGGCGTTTACCGTAGGGTTATAGAAAATTTGAGGGAGGTTAAGCGGAAGGGTTTCTGTGGCGAGGTTGTCGCGCGGATGACCGTTATGGAGGAAACTGACATTTATAGTCAAGTTTTGTGGCTTTTGAATAATGATGATTTTCCGTTTTCGTCGGTTCATTGGCAGCTTAACGCTGGCTTCTGGAATGATTTTGATAGGCGGCAATTTCAGGGGTGGAGTGAGGAAAGTTACAACCCAGGAATTAGGCGTCTCGTCAAGTTTTGGGTTGATTATATGGAGAAGTATGGTGTTGTTTTGCGTTTGTACCCATTCCTTGGGGTTTCCCGTTCCCTTTTGAAGGGTGAGGAGAAAACGCTTTTGCGGTGTGGGGCTGGCTGGATAAATTATGCCATTCAGACGGACGGTCACATTGTGCCTTGTCCGAGCATGTGGGGGATGCGGGACTTTTACTTGGGACACATAAGCACTGCGCATCCGCTCAGGCTCCCCAAAGTGTTTGTGGGCGAGCCTTGCACAAGCTGTGGAATCTTTAACATTTGTGGGGGTAGATGCTTGTACGCAAACGTAACCAAGCGTTGGAAGCCTGAAGCCTATAGGCTTGTGTGTAAAACCGTGGAGAACATGGTTGAAGCCATAGGGCGCGAGATTCCAAGGATTAGACAGCTTATCGG
>JAWBXA010000030.1:4545-5775 GCA_038868115.1 Bathyarchaeia archaeon
AGGTAGATGCTTGTACGCAAACGTAACCAAGCGTTGGAAGCCTGAAGCCTATAGGCTTGTGTGTAAAACCGTGGAGAACATGGTTGAAGCCATAGGGCGCGAGATTCCAAGGATTAGACAGCTTATCGGGGCTGGAAGGATAAGAATGGAAGATTTTGAGTTTATGCAATATGTTGGTTGTGAAATAATTCCGTGAAGTGTTTGTGGTACCTCAGTTTTCTGGTAATATGTTGTTACCGAGGTTTTGCTGTGGCTTGATTGCGAAGGGCTAAATGTGGATCTGTGCTTTGTATTGGTGGGGGTTGGGGTTTGGCTGTTTTCGTTGAGGTTGAAGGTAAAGTTTTGGAGGGTGTTTTTGTAAGGCGTTTGACTAGGTTTTCGGCTTTAGTGAATGTTGAAGGTAAAGCGTTGCCATGCTTTTTGCCCAATCCGGGAAGGCTTTGTGAGCTTTTGGTTCCAAATGTGAGGGTTGTTTTGAGGGGAAGCGCTGTCAAAGGTGGAAGGAAAACTGTTTATGATGTGGTTGGCGTTTACAGCGATGGCACACTCGTTTCTATTGATTCACGGGTTCCAAACAAACTTGTTTTTGAAGCGTTGAAACGTGGAAGCTTGCTGGAGTTTCGTGGTTACAATTTGGTTAAGCCAGAATATCGCCACGGGCAAGCGAGGTTCGATTTTCTTCTTTGTGGGTCGGCGGGTAAGCCTTGCCTATTAGAAGTTAAGTCTTGCACTCTTGTTCGAAACGGTGTTGCCATGTTTCCAGACGCGCCCACTGAAAGGGGCACCAGACATGTTTTGGAGCTTGCCAAGGCATTAAATGAAGGGTTTAGGGCTGCTGTGCTTTTCATAGTCCAAAGGGGAGACGCCAAGGTTTTCACTTCAAACGATGAAACAGACCCGAAGTTTGGAAGGGCTCTTCGAGAGGCTGTGAAGGAAGGTGTGGAGGTTTATGCTTACATGGCAATTTTCAATGGAAACAGAACCGTGTTGGACAAAAGAGTTGAGGTTAGGCTTTAACATGTTTGCATTAGTCATTTGGAAAAGGGAAATTATAAAAACAAGTTCTGCATGAAAACATTTAACTCAATCATTTAACTCAAATTGGGGATGATGTATGGCTAGAGCTGCTCAGAGGAAGTTTGTGGCTGTAGATCCGGCTAAATGCACGGGCTGCAGCCTATGCGAATACGTCTGCGTTTTGGAAAAGAACGAGCCTCTTTGGAACCCTTT
>JAWBXA010000030.1:5875-11202 GCA_038868115.1 Bathyarchaeia archaeon
GGGGATGATGTATGGCTAGAGCTGCTCAGAGGAAGTTTGTGGCTGTAGATCCGGCTAAATGCACGGGCTGCAGCCTATGCGAATACGTCTGCGTTTTGGAAAAGAACGAGCCTCTTTGGAACCCTTTAAGGTCAAGGGTTAGAGTTATACGCCTAACACCAGCTTTCAACCTTGCTTTGACATGTCGCCTTTGCGAGAATGCGCCCTGCGTGAGAGCTTGTCCCAGAAAAGCCCTAACCCAATCTGAAGAGGGATTCATCCTCGTGGACGAGACTAAATGTGACAGGTGCGGCTGGTGTATCCAAGCTTGTCCATATGGTGGGATTTCGCTCCACCCGGACAAGAACTCAGTTTTGGTTTGCGATCTCTGCAAAAACGATCCAGAAGGACCCCAATGCGTACAGTTCTGTCCAGAGGAAGCTCTAGAACTGGTGGCAGAAGACGAGGCGGTGACAAAGAAGTGGGTGTCCGCCATGGAGAAAATACCAGCTAGCATTGATAAACTAACAAATCTCGTGAAAAAGCGAGAGTGGGCAGTCCTATTCGAGGAAGCCGAGGGAAGGGCGAAGAGGCTTTCGGAAAAACTTGAAGCTATAAACAAGAAATGGGGTTACAGATTAAAGTAGCGTTCAAATCAAAGTTTGCCTTCACAGTCGAAGCACAAGTCGCTTTCACGGTTTGTCCAGAAAACTTTGCCGCATCTTTTACATGTGGTTTTTCGTAGTAAACTTTTTTCCTCCGTTTTTATTGATGAAAAAACAAGCTGCGGTTTTGGGAAAGCTATGGCTTTCTTGTGGCATAGGGGTTCGCATGCTGTGCAGCCATTAACACATTTATGTGGGTTAACCACAACAGCTTTGCCGTTTCTAAGCTCGAACACACCGTTTGGACAGAATTCCGCGCATCGGGGTTTGCCATAGGATGCGCAGCCGTCGCATTTTTCTGGGAAAATTGTTGGATACCATGGTGTGCATGCCCTAGATACGGTCATACTCTTTCACCTTTGTGCTTTTGTGTAGTCATCCTAAAGCGACCCGCTTAAAAAGCCGTATAACAAGCCGAAAACCACGCTTCCGGTCCAAGCGATTACCATATATGTGGCGACAACTTTCCATTTGACTATCCTTGAAACTGCCATAGCGTTGGCAAAGTCATAGGGCTGCCCCATAAGCCAGCTTAGCAAGGCGCCCTTTGACATGCCCTTTCCCAACAGCTCTTGTCCAAGTGCAATTTCAACAAGAGTTGGCGTGTAAAGGGGTCCACCAAGAACTGAGGCTACCAAAACACCAGTGACACCTGTCAAATATGCTTCAACAATTTCCTCTGGAATAAACGCCGAAAGATAACCCACTACTATAAGGCCAATAATGAAGAATGGGAGAATCTGTTTTGCCAAGTATCCCGCAAATTTCAGCGCTGCCCAGAGCCTCTCGTCTAAAGGCGGCTTAACAATCTCCACTTTAGCTGAAGAAGCAGCGGAATTGGCTACTTGAAACTCCTTTTCGATGGCTTTGCCCCACGGTGTTATTGAGACTATAAAGCCTGCAATGAGGGCTACGGCCGCAGACGCTAATATGCGCACTCCGGCGATTTCCCATGAAATCATTTCGCCAGTCATCAGAATTGTTAAGATGTTCGCCGCCGGTGCCATTAGAAGGAACGCGATAGCTGGGCCTATTCCGGCTCCAGCGTATAAGACTCCGCCGAAAAGTGGAACCATTGTGCATGAGCAAACCGTTAGGAAAGGCGCCGTCCCAAGAGCCAAAATATATCCAAAAACTTTTCCCCCTCCCATATACTTTGTTATGGTCTCTTTTGGTACAAACTCGTAGATTAAACCAGCGACACCAAACGCAAAGAGGAGACATATCCAAGCGTGGCTGAAGTAATCAGCAATATATACTGCTGGAATTGCCAAATATACAAGTGGAGTCCCCCATAAGCCGAGCGCGTCCAGTTTATCCCTAAACGTTTCCTTTGTAGGCTTGGCTGTAACTCGACTGTATATTAAAAGGCCTATCACAATTATAAAGAAAACTAAAAGGATGCCCGTTCGAACAGCCCTTTTCATCTTTTCATCCATATGCTTTTTCGCCTCTATTTGGCTGCTTCCATTATCAGTTTTTCAACTTCTTCTGGGCTTGGAACCCGCCCCATGATTTTTACTGTGTTGTTTATGGCTATGGCTGGCGAAACTAACACGCCGTATTTTTGAACAGTTTCCTTTGACATTATGTTTGCTTTTTCAATTTTCACCAGAACTCCAGCCTGCCTAAGCTTTTCAGCAGCCTTTTCCACAGCCTTTTTTGCTGCTTGGCAGCGCATGCAAGGCGGCTCGGGTCCAATAACCTCCACTTTAACTTCTTTCATGCTCTCTCACCTTGGAGAATGAGAAAGGAATATAGCAATATTTAAATATTGTTATAGACTTTGCTTTAAATGTGCATCCAACAATGAAAAACATTGACAAGTTTAGGGCTAAGGTCTTCAACGCGCTTGCCGACCCTGTTAGACTTAAGATTCTCGAGTTCCTACGCAGTGGCGAGCGATGCGTCTGCGAAATAGTCCCATACGTGGGTACAGCCCAACCGTTAGTTTCTAGGCATTTGGCTATTTTGAAAAAATGCGGGCTTGTCAAGGACAGAAGGGAAGGAAATAGGCGTTTCTATTCAGTGACTAACCCAGCCATTTTTAAGGCAATTGATGCTGTTGACGCCAACTTTGTGGATGCACTTGTTAGGCATGTTGTTGAACAAATAGCCTAGAGGAGGGATTGAAAATGGTTGTGAAGGTTGAAACTTTCACGGCTGAACCGCCATGTGCAGGCTGCCTAAAACTTTTGGAGTATGCGGATTTGATTAAGGCGAAGTATGGCGACAAAGTTGAAGTGGTAAAGCATATTGGACCGTGCGAGGAGTTTGGCAAATACGGCTTAACAGTTGTCCCGGCCATAGTCTTCAATGAAGGCAAAATAAAGATCATGGGCGTATGCCCAAGCCTCCAGACCATTGAGGCAGCGCTTAAGGAGATGGGGGTATAAAATCATGCCAGTTAAAGTTGAAGTTTTCACTTCGGAACCGCCATGCTCCGGCGGAAGACTGCTCCTCAAACTCGTAGAGAAAATCAGAGAAGAGTATAAGGATAAGATTGAAGTTGAAATCTATCGTGGAATGAACCCCAAACTAAGCGAGTATGGCATAGCGGCAAGCCCAGCCGTAGTCATCGACAAGGACATACGCATAGTGGGCGTTTGCCCAAGCGAAGAAACCATTAAGGAAGCATTGAGAGAGGCAGGCGTTCAATAGTGTCCGAGGTTGTCAAACAGACTTGGCGTGGCGTACCACGCGAGGAGATAAACTGGCATCCCACTGTGGATCCTGAACTTTGCATAGGATGTGGCATATGCATCTTAAACTGCGGGAAAAACGTTTACCAGTTCGACTACGAGAAAAATGTGGCTGTTGTTGCAAATCCAATGAACTGCATGGTAGGCTGCACCACATGCCAAAACACCTGCCCACAACATGCCATTAGCTTTCCACCACTATCTTACATTCATAAAATCATAAAGAAGAAGGGGATAATCCAACGCAGTAGGGAGGAGCTACTAGCGAATAAGGCAAAGTACGCAGTTAAGTGAAAGCTGGAGCATATGAGTGAGGATTTCGCTGAACTCTTCTTCGCGGATGTAATCATCAAAAAGATTGAGATTAGGGAGATTTCGCCTTGTACGGCTGATCCGGAACGGATTAAGTTTTTGGCGCAGGCTGACAAGCCTTTGGAGGATGTTTTGCCAATTCTCTATTTGGCTATTCCAAACGCCAAATACTCTGAAAAGCTCGGCGCATTAAGCTACATGCACCAGCAACACTTGATAACAATTTTTGCCAACGGCCGAATCAGCATGACTTATGTCAAAGACAGAGATGAGGCAAACCGCCTTGTTGAGGAGGCTAGGCGACTGATAAACCGTGCTTTTATGTATCTAAAAACTCATGGGAAGCCAAGCCGAGAAATGATTCAAGCCAAAAAGGAGTTAACCCCCGTGAAGATTTACGAGCTGTTGCCGAAAACAAACTGTAAAATGTGCGGGGAACAAGGCTGTTTCGCCTTTGCAACCAAACTTTTAAATGGAGAAAAAAGGCTGCAGGAATGCACACCGCTAGACTCTAAGGAACACATCGCATGCAAGTTTCAGATAGAGAAAATGGTAAGCCCGATAAGGCTGAAGTAGCCTTATCGTTTCAAAACATATTTAAATATTTTGTTATGCTATCAACATAGGATTCAAAATAATGCCTAAACAAAAATTAATGAAAGGCTCATGCGGCTGGTGGTTTCTGGACTTCGCCCCTACGAGGACCCATCAAAATATGAGGAAGAATTAAAGGAACCTGCCGACACTGTCGCAGGCGTTGACCAAGCCGAAAGGCAATACAAGGTTTTTAAGCTTTGGCGGATACTAATAGACTTAGGGATCCTAAAACTTTTGAAGTGAGGGGAATGTGCGTTTGCGAAATTATGATAGCCGCGAAATTATGATTGATTGACACAACCAACGGCTTCGCATCACCTTGGAATACTGGAAAACGCTGGGCTTGTAAAGGGGAGAAAAGAGGGCAAATGGGTCTTCTATAAGATTACAAGGCTGGAAATAACGCGAATTCTGCAGAGATTAGATAAGGGATAAAGCACCTAAATTGTCCAGTATGAGCATATGATTAGGTCTTCGCGTTTAAATTGCTCCCTCAAGAATTTTACGACGTCTTCCTCTTTCAAGTAACGGTTTCCCTTAGCGTCTCTCCGCAGTGGTATGCCCGTCTCCTTAAGTCTTTCCTCATCTCTTGGAAAATCTATCAAAACATAGTAGGCTGGCCCGGCTGGTAATATAAGCCTCAAATTCGTTAATTCTCTCTGAGGGGATAAACCGTTCTGTTCTATATTGTAAACCATGGCTTTTGGATTTAGGCTTTCAGCTAAACGCTTAAACTCGGCCCAACTCCTAATTTTGACCACACCCTCACCGGAGCCCTCTTTTGACCGCATAATTACTCTCCATTCAAGTAATCTTGCATATTCATATTTAAGGACGTTGCAGCCTTATAGGAGTTCAATCTTATTTCTAGCACCGCATTTAACAATACATGCTTAACAGGCGACTTTTCTGTCAGTTCTTCAGTATTTCATCGTTGTTTAAATTTATTGTTTCGAGATTACCTGTTAAATAGTTAAGCAGAAAAGCTCTTCAAAGGCGTCATAAATTCCTAACTATAAGAAGAGTTAAAAACTTGAGAAGTTAAAAATAGAAGAATGTTGGATGACGGTCG
>JAWBXA010000031.1:0-2054 GCA_038868115.1 Bathyarchaeia archaeon
AATCTTCAAGTTCAGCCACTATTTCCGCTTGTTCTTCATATGAAAGGCGGTTTATCGCTTCCTTTCTAAAAGGTTTCTGCCCTGTTAGGTTTGGTCTGTATGCCATGTGCCGTAAATGGCACGCTCCTCTACATGATACCGCATAGGCTAATGCTACTCCCTTTAAACCTCTTGGGTCGTATCCCGGCGGCTCCAAACCTTTAACGTGCACCGCAAACTTTTCAGAACCTTTGCCAATGATTTCGGCGGCCCTTTTTACCCCTTCAGCCAACGTGTTGCCAAACCCTTCTCTGTAGGCTATCTTTTTTAACATGGTTAATATTGCTTCACTGTTTCCAAATTTCAGGTCTATTCCATCTGTATCCTCTTGTGTTATAACGCCCTTCTCGTAACAGTACATGGCAAATGCTATAGCGTTTCCAGCTGATATTGTGTCTATGCCAAGCCTATCGCATACTTCATTAGCTTTAATTATGGATTCTAAATTGTCATTTCCGCATAGCGATCCTAAGGCAAATAATGTTTCATATTCTGGTCCTTCCACCATAGACCCTACATACGTTGCAAAGCTGCCTGATAGTGCATCAGGAGCTTTTCTTATCACAGATATTTTTCCACATGCGACGGCGCATGCAAAACACGCTCTGCTACGCTCAAAAAATTTTCTTTTCAATGTTTCAGCATTTATTTTTTCGAAACCTTCGAATTCGCCTTCCGTCCAATATCTTGTAGGTAAAGTGCCGGTTGTGTTTGCTAAAGCCATTATAGCTGGGGTCCCATATTCCATAAGCGATTTTAAGCGTTCCTTAATTTTCTCGTTTAATTCTTCTCTGAACTTGTCAAGTTCCTCGGGTTTAGCTGCATCAATTTTTCCGCTTCCCTTAACCGCAATCGCCTTCAACCTTTTAGATCCCATCACCGCCCCTGCCCCACACCTCCCAAACTGTCTACCCTTGTTATGAGTGATGCAGGCATATCTGACAAGGTTCTCTCCCGCCGGACCAATAGAAAGTACATGAAAGGCTTTTCCATGATCCCTCTTTATGATATCCTCAGCTTCGAAAGCGTCTTTCCCCCAGAGGTGAGCAGCACTCTCAACTCTTATCTCTTCATCTTCAACCGTTATGTAAACTGGTTTTTCAGACTTCCCTGAAATAATAATTACATCATAGCCGGCGCGCTTTAACTCTGGACCAAAATATCCACCACATTGCGACTCGCCCCAGATTCCAGTTAAGGGCGATTTAAAAACCGCACAAAGCCTCGCTGCGCCCGATAAAGCTAATCCGTTTACGGGACCTGCTGCAAATATAAGCATATTTGACGGATCGTAAGGATCGATTTTAGGCTTAAGCTCCTCATATAAGATCTTCGCTCCAAAGCCTTTTCCGCCAATATAATATGATGATAAATCCTCTTTCAAAATCTCAACGTAAACTTTTACTCTTGTTAGATCTATTCTTGCAATTTTACCAGCGTAGCCATACAAGCCTCTACATCTCCGATATTTGTTTATGAGGGAGTTTAAATGAGGAAATCATTTATTTGGTTAATGTTGTTTTTACAGCTCTTTCGAAAATGTCGAGTCCTTTGTTGAGTAATTCCTCGCTTATGTTGAGTGGTGGTAGGAATCTTATGACGTTGTGGTAGGCCCCTGCGCCCATTATTATTAACCCGTTTTTATAGCATTCGCTTATTATGTTGTCTCTTAATTCTTTTGCCGGTTCCTTGGTTTTTCTGTCTTTAACCAGCTCTACGCCAACCATGAGGCCCAATCCCCTAACGTCGCCCATGACTTCATATTTATCTTGCATTTCTCTAAGCCTGCCCATTAGAACCGATCCAAGCTTTGGAACGTTGTCTAGTAGACTCTGGACGATTTCAATTGTTTTTAATGCGGCAACGCAGCTTAGCGGGTTTCCGCCAAAGGTGCCGCCTAAACCGCCAACCTGAACGGAGTCCATTACATCTGCTCTACCTATTGTAGCTGCTAGTGGAAGTCCTCCACCGAGGGATTTTGCCATAGCAATTATGTCTGGAGCTACGCCGCTATG
>JAWBXA010000031.1:2152-4316 GCA_038868115.1 Bathyarchaeia archaeon
AAAGGTGCCGCCTAAACCGCCAACCTGAACGGAGTCCATTACATCTGCTCTACCTATTGTAGCTGCTAGTGGAAGTCCTCCACCGAGGGATTTTGCCATAGCAATTATGTCTGGAGCTACGCCGCTATGTTCAACCGCAAACATTTTCCCTATTCTGCCCATGCCGCTTTGCACCTCGTCGGCTATGAAAAGAAGATGATTTTCATCGCAAATTTTCCTAAGCCCTTGGATGAACTCTTTTGGAGGAACTATAAAGCCTCCCTCGCCTTGGACGGGTTCAACTATGATAGCGGCAACCTCATCCGGCGAGATGTGAACCGAAAGCGTGTTTTTAATGTATTCCAAGCATCTCATATTGCAAGTTGGATATTCATGTCCAAAGGAGCAGCGGTAACAGTATGCATATGGCATTCTATATATAAACGGATCCATTGTTCCGAAGCCGTATTTATACGGGTTCACCTGACCAGTTAGGCTCATAGCAAGCCTAGTTCTACCATGAAAGGCGTATTCAAAAGTTATGACGGATGGTTTTCCAGAATACCTCCTTGCAACTTTAACGGCGTTCTCCACAGCCTCGGCGCCGCTATTAACTAAAACAACTTTTTTATCGAAGCTTCCCGGTGCGATGTTCGCCAATTTTTCTGCTACCTTAATATATGGCTCGTACGGCGTCACATGAAAGCAAAGATGAAGATGCTTCATCATTTGCTTCTCAATAGCCTTTATTACTTCGGGATGTCTATGTCCAATATTTAGACATGATATACCGGTTGCAAAGTCGATATATTTATTTCCGTCAACATCTGTAATTATTGCGCCCTCACTTTCGGCAACAAAAATCGGTGTGACGCTATAAACAGCTTTAGGGACATATTTTTCTCTTAAAACAGCCAAGCGTTTAGAATTGGGGCCTGGTGGAGTAATAACAATCTCTGGGCCAACCTGTGACAACCTTCATTCCTCTCAGGCTTGGATCAAACGTAGAGCAGAGCTTAATTAACATAATCTACCTTAATATATTATTTTTTCCATAGATTGCGATAACCTAATATAGAAACTCCAAATCGCTCTCTAATTAATTAAGAATTAAGAATAACCGTACTCTATGTCAAAGAAATGCAAGGGATTTACGTTGTATTTGACTAAAGAAGAGGAGAAAATGCTTGCAGGGGATTATGGTGAGTCCGTCAGACTTGCTATGGAACTACTTGTGAAGGTTGGAGAAGTTTACAAAGCGGATAGCATGGTTAAAATTGCGAGCGCTCATACTGTGATGACAACGTACCGTGACATAATGGATGCAGGTGTTGAAATATGTGAAAAATTTGCTGAACTAGGCGCCAGGTATTCAGTGCCGACAACGTTGGATCCGGCTGGGATGGATTTGCAACAGTGGCAACAGTTTAGAATTAGAAGTGAATATGCAGAGAAACAGATGAAAATAGTCAATGCTCAAGAAAAGATGGGAGCCATTCCTATTTGGACATGCACTCCGTATCTACATGGAAATATGCCGAAATTTAATCAGAATGTTGGGTGGTCCGAATCCTCAGCTGTGATTTTTGCTAACTCAGTTTTAGGTGCTAAGACAAATAGACTTACAGCAGTTATTGATATGGCTGCCGGAATAGTGGGGCGTGTGCCAAAGTTTGGTTTACACATAGATGACAATAGACGAGGCCAGATATTAGTTAAAATTAAGAAAAATAAGAAGAAGATGAAAGACGATGATTATCCAGCGATCGGTTACATTGTGGGAAAGATCAGTTCGGATAAGATACCTGTTTTGACGGGATTGCCTGAAAATGTATCAGTTGACCAGCTAAAAAATATGGGCGCTGCGATGGCTACCACGGGGTCCGTATCTCTCTATCATGTTCCAAAGGTTACACCGGAAGCTAGAACTTTACAAGAAGCTTTTGGTGGAGAAAAACCCAACGAAACAGTGGAGCTTGATGAAAAAGACCTTGAAGAGGTGAAGGTCAAGATGTGTACAGTAACGGGAAAAAGAGCTGATTTTATCGCGGTTGGGTGCCCCCACTATTCTATTGGAGAGATGGAAAAACTTGCGAAACTTTTGGCAGGGAGAAAAATTAAAAAAGGAGTTAACTTCTGGGTCTACACTTCACGATATGTTAAGGAGTTAGCAAATAGAATGNGT
>JAWBXA010000031.1:4412-6138 GCA_038868115.1 Bathyarchaeia archaeon
AGTTACTTGGATATTATTGAAGGCAGCGGTGCAAAGGTATTAACTGATACTTGCATGCTGGTTTCCCCAACCAACGAGTATGGATTTGAAGTTTTAATGACAGATTCTGGAAAATGCGCGTATTATGCACCATCACTCTGCGAAACGGAAGTAATTTATGCAAGCCTCGAAAAATGCGTTGAAGAGGCCTTAGGCAATAACGGTTAAACGGGATACTAGATATGAGGTGTCGACATGAAAGAAATTATTCTTAAAGGTCGCGGTGTTGCCAATGGTATTGCTGAAGGAGAAGCCCTCGTCACTAAACAAAACCTTAGTTTCTGGGGCGGTTTAGATCCAAATACTGGACTTATAATCGACAAACGGCATGAACTTTTTGGAAAATGCGTTGCAAACAAAGTTTTAGTATTCCCCTATGGAAAAGGGTCGACGACTGGTGCAATAGTATTGCTAGAAGCAGTAAGGTGCGGAAAGAACCCTAATGCCATTGTTAACCTAAAAACAGAGCCAATAATAGCCGGTGGAGCAATAATGGCCAGAATGTTTTATAAAAAAATAATACCGATTGTCGACCAAACTGATAAAGATCCCACCGAAGTTATAAATACAAACGACTACGTAATAGTCAACGGTGACAAAGGATTGGTAAAAATACGCTCAAAAGTAACTAAATAAAGTAGGAGATACGGCAAAACCATTAAAAGTATGCTCCAGTTCAAGACCTTCAGCACTTGTTCAACCGAGAACTTTCCAAAGCTATTTCTAAGGTTGTTGTCTTTTGGGTTGATATTTCCAGCTGATCTCCAAACCCTTTCTTGACATTGGCATTTTTTATAGCTATTTTGCTTCCTACCTTTAAATTTGCAGCTATTTCGGCGTTTTTTCGCCATGCTGAAACCCAGATCTTTCCAGTTTCATCTTTTATTTCAAAAACAGCCAATTTCACCGTTTCCCCCCTTAAGGTTTTAACTTCTCTTATCAAGGGTTTAGTTGCAACTTCGCCTTTAACATGTATCCCCTTTAAGCCATCTTTTAATTCAGCTATCTTGAGGAACCCTAGTTCTTCCGTGAAAGTGTCTAGGTAAGCCTTTGAATCAACATGCAGTTCGAGGCTTTCGCCTAAAGCCTTTTTAACTATAGCGTTTGCTATGTAAAGTTTGGCTCCTTCTTTGGCAAGCTTTTCCGCATCTTCAACTTTGTCGCCCCATATTACCACTGGTATTTCTCCGGTTTCGTCAACCAACGAGAGGCGCATAACTTTTCCGGCGGTGAAATCTTGCCTCGTGAAGGCTGATGCCTTAGAGAGTTTTTTAACTTCGCCAATTATGTTCACCCGCTTGTTCTTAAAAGCGCCCAGCGCTCCAATTTTTGTTACAAGTTCTGTGATTTTTGGAAAGATTTCTGTTTCAGCGTCTTTGTGCTCTATTTCAATTTCGCCCTTCTCGCCTATATGGAGTTCAACATTTCCAAGACGCCCTTCCTTTGTATAGCCGTGGCGAAACCTTAAGATTTGTCCAACCTTCACCTTATCTTTCTCAGCATAAACTGTTTTGTTATTCCATAAGACAACATGTATTGTGCCGCTTTTGTCAGCGATTATTAAACTTGCAGTCCTTGCCTTTTCACTTTTTTTGCCTCTCTTCAAGTCTTTCGGAGGGAAAATTGCTATAACGCGCCCAGTGACAGTTACATCGCTTAAGCCTGGAACAAGTTTACCTATCAGAAG
>JAWBXA010000031.1:6237-11104 GCA_038868115.1 Bathyarchaeia archaeon
CGTCGGCTCCTCAGTTTTGTTTGCGGCAACTTTGACACCGAGTTCCGCGGCTATTGTCCGCAATAGAACCTCATTGGAGATTAAACCTCCAGTTTTTTGCTTCTTATCCTCAAGTCTTTTGAGAATTTCCTCTCTTGAAACCCCTTCAAGCTTTGAAGTTATTTGGCTAATTAGACTTTCAACGTCAACCATTCAGTCGGTTACCACACTAGGACGTAACAAGCAGAGCTATTAAGGCTTATCAATGGTTTTGAGTGGAGCCTCGGGCGGGCTTTGATCCCGCGACCTACGGCTTACAAGGCCGTTGCTCTACCAGGCTGAGCTACCGAGGCTCTTGACATCCTGCCTTTATATGCTATCTGAGCATATCCAGAACAAAAATAAAAATGTTAACCATGAGTACACAGCCCTTTTCCTATCGGTTGAAACATACATTTTTCACAATATAAAAAAGGGGCTAAGCGGCTTTATAGTAGGTTATTAACAGATTGAGCCAGGTTGTTTCCTTCACAAAACATTGCACATACGTTTCGTATCTGCTGCTGTAGGTTTGCAGGTTTGGCGGGAAATTTATTGTAAGTCCAAACTGTTTTTCATCAAGGTTCCCTTGTGGATTTATGTGATCTTCTGCAAACACCGTGGCGGCTATCTTCTTCATAAGATTCTGTGCCAATATGTCGATGACTTCATCCTCTGCCTTTCCTTCAATTATCTTTGCAAATTTGTAGAGGTCTATGTAATAGCAGGCGCCCATTGTGCCCATAATGAATTTTTGCTGAGACGCCCCTCTAGCGTCTGCGATTATTCCTTTATACATATCGATGTTTTGGCTTAGGTGATCAGCGAAGATGTTTAGACTTTCCGCCATCTCAGGAACTTTGGCTTCGTCTATGGCTGAGAGTTGGACGAAATATGTGGATTTCATGTTAGCATAGTAGCTAACATATTGTTCCACAATTTCCTTGCTAAATGTGTAGGGGTCAACATTTGGGTTTGCCGATAAATACCGCATTATGCTCTCATATGGCCAACCGTATCCCGGTATCAGCATCTCTGAGCCTATAACAATGTTTGCGACGTCTTTCAGCTCGTAACAGACCTCAACCATGCCCATTAGGCACGCGTCAAAGCCAACGATGTCAACCTTAACTTTATAGTTCTGCTCGGCCTCTGTTAGGGCGGTTTCTATGTCATGTGGCGATAGATGGTTTCCACTTGACTCATCCCAGCAGACTCCGCGGTAACCTCCACCATGATCCCACAAGTCGAGAATGTAATGTTCTGCAGGATATTTCTTCAAAACGTATTTTACAAACCATGCTAGAGTTATTGGGGAACCCATGTCAACCTCACCGAGCGAAAGAACGACTTCAACGCTTTTGTGGGCGACCTTGTAGAGGTATGCTGGTTTGTCTAGCCTATCCATTAAGACTATGACGTTCACGTTTACCCCTGGCGTTAAACCGACGCTCATTTGCTGAACGTTTAAGGGACCGTAAGGGTCAAGGTTATTGTCAGCGTCTAAGTAAACCATAAAAGTCCACGAAGCTTTTTTGGGCTTAGCAGAAACAACAACTGAAAATTCGCTTAAGAGAAGGGTGACAGCCAATGCAATAAGAACAATTTTAATGCCCCTCATATGTTTCTCCCGTTATGTAGAACCTCTAATCTGGTTTATATGAATTGTTTCTACCGTGAAAATTGAAGACTAACACTTATAGTCCCACTCGCTATTATGCATGAAACTATTTTGACGAGAGGAATCGTTGTTTTCGGTTCAAAAATGGGGGGTTGTTGGGATTTTAATCCCAACGTATTCTATGTTTGAGATGCTCTATCATTTACTTTAAAAGGTCGGTAGCCTCTTTTACTAGGGGGATTACGTCCTTTAGGGTGTTAGTTATGTACTCGATGCGTTGTCGATAAACTTCAACGGATTCGGCATATTTAGATTTAAAGGAAGCTATTTCGTCGCTGAAGTCTTTAATGCCCATCGCTTTTTTGTATGCTAAGGAGTTGTACTCTTGCCAAAGGTCTATGAATGGCGCAAGATGTGCTTGGCCTCCCCAGTTTAGCTTCGGCCATTCCGGTGAATGATGCTCTAGTTCACGCTTGAAAACCTCATAGCTTACTCGAGGCGCGTACCAGTTGTTACTTACCCACCACT
Source organism: Bathyarchaeia archaeon (assembly GCA_038868115.1). Classification (GTDB taxonomy): domain Archaea; phylum Thermoproteota; class Bathyarchaeia; order Bathyarchaeales; family Bathycorpusculaceae; genus JAGTQI01. Next base: position 8,405 of record JAWBXA010000031.1, read on the forward strand.
CCAACTCCCGCATGGCTGTCGTTGGATCTCCCATTTCTAGAGCCTTTATTGCTAAGCGAAGATGGGTCACGTCAAGCTCTACTTGTTCATGAGGATAGATGGTGTAATCCCAAACGTTTAAGGCGGTGAAGCTGGATAATAAGATGCGAGCTGCTTCTCGAATCTTCTGTTGAACTGCATCAGCTAATTCAGGAGGAACCCTCTTTTTATCGACTCTATTGAATTCTCGTGCCACCTTCAAAAATTTATTTGCCTCTGTTAAGATAGGTTTTGGATCAATGCCAGCTGCCTTCATTAGATTGGCGTTTAAGCGGTCTAGGAGGTTTTCAGCTCTAGTTTCAAAGTTGTACGGTTGAATCGGCGCTTGATCCAAATCGACAATCACCCTCGTGCAAAACTTCATTATATTTTCAAGATAGCTCCAATCCATTATGTCAACAGTGTCAAGTTGAGTATGATAAGGATACGAAGGCGAGGTGAAGGAAGCTGCAAAGTATATGGTCGGTACACCTGCAGCAGCGTATGGCCAATCATCAGCCCAGCTGTATACTTCAGTCACCGACCAGCCATAAGGTAAAAATTTACGGTTCCTTCCCAACTCACGTTTTATAAACGATTTCAACTCCTGGACTACACGAACCTCGAGAGGAGCACCAGTAAACGCCATACCTTCAAAGTTCAAAAAGGCAACAGCTTTCTTCTGCCACTCAGGATGAGCCCGGGTTATTCTCCACCAAGCTCCGATAAGCCAATCGTAATAGGCGTCGGTGCAACCATATTCTTCGGCGGTGTTAGTGGTGAAGATAAGTGTTCTTTCAGGCTGATAGCCACTGTCTTTGATTGCCCTTGCCAAGGTCATCATTGCTGCCACACCGCCTGTGTCATCTAAAGCGCCAAAGAACCAAGCATCGTGATGAGCACCAAATATGATGTACTCATCGGATCTTTTTCCTGGGATGTACCCTATGGTATTCCATCCTTCGCTCTGATACAGTTCAACTAGGCTCACCATAGTCCCCACTACGGGACCTTTTTTCATGAGCTCAAGGATCTCTGCTGCTGCTTCCTTACTTATCCCGATTAGGGGTACGAAATCTGAGCTGTAGCATGCGTCAAAGCTTGGAAGAGCATTAGGAGCCTGCGCATATGCTCCTCCTGGAGGATTGTAAAGGATTACTCCTAATGCCCCGTGAATTGTGGCCTCGTGGCCGATCATGTTAATCCAAGCATCCTCCGGACTCCAATACGCAAGCACCAATTTTCCACTAACACTTATTCCATCAGCTTTTAGCCTTTCATAATCCGGACGAAGCCCCTTACCAACGTATACTATCTCTGCCGTTATACCATCTTTATCAGTACCTGGTACGCCCCCATACGACGAGGCGATATATGTCTTTCCGCCATTTATTGTCAGCCAAGCTCCACTAAACTCCCATGCGTCCACCGGAACCGGCTCCAAAGCGACATTCACAAGACCAATCTCTTTCATCTGTTTAGCAATAAAAGATGCAGTCTCATAGTCTTGAGGTGTCCCCGTTGCCCTAAAGCCCAAGAATTCTGGACAGACGTAAGACCCTATACACGTGAGTGTGTGTTCAATGAATTTAGCATATTCTATATCAATTTTACTTGCTATTTTATCTGCCCACGACTCAACGGCAAACGTTTGAGGCGTGATCGTTGCCAAAATACTCAGAACAAAGATTGAAGCAATAAACAATGCTTTTACACTTGTAACTACTTTCGCTTTCATCCTTTCTCCCTCTTTCTGGTTTACACATTTAAAAAGAGTAAAGAAAATTAAAAAATTTTATCGCAGTTTCCGCTTTTAAAAGTGCAAGTAATGGCATAAAAAGAGGGTTTATGAGGAATCGCCCCTTTTATTTTCAAAACTGTAATTATCGCTCTAATATTCGTTTATCAGCGATTAAAGGAAGCTTTATGATATATGTTTTTGTCTCCGTGGTTTGCCAGTTGGTTTTGTGGTGTCTTTGAACATATAAATTGTTGCAAACAGCGTTAAAGTGATTAGTAGGAGTATCGCTGGATTATGAAGTTCTGGTATAACCTGCATGAGTGGGATGTTATCTTTTGCGTTGGCGCTTCCAACGATTGTGTATGCTGTGTCTCCGTATCCGTCGTTGTTCGCGTCAACTCCGTGATAGTCGCTCCAGTAGTTTCCATCCCAGTTGTTTTGTTGTCCATCGTCTTGTGCGTTTCGTGTATTGATGAAGTTGTTACAGTGGATTTCGCAGTTGAAGGCTGGGTTAAGCCATATGCCTAGGGAGTTATTTCTTATGTCGCAGTATTCTACTTTAATGTAACTTGACGAATCAAGCCATATTCCGCTGTATTCGTTAGAGTGGACTAGGCAGTTCAAAATTGTGTTGTTAATGGTTACATAAAAGTACACTCCGTGGCCGTTGTCGTGAATTTCGCAGTTTTTTATGGAATTGTTTATCGAAGATTCAGCGTAAACACCATAGAGGCTACCGTAGATTTCGCAATTTTCGACTATAGTGTTGTTAACATGTCGCATGTAAAGGCTGTAGTATCGTCCGTCTCCGATTTGGCAATTCTCTAACTTAATGTTAGTTGATGAATAGAGAAGGATAGCGTCACCAACTATATGACCGATATCGCTGCTGGAGATGACTATATTTCTTGAGTCATATACATATATGCCTTGATGGCCTC
>JAWBXA010000032.1:0-10997 GCA_038868115.1 Bathyarchaeia archaeon
GAACTTCGGCTAGCTCGTTTGCACATATTGCGGCCCTTTCCTTGTTGTTGGCTCTTAGTGCTGTTACGCATGTCTGGAATAGGTTTTTGTCTCTTTCCTTCAGCCTCAGTGATGCTTGAACCACTTTATGTTGTTGGATTCGCAGTTTATGCACAGACTTGATTATAACTTCTCGTAGTGGTGGAGGGGTTTGGGTGAAAGGGTTTTTTATTTTTGCTCCCTCCGCCCGCTACGCAGAAGCCTATATCCCGGACTCGCCTGCTTCTTTCACGTAAACTATGACTGGGGGTTCTGGGAGACTTGGAGACGGGGGAGTTGGGGCTTCAACATGCTCTTCTTCGGTAACAGTTTTCGATGGCGCCTCTCCCAATAGAATGTTTGAAAGCTTGTTTTTCACGCTTTCAAGGTCTGCCTTCTCCAAATTTACCCTTTTCAAGCATTCTTGAATCGTCGCGAATGCCGTCTGATAAGATTTGTCGTCAACCTCGCCTATCTCATGCTCCACTTCCAAGTGGACAAGCGCATAATTCAGTTCTCTAATCTCCTGGTTGCATCTTTCAATCTCCTTGTCAATATTTCCAAGCAATGTTTGGGCTTCACTTTTAAGTTGGTTTAGGGCGCCTTCAAAACTTCTATGTAATTCTTCATAAACTTCAGGCGAAATTTTCTTTTTTTCTAAAAGCTCTTTTAAGGCTTGATCTTTACGCCATATAAGTGGAATTTGATCGCAGAGAACTGCAGTGTCATACTTAATTTTTGAGAGAAATATTACCTCTGAGCCGTCAACATTTATGGTTCCAGCCGGATACTTAACGAAGCGTCCATCATTATGTCTTATGTAAACGGCGTCCACTCCACCATTGGGCTTTACGGCTAAAGATGCCACCTCGCCTATTGGGCGTCCATACTCGTCTTTAACGACTTTACCAAGAGACAAAAAAAGATTGGGGTCTTGCGGCATATGCATTCCTCCCATATTGCTAAGATATTTCCGTCGGGGATTTTTCTGGGAGCGGTACCTGTGGGATTCCAGCCGGAAGCTCCGGGAACTTCTCCTTAATTCTCTGTTCAGCTACAGCTGCGGCCTCCGTGAGTATTTTCTGAGCGTCTTCGTTAGCGGTTTCAAAGTTTATAGATAATCCTGTGCTCTGTCCAGCTTCAACTATTATTCCGCTTAAGAGGTTGCCTATTTGCCCCAACTCCCTTTCTGCTTCTGGGAAGATGTTAGCCATACCAGCCTTTACAGCTCTTAGCACGCTTACAGCTGGGCCTAGGGTTGAAACAACATCTCCAAGCTCTGATACTGTGCGTAATCTTAAGACTATTTGTTCAAGGGCAAGCCTAGCTTGCATAATCATTTTTTCCATTTTCCTTATCTCAGCCAGCTCGTTTGCGAAGACATTTGCTCTAGCCATGTCGTGTTTTGTGTAAGCGTCAACAATTCTTGCAAAAATTGACTTGTCTCTTTGACTGAACCTCTCGCTCGCCTGATCTAGCTTCTGTATTTGGAGTTCTATACGGCGGACAGCCATGTCAAGCCGAGGCTTCAATGGGCCTGGTGGCCTAACAGCTTCTTTGATACGCTCTGTTAGTGGTTGTTCGTCACGTCTCTCATCCCATCTTCTACTAAACTTTTCTGACAAGCTTAATTCCTCCAGAAGAGGCTTAAGGGGCTTGGCAAATCTTTATACATTCTTAATATGCCCGCATTATCCACATATATATGTAGAGCTATATGTGCCAGCTGAAACCGTTTTGAGCTTTAATTTTCCAGTGATAAGAATTCCTTGCTGCTTTCTCGGAAATAGACAAAAAAGTGTAAGTTAGACTAAAAAGAAACTTATAATTCAATTCTAGGCTAGGTGAAAAAGATGGGCGAAAGATTAAAGGTATTCTTGTTTGTCGCTATTCTAGGGTTCATCGCTGGAGTCATAGCTGAACTAACAATTGAATATGTGGTTCCGGTGCTTGCGGCAATACTGCCAGCCATCTTCAGCGCAAAATACATTTTGTCAGGACTCGCAGGCGCTTTCCTAACACTCATAGTGGTCAGCGTGTGGGCATACGTTACAGGACCAAAAGAACCATAGCCATTCCAAAATTACGTTCACCTTTTTACCCTTCTTTGGCGAATTGTTAGCTGGTCGTATACCGTTTATTTGGACTCAGGAGCGGAAAAAGCAATCATCAAGCTCAGCGTACCTCGATCTCTTCATCGTCCAAAATAACAAAGTGTTAACGAAATTATTTATGTTTTTCAAAACGTTGTATGTGTGGAAGGCAGCGGAAATCTTTGGAAGGAGATCATATTAAGAATTATCGTTATCGTTTAAGGCTTGAGAGCCTCAAGTTATGGTGACATATAGGTTGTGAAGAACACTGTGCCGCATGCTAATTGAGACGCCTCGAAAAATCTCGTCAAGAGAAGCTGAGAAGATGCCGGAAACACTTTTTGGCTTAAATGATGAGCAAGTTGAAGAAGCCCTCAAGGATTATTTTGAGGCAAAGTTTCCATATGCTTACAAAATGAAGTTTATGGCTGAAAGGTTCGGCGCCTACCGAGGGGAAAAGCATGAGTCCAAAGAGGCAGAGCCAACTGCCAGCCATTTTTAAGGAAACGCCAATTTATGATGAGACATTGAGAGAAGCTATGCTTGAGAAAGCCGATCTAGAAAAGTTAAGGAAATTATGCGAAACATTAAAGGTGAAAAAATTAAGGTTAGCACTTAATTCAGAGTGGAAAATCCAACACCACTAGCTTATCATATTCTGGCGAAGTATGGCGACTTTCCAGAGCACATCCTACTAAGCAGCATTTATGAGATGAAAAGAGCTATAGAAGCGAAGATGGCGACGCTAATGTGCATCGCGTGCGGAGAGTGCACATCAGAAAAAAGAATCAAAGAGTTGCCGGAACACCCCACATATGGAAAATGCGGTTCAAGGCTTTTGGCATTGCTTTATCCGAGTCAAGAGACGAAAAGTCTTAAAGAAATATTGAGTAAAAGGCGCATGGGCAAAAGCCTAACAGAGGAAGAGCTTAAAGAAATAGCCCATGCGAGGCGCACAGCAGATCTAATCCTCAGCTATGGAAGAAAGACGATAATAGCTCTAAAAGTTAAGGGTGTAGAACCGGAAACAGCCTTCAGAATTCTTGGGAAAACGCATTCAAGCGAAGAGGAATTCTACATATACTTGCTAAGGGCGAAAATTCAATATTTAAAAACGAGGGAGTTCTGGGAAGTCAAGGCAGACCGCTATAAAACCTTTGCCTACTTGGCAGGTGCAAATTTTGGCTGAAAACAAATCTAAACACGGAGAGCTTAAGCCCACTCTAGGGTTGTTTGACGCAACGGCCATAAGCATAGGCGCCATAATAGGCGCCGGTATATACGTCGTTACTGGTATAGCGGCTGGTTTTGCGGGTTCGGCATTGATTGTTTCCATGCTTTTGGCTGCAGCCATATCAATGCTTACGGCTATGAGTCTTGCCGAATTAACAGCGTGGAAGCCCATTGAGGGAAGCATTTACGAGTATGCTTATCAGCTAATTTCACCATTTGCAGGCTTCTTAACCGGTTGGATGTGGGTTGTATCTAACATTTTCGCAGGTGCGGCTGTCTCTTTAGGCTTTGCAAACTATTTATGCGCCCTTTTTCCAGCGTTACCGCCAAATGCCGTGGCGGCTTTTCTCTGCCTCTTCTTTACAATGCTCAACTTTTTGGGGATACGCCAATCGGCCCTCCTAAACAATGTGCTTGTGGCAGCTAAACTTTCCATTTTAGGATTCTTCGCAGTTTATGGATTCTTCCACATTAATCCATCAAATCTTGCCCCCTTCAACCCCTTACAAATTGGAGTCTGGTCCGGAGCCTTCTACATATTCTTTGCTTATGGCGGGTTTGCAAGGGTCGCCGTGGTAGCGGAAGAGGTTAAAGATGCTAGAAGAAACGTGCCGAGGGCTATCATGCTTTCTTTGACAATATCAACAGCAGTTTATATTATAGTGGGTTTTGTAGCTGTTGGGCTTGTGGGCGCCTCAAAGCTTGCTGACTCCGACTCTCCGCTGGCAGAAGCTATAAGCGTTACTGGAAACTCTGTAGCAGTTTATGCAGTTTCAGCCGGTGGGTTAATTGCAACAGCAAGCGTTTTACTAACAGCTATTCTGGGGGTATCCCGCATGGCCTACGCTATGGCACGGAGAAAGAATTTGCCTCAAGCCCTAAGTAGGCTTCATCCAAAGTACAACACGCCGCATCTTTCCATATGGATTATAGGCTCTATCATGATCTTACTTGTCCTTTCCGTGGACATAACAAAGGTTATAGCCACAAGCAACTTCGCATTGCTCTTCTACTATGCACTAGCCAATGTTTCAGCATTAAGGCTAAAAGCACATAACAGAATGTACCCAAAAATAGTGCCTTTTCTGGGGGCAATATCATGCGTAGCGCTTTTAATCTTCACGCTTTTCACCTTACCACAAGCGTGGATTTTGGCCGCTGCAACATTGGCTGTCGGAATCCTCTACCACCAACTTAAAAACCTCAAAGGACGTGACTGTTCATGAAAACCATGGATTTTGAAAAACTTTAATGGACTTTCCTGCCTCCAGCCGGTATTCGCCACTATAATATCCTTTCACAATCTCTTTAAGGGCGTTCGGCTTCAACAAAACTTCTCTGTTAATCGCGATTATTAGTTCTCCAAGAGCCCTATCGACCCCCATTCTAAAGACTTCAGCCTTCCCTACTGAAGCACTATTTCTGATAACTCTGCCTTTAATGTTAGGCCATTTTCTCCGGCATTTTTGAATAGTTGCCCATGCAATTTCATAGGTGCAATCGCTGCTTCCATCATCGACAACTAAGATTTCACAAAAGTTCGGGTATTGCGCCGCGCTTTTAAAAAGGCTCCCTATAAATTCTGAAACACGGCTTTCTGCGTTGTAAACTGGAACAATTATAGAAATAGGCGGGTAACATATCCTTCTGAACATCACATTGTTTTCGCATAGTTTCCCTTGCATCAGAATTGCCAGGCCTCTTCCTTTCCCGCACACTCTTAGCCCTTTTCAAGATAAAGCGTGTTATTCCCAAATGAAAATATATCGGAGAAAACCATAGCCTAAACGCTAACTGTGAAAACATATCAAAATTAAAGTTAAGAAGACATAAATACTGCTCACACAACGTTTCTGATTACGAGGACAAAACATGGAAGACGAATCGCGTTACTACGCACTCTTAAAAGACGCCGCGAGGCGAAAAATAATTGAAATTCTGGGCACTCAAGACAAAATAGGGTTTAAGGAGCTCCGTGAAGCTTTAGGTCTAGGCGTCGGCACCATTTACTACCATCTTGACATGCTTTCAGACTTTCTCGAACAGGACAAACAGCGCAAGTATAGGCTAAACTCGAAGGGACAAGCGCTCTACAGAGTCCTAAAAGAGGGAAGCATACCAGCCAGCCTCGGAATAAGTGAGCCCCTAAGCAACCGTGCGGCCAAATGGCTTTTCCTTTCGCCACTCTTCGCCCAAACAATAAAACCTTTAAGGCTTCTGCCCTTATCTCTGCTAGTCCTCTTTTTAGGGGCTTATGGAGCATCTACAGCAAGGCTCGAACCAGCTCTATTCTTCTACTTTGAATACTCTAACCGCAGTTCAACAGGCACCATGGCACTGTTCATATTCAACTGGATAGGGCTATTCCTATTCACAGAAGCCCTAACCCTAGCCCTCTTCAAACGCATGGGGAACGAACTACAACTCTTCACATGCATTGGATTGGCGGCTCTGCCGCTGGCAGTTTTCCCATACATATACATGTTTGTTCCAGAAATCCTAAGCGGATTCAACCCATACTACATGGAAATTGAAATGATAAGGCAAGTTATATTGATAGTTCTGCAGATTTGGAGCCTTTTACTTGTTTCCGCGGCGGTTTGCTATGGAAAGGGCTTAAGACTGGACAAGGGCATTATCATAAGCCTAACAGCCATATACCTAAACATAGCCACCCTCTTCATACTCGGACGCTTAACGTAAAAGTTCGAGGTTTCTAGAACTTTTGATAGGCGGAGTTCGGGTTTTTTGGAAGCGGTTTTCTTAATAAGCTGTTTTACAATGTCTTTTTCTGGTGAAAAGGCGTGAAAAACGTAAGAAAAACGATATTGGCCTTGAGTTTGGCTTTCCTACTGGCTGCGCCAGCGCTTGCGTTTTTAAGCCCAAGGGCAAATGCGGACGACTCTGTTGAGAATATTCAAAGCTTGCATGTGAAACCGCCGTACATCTGGAATAATACGTGGTATAGGTTCAATAGCTCTCTGGTGACCTTAATCTTTCCAGCGAGGGGCACGAAGCCCATGTTCTTGTGGTGGTATACCAATGATAGCAGCAATATATATGTTGTGAAGTTTCAAGGCGTCATCGAGTACCTAATGCTTGACAAGCCCTACTATAGGCATAGGTTCCACGCAGATAACGCCACAATAAACGCAACATTATGGAATAATTACATTGAGCCAAGACTTCGCTCGCGATATGGATTTGGAAGCCAAATGTTTAGACAAGCAGCGTATAGATTTGCAGGGCTTCTGCTCGGCTTGCATAGAGCTTATTTGCCCTTTAGTGCTTGTAACTGGACATTAAGCGGACCAGTGTTTGTTGAAGGCGAAGACTATTGGTCCTTCAATTTCACATTAACCAAAGTACATGGACATCCGAGATTGGAGTTCGCTGAGAACAACGTTGAGATAAGATGCAGATTCTACAACAAGACAGTTACTGAAATTCCAGACGAGACTTATAAGGACTACAATTATACTGTTGCTGCTGGGCAGTTGAAATTTGACTTTGTTGTGAAGCATTGGGAGTGGAACATAGATTTAATCAACGATTTTCTTGAAGAACATGGCATCCCACCAATATCAGAAAATAAAACGGGACTAGCTTTATGGATTAATATGGCTTCTATAACGCTAAGTGATTTGCCATGCGCAGAGAATGAAGTTCGATATGAGGCACAGCATCGCGATGAGGTTGAAGCACGTCTTAGAGTTGAAAGTAAATCTCGAATGCGAGAGGTAGCAATAAACGGAGAATACTATACGGTGGATAAAAATGAGACAAGCCGAGATGAAAAGCCTGTGCAAGCTACTTTGCAACTTAGGGAGAGGTTTAGGGAGCGCATTAGGTTACACTATGCTGTTGGAGCAAAAGATGTACCTGTGGGCTTCCTAGAGTTTGTTCCGTGGGCTAGATTACTTGACGAAACAGGCACTACAGTGGAATTCGTGAATGTTACTGCTTCTTATGTCGCTGCTGGCGGCCACTTGAGGCTATTTATTTGCTATCCATACTTTGGCAACCGCACCTTAGAGCATGATCCGACAATTGGCTTGACATCAGCTCCGCTAATTCCTACATTCATAAACCAGAAACTTCTATTGGTTCTGCTTGGCGCCACCGCAGTTATAGTCTTTATTGTCGCTGTTGTAATGGTTCGGAAAAAGCCTATAAACATCCTTGCTGTCAAATAAATCCTCCTTTTCTTTTCATTGATATTTTGACATGAGGTCCTGGAAGCAAAAGTTTATATGGCGTATTGCTACTTAATACGTGGGTCATATGAGCCACAGGCAAAAGAACGACGAAATCCGCTGGCAAGTAATAAAGCTAATGCTTGATGAGTTTCCAACTCTAAGGGAAAAGGTTAAAGCCTACATTGAAAGGCAAAAACAAAAAGTTGCTTCCTAAGCATAATTTCTTTTCAGCAGATGTAACTGTGGAACCTTAACATTATTTTTGCCGATCTCGTCTTCTGAGTTGAGGAGTCCTATCAGCTCGCGGTAGCGCTGAAGAAAATCTAAGCCTTTAGGCGTCGCCTTATAAATCTCCTTATCCTTCTCGACAATTTTATCAATAAGGTTAACTTTTAGCATAAACTCCAAATAATCGTTAAGCTGCGTGAAGCTCAAGTTAGCCCTATACATAATCTGGGTTTTTAAAACGCCATCCTTCGCTATGTCTAGAATTTCAGCAATTATGTATAGTTTATCTCTCCTTTTCTGGGGTGAGTTGGAGCTCCAAACATTCATTTTCACAATATTCCTCTTCCACAAGTCTTCTGAGTGAAAGAAACGAGCAGCACTTTTAAGCGGTGTTTCCTAAAAACCACTATTACGATTATCGAAATATTCTCTAGAACAGACTTCTATAAGAAAAACTTTAATCTTAAACTAGAAAACATCACCTTTTAAGGAGGCAAATAAAAATGATGATTGGATTAATGGCTGACACACACGACAACTTGCCTATGGTGGAGAAAGCAATAAAAAAGTTAAATACAGAAAATGTCGAGCTAGTGCTTCACGCCGGAGATTACGTTGCACCCTTTGTTATACCAAAGTTTAGGGACTTAAAAGCTAAGTTGATAGGGGTTTTTGGCAACAACGATGGGGACAGAGAACTTTTAAAGAAGAGGTTTAGTGAAAACGAGAGGCTGGAGATTCGGGGAAGCTTTGCAGAAATAAACATTAAAAAGGCAAAAATTGCGCTACTACACGGAGGCGAAGAGGAACTTTTAAGGGCTATAATTAGCCGCGGAAACTTTGACGTGGTTGTCCACGGACATACCCATAAGGCTGAAACCTACAAGAAGGACAAAACATTGGTGGTGAATCCAGGCGAGGTTTGCGGTTACTTAACTGGGAACTCAACCATTGCTCTGTTAGACACAGAAAAAATTGAAGCAACGATAATAGACCTAGTTTAGACAGTTGTATGGCTGCCTTCTTCGATTAGCTATTTTAAAAAGTTCCACCAGTTCCGCGTCCGTTGCCCCGTCTCGCATGGACGTTAGAATGTCTACCGTATTGTCGTTTCTCATTAAGCATGGCTTAAGTTTTCCGTCGCTTGTTAGGCGCATGCGTGTGCAGTGCCAACAAAAATCTGTATTCTCTATTGGGCGTACAACTTCAACTTTTACGTCTGGCAAATGGTATATATGGCGGTTTTGCATGTATTTCCTTGTCTCAATTTTTAGGGCTTTCTGCTTTAGCATCTCTTCATACTCATCTAGGGGCTTATGATACGCAGCGTAATATTCGTTGCTTATATTTATTGGTTCAAGCTCAATAAGTTGTAGAACTGCGCCTACTTCCCTTGTAAAATTAATCATCTTCGGCACGTGAGAATCGTTAATCCCTCTTAAAATAAGCATGTTTAGCTTTACCGGGTTAAGTCCAGCCTCAACGGCCGCCTTAACACCTTTTAAAACATCTTCCAACCTGCCACCGGTGAGTTTGCAATATGTTTCGCCGTCTATTGTTGGCAAGTTTATGTTCACACGCCTTAAGCCATTCGCCTTAAGCTCTTTTGCCAACGGTTCAAGAAGCGTTCCGTTAGTGGTCATCGAAAGCTCCTCCAAGCCAGGTATAAAAGCTAAACCCCTAACTATTTGCAGTATGTCCTTGCGAAGCAATGGTTCCCCGCCAGTGAGCTTGATTTTCGACACGCCTAAGTTGACAGCTATTTTTGAGATGCGCACAATTTCTTCAGCCGTCATTTCTATTGTGTTTTCAGCCGTTTTGCCTTCGCCTTCGGCGTGACAGAAACTGCAGTGCAGATTGCATGGCTTCGTAAGGGTTACCCTTAGGTTTAACAGTGGACGTCCGTAGTTGTCGATCAGCATCGTTATTCCCGAACGTGCTTAACGATATGTGCAGCTTCCGGCAATATAAGTTTTTCAAGGCAAAGCCTAACAGCGTCCATAGAACCCGGGATGCAAAAGAAAACTTTGCCTTTCGCGATGCCGGCGGCAGCCCTTGATAAGACTGCGGCAGAACCGATCTCGTTATAGCTTAAAAATCTGAAGATTTCGCCAAAACCGGGCAATGTTTTCTCAAAAAATGGCGAAACCGTCTCAATGGTTATGTCGGAAGGCGCTATGCCTGTTCCGCCACAAAAAATAACGACGTTCGCGTCTGAGTTTAGGGCGTATTTTACGACATCTTCGATGAGGGCCTTATCGTCGGGTATAAGCCTTCTAAAGGATACCGTGTGCCCGGCACTCTTAACCAACTCTTCGATTAAGTCACCAGACGAATCGCTGACTTTTTCGCCTTTCTTCAGTTGGTTGTAGCGGGATGTACTGACGACAAAAATTCCAAAATTAAGCTTTTTTGGGGCTTCAGCCTTATGCCTACGTGTGCTTTCACTCATTTCCGGATGATTCCTTAACCTTTTTAACAACACGAATCTCTTCTATGGTTGTAAAGTGATACTGTCCATCAGCATCTTTCTCATATTGTTTCACCATATCCCAAATTGTTAGGAGGCTTATGGCAGTCGCTACTAGGGCTTCCATTTCAACGCCTGTTTGAGCTTCAGTTTTCACGGTAGAAGAAACCTCAACCACCGATTCGCCTAAGATTTCTATGTCCACTTTTACGTTTGTTAGGGGTAGAGGGTGGCAGAAAGGTATAAGAATACTTGTCTCTTTTGCCGCTAGTGTTCCGGCAATTTTAGCCGTGTAAATCGGGTCGCCTTTCTCAACTTTCCCATTCTTCATCAATTTTATGGTTTCTGGTTTTAGCCTAATTCTCCCAATGGCTGTTGCCTCGCGGTAAACTTTTGGCTTTCCAGTTATGTCAACCATCGCCACACAAATCACAGCTCCATTCAAAAGTTTAGAAAGCCAGTTCATTATTTAATTGTTCTGAGAAGCCCTGCCAATTTTTCGGTTTTCTACCAGCTTTCGATTAGGTTTTTTATGGCCTTAGCCCTTGCGGAGTTTACAGAAAAGCTGTATAGGCGAATTCTTCCAAAATTTTTATGTTGGAGAATACCTTCTTCTTCAAGGATTTTTAAGTGTTCCACTGTTGTCTTATGGTTTGCGCCTATCCTTCTGGCAATTTCCGAAATGTTCAACTCTCCCATCTGGTTTAAAGTTTTTAGAATTTTTAAGCGGAACTTGTTTCCAAGAACTTCTTCCAT
>JAWBXA010000033.1:0-7340 GCA_038868115.1 Bathyarchaeia archaeon
GTGTTTATGCCTAAGGCTTTAAGATGCTTCGCCCTTTTTTCACCTATACCCTTAACTTTAGTTAATGGTGTTCCAGCATGAGTTACCTCCACAACTTTTTCTTCAACTGCCACAGTTGGTGCTGGAGATGGTTGTGCGGGTTGAATAGGTTGTACTGGAGAAGGAGGCGGAGGTGCTGGTGGTGTAGCCACCGCTGTACACACTTTTGCTTTTGGCCTTTGAGTGTAACCTAGCCCGATAAAGAAAATCCCTAAAACAGTGGTCGCAACAATCCAAAGTTCTACTGGTTGTATTTGATAGGCGAACACAATAACCGGAATTGTGAAGAATATTATGGCTACTGTGTATATGGCGTAATCTGAGCGCATTTCGTCTTTCTCCCTACTCATCTATTTTCATAGAATTGTTTAAATAATTTTCTACAGAATTCAAAAGAGAGTAGATTTTTGGGCGTTTTAACCGTTTACTTTAGCAATTCCTCTTCTGGAGGCGGCTTCTTTATCAATCCTTCCATCATTAGCACTTTTAGACTTTCTCTAGCGTTCTTTATTATTGAAACTGCCCTTTCATAGAGTTCTTGTCTGCTGAGTTTTACTCTAGCTACGCCTTGCTCTATGGATTTTAGGGCGCATGCCACTGCCTCACGTGGGAAGACCTCCCACTCTTCCATTCTTGGAAGTATGTCGTCTTCATGCATGCCTCTTTCCTCGGCGAACTTGGCAAGCTCCTCTGCAGCTGCAATGCACATGTCATCAGTAACCGTTTTCGCCTTCACGTCTAAAACCCCTCGGAAAATTGCTGGAAAGCCCAAACTGTTGTTTACCTGGTTTGGAAAGTCGCTTCTCCCAGTTGCCACAATGCGTGCTCCAGCCTCTTTTGCTTCCCATGGCCATATTTCCGGTATTGGGTTTGCACATGCAAAGACTATGGCGTTGTCCGCCATTGTGGCAACCCACTCCTTCTTTATTGTTCCTGGTCCAGGTTTTGATGCTGCCACCACGGCGTCTACGCCTTTGAAGGCCTTTGCCATGTCGCCTGTTCTGCCCTCAGCATTTGTTATTTGAGCAAGCTCGTACTTCCATGGGTCTTCTTCTTTTGACAAGTCTTTTCTTCCAGCATAGATTATACCTTTAGTGTCCACCATTATTATGTTTCCAGGCTTTACGCCCCACCTTATTAAGACGTAGGCTGTTCGGATGTTGGCTGCCCCGGCGCCCACGAGGGTTATTAAGCTCTCTTTTGGTTTTTTGCCGACTATTTTGAAGGCGTTTATTAAACCCGCCAATATAACTGTGGCTGTTCCCTGTTGGTCGTCGTGCCAAACCGGGATTTGCAGTCGTTTTCGGGTTTCTTCTAGGACATAGAAGCATTTGGGCTTTTCAATGTCTTCTAGGTTTATTCCGCCAAATGAAGGTTCTATTAGCTCGCATGCACGGACAATTTCTTCAGGATCTTTGGTTTTTAGACATATTGGGAATGCGTCAACACCTCCAAGATACTTGAAGAGTAGGGCTTTTCCTTCCATGACCGGCATGGCTGCCTCAGGGCCTATGTCGCCTAAACCCAAAACACGGGTGCCGTCGGAGATAACAGCCACATAGTTCCAACGATTTGTTAATTCAAAAACTTTTTCTGGGTTTGCCTGAATTTCTTTACATGGAGCTGCAACACCAGGCGTATACCATATTGCAAAATCGTCCGGACTTGTTATGGCGCATTTTGGCATAACTTGAACCTTTCCCTCGTAAAACTTGTGCATGGGCGGTGCAAGCTGTGAAGGTTTTTTTGCCTTCGCGAGAAGCTCTTCGACTGTTGGTTTTCTCTCCTCTTTTTTAGCTGAGCCCATTACTAATCGTCTCTTTTTTCAATAAGAATTTGTTACTTCACACATTACAGCTTTAAGGGTTGCGGTAGAACTTGCATAAACTTAAAGTTGTATCATGAACTTTTAATTCAAATTTGCGGTTCATAACATAAATATTTTGGCTGGAACTTACATCCGTCAAAGGAAAACGCGTTTAAGTGCAACCAAAACGCATGCGCATCTCTAAAAGGGGGCAATAAATGTCAGTGATCTATAAGATTGAACTTTTAACAGTGATTAGCTTAACACCGATTTATGCTTTCCAAAATTTTTACCCAGATTTTATTTATGCTTTCTTTAACGCTCTTCCATTGTTGCCTGCAGTACTTTTAGGGTTGATTATTTCTGAAAATGAAAACTTGGATGGTCGTGAATACCTTTTCTCTTTAAATGACCTTCCACGTACGCATAGAGAGCTTTGAGCCACTATGGGTGACTTGGAGGATGGAGGCCTTCAAAAAAGCTTTGATGGAGGCTGTCAACGAAGGGTTACTCATGTTGGGGGAAAGCGGGAGGGAGGTCATTTACTTTCGCCTCATACACTCTTACGCCCTCAAGAGGGAGGATATCCCCAGCAATCCGGAAATTTTTGTCAAATGTCTAAGAGGCATTTTTGGTTCCGGTGCAGAGGTTATTGAAAGAGCCATTATTAAAAACCTATATAAGAGGCTTGGACTGGAGTTCCGTGCCAAGAAAGATTTTAGCTTTTTGGAATATTTAAATGAAGCTAGAAAAGCCTTTAAGGAAGGCTGAATTAAAAAGTTTGGTGAAAATTAAAGGACACTCATCAGTTGTTAGTATTCTTTTTGGCGGAACCTGCCTCTTCTCTTCCCTTCTCCGAAATCCCTTATGCTTCTCCCCCTGAAAAGGCGCCTTTGCTGTTCGTAAACTTTTGATGAAAGATTGTTTTGCATGTTCACTTCAACGATTAATGCTTCTTTTGCGACTTCGAGTGTGCCGTATCTCCCCACGTTTAGGCGCATTCTTCCCTTAAACAGGGTTACGTAGCCGTTTCCTATGCTTATTGTTTCGCCCTCCTTGACCTTGGCTATGTTGTCGTCCCACAGGGTTAGGTATATGCATCCCGTTTCGTCGCCTATTAGGGCGTCGCAAACCTTATGGGATGCCCCGTCCCTTCCAGAAGCTATATCTCTAACTTCGCTTTTTGAGACAACTTTTGCCTTCACGTTTACAGCCCTTGAGGCAGGGGTCAGTTCACACACTTTTACGTCTACTGGTTTTCTGCTTCTCAAAAAACCTTCAACTGCCAAATCTAATCAACACCTTTAACTGATGCAAGAACATATCACCGACTCTTTACTTAAGCATTTTGGTCATTTAGGGCGACCTTCTCCCCATTCGCCTGTAGGGAGTTCCCGGTTATGAAAATGACAAGTCTATCTTTAAACTCTGCTAGCAAGCTAGAATGAGGCGTTTCCCATTATCCGTAAAGGCAAACGGGTATCGTTGCGCCAAGCTGTAGAGTACCTTTTGCAATTCTTCTCGAAGTATTTTCAAAGCACCGAGTCAGAACATTAGCTTTAGCCATGTGTTCTACATTTGCCATGCGACACGGACGTTGCAGACTGAAGAAACTAAAATCTCGGCTTTCGCACCGGCTTCAACTTTTCTAATTTCGCTTATGACCTTCAATTGAAAATCAGCCACGCTTACAGAAGCTTTGCCTCGTTATAAACTACTTTCGCCTCGCTCTTGATTCTCCATTAATTTCTTGTATCGGTTAGACTTCACTATCCTAAGTAGGTGGCGCCGATGGCTTGCGCAAGTCTTCTATTGGAAGTTATTACTGTTTAAGCACCTCCGTCGTGATAACAGCACATCACTTCAAAACTCCATAAGCAACAATAAGTTCATTGTTGAAAGCGCGGTTTCGCAGCAGAAGCAAAATCAGCAACTTCACCTCAACCCTTTCCTCACAGCCTAAGCATCAATCTTTTTCATATCATGAAGTCTCGTGAGGAGCGATATTCAATCATCGGTTCGCTTTCGACGTATGATGCCAACACTCACTGGGCGAAGAGATTTAGGCGAATGCTCGCTTATTCCTTGTTTGTTGCCTCGTTGATCTGCTGTTCCATCATGTGCCCACGGCAATAGACTAACGCCTTTTTGACGCCGGGAACTTTAAGTGCTTCTCGTTTTACGTCCATGGCTAGTTTGAAGGCTATTGGACAGAATGGACTTGAAGGGATAAACTCGATCTTAACCACTCCGAATCCCTCTTCTCTGACGCTTTTAATCATGTGCATCTCTGCAAACGTCATCCCAGTCTCTGGGTCGACAACCTTACCGACAGCCTCATATACTTTACTTTCCAACTCATTCACGCTTAACACATCCAAATTTCTTTAGAAATAAGGAGATGCCAAAAAATGTTATGGTTTTTAGCAGCCAGTTTTCCGGTTACATCCGCCAGCTTAAAGCCATAGTCTAAGATAAGAAAGCCCTAACCTCACACCTTTAAACAGCAGTATTTTGTGGGCTTTGACGACTTAGGCTGGTTATGAGCGCATGCAGTCATGGTCTGATAGGCGTTTCGCTGTTTAATACTGAAACTCCGGTCTTATTCTTCAATGGCTTAGCACCGGAAAACGCGTTAGAATAGGCATAAACTTTGCCAACATATAAAATGTTAAGCCTTTAAGCTTTCAATAACTTTTAAAGTTCAGTATTGTATGCCTTTTGTTGTAACCATTTCATCCGGATGCTTAATGTCAACAATTTCGTTTACGAATTCAGCCCTCTCAATCAATTCTTTTGGAGCAAAACGTCCAGTCAAAACAACATCTGTTTTCTTTGGAATTTTATCCAAAAATTCCAGAACCTCTTTTACATCTAGAAGTTTACAGTGTAAAGCCAGATTAATCTCGTCTAAGACAAGCAAGTGGGGCTTTTTCTCTCTGACAATTTTCTCTGCGAATCTCAATGCTTTCTTAGCCAGTTTTTTGTCTTCCTCGCCTAGATTGCTTAGTCCATGCCATCCTTTTCGTCCAAACTGGTAAATCTCATAGTAGGGCGCTAGCATCTTCCTAATTTTATATTCCCCGGTGTTTTTCCACCATTTCAAGAACTGGATTATGACAACCTTGTGCTTATGCCCAAT
This sequence comes from Bathyarchaeia archaeon, assembly GCA_038868115.1. Lineage (GTDB taxonomy): Archaea > Thermoproteota > Bathyarchaeia > Bathyarchaeales > Bathycorpusculaceae > JAGTQI01. The sequence goes on from JAWBXA010000033.1 coordinate 4,989, forward strand.
GGAGCGTAATGCTAGCCCCAAAGCGTTTGTTGTTTTACCGGCGCCAGTTCCAGTGTATAGGTAGATGTAGCCCAAACATTTCCCGCCATAATGTTTTTCGTTATTTTGTGTATTAAGTTTTAAATAGAATGATTCCATTACGTCTTCTCGGAGCATTCGCCAATGAAATATGACTATGAAGCGCTGCTTAAAAGAGCGCGTTCCCAACTTCCAGAAGTGACTTCAAAATGGGAGAGGTTGGAGGTTCCAAGCCTCCATTATACGGTTGTAGGCATGCGTACAATCGTGCAAAATTTTAAGGAAGTAGCTGAAACATTAAATCGGGACCCCCAGCATATTTTAAAGTTTCTGACAGGAGAGTTGGCGACAGCGGCAATAATGCAAGAGTCGCGCGTTATTTTTCAGGGAAAGTTTCCAAGAGAAACCATTGAGCGTCTTCTTAAGCGATACGTGGAAACCTTTGTCACATGCCCAGTTTGCAAGCGTCCGGACACAAAAATTGTGAAGGAGAAGCGCCTATCCTTCCTTGTATGTGAGGCTTGCGGGGCAAAGTCCTCTGTTAGGCACTTGTAAGAGCGTTTGAGAGTTGAAGTGCTACATGAAAATCCGAAAAATCGGCAACAATGTACTGCTTTCCATATGCGACGCAGAAATCCTTGGAAAGACACTGCGCGAAGGGAAAATAGTCTTCCATGTAACAGAAGAGTTCTACAAGGGTGTAGAAGTAGAGCTTGAGGAAGCAATAGCCATGATAGAAAACTCAACCATTGTTAACATGATTGGAAAAAACATTGTGCAGAAGGCTGTTGAAAAAGGCTATGTCCACCCAGAGGCTATCCTAAATATAGAAGGAGTGCCGCACGCGCAAATAGTGAAGCTTTAAATTTCTAGGCTTTGCGTTAAGCATACATACTTTTAAGTGAGAAGCGTGCTTCTTATAGAAGAAGTGTTTAGAGTTGATAGTTTGAGGTGCTTGGTTGGGAAAGAAGAAGGTAATAAGCGAGGAAGAATTAAGCGAGATGGTGCTACCATCTGGGAACGATGTTTTAGGCGTGGCCGTCAAACTACTTGGTTTTGACCGTGTACTTGTTAAGTGTCAGGATGGAAATGAGCGGTTATGCCGAATAAGGGGTAAGATAAAGAGGCGAGTTTGGATTCGCGAGGGAGACGTTGTCCTAGTTTCCCCGTGGGATTTTCAGTCTAACATTCGTGGAGATGTGATTTGGCGTTATACCCATGCGCAGGCGGAGTGGCTTCGCAAGAAGGGTTATTTGACAATTTAGGATGTGAAACGTAGGTTTGGCTTTTCGAGAACGTGTTGAGAAAAAGCTTCACGAAGAGGAGAAAGAATACGAAATTGAACAGTTGATGAAGGAGAAGCGAAGCGAAGAATACGAAGTTTTAGAAGAAGTCTTTGACCGTTCAACCCTCATGGTCATATACGACTTCATGAACAGCGGTACGATAGACAGAATCTACGGTGTTGTGAAAGCTGGTAAAGAGTCCCGTGTCTATTGGGGGAGGGACAAGGCCGGAAATGAGTTGGCAATAAAGATCTACTTAACAGTTTCAGCCGAATTTAGAAAGGGTATGCTGAAATACATAGAGGGGGACCCGAGATTTAAAAATGTGAAACGTGATACCCGCTCGTTAACCTTCGCATGGGCTCAGAAAGAGTTTAAAAACCTTGAACAAGCGTTAGCTGCAAAGGTCAAGGTGCCAAAACCCATAGCTGTGAGAAACAACGTCCTTGTAATGGAGTTTATTGGAAAAAACGGTATAAGCGCTCCTTCAATGAAAGAGCAGCCTCCAAAAAATCCGAAGCGAATTTATAAAGTGCTTATATCCTATCTTAAGCGTCTCTACCAAAAGGCAGAGCTTGTTCATGGCGACTTAAGCGAATACAACATTATGATTTGGAAGGGTCGCCCAGTGCTCTTCGACATGTCGCAGGCTGTCCCATTATCCCACCCAATGGCCGACTTCTTCTTAAATAGGGATATAGTCAACATTAACCGGTTTTTTAGCCGTTTAGGTGTTGAAGTTCTCCAGCCAAAAGAGTTTTATAGGGTGGTGACTGGAATTAGCTCAGCCTAACACTTTTGTGAGAATCCCTAAGGAACGCATTGGCGTGTTAATAGGCTCTAAAGGCGATACTAAAAGGGCTATTGAAAAGATTCTTTCGGTTGAGCTGCAAATAGAAAGCGATACTGGAGGCGTAACAATAACACTGGCTGAAAACGCCGAAGATCCATCTGTCCTTCTGAGAGCCAAAGATGTTGTAACAGCCATAGGCAGAGGTTTCTCGCCAGAACATGCCTTTAAACTAATCAAAGACGAGGAAGCTGTTCT
>JAWBXA010000034.1:0-6769 GCA_038868115.1 Bathyarchaeia archaeon
GGAGGTTTTCAGTCTTTTCTTCATAAGAGCATCACAAGATTTGCATAAATAATAATCTAAAACACGCTTCAACTCACCCGTCTCACGATCCAAAACACTCTTATAAACAGGGACAGCCTCACCCTCAGAAAGCTCCTTACCACACATACGACAAACCAACTTCCTCCCAGACACACAACCACAGCTCCAAACGCATTTTATAAATCAACATCTATAAAATTCTTCTATTTACTGCAATTAATGGAATATCTTCTTAAATTTCATGGATGTTACGTTAACATTTCCCGTTAAACGATGACTAACAGAATGTGTAAATATGTTGCGAGAAATAATGTGCTTCATTCTCTGCTTGAAAGTGTTATGATGTAGTCGGCTGTGTCTGCGCACATGTCTGCGGCTTGTTCTATAAATTCTATTAAGTCATCAAGTATTATGATGGCGCCAGTGTTCATTTGCTTTGCATGATTGACGAGCAGCTTTTTTATGTTTATGTATTCTTTGTCTATTTTGTTTTCGATTTCTTCGACTTTTGTTGAGTGTCTTATGGCTTCGGTTGGGGCTGAAGAAATTTTTTCTATGCTTGTGCGTAAGGCGGAAGTGCACTCAACTAAGGCTGAGGTCATATCGAGTGTGTTCTGAATTACTTCCTGTGGTATTTGGGTGTCTTGAAGTATTCCTAGGCATCTTGCTGCGTCTTTAACATGATCCGCAAGCGTATCTAGCCTCTTTACAAGGTGCAGTATATCTTCTCGATAATCCGCCGTCAAAGCTGTATGTTTGGACATTTCCTTAAAGACTTCTCTCCTAAGTTTGTCAACCTCTTCTTCTGTTTGGAATAAGTAGCGTATGCGTTGGTCCACGTCTTTCTTTGTTCCTTGTACTAGGCTTTGAACTGCTTGATGGAGAAGGGTTGCCGTGTCAATGGCCTTTATTATTTGCTGCTGAGCTAGTTCCAGGGCTTTGGTTTTTCTGCGTTTTTCAAACCATGTATAGCTTCCTTTCTCCAACTACTTTCACCTCCATAAAAGTTGAGCAAATATCTCTAACGGTCTTCATCTCAAAATCACTTTTCGTCCTGTTGCAATGTAGATTATTGATTCGCAGATGTAGGTTGCATGGTCAGCTATTCTTTCAAGGTGTCTCACCATTAAAACGCTGGAAACTGTGCACTTTGTTGTAATGTCTGATTTTTCGATTAGTTTGTCGAAGAAATCAAAATACATTTTATCTATTTCTCTTTCTGTCTCCGTTACTTTTTCAGCAAGTTGAGCATCATGACTTCTAAGGGAGGTTATACTTAAACTAATCATTTTTAATGTTTTTTCGCCCATTTCTTTGATATGCGAAATAATCCATGTTTCGCAGTTTCTTATTCCGCCCAATTTTTGATTTGTGTAAGAAATGTCGAGAGCGTATCTTCCGAAGCGAGCGAAGTCGTAGGCTATTTTCATATAAGACTTGATGGTTCTGAGGTCTGAGGCTACTGGCTGAAATCTTGCAATAAGTTCAAATGCTTTGTCTTCAACATTGTCGGCCATCGAGACAAGGGCGTCTGACATCTCTCGAATTTCATTGTAGGCTTGCCTATTTTCAACGCATTCCGTTATAGCCATTAAAACAGTGTGGTATGCCAGCTCACTCATCTTATGTAGAGTTGCTGAAAGTTCTTCTAAGCCAGAGTCTATAATTCTACTCATACTTTTTCACCTTAGCCAAACTCTCCAGTTAGGTAGCTCTCCGTAAGCTCGTGCTTGGGATTTTCAAAGATTTGCTTAGTCGGTCCATACTCTATCAGCTCGCCGAGGTAAAGAAAAGCTGTGTAATCGGATACCCGCGCCGCTTGCTGCATATTATGAGTTACAATTATAACCGTGTAGTTTTCAGCCATTTTTCTGATAAGGGCTTCTATTTTTGCTGTTGCTATTGGGTCGAGAGCCGAACAGGGTTCATCCATCAAAAGAACCTCCGGCTCAACGGCCAAGGCCCGTGCTATGCAGAGTCTCTGTTGCTGTCCACCCGAAAGGCTAGCTCCTGACTTGTTTAAGTCATCTTTAACTTCATCCCAAAGATTTGCCAGTTCCAGGCTTCGCCTAACGACTTCATCAAGGGTTTTCCTGTCTCTGACGCCATTCAGCTTTAGACCAGCTGCCACATTGTCGTATATAGACATCATTGGAAAGGGATTTGGCTTTTGAAAAACCATACCAATTTTCCTCCTTATCATAACAGGGTCAACACCATTAGCGTAAATGTTTACACCGTTAAACAGCACTTTTCCAGAAACTCGGGCACTTGGGGTTATTTCATGCATCCGGTTAAGGCAACGAATGAAGGTGGTTTTACCACATCCAGAAGGTCCTATAATAGCTGTTACGGAGTTTTCCTCGATTTTCATGTTAATATTTTTTAGCACGTGCTTTGAGCCAAACCACGCGTTTAAATCTTCTATTTCAAACTTAGGTGCCATTAGTATCTCTCCTTTGTAAAGACTCTCACAGCAATGTTTATCCCTAAAACAAGCAGTATCAGCACAAGCGCAGATCCCCAAGCGAGAACTATCCAACTTTCAAAGGGCGACATGGCGAAAACAAACACGTTCAAGGCGAGGTTTGCAGCTGGCCTGTTTAGGCCTGCAAACCACCATCTCCAATACCCCATTGTAACAAGCACAGGCGCGGATTCTCCAGCAATCCTCGCGACAGAAAGCAAGATTCCCGTGACCACTGCTTTTTTGGCGCTTCTTAAGACTATTGTGACAACAGTTTTCCACCTAGGAACACCTAAGGCGATAGCTGCTTCGCGGAGACTCAGAGGCACAAGTTTCAGCGCTTCTTCAGTTGTCCTGGTTGCAATGGGGAGCATGATTATAGCTAGTGCGAAGGCTGCTGCGATAACTGAAAATCCGATTGAACGGACAATTAATGCGTACGCGAAGACTCCAATGACTATGGATGGAATTCCGCTCAGAACATCGTTAAAGAATCTGACAACTATGGACAGCTTATGTTCGCTATATTCGCTTAGGAAAATGCCAGACATCAACCCTATGGGTATCCCTATGAGGGAAGCAAAACCAATAGTTGCTAAAGTGCCCTGAATAGCGTTTGCAACGCCCCCTCCTTTTTCTCCAACGGTTGGCGTCGGATTCATAAAGAAATCAAGATTGATCACTGAAATACCCCTTTGAACAACTTCATAGAGTATGCTAAATAGTGGTATTAACGCCGCCACAAGTGATAGATACACAAGGGTACGCGCGACATAATCCTTGATGATTCTGAACCTATAATAATCCAGTTTCCTCATTCTTTCGCCATCCCCCTAACCAGCCTAAGCGTTCGCCACACAATCAGTCGTGAAAGAATGTTAATCACCAAAGTCACAAATAACAAAACAAGTGCAACGTTCATCAGTGCACTTACATAAAGGTCATATGTGGCTTCTAGAAGCTCGTTTGCAATTATGGCTGACATGGTATACCACGCATCAAAAAGTGAAGACGGCCAGACCTGAAACTTGTTTCCAATAACCATTGTTACTGCCATAGTCTCCCCAATTGCTCGCCCCAACCCCAAAATTACAGCGCCTATAACCCCCGAACGCGCATAGCTGACTACGGTTTTGATAGTTTCCCATTTTGTGGCGCCAAGGGCTATCATTGCCTCCCGCTGGGAAGTTGGCACAGCCGAGAACAAATCTCGCATAACAGCGGAAACCGTCGGAATAATCATTATAGCCAAAACTATGCCACCTGTGAGAACGCCACCGCCATAAATAGGTCCTGAAAATACGGGGATAAACCCGAAAAGTGTCTGCAAGTGTGAATAAACATGGTCGCGTAAAAATGGTATTAAAACAAATATTCCCCAAAGGCCATAGATGACGCTTGGAACAGCAGCTAAAAGCTCTACCAGAAAAGAAATTGCAAACCCGAATTTTTTAGGTATATATTCTGAAAGCGCTAAGCCTATTCCGAGGCTTATTGGCACGCCTATAAGAAGCGCGATGGCTGAAGTAACAACTGTTCCTAATATTAGCGGTAAAGCTCCAAAAACCCTGGATATAGCGGGGTCCCACTTGATGCCCAAAATGAAGTTTAACCCAAAAGTTTGAAGGGATAGCCATGACCCATTAATTAACTCATAAATCATTAAACCGAGCAGCAGAAGAACGCTTGAAGCGAACAATGCGCCTACAAGCTTAAAGATATCATCGCCATTGATTTGCCATTTACGTGAAAAGCGTTTCATATTTAACTTTTGAAGAAAAAGGGATATTTTGTGAGAGCTTTTCATGCCTTATCACTTATGTAGCTGTTGCCCATTGTAAGTTATCAACCGTAATGTTGCCTCGTTATGTGTGACAACGATTGACGGCAAAGGAACATAGTATAAGTCAGACGCATAGTTTTGCCCGTCGTGTATCGCCCACCATAAGAATTCCACTAAAGCCCTTGCGGTGGCTTCGTTCATGTTTGGTAGAACATTCAACTCCTTGTATACAATGATGTAAGAGAAGCTTGTTATCGGATAGGCGCCCCTAGCTTGCGTGTTGCCAGCTAAACTGTCAACTATTGAAACTCTCGCCCAACTTTCGTCACCCCCTGGCAGGGTAATGGCAGCGTAATCCGCAGCTTTAGCAAAGGATTCGATGCTTGGTTCTATAAACTCGCCAGCAGCATTTTGAACATAACCATATGCTAAATTGTTCTTCTTTGCATATGTGAATTCCACATATCCAATCGAATAAGGCGTTTGCTGAACAAGAGCCGCAACTCCATCGTTTCCCTTTCCTCCGAGGCCGACAGGCCAGTTTACTGAGGTTCCTTTTCCAACGGTTTCTTTCCATTCTGGGCTAACATTAGACAGATAGCTTGTCCAAATGAAAGTCGTTCCGCTTCCATCAGACCTGTGCACTACAGTTATTTGTTGGTCTGGAAGACTAATACCAGGGTTTACTGCGGCAATTTTTGGATTGGTCCATCTTGTGATTTTTCCCAAGTAGATGTCTGCTAAAATTTCCCCTGTGAATTTTAGCGCTTTTGATATGCTGGGAATATTGTAGATTAGGACAACTCCACCTATGGTTATGGGTATGTGCAAAGTATTGGGCGCGTTTCTGGCTTGCGCCTCTGTTAGCGGTGCGTCGCTGGCTGCAAAATGCACAGTTTTTTCGGTATGCTGTTGGATTCCTCCACCGCTTCCAATTCCTTGATAGTTAACTTGAATATTAGGCTTGATCTTGTGATACTCAGCAGCCCACTTATCAATTAGTGGAAATGGAAAAGTTGCACCTGCGCCATTCAACGTTATCGTTTGTGTCGTTGATGAAAATTGATATGCAAACACGCCAGCAGTAGCTATGGCTACTATGACTATTGGAATTGCAATTTTATACACCATTTTCATGTATCTCACCTTTTTATATCATTTAGATTATGGAAAAATCTATATACTTTCTGCAAATAAACAATATAGATGAGTGCCGACTATATAGAGGTTTAAACATGAACCAACCGAACGAGGAAGTAAGAAAAATTCAATTCACCGGGAAATCCACATATATAGTTTCTCTACCGAAAAGATGGGTAACTTCACTAGGTCTAAAGGCAGGAAGTCAAATAATAGTCTCTCAACAGAACAGTTCACTAATTTTAACTCCAAAGGAAGTAGCTAAACCTCCAACTAGACCTGTTGAGGCTACCATAAAGATTTCAAGCAAGGATCACCCGGATATGATTGCAAGAGCAATTGTTTCCTTATACTTAGTGGGATACAGCTACATTAAAGTGCGAACGAAGGATGAGCGCATAACCGCCCAGCAAAGAAACGCCATAAAAGAGTTGACGAGAAAAAAGTTGGTAGGCACAGAAGTAATAGCTGAATCTCCAAACGAAATTAAACTGCAGATTTTAATAGGTTATCCTGAGCTCTCCGTAGAGGACGCTTTAAGGCGCATTTGCCTAATTTCTGCATCAATGCATGATGATGCAATACAAGCTCTAAAAACCTTAGATAAGAATCTCGCCCAAGAAATCATTAATTTAGATGACGAAGTTGACCGCTTCAGTCTCTACATAATACGACAACTGAAGGCTGCGGTGCAGAACGAAAAAATTCTCAAAGATATTGGGCTTTCCCAACCACGAGACTGCTTAGGCTACAGAGTAATTGTAAAATTCGTGGAAAGAATAGCGGATCACGCTACAAAAATCGCCGAAAACGTTAGGCATTTGAAGGAGAAACCAAGTGAAACAGTTCTCCAAATAATCTCAGAAATGAGCACCTTCGCCAAAAACGTATTTGATGACTCCATAAAATCATTGTTTAAAAAAGACTACGCTTTAGCAGACAATGTAGTTTCAAAAGCAAAAACAATAACAACTCTGGAAGCAGAAGCCATAAGAGAAATTCAATCCGAAATAAAACAAGCTGATATCTCCAACATAAGAATGATCATGGAAAGCATACGAAGAACAGCAGAGTACGCAAGCGATATTGCAGAAATCGTTCTAAACCTAAACGTAGACAAAATAATTACAATGCAATGAAACCATTTGCGATTAGCTATGTTCTTTTAACAGCGATTAATGGAACGACCGTGATGTTTTGTTGACGTTCTAATGTGTAGATTTTTATGTCTTCTTGTCTGAAGATATTATCTGGGGATTTACACGTCTCGCGAATTGGAAAGGAAGCTTAGGCATTTGATTGAGGTTTTGTCTTCGGCTTTTCTCTGTTTGTTTCAGTATGTGCCTGTGGCTGGACCT
>JAWBXA010000035.1:0-6743 GCA_038868115.1 Bathyarchaeia archaeon
GACCATCCAAACGCCATCCTCATAGTTTGGAGGGTTAGTATGCGCCAGGTTTTCACGTTAAAGGGTGAAAGCCTGGAAAACCTGCTCTGCATGTACATTTCCTCGGCTATAACAAGGGGATTAAAGTTGCTCAACGGTGAAGTGGCAGGCTGCAATCACAGTCTAGACTTCAACGAATCCGCTGCCGTAAGCAACCCACAGAAAATCCTTGACGGTTTCTTCGAAGGCCTAGCTGAAAGCCTTCCAAGAGCCGTCTCAGCTGTTGTTGAAGCCTTAAGGGAGGTTGGCGCGTGCAGGTTGAGGTGAGACAAAAAACGCTTTTGGAAAGCATTATTGAGACCCTGCCAGCCCCTTTAAAAGAGGCTTATGACGCGGCTCCAAGGAAGAACTCATCAGCCCACGAGATATTGAGGCTCCTAGTTGCCAAATACCTATGGGACAACGGATACAGAGACATAAGCTTCGAAACATCAGTTAACTGCGGCTATGGAGAAAACATATGCGTCGACATTCACGAGAGAACGCTTGGGCTCTTTGTTGAATGCGAGAGAAACCCCGACAAGAAAGCAGTTAGCGATAGGAGGAGGGCTATCATGGACGTTTATCCTACAGCCAAGTTTGTGCTAGCCACACAGGATAGGATGGGCTGGAAAGCCCAAAAACTTGCGGGTGTCGCCGATGAAGTTTGGGTTGTTTGCCGCGACGGACGTGTGTTGACACCTACGGAATGGACTGAGGAAAGGAGTAAGACGCTTAAGTCCATACTCAACAGAGTTGAACTTGAGGGTTACATGAACTTTTACAGGCAAGCCGAAGAGGACTACCAGAAGTTCAAGAGGCTTAGCAGCGAGGAAGACCTTTACTGGAGGCAAATCCTCACGCTTGCCTGCATGAACGTCAGCCAGCTCCAGGCTGAGTGGCTTAATAGTGTAAGCATTAGAGGCGTATGGGACAAGCGTATAAAAGATGCCAGAAAACGCATGGAAGATGCAAAAACCAAAATCATCTCTAAAGTTATTGAGCTGCTTGACGCCATATTGGCACTTTCATCCCCCTACAGGATCAGACTCGAGGATAACGCAACCATAACCATAGAGGTTGACTGGAATGCATGGCAGTGGCTCGGCTGGAAGGACTACCCGGCTAAGGAGCCGGAAGCCGCCCTCCAATACCAAATACTGGAGGAAAACCTCAAAAAAGAACTAAAAATCGCAACAAAAGATTTAAAACAAAAATTAAAGGGCAGCCCAGCCATATTAAAGCAGAAAATTGAGCGAGATCGCATCATAGAGCAGCTGAAGAGGGACATGGCTGAAATTGAAAGCGCCCTTCCATTGCTGGCGGAGAAACTCCGTACAATGTTGCGGCAACCAAGTACAATAGTGTAAACAGTGCCGCGACCTCACCTCATACGGAACTTGGCCACCGTAAATGTAAGTCGGTTTATTTGGCTTTCCATCTACTGGTGTTGTGTACGGCTAATGGATGGTTTAGGAACCTCAACATACGCTTTGTCGTCTCGTGTACAGGCTTGGGTGCTGGTTTGTTGCGTAAACAGATCCTAACCGTTCATCAAAACAAGGGGTTTGCATGCTATGTATCGCTATGCGCTATGCACCCCTTGTAAATAAACTTCCTAACCGATGTGACGCCTCCGAAAGCCTTGCGGCTTGAGCATCTGATGAGTGTATATGTTCTAAGTTGGAGTTACCGTGTTTCGAAAGGCCTTTCTGTTTTTAGGATTTTGTTTGCACATGTGGAGCTTCAACATTGGTCATGGAAAACGATTGTAGAGATGTTCCGGATGAGGAAAACGTTAGAAAGCTATCTATTGGAGAAAGCACTTGAACGGTTGAATCATCTGGTGAATGTTTGGTAATGCATAAAAGGAGATTGTTGAAGGTTTGAGGCGAGGACGGAATGGATAAATAAAAGGGTGCATTTTTGTGCATTATCGAGCAGTTTTATGAGATATTTATCGCATTAAAACTTCCTTTAATTTAAGGAAGGTTTCTTCGCATATACTGCGCGTTTCTGGCTTGTCATCCACAAGAATAAGTGGCGTTGTAAACTTTTCAAACTCCTTAACTTTTTCAGCGTGTATTATTTCAGCCCACCGCCTATTATTCTTCAGGTTTGTGACAATAATCAGTAAGGGGAGCTTAAGCTTAGACGCAGTACGGATCTCAGCACCTATATCTTTGCTATTTATTGTTCGTTGCCTGTTTTTCTCAGAGAGACTATATGCTTTATGAGCGCCCACGGCAACACGCTTACCATTCCATATGAGTATATAGTCAGGCTGGCCAACTCCGTAATATTCTTCAACTTCAAATCCCATACTACGAAGAATATTGGCCGTTTCATGTTGAGCCTCGTTTCCCAGTCTCCTGCTCGCTCTTCCATCTGCTTCTGTCAACTTAACTCTTACTTCTTCAAACTCCTCCTGGGGAGACCTTTCCAGCCCCTCCAACCTTCTGGTGTACTCTTCTTTGAGCAGCGTAACTTCTTCTAACTGTGCATTCAACAACTCAAGTTTTTGAACTTCCTCATCGTACAATTTGATTACATCGTTATAACAACTAAGCATCTTATTTATCTGCGATAAAGCCGTAAAGATTCCCTGTAGCATCCCGTTGATTTCTTTCTGTTGAACGCTAAAGTTTTCGCCTGCTTTATGAATTTTTTGCAGGGCAAGATCAATTATGCTCTGAATGCTTGCTCGTGTATCCCTCAAGCTTTCCAGGATTCTTATAGAAATGTTATGGGCTATATTATTCGCAACTTCGCTAACGTTCTCTTTTATCTCCGTAATAAGGTCTTTTTCCTTGACAACATCTTCCAAGCGTATCTTTGCCCCCCTCCTGACAGCTGCTACGCCAACTATTACGGAGGAAGATACGGCAAAAACACCTGCAACAATCGTTCTAAAGACATGGCTTTGAACATAAACCTCCAAGAGTAGGAACGTAGCCAAGTAAGCCAGCGTAAAGAGGGATATTGCTTGAAGAAGTCTTAAAAAACCAAGAGATTTCGCAGGCAAAAAGGCTCTAAAGGATAGCCAATTAATATCTACAATAATGCTAAGTGTGAGAGTGAGAGCGGAGATAAATAGCGTAAAGGTCATCTGATCCATTTTTGTAACTTCCTCTCTTTACGAATAGCATCCTTACCTACTTCTATCATCCTAACGATATAGGGCCTCTGTTGATCATCTGTCCTTAGTAAGCCTATCCTGTGGTTTACTAGCCGCTCAAGGTTTCCAGTATCGCTCTGGACTGTTACTTCTATCATGCGAGAGTCTGCCATAAAAACGAGAGTTGTGGTTCCGTCACCATTGTCTTTCACTGCCATGAGATGCCCAATAATTTCTTCCCAGCTCCCCAGCTTCATGTTAACCCATAGAAAATGGCAAAGACCAACCAAAAAATCTACAATTAGAAAACGAGCTTCTAAATTTAGAATTATTTCCTTGCTTTCTTGAATAGCAGATCAAATGTCTTACGACGTGCATATTCGCAACTGCGAGATAGACAGCTATGAGGAGAGTCCATATAAAGAGCAGCGGCTGCCCGCCAAACTCATAAATGAGGAAACTCTCTAGGAGAATTATGCCCGAGGCTAAGAGGTTAAGCAAAGCTACCTTTTTAAGGTTGATAAGGGGTTGTAGAAGGTTCCTGGTCTTACCCGTAGGCTTGTAGTATCCTCCCTCAACGGTTATGTAACCATCGTTGACTAGCTCCTCTATATCATGGCTCCAATGGCCCGGACTCTTATAGCCTATAGCTCGCATAACTTCCGCAGGCACAGAAGGTTCACATCTAATCCTACCAAACCACACTAGATAAGCCAAAAGCCTACCCTTACTATGGGTGAGAACACCCTTCTCATATCTGTTCACACGGGGTCACCGGATATCAAGATAGAGTGCTGGAAAATACTTAACTTTAATGTAGTCCAACCTTGTTATAAGCCAATGTTAGTGAGTGAGCAAGTTTATGGAAGAAGCGAAGGGGCAAAAGTGGCTAGAGATTGATGACTTAAAAAGGATTTTTATTTCTGATGCTTACGTAGAAGAACTTAAGGAATTGAGTTGTTATGGTGTGCACATCAAACAGGAGCGTCCTATGTGCTATATTTTGGCAAAACATTTATACAAACAGAGTTTCGATGTTATTCTTGAAAAATCTCAAGGAAAGAATTATTGGTATGATCTGGTTGTAAATGGAACTACAATTGAAATAAAATTCTATTACGAGTCTGATCTTAGAAATAGACTTGAAAAAGAGATGAATAAGAACCAATGGGACCTTGATAAGCTTCTATTCACGCTTAACTCCTTAAAAAGGGAGCACAAGTCTTATGGTTGGAGTATGACGCTATCCATACTCGAAGATGTGTTTAACAAGCAGCCGGACATTTTTATTCTGACCATTTTGTCTCGCGATTTGAGAAAGAAAGTGCATGATCTGTCTATGGAACATATATGTTGGAGCAAGTACGAAATAAAATACAATGAAAAATATGGTTTTAATAATAATAGTTCATTTAAATTACTGGAAAGGTTTCTTGAAAGTATTAAGGTAAAAAGAAACTTCAAATTAGACTACACCAGAATAGATATAAACACTCTTTTCCCCTCAACGTACCACCTTTACTTTTGCGATTTCAGAAAGGCGAAAGATTAAATACTTATATCCCTTCATATTCCTGTTTACTCTGCAACAATGTTATAAAGAAATACTTACCAGTAAATTAATGCTGAAATCCCACCCCCCGCACTTTATTAGAACCTTGGATAATTTTTGTGAGTTATCTTTTGGGTAGGAGGACTTTGAGGTTTTCTACTGTCGTGCGTAATGTTGGTGTTTTGAAGCGTTTGGCTGAGTGTGTTGGGAGTTTGGTTGATGTTGATGCTGTGGTTAGGTTTCCTAATAGTGTGGGCAGGGCTAAGGGCTACATAACGATTAGGCACACATCAAAAAAGTAAACGCGTGTTATTTGACGATGAATGCGTAACTGAAAAAATCTTCTGCACTATTTATCTATAAGACTTAATAGATAGAAGGCTTAATATGTTAAATATAGGCTGACAAAATGAGTCAAGCCGATTTTATCAGAGAGTTTGTGTTTAAGAACTATATTCAGCCGGCACGGGATAGGGGAGAAAAGGAAATTACAATTACGGCGGGAGATGTTGCTAGGCGGCTAAGACTCTATAATAGAATTCCTAACATATGTAATGTTCTTGGAGGTAGGAAACTTCAGGTTATGTGCGGTGTGAGGCTCCTGGAAAGGAGCGGGCCTCATCAAAGCACAACAACCAAATTTACTTATCAAATATTGGAACAGCCCGCTGCAGGTATAGGAGCGAATTACATTAAACCAATGAAACAAGAGCTTCAACCGTCCCGTGAAGAAGTTGTTGAGCTTCTTGATCCATATTTAACTGATGTCAAAGAAAAACTGTTAGAGGCTGAACAATACCTTAAAGGTAGGAAAACTTCAACTGGCATCATAGTTACTTTATGTTATGAAGCGGTAATAACAACCCTACAGAGAATGATAATCGACAAAAAGGGAATGAAACCAATCGAAGATTTACGGAAAGAGAAGAAAGTCTACTTTGATAATCTAGTAAACATGCTACGGAATTCAGGATTTAACATTGAAAACATCACCGACCTAGAAATTTTGCGAGATCTAAGAAATCGAGTTGTCCATGAGGGCTACAAACCAACTGAGCAAAACGCCAAATGGGCGTATGAAGTTGTCAAGAAATTTGTTCTAAAACATTATCCAAAAGTTTTAAGCAATTTATTATAACTAACTCTTTCCTGCATATGTCTTTCATTTATGTGAGTGTCGTAATTGTAAAATCTCAGCTTTTTCATTAAACATAACAGCTCATGTCCAAAAGCAAAATGGACTTAGCTTTAACTCTGCTTTGACGGTTAAAGGTGATAAATCCATTCTTCTATTCTTCTTCCGAAAATAAAGTAATGTCTAATTCCTGTTTTGCTAATTTATGAAATTTAATTATCGGCAGAGTCTTTATGAGCAGGGAGGACTACCAGAACTGGAGGCTCAAATTCCATCCCTACACTTTATCATAACCCGAACTTTAGGGTTTCAATCAATATTTCCTTTCCTAATTTGGCTTAAGCTTGGGCTTCATGTCATCTTTTAAGAATTCTTTCAAGGTTTTTAGTGTCCTTTTTGACTTCTAAAGCGTACATTGAGTTGTTTTCTTTTTTTTTAAAAAAAAGAATGAACGTGCAGTATTTAAGGTTACTCTATGCCCCACCTCTTGGTCATTTTGACAATTAGAAATATGACAAAAGCCACTATCACAAATGTTATTATTGATACGAGGAAATTTCCAATGCCAAATAGTTGTCCAGTCCAATTTGGGTCTATGGGCTTACCTTCAACATCTAAGGCTGTTGGCGGGACAGCTATCTTGAAAGTGGATAAGTTTCCAAGGCCTGGAAGCGCTAACCCTATTAATGGCATTAATATGTCTTTGACGAGTGATTGTACAACTTGACCAACGTATACACCTGTAATGAAGGCTACGGCAAGCCCTAGCACCTTATACTTAGAAATGAAGTCTATAAACTCATTCCATAAGCCTTTTGGCGGTGGAGGCGGTGGCTTAGGTTCTAACAAAGTTTTAATTTCCTTTAAGACTTGAAGTATTTCCTCATCTTTAGATTTAGACATAAATCTTGCCCTAGCTA
>JAWBXA010000036.1:0-6614 GCA_038868115.1 Bathyarchaeia archaeon
GTTATGTCCCAACTTGTTGTTTCTAAGAGGTCTCTGACAGCACATCTTCCTGTTAATCCTGCTCCTCCTAGCACCACAGCATGCATATTACCACCGCTATGCTTTGATAATTTATTTGTATTTAAGATTTTTTCAAATTTTTTGAATAAAATCCTAATAATTGTCGAAATTTGGAAAAAGTTTTAAAATTATACGTTCTTCCCACAAAACTTATATAGTCATACGAAAACTCATTGTGTTCTTAAGGAGGGGAAAATGTCCGTTTTTGCAAGAAAAGCCAGTGGCTTGTCAAGAGAGGCATCATTGTTTGACGCTTTCCTGCTTGGCTTCTTGAACAACGGACTTGGTGTGGGCATATGGTCTATGCATAGCTGGGGGCTGTACACCTTTCCGGGCGGAAACATGGTGATTGGCTCCATAATAGTGCTGGCGTTAACAGCGTTTGGAGCAGCATTAGCGTGGGGAATACTTGGAGGATCAATGCCGCGAAGTGGTGGAGATTACGTCTACAATTCAAGAATCATTCACCCCGCCGTTGGAGTAGTGACAAGCTACGCCAAATGTTTCGGTTCACTATGTTGGTCAGGATTGCTGGCTGCATGGAACGCAAGCCCGGGCCTAGTTATGGTTGGCTCCGCGCTCGGCTGGCCTGAGGAAATAATAAGTTTCTTTGATTCAACTACTGGCATATATTTGATAGGCACCATTGCTATGATCATAAGCTTTGTTGTCGTTCTCCTCGGCTTCAAATATTACCTTTGGACACAAAAAATATGCGTTGCAATCGGCATGATAGGTGTCTTTATAGCCTTAATCCTTCTATCAATCACGCCTTCAGATGTTTTCATATCAAGATGGAACGCGCTAGCTGCAGAATATGGCTCTGCAACATATCAAGAAATGATAACGCTTGCGGAGGAAGCGGGATACGCACCCAGCACATGGAATTGGACGTCCACGTTAGGTTTGATGCCAAGCATCTCTTGGGCGGTATCCTACGGATTTGTCATCGGATACATAGGCGGCGAAGTTAAAAGGCCCGAACGCAACCTTCTTATGGCCCAAGTGCTAGCGTGCCTTGTCCCAGCATTGTTCTGCATTTGGGCAGGGTTTGTCCTAGAAAACAATTTAGGCTACAAGTTCATGGGGGCATGCGCATACGTGGACAACGTTGGGCCGGAATGGTATAAAATGCCATTCCCTCCTACATACGCCAACTTGGCTGCAATCCTAACGGATAACTATCTGGCCAAGTTTTTGATAACATTCAACTTTGTGGCTTTCAACTTCATATGGGTTCCAATGACCTATGTTGTCTTCTCAAGAATAATGTTTGCACAAGCAATGGATAACATTGGACCAAGATGGTTCACAGATATCCATCCAAGGTTCAATTCTCCATTAAAACTGTACACGCTGTTCTTCATACTTGGACAAATCGTCCTAACTTTATACGCGTTAGCTCCAGAGTGGCTTGGAGGAATAGCAATAGGGGTATTTGAAACCATGATAATGTGGGGTGTAGTAGGCATCAGCGCAATGCTATTCCCATTCGTCAAAAAAGTTAGACATATATGGGATGCATCGCCACACCGATGGCCGTTGGCTGCAGTTATGTCCGGAATAGTAAGTCTCATAGCAACAGGAGTGCTACTGTGGGCCTATTATACATCGCCTGAAATGGGAATAATCAACGCTGTGTGGACGCCAATCTACATAGGTGTACTCATTAGCGCAGTCCTATGGTACTACATATGGCGACTAAAACGTGCGAGAGAAGGAATCGACGTCACTTTAGCGTTTAAAGAACTGCCTCCCGAGTAACACCATTTACCCATTTCTTTCTTAACCACCACAGAAGATACACTAAACTCCAACCAACCAGAGACTTTTATGCTTTTAAAAGTTCAATTATCACGTCCAGCGCTTCTAATATTGTTTTTAATGGACCCCCGTTACTTGCTTTTCCTGAACAGTTTAGTGTCTTCAACCTCGCATATTCTTCCCAGTTGAAGTTTTACAAGTTGTTTTATTCAGCGACAACTTTCTAATGTCTGTGAGTCATAAAAGTTGGTTTCCATAAAACTTAAATTAAAACTGATACAAATCAGCTTCGAAGAGGAATGAGAATGTTCAAATGTTGTAGACAAATAGTTTTAATTCTAATGCTGACGGTTTTGCTCTCGGGTTTAACCTCAATTTCAACCCAAGCCGAGGAGGAAACTGTTGAAATACGGGGGCCGAGAGTTAATAATCTTCAATTGATAATTTATCAAGGGTATGATCAAGAGTATCAAGCGTTTAAGCAGGGGCTTATTGATGTTATGGATTGGCCGTTAACCTATGAAAGTTGGCAGGAATTAAAAAATGATCCCAACTTTGTTATAGAACCGTTAACGATGTGGGACAGCTATCCCCTTGACTTAAACTGTCTGAATTGGCCGACCAGTGATTACCGCTTTAGAAAGGCCATAGCCTACCTTGTTCCATACGAAGACTTTTACACGAACATATTGCGTGGTTATGCTGGTGTGTTGATGGATAGCATGGTTTGGTCCGAGCCGGAATGGGCTGACTGGTACAATCCAGATGCTCCGAAATACTGGTATGATCCAAACCTCGCCCTTCAAATACTTGAAGAGGCTGGTTATAAAAACTGGGATGCTGACAATGAGCTTGAGTGGAAGGCCCCAAATGGGACGATCTTCGAGTTACCGCCACTGCAGTATTATGCAAGAGAGGACGACCCCCTTAGGGCGGCTTTGGGGGAGATGCATAAGAATGAATTAGAGGCTGTAGGTATTCCTGTAGACTTTTATAAGGTCGATAAGGAAATATGCTGGCAACACGCCTATTGCAAGCCCTATGATTACCACATATACACAGAGGGTTTAGGACCCTATAACAACCTATTGTTCTTCTATGACTACTGGCACAGCCAATTTGCAGATCCCAATATAGACTGGGCTTGGAACAACGTATTCTTCACGAATGACACATACGACTACTGGATTACCCAATTTAAATATGCGCCAGACCTTGATACAGCAAAATATGCATTTAAACAAGCCCTAGTAATAATGATGGACCAAGTACCCCTAATTCCTGTATATCACTCGGCTGGAGCAACAGCCTACAGAGCTAAATATGGACGTTGGTCAGGCGAAAAAGCTTACTGGGACATGCCGTGGAAGGGCTTTCCAAATGTGAAATTTGCTGTCGTCACAGCAGGCGTCTCTGACTGGTGGACTTTCTTGAACGCACACCCAGACGATGTTTCAAGAGGTGGCGTCCTAAGATTCGGAATGCTTTCAGAACTTGACCACGTAAACCCAATCACGCAATACTCCACATGGGATATGTTCCTCGCAAGCGCGCTCTATGGCACATTAGCTCTAAGAAACCCATTCACGGGAGAACACATCCCATATTTTGCAAAAGACTGGACAATAGAGACATGGGACAATGAAGGAGAAGAAGCCACAAAAATAACATTCCATCTCTTTGAAAACCTCACGTGGTCTGACGGCACACCGTTAACTTCAGCAGATGTCGCGTTCACTATGAAATACATGTATGACGCCGCGGGAAGCACGTTCTATCCATATGTTGAAATGATTGATGATATAGATACAGACACACCACACATAGAGACACCAGACCCCTATACCGTAACCATCTATTTTAGCGTCGAATCCATATGGTTCCTAGATATGGTCGGTTTCGTCCCGATAATACCAAAACACGTGTGGGAAAACATACCACCAGACCAAGTTGAAGAACAAGGAGAATATGTAGCAACAGGCAACCTCACATGCTCAGGACCCTACATAATCGCAGGGCATCAACCAAACGAATGGTGGCTTTTAAGAGCAAACCCATACTTCTTCAGATATGTTCTAGGCGAAGAAATCGTGACACCCGCGCAAAAACCAGACATCACACCTTACGTAGTTGCGGCAGTAATAATCGTTATAATCGTGGTAGCTACCGCAGTTCTAATCCTTAGAAGAAAGAAAAGCAAGGCGACTTAACACCCCATTTATTTTTGTTTCATCCACACCTTTTCATTACACTAAAGTTTTAATAAAAGCCGAGATTAAAGATACGAATTCATAGAAATCAATGGAGGAATGGAATGGGACTACGGACATACATCGCTAAAAAGGCCATTTACTCCATTATCTTAATTTTCGTGGTAATCACGGTCAACTTCTTCATATTTATGGTTAGAAATCCCGTACAAATTTTGGCTGGCGGGAAGAAACTGCGGCAGGAGCAGATACAAGAGTTATACGAGCGCTTTGGACTTCTCGACCCCCTTCATGTTAGATACGTAAAATATATTCAAAACCTCCTAACTTTTCAATTTGGCTATTCCTACCGTACAGGACAAGCCGTATCTCTTGAAATTTCTTCGCGTCTCCAGAACACCTTCACATTGTGCATTACCGCAGAAATATTAGCAGTCATAATTGGCTTAGCCCTCGGAGTAATAGCAGCCAGTAAAAGAGGAGGAATCATAGACACATTGATCTCCGGCCTTGCAGTAGTCACGCAAGGATTGCCCGTCTTTTGGGTTGGAATGCTTCTGCTTCTAATTTTTTCATATACTTTACACTGGTTTCCTCCTGGTTTTTCTTTTCCACCAGAATGGGCCATTTCTGGGAAACCCGAAAATTTCTTAGTGGAACTTGCAGGCCGCCTTCACCATTTATTCCTGCCCGCCCTGGCACTAGTATTACTTAGCGGTGGAGGATATGTTCTTTTAACAAGGGCCTCGATGCTGGAAGTTTTAAGCGAGGACTACTTGGTTACTTTAAAAGCGAAAGGAATCAGCGACACAAAAATACTCTTTAAACACGCATTAAAAAATGCTTCATTACCAATAATAACGCAAGTTGGAATAGCCTTCGGCCTCACTTTATCGGGAGCGATGCTGACAGAAACGGTTTTTCAATATCCAGGGTTAGGAATGTGGATCTGGCAATCCATTGAAAGCTGGGATTATCCAGCATTACAAACAATATTTTACCTTGTAAGTCTATGCGTAATTGCCGCTAACTTTCTAGTCGACATCGTCTACGGAATCATTGACCCGCGAATAAGATATGGGTGAAAATTGATGTTAAAACGGTATAAAACAAGAATGGCATTCCGCTTAAAAGGATTTATTAAAGCATTAAGAATTATCATGCAGAACAAAAGAGGCGTTTTAGGTATAGCTATACTAACTTTATTTGTTTTTATAGCTCTAGCGGCTCCCATAATTTCCCCCTACGACCCCATAGAAATACCGAAAGAAATTATTGCTAGTCCTCTTGCCAAGCCTTTTTGGATAAAATACATACCGGGTTACGAAAGCGTCAGCGAAAACCTAAACCTCATCGAAGATCCAGAGTTTTCTACAAGTGCTTCACTACAACAATGGAAGTTTATTACAAACGCAACAGTCCAATGTGTTTCACTGAAATACTTATATAACGAGGGAAGCCCGCAGAGCGGCCCAGGCTGCATAACTATAAACTTAAACCGCACTGAAACTTCGCTAATAGAGGGAATAAAGACCATTTTATCTAAAGAGTTTGTCTATCCCTACGGAAACCCGCCGGTTAAATGGGTTGGAACAATTTCTCTTAAAGTTGATGCCCCTGGAAACACTACTGTAACAATGTATAACCTCAACATTACAGTTTTCATTGAACAACATGATGGAAGCAAAATAGTTTTGTGGTCTCCGCAAGAAGGACTTAGAAGGCGAGGAGAAATCTACGAGATTGGAACGTGGATTAAACCGAGCATAACTGGACTTAAGCCGTATCCTAAACTCATAGATTCTGACATTCTAGATCCGGACAGAAAAGTATTCTCAAAACCAACAACCTATACTTTCGGCGTTGAAATTCTTTTCAGTAAAGAACTATCAAACATTACGGTTTACATAGACGACCTTAACCTAAAATTATTTGGGGAAGCCTTCGGTTTGCTTGGAACCGACAGGTTCGGGCGAGACATATTCTCTCAACTAATATATGGAACAAGAATATCTCTTCTGGTTGGATTTCTAGGGGCGCTTTTCTCCACAGGCATTGGGCTGGTTATAGGGCTGCTAGCTGGATATTTTGGAGGGTTCGTGGACGAAGTCTTAATGAGAATGACAGACGCTTTTTTGGTGATACCTGAACTTCCATTACTTTTAGTGTTAGTAGCCGTTCTAGGCCCATCGTTATGGATCATAATTATAGCGATATCCCTTCTAGGGTGGATGAGTTTTGCAAGAATAGTCCGATCCCAAATTCTAAGTCTCAAAGAAAGACCTTTCGTTGAAGCATCAAAAATTCTAGGAGGAAGTAACCTTTACATAATCTTTAAAGTCCTAACTCCAAACGTTATGAATCTGGTTTACGTCACGCTGGCTACTTCGGCGCCTGCAGCCATTTATTCAGAAGCATATCTTAGCTTCCTCGGGCTATATCCAACAGAAGTGATGACTTGGGGGAGAATGCTTCATGATGCTTTGTTGGCTCCTGGGGGTGTTCAGAAGTGGTGGTGGATACTTCCGCCTGGTTTATGTATAGCGGCGATTTCGATATCATTCATTTTTATAGGGTATG
>JAWBXA010000037.1:0-6532 GCA_038868115.1 Bathyarchaeia archaeon
ATAGAATCATATAGAATAAGGACATCAGAACCTACCACCAATATAAAATTAAAACCATACTCGATAAGGTTAAACCAAGAAAAGACATAAAACAGTCTTTATTTTTGTGGCGGTGTCAGCCTACATATGGATAACAGTTTCGGCAAAACTACTTCTGCCTTTTCATTTTAGTTTTTGATGACAGCCTTCGCCCAGTTTCCGTATTTTATCCATAGTATGGCTATTATTCCGCCTATAACATTGCTTATTGCTATTGTCAGCCAAACCCCTGTAGAGCCCATGCCTAGAATGAAGGCCGTAAAGTAGCCTGCAGCTACTCTTATTCCCCAAAGTCTCATTATTCCTAAACCTGTTGGAAATGTTGTGTGGCCTGAACCTCTTCCGACAGATATGGCTACGGCGAAAAGTCCGAAGAATGGGAGTGTTGGCAACATTGTTTGGAGGAAAATATCCGTCTCATTTATTGTGTTTGGGTCATTTGCGAAGACGTCTACTAGGTTTCTTCTGATCGGGTATATTATGGCGGCGCTTATCGTCATTAGGGCAAATATGAGGAGAGCTGCCTTGAAGGCTACTTCTCTTGCTCTTTTGGGGTTGTCTGCTCCTAGGCTTTGTCCTATCATTATGGCTGGGGCTCCGCTTAAACCCCAAAGAGCAGCGTCCACGATATCCATCATCACGAAACCTATAGAAAAGGCGGTTGCAGTTATGATTCCGAGCATGTTGACAAGTCTAAGCTGCATAAGGAAAGCGAATCCATTCGTCAATCCAAGTGTTAAAATCGGCAGCCCTATACGCAAAACCATGCGAGCCCACGTGACATCTATTTCCCTAGCGGGTCTTATATGAAGCTCTGGGTAATATCTCCTTAAAATGTACGTTAGGGCTATCATCGATATCATTTTTCCCATGACATCTGTTAGGGCTGCTCCAACCACCCCAAGCCTTGGAAATGGACCTATGCCTAAAACAAGGAATGGGTCAAGGGCTATGTTTATGGCAACGGATACAACATTAACAATTGCTGGTCTTCTCGTGTCTCCCACGCTTTGGAGAATTGTTGTGTATGTGAGGGTTAGGTAGTTGAAAAACACGTCGAGGGCTATTATGCCAGAATACTTCATAACATCCTCAAAAATTTCTGAGGGAGTGGACACAACAACCGTGAAAATCGAATTTCTAAACGCCAAAAGGAGCATGCTCAAAGCACCACCAGATATGAGGGACAGCGTAAGGAAGCGGGAGGCCGATTTGCTTGCCTCTCGGTAAGCTTTGCTCCCCACGTATTGTGAGATTACGCTTAGGCTTGCGGTTGTGATGGCGTTTGCAAGAGCTTGGAAAAGCATGAGGATGGGCCACATTTGCCTCGGAACGGCAACGACTTGCTCGCTATAGACGCTAAGCCAATAAGTGTCTGCCACGTTGTAGGCTACAACCACAAGCTGGTTTACAAGGGGAGGAGTTCCCAGCCAAAAAATTGTTCGAATAATGGGGCCGTCAATAATTTTATCTCTGTACTTACTTATTTCGCTAGGCTCTGGTGGAGTCTCAGAGATTTCAGCCATGAGTTTCCCTTTACGTTAAAATAAGTCCCTAAAAGCTTTTCCTAAAGTTTTTGAAATATTCAAGAATTTTTGAGAGATGGATCTGCGGAACTTTCTCTTCATTTCTCATAGCTCTCCGACGACTCGATGTTTTCCAGCAGACACGTTTTATAGGCTGTTTTCGCCGCCTTATCCTTTCTAAGTGCTATGGAATTTGGCGGCAAACCTCAACGGAAACGTCCTTATTAAGTTCAATAATTTTCACCTTCCACTTTCAATTATTTTGTCTATTCTGAGTGCGTTATGTAGTTGGGCTTTATCAAAAAGGGGCTTTTCAGCGGAAATAGCAGCATCCAAATCCGACTTTATCGTGTAACGCCTTAACAGTTTGTTTCTATTCGACTAATTTTTATCATCTTGACACTTGGGAGGCAAGAATAAACGCGGCAATTTAATTCTCATTTTCCAAATTAAGAAAAAGAAGCAGGGAAAAGACGTCGAAATCTTTAACTGTGGATTGGTGAGGCCGATTTCAAGAGGCGAAGAAGCTTTACTTCTTTTCCTCTTTCTTCTCTTCCTTCTTCTCTTCCTTCTTCTTCTTTGGCATGGCCATCACCAAATTTTGGTGTGGAAAATTGGATGTTTAAAAATTTTTCGTTCCATCTAAAGATGTTTAAAGGCATTAGGCTGCAATATTTTTAAATGTTGCTCTGCGGGAGGCTTTCCTATGCATGAGTGGGCTTTAGCGGAGGCCATAATTTCCTCTGTCTCGCAAATAGCTGAAAGGGAGGGGTTAACGGAAGTTAGGGAAGTCAAGATAAAAGTGGGCGAGCTTCAACAAGTGGAAGTGGACATTTTAGAGTTTGCATTGTCAGAGCTTAAAGTGGACAAGCTTAAGAGCGCAAAATTTCTTATCGAAACTGTAAAAGCCGAGTTACAGTGCAGGGTCTGCAGACACAAGTGGTCTTTTAGCCGAAACAAACTTGACGAGGAAACAGCCGAAGCCATCCACTTCGTTCCAGAAACAGCCCACGCCTACATTAAATGTCCAAAATGCGGCAGCCCAGACTTTGAAATTTTACAAGGAAGAGGCGTGTGGCTTGAAAGTGTAAGAGGAGTAAAATAGACATGTTGGACCCGCGGGAAAGCATAATTAACAAGAGACTTGAAGAAGTAAAGCGCATAATTGCCGTCTCAAGCGGAAAGGGAGGCGTTGGAAAAAGCCTCGTCGCATCCACCCTTGCCCTTACGTTGGCGAGGAAAAACTTTAAGGTCGGGCTGTTTGATGCTGATTTCACGAGTCCCTCAACCCACCTGATTTTAGGCGTTAGAGATGTTAAACTAAAAGAGGAGGAGGGTATAATCCCGGCGCATGTTCATGGTTTAAAATACGTCTCGATTGTCGCTTACTCAAAGGATAAAGCGTTGCCGTTAAGGGGGGCAGATGTTTCAAACGCCCTCATAGAACTTTTCGCCGCCACAATATGGGGGGATTTGGACTTCCTAATGGTGGATATGCCCCCTGGTATAAGCGACACCACACTGGACACAATTAGGCTTATTAAAGGCATAAGCTTCCTAGTTGTTACGACATCTTCACCACTCGCTTTTGGAACAGTTAAAAAGCTGCTGGAGCTACTTGCGGAGCTTAAGGTACCAGTTATAGGCGTTATTGAAAACATGAAAATTAGAGAGAGCAACTTCGTAATGCAAAACGTTAGCAATGCTGGTTTTCGCTTCCTTGGAGAGTTGCCTTTCGACCCAAAAGTTGAGGATTCGCTGGGAAACTTAAACTCACTTTTAAAGACGAGTTTTGCTAAAAAAATGGCTGAAATAGCCTCAAAAGTTTTCCTTTAACCATTATTTGGCTGTTTTCTTTGCTGTTTTTTGCGGTTTTGTTCGCTTAAAACCTGCTTTTTGACAGTAAAAGCTTCTTCTATAGAGTTCGCCTTCCGCAATTCGTTCATATACCAGCTTCTGCCCCTTGAATAGCTTATTCCGGCGGTTATTCCATACACGATTAAGATTAAACCACAAATTATTAGGGCTAAACCCAGAGCTGTTCCGCTGTGGAAAACAGCATAACATGGAATGAACAAAAACCATTCAGGACTCGCCTTGATCATGCCGCTTATGTGTAGGTTTCAAGGGTTCCTCCAACAAAAATACTATTCCAGCAAGAAAAATTAGATAAACAACCGTCTCATTATGCCTTTGCTCTTCGGTTTTCTCGTGAAAGATAGTCCCTGAAAGACATGATGCTTCATCATTCTTATTGAACATATACCTAAACTTTATTAAGTGAAAATAAGTATCGCAGAGAAGAATTAAAAACAATAATTTGGAGAAACAAGGCTTTGCCTTCCATTAAAGCTGTAATGTTTGACTTTATCGGCACGCTGGTGAGTGTTAAGGGTTACAATCTGGAAGCTTCAAAACTGAAGCTTTATAGGGCTATTGCCGACGCTGGTTTCAAAGTGAGCCAGGAAGACTTTCTAGAGGCGTACAGCCAAGCTCATGAAAAGTATCGTGTTATACGTTACCAGAAACTTGTCGAGGTTACAAACGCGGTATGGATTTCTGAAGCCCTAAATAGTTTAGGTTTCAAAACAAGCCCAGAGGACACTCGCATAAAAGCTGCTGTCAACATTTTCTTTGAGGATTATCTGAGCTCTTTTAGGCTTAGGAAATGTGCAAGGCAAACATTGGAAACTTTAGCTGGAGATTATAGGCTTGGACTTGTTTCAAACTTTACGTATGCTCCCGTAATATATGCTGGGCTTAGAAGGGTTGGAATAAACGATTTTTTCGACGCGATCCTTGTTTCAGGTGCTGTTGGTTGGCGGAAGCCTCACACCAAAATCTTCAAAGAAGCATTAAAGAGGCTTGGGGTTGTAGCTGAAGAGGCGATTTATGTTGGAGACAGCCCAGAAGAAGACATTAAGGGCGCAAAGCAGCTAGGCATCAAAACAGTCTTTGTTGCCTCCCAATTTTTCCCAATTAAGAGACTTATTGAAAGTGGACAGAAGCCAAACGCCATAGCCAGAAACATGTGCGAAGCAAAAAGAAAAATTGAGGATATAATTCGCCCTAAGGCTTATCCTTAAACTTTTCAGAAGCTGGCTCCCCACCAACACCCCAATGAGTTTTCGGGACTTCATGCACAACAACTTCAACAACGCTTTCAGGAACGCCCAAACCACCAAACACTTTGGTTATCTCCCGAATCAGCGTTTTAATCCTGTCTTTTCCGAAACCTTCCCAAACATACACATGAACTATAGGCATACACGTCAACTCCAATTATTAGTTGTACGTTTCAAATTAAAAGCCTATGGTACGGTCGCCGGATTTGAATCCAGAACAACGACCATTAGCGTTCTCTCCGAATTGTCTTTATCTCGTTCGCCACAAATGGCGGAATAAACTTAACGCTCGATTTGATTTACGTTTCACAATAGACGTGGCGTTGGTTTTTCAGAGACGTGTTTTTACGTTTTTGTTTGTTGTCTTAACAAGACTTGTTTTCACAATTCTTGGACCAAGTATTGCAACTCATCTTTTAGCCTAATTGGGCGGCAAACTTAACCCTCTTATGTCGTCGTTTTCCTGTTTACACTATCTCTCTTCCATTAGCTTATTCTCAATTCATAATGGTGTAAACAAGTCTGGGCTTCTACTGTTTATTTTAAAGCGAAAGTTCTTTATATCGTAGAGGAGAAACCTAATGTCATGCTATCCTGTCCAAATTGCGGTAAGGAAACGCCAGCAGATGTAGCCTTCTGCTCATCTTGTGGAACAAGATTGAATGTTATTTCATCGTCATCACAATCTGTGCCATCGCCCCCGTCCGCTGTAACAGAAGTTCCCATATCTTATATAGTTCAAACCGCGACCATACCCTTTGATAAAAAGGCCTCTCGTCTTGAACTTCTAGTGAGAATCGTATGGCACATTCTGATATGGTTAGTAGGTGTGGTGTACTCCATAGTCTTCTGGATCATCGTACTTGTTTATGGCATAATTGCATCGATTTTAAACATCATAAACTTCTTCGTGATTCTAATAACTGGAAAACGCTGGAAAACAGCCTTTGACTGGCAAGCAAAGCTTATAACGAAAAGCGTAACTTACTCCACACGCCTTTATAATTACTGGACGCGAAGAGCACCGTATCTCGGACTTATGACAGATAAAAGACCAGAATTGGGAATGGAGGCAGAACCGTCTAAAACACCTGGAGGATCCCCGGCTTAATTACGCCAGGGTCAACTTTTTCCTTTAACTGCTTAAGAAGCCTAAATGTTTCGTTGGTGAAGAAGGCGAAGTAGGCAAGTTTTGACCTTCTAAAATATCCGAGGGGCGCAACGCAAAAGCCTTCAAACTCTTCAACTTGAGCTTGGCTGAAAGCGTTAATGAACCTGCAGGCTTCTTCGAGCCTTAAGCCGCTGTCAAGGATAAGCTCATAAACAACCCTATACTTGAAACAGCCATCGGCTATAACCCTCAAACTTGCTATGATTTCATCCTCAGACGGTATATGGACATCAAAACCACAATTATCCTTCGGAATGTTCCTTCGCAAAACGTCAAGATACCCCTTACCAAAGCCCTGCGCCTCCAAGAAATTGAAGAGATTGCGAAGCCCCCTACTCAAATTGTGCTGCTGCCCCTCTGTCAAACCAGCGAAAACCCTAACAACATCCATCGGACCCCTAATCACTGAAACATACTTATCCAAATAGCTCAGCATACATTTAACATAACGCCCGTTAAACCTTCGGCTTTCAAGGAAAGCCACAAACCCATCCCGCAGAACCCGATAATCAATAACGGGACCGTCCCAAACCAACGGCTGGGACCGTCCCAGGACCGTCCCACAACCAGCAGAACCCCAACTCGGAGCCAAATAAACACCGCTTCCACCAGAAACACCCTGAAAACCAAGCAGCCCACGATTTTCTCTTAGTAAAGGTTCTCTTTTCCTA
>JAWBXA010000038.1:0-5636 GCA_038868115.1 Bathyarchaeia archaeon
GCGTCAAGATTTTGGAGAGGCTTAGGGGTTTGGGGGTTGAGCTTGAGGAAATCCCGTTTCTGCGTGGTGGTTACTGGGTTACGCGTTCAGATTTTTCTGTCGGCGCCACCGTGGAGTATCTTTTGGGCTATTATTCCATCCAAGAGGCTGCGGCTCAAATCCCAGCAGCATTGTTCACAGATTTAAGGGGCAAGACTGTTTTAGATGCTTGTGCCGCTCCAGGCGGCAAGACTGTTCAATTGGCTGACCTGATGGAGAACACCGGCGTCATTGTGGCTTTGGATGTTGATAGGCGAAGGCTCAATGCCTTACAAAATCAGTTGGAGCGTTGCCGTGTAAAAAACACTATTGTTTATAGGTTGGACGCTCGAAAAGCCTCAAAGCTGGGTTTGAAGTTTGATAGGATACTGCTTGATGTGCCATGTTCCGGCAACTTCGCTGTCGATAAGGGCTGGTTTAGTCGGAGAACGTTGACTGATATTGAGAGAAACGCTAGGCTTCAAAGGGAGATCCTCGCTGAAGCCGCTAAGGTTCTAAAGGAAGACGGCGAAATAGTTTACGCCACATGCTCCCTAGAGCCGGAAGAAGACGAATTAAACATCGATTGGGCTGTAAAGAATCTAGGCCTTGAAACTGTTGAGATAGAATGCTACGGGGAGGAGGCGCCAACAGAAATTTTCGGCAAAAAGCTGGATGATTCTGTAAGAAATTGTCGCCGCATATGGCCAGGTGAAACTCAAGGCTTTTTTGCCTGCAAACTTAAAAAGCGCAGGAGTTGATGAAAGAGCTATGGCGAAATTTATAGAGGATTTTGCCAAACTTTTCGGTGCAAAACCTAGCTTTGACAAAGATTTAGTGGTTAAAAAGAAAGGTAGGTTTTTCCTGCTGAATCGTAGTCTGAAGACTCTGGTTAAGGGATGCGGAGACTGGCTTTTTGCTGGCACATATCTTGGCAAAGTCGAGAATGGAAGGTTCTCACCAAGTTTTCCCTTGCTTTTTATGATCGCAGATCAAGCCAAAAATAGGGTGATTGTTGATAACAAGGCGGCTTGGCTTTTCGTGTGCGGCAGAGACATATTTAAGGAGGGGATATTGGAGACTTACGGCTCGAAGGATAGAGGCGCTTACACGTTAGTTTTTAATCGCTACGGCGAGTGCCTCGGCTTTGGTGTAATAGAAAAGAACCTGGACAAAGCGGAAAGCGGCGTGGTCATCAAAAACATTTTAGATGTTGGAGATTTCCTAAGAAGGGAGCGAAGTACAAAAATTTCAGAGACCTAAATTCCATCAGACTTTATTTTCTTGGTTAGTTCCTCAATTTCCACTTCGCCTTGTTCTTTTTTTCGCATATCTCTCAGGACAACGGCTCCTTCGCTTAGTTCCCTCTCGCCAACTATTACTACGTAGCTTATGCCCCTTCTATCAGCGTCCCCCAAAGCCTTTGTAACTTTCCGCCTCATAACTTCTGTTTCAACGGCTATTCCCTCGTTTCTAAGCATTTCTGAAATCCTCAAGGCTTCATTGTTCAGTTTCTCATTAACCGGAATAACCATGACCCGTTTTTCCCCTTCAACTGGTAGGCTGGTTTTCTGTTCTTGCATGGCAAGCATTATTCTGTCTATTCCATGGGCAACTCCAACGGCCGGCATTGGCTCTCCGCCAAAAAGCTCCACAAGCTTATCATATCTTCCCCCACCAGCCAGCGCGATGTCTAGTTCTGGCACATAAACCTCAAAAATCATCCCAGTATAATATTCAAGTCCGCGGGCGAAGCCAGCATCCACGATTATGTCCAGCATTTTCTCTGATTTTCCTACCAATTCAAGAATTTCTCTGAGATTTTTTGATGCTTTTGACGCATCTTCATAATCTTTTACGAGTTTTTCCATTTCGTCCAGAATACTTGCAGTTTTGCCACCTTTTAAACCGACCATCTTTCTGAGCGTTTTTAGACAATTATCTGATGAGCCCGCCTTCTTTACAACGCCTAGCGCTTCTTTATACTGCTTTTTATCCATAAGTTGCATGACATGGTTTTGGGTTTCTTCCCCAAGTCCTTCGCGGCTTAATATGCCTCTTAAAACGCCAACATGTCCAACTTTAAAAGTGTAATTTCTTAGTCCTACAGACCTCATTAAGGTGTTTGTCAGTAATAATACTTCGGCGTCGGCTTCTGGTTTTTCAGAACCCATAAGCTCGAAGTTTGACTGCCAAAACTCCCTAAAGCGTCCCTTCTGTGGTTCATCATATCTATAAAGACTTCCAACACAGAATAGCCTCAACGGTTTGGGCTCGTTTCGCATTGTTGTAGCTACAAGCCTAGCAACGGAAGCTGTGAATTCCGGTCTTAAGGCGACTTTTCTTCCGCCCAAATCTTCAAATGCATACATTCTTGCGCGAACTTCTTCGCCTACTTTTGCCGCAACCAGCTCATAGGACTCTACAACTGGTGTTATTATTTCCCTATATCCGTATAGTTTGGCTGTTTTTCTGGCTTTTTCCTCTATAAAGCGCATTATTTTTGCTTCTTCTGGTAGAAAGTCTCTCATTCCACGGACTGTTTTGTAGGCGCTCATAACTGTTCACGGTTTAGGCTTATGTTTCTTTTATGGTAAGGTTAATTGTGAAACGGAATAGTAAACTATTTCGCCTCTTCGGCTCATGACAGCCAAAATAAGCTCCTTTTTTAGGCTTTGACACTGCCTCATTATTTGGACCAACTCTTCTATTGTTATTGGTTTGCCCTCTTGGAGGCTTATGACTAGGTATTTAGCTGCGTCCCTCCCATACTCGCCTCTTTCATAGACTCTAAAGTCTACACTCATGCCGAAGCCCTCGCGAACAACGTATCCACGGCTTCTAAGGTCTCTGTAAACCATATACTTAGCCCAAGCGTTCTTGTCTGTTTTTTCAGCGGCTTGCAGAAGTTGCTGAAAGTCTATTTCTCCGCCCTTCTCGTCTACGACTAAAATTAAGCCCTTATCCAGGAGATGAAGTGTCTCGTAAAAGTTTAGGAGAAGCCCGCCATTTTCATCTATGCCGTAGCCCTTTGCTTTAAACTCATCCATTCTCTGTTTGTCAGTTATTTTCACTCCTCTTTCGGTTAATGTTCCCTTAATTTTTGTTTCTTGGCATGTTGGCTGCGGCGGCTCTTTGCTCTTGCTCATAGGGCTTAACCGTGCCGGCTTATTTTTGCCAAATCTTCCTTATATAGAATGCCTTCTTCGCAGATGACTGCAGTCACGTATTTTATTGGCGTGATGTCAAACGCTGGATTTAAGACCGGAATACCTTCCGGGGCTATCCGCTCAGAACCTACGCATATCACTTCTTCTGGGTTTCGCTCTTCTATGGTTATGTCTAAAGCTTTGTGGGCTAGGTCAAATGTTGATTTTGGGGCTGCCACATAAAATGGTATGTCGTGTTCTTTTGCTAGAACAGCTATCTGGTAGGTTCCAATTTTGTTGATCACTGCATCCTGCACTATTCTGTCGGCTCCAACAATAACATTGTCAACCATACGCTTATACATGATATATCCAACCATGGTGTCGCTTATCAAGGTGACTTGTATGCCGTCCCGCTTAAGCTCGTAGGCTGTTAGGCGGGCGCCTTGCAGCTTCGGTCTGGTTTCAGTGGCAATAACACTGACCCTTTTGCCTTGTTCCACGGCTGCCCTAATAATGCCTAGGGCTGTTCCATAGTCTACTGTGGCTAGTGCCCCAGCATTACAATGCGTCAACACCGTGTCTCCATCATTTATTAGGGTGGCTCCATGCCTTCCAATTGAACGGTTTGCCATAACATCCTCTTCAGCTATTTTGTTTGCCTCTTCAATGATGAAGGCGGCTAAATCTTCCGCGCTCCCCTGAAAAGTTTTAGCCTTTATTAGGATTCTTTCAACAGCCCAGAATAGGTTAACGCCAGTTGGTCTAGTTCCCCGCAGTGTTTCCGCTGCTTTTTCCAGTTCTTGGATGAGCTCCTCTTTTCGTCGTGTCTTTGAATGGTAGGCTGTCAGCGCCAAGGCGTAGGCTGCGGCAACCCCGATTAGTGGGGCGCCTCTAATCTTCATGGCTTTTATGGCTTCGGCCACTTCGCTACAACTTTTTAACTCTAGAAACTCAGTTTTATGGGGAAGCTTCATCTGGTCTATTGTTACAACTGTTCCGCTGCGCCACATTATGGTTCTCATTTGGCTTTTCTCCCTTTGCGTCCGCTAACCGTTTATGCCAGAATGGGTATAAATCTTGTTAGACATGTGGAAGGGAGATAGCGAAAAGTTTGAAGAGGGAGAGCCTCCAAACTCTTGTTGAAAGGCTTGGAACGCGGTATTCTGAAATTTTGGGCATAGACCTAAAAAGCCAAAGGGAGGAGGAGATTTTCAAGTGGTTTTTTGCTTCCATACTTTTTGGTGCGCCTATAACAGAAACTTCCGTTATAAAAACCTACAAGTGCTTTGAAAAATACGGCGTTTTAACTCCTCAAAAGATTCTGAAAACAGGTTGGGAAGGCTTGGTTCGAATTCTGGACGAGGGAAGCTACACGCGTTATGACTTCAAAACGGCTGACAAGCTTCTCGAGGTTATGCGAAACTTAACTGGCAAGTATGGCGGAAAGCTAACCACCATCTATGAGGAAGCCCGCGACCATGCGGATTTAGAAGAGAAGCTTAAAGATTCAGGGAAGGGTGTCGGCGACGTGACGGTCAGCATATTTTTAAGAGAGTTACGCGACGTTTGGGAGAAAGCCGAGCCGAAGCCAACAAGCCTCGTCATAATGGCGGCTAGGAACCTCGGAATAATCGATAAGAAGGCTCCAAAAGAGGTTTTGCAGCAACTCGAAAATTTTTGGGCTGAAAATGCGGTGTCTGGCAAGTCCTTCATAAACTTTGAAACTGCACTGCTTCGTCTAGGCAAAAACTACTGTAGAAAGGATAAGTGCACTGCTTGTCCCGTTAAGGCGGATTGCAAACGCCACGCTACGGGGGCTTAATGTAAGTTACAACTTCTATTGGGCATTCTTCTGAAAGCTTTAGTCGCTTCCTCCACTCGTCGCCTATAGCTATGAGGGAGAAAATCCCAGAAATTTCAGCCTTCGCCTTACGTACGAGATTGACTAGGGCTGCTTGTGTCTCCCCAGTCTTAATCATATCATCCACTATTAGGACGCTGTCCCGCTTTTTGATGGCTTCCTTTGGAACATAAAGCGTAATTGTTACGCCGGAATCCCTAAGCACAAATGTTTCTTCAAGAAATTCTTTAACGCCAACCTCCTTGCTTCTCTTGGCTATAACAAGGTTTACGCCTAGAGCGTTTGCCACCATAGTTGCCAATGGGATTCCGTCAACCGCCGCAGTAAACACTTTTGTAACTCGTTTTCCAGCAAAATTTGCAAGAGCATGATTAGCCGCTTGCTGGAGAATGTTAAAATCTCCAATAATCTCGGTGTTATCAAAATAACCATCCTCGTTAAACTTTATTCTGTTCCGAAGCTCGTTTTCCAAACCCACAAATTTTGATAAGACTTTCCAGAGTTGTTTTGCTCTGGCAGTGTTGGGCAAAACGTGTCCTTTGGCGTATCTGCTTAGAACCGTTACTGGCAAGCCTGTTTTTGCTGACAACTCGCGGTATGTGATG
>JAWBXA010000039.1:0-5126 GCA_038868115.1 Bathyarchaeia archaeon
GACTCTTTAATGTAAGAGAAGGATTTTCAAGGAAAGATGACAAGCTTCCTCCCAAATTCTTCAAACAGCCTCTTAAAGGAGGCCCCACAGACGGAATTAAAATACCGGAAAAAGATTTTGAAAAAGCATTAGACGAGTATTATGCCCTTCGCGGATGGGATAACAACGGTATACCAAAAGAAGAAACCTTGGCAAGACTTAGTTTAACTAAATGAGAGCCCAGCAAAATATGCGTAGAATTGCTAGAGAACATAATTAGAAGACTACTTTAGGTGTTTCCAAAATCTATTTATGAAACTAACACACTAATAAGCAATAAGGAGCCGTGTGGTTAATGGTGTTTGTGAGGCAAGATTTTTAGGAAAACCATCGAACAAATTTTTGGAACACCAATTGAACAGTTGCAAAGGAAGAACCCGGATGAAATTTTGGCACTAATTAAAGCTTTTAACAGAGAAAAATGCTCGCTTTCAACTCATTTAGAGACGGATTACGGTTTGAACAATGAGATTAACCCTTTAAAGAGCGTATTAGTCCATAGACCAGGGCCAGAAGTGGAGCTGATCAACGAGAAGAATCCTTGGAGGTGGTTTTTTCACAAAAAATATGATCTGAACAAGGCTTTAACAGAGTACGACAACATGATTAAGTTAATAAAACAAGAAACTAAAGCAACCATAATATTTCTAAAAGATCCAAACGAAGATAGAACCGTGATCTTCCCGCCGAATCAAAGTTATGTGCGAGATCATGGTTTTATGACCCCCTATGGAGCGATAATTGGCAAATCTGATAGCCCAAGAACTTATGAAGAGTACTTTGTAATGAAGAAGCTCTTTGAATTAGACATCCCGATAATATTCAAGGTTTATGGAGATGGAGCAATGGAAGGCGGTGACGCCATGTACTTAGACGAAGAAACATTACTTCTCGGACTTAGTTATCGAACAAACCGCGCAGGTTTTATGCAAGTTAAAGCCGTAATGGAAGGCTTTATAGTTAACCGCGTAATTCCAGTGCACTTAAGTCCCGACGTCATGCACCTTGACACCGTGTTTAACGTTGCCTCACACACAGTTGCCGCTGTGTATCCAAAAGCTGTCCCGAAAAGTTTTATCAAGTTCATTAAAAAGAAAGGTTTTGAAACAATAAATGTTCCAAAAAGGGAAGCTGAAACCCTGGCCACAAACTGGTTATGTTTAGCTCCAGGCAAAATACTTTTCATAGATGGCGAGAAAAAAATGAATATTTTCACTCGTAAACAACTAGAGCGGCACGGAATAGATGTCGTGTGTTTACAAATGCCTGAACTTTTAGGTGGTGCCGGAGGCCCTAGGTGTTTAACAATGCCTCTTTCGAGGAACAAAAAACCTCTTAAAAGTAACATTTTAACATAATATCCTCCTTAAGGCAGCAGCGAACGCCAGACACTTTGCAGAAGGTTTAAAAAATAATACCTACCAGTAGTTTTCTAATCTAAAATAAATCTTAATATAAGGTTATAAAAGATGCAACTTTTGGGGTGAAAATTTGAGAAAGTTATCGCAAAAAGATATCTTAACCGGACAGGATTTGACATTGAAAGACATTTCGTTAATATTTGAAACTGCCAAAGAGATGAAACATGCTTATTACCGGGGTGAAAGACCAAAACTTTTAGACGGGAAAAATCTAGGAATGATTTTTGAAGAACCATCCACAAGAACTCGTGTGTCCTTTGAGGTTGCGATGAGTCAGCTGGGTGGACATGCGCTTTATCTCCGACCAGGTGAAATTCATTTGGGTGCGCGGGAAACCGTGGCCGATACCGCCAGAGTTTTAAGCAGGTATGTTGACGCTGTAGTGGCCAGACTATACAAACATGAAACTTTGATTGAATTGGCTAGACATGCAACTGTTCCGGTTATTAATGGTTTAACTGATTGGCTTCACCCTGTTCAAGCTCTATGCGATATTTACACCATGTGGGAACATTTTGGAGATCTAAAAAAGATTAAAATTGCATTTTTCGGCGATGCCACCAACGTTGCAAATTCGCTGCTAATCTTAACTTCAAAGCTGGGAATGAACTTCACCTTTTGCGGGCCGAAGAAATATTGGCCTAAAGAGCGAACCATGGAATTAGTGAAAAAAAATGTTGAAGAAACGGGTGTAGCTCCAACATTTACGGAAAGCATAGACGAGGCAATACATGACGCAAATGTTGTTTATACAGATCTCTGGTGGTGGGTCGGCCAAGAACAAGAAGCCGAAGAAAGAATAAAGGCATTTACCCCTTATCAGGTTAATAGCAGCCTTATGCGGAAAGCGGCTAAAAACGCGGTTTTCATGCATTGTCTCCCAGCTAGCCGTGGCATGGAGGTAACAGACGAAGTTTTAGACGGACCTCAATCCATAGTGTGGGACCAGGCAGAAAATAGGTTGCATATAGAGAAGGCAATATTGGTACTATTGATGACTTAGAGAAAATCTTTTAAGCTTTTCAGGTCTAGTCCTAACCGGGGAAAGTAGAATGGCTGTTTTTGCAAGAAAAGCTAGTGGATTAACTAAAGAAGCTTCACTCTTCGATGCTTTTGCCCTGGGCTTTATGAATGGAGGCATAGGGGGAGGCTTATGGACTATGCACAGTTGGGGACTGTACACGTTCCCCGGAGGAAACATGGTGTTTGCCTCACTGATAACAATGTTTCTAACGGTTTGCGGTGTCTCGTTGGCTTGGGGAATCCTTGGCGGATCTATGCCTAGAAGCGGAGGGGACTACGTATATAACTCTCGAATAGTCCATCCGGCATTGGGAACAGCGACCAGCTGGGTTCAAGGAGTTTTCACACAGCTTGCTTGGATGTGGCTACTTGCCCCTCTACTTGCAAGCCCCGGAGTATCCATACTTGCCGGAGCATTAGGGATCCCATATGAGATGGTTGAGTTCTTTGATACAACAGCTGGCATGTTTCTTGTCGCAACAATAGCGATGATAATAAGTTTCTTTGTTGTGTTAGCCGGACTTAAATCCTATCTACTAGCGCAGAAAGTATGTTTCGTTTTAGGAATGGCTGGAGTTGTTATAGGCTTGCTTATAATAACTTTTACACCGCGAGAAGTGTTTATCGCCCGATGGAATACTGTGGCCGCTGAATACGGCTCTGCAAGCTATCAAGAGATGATAGCATACGCGTCTGAGGTTGGTTATGCGCCAAGCACGTGGAATTGGGTTTCAACTTTTGGGTTAGTGCCCAGTGTAACATGGTCTGTCAGCTACGGTTTCTATATTGGCTATATTGGAGGCGAAATTAAGAGGCCAGAACGTAATATACTGATAGCTCAGTTACTATCAGCCTTAGTGCCTAGCATAATCTGCGCATGGGCCGGATACGTGTTCCAAAATAATTTAGGGTATCAATTTATGGGCGCCGTCGCCTATGCGGACAATGAAGCTCCAGAGTGGTACGCTATGCCTTTTCCAGCGAATTGGGCAAACTTCGCCGCAATTCTCACGGACAACCCAGTATTTAAATTTTTGATAGGTGCTCAGTTTATATTCTTTAATTGGCTTTATTTGCCAATTTCATTCATAGTTTTCACTAGAGTTCTATTTGCTCAAGCAATAGACCAAATTGGGCCCCGTTGGTTCTTGGATCTAAGCCCGCGATTCAATTCTCCAGTGAAACTTTACGCTTTATTCTTCATACTTTCAGAGGTGTTTCTGACGCATTACTGCTTCTTCCCACAATGGCTCGGAGGAATATCAATAGAAGTGTTGGATGCCATCGCTATGTGGGGAATAACAGGAATAGTATGTATGCTCTTTCCATTCGTCAAAAAAGTTAGGCATATTTGGGATGCCTCGCCTCACCGATGGACAGGCCTTGCAGTGCTTTCTGGAATCGTTAGTCTAACCCTAACTGCAATAATGGTGTGGGCTTACTACACCTCTCCAGCTTTGGGGGGAATAAACTTCCAATGGTCGATAGTGTTCATTCTAGTAATAGCAGCAGCTGCCCTCTGGTATTGGGGCTGGCGCTGGAAACGCGCTAGGGAAGGAATTGATGTAACACTGGCATTTAAGGAACTCCCGCCTGAATAGCTAATTCACAAATATCACCCTTTTTTCATTCACGAAACCTTATTAAAGGAGACATGGCTCTCTTGTTCGTAAAGTAAACGATGAGCACTGTATTTCGTAGCGATACGCTTCCACGTCGATGCAAACTTTTGTTTGTTACGAACAAGAAAATAATCTACAATAGAACCAATTCGGGAATTTATTTAGATCCACCAAAAATTACGTAAGCAAGTGAAATAAGATTGTCAGGCTCCCTCTGACAACCCTTAATACCATGTTTTTGCCGGAGGAGTATGCAACCCACTTGTGCATATCATAGCTTAACAGTTAGGCCGTTGTTCATAAATCCGAAGGGGAAGGCGTCAAACGTCAATGCTTCTATTGTTAACCCTTCTTTTAAATTTTTCACGAAACTATTCTTTTTGTCGTCACTATACCATAACTGTTATAAGTTAAATATTCGGGTTATATTTGTTCGAAACAGAAGGGAGAAAAATGAGCTCAGTTTATGACGCTGAGATGAAGAAACTTTTGCAAAGAACAAAACGTTCCGAACAAATTTACAAAGAAAGCGTTAAAGTAACTCCGTTTGGTGTCCATAGCAATTATAGGTTCTTCGAGCCTTATCCAATATATTTCACTAAGGGCAAAGGCTCTAAGCTGTGGGATGCTGATGGCAACGAGTACATTGACTTCAATCTAGCTTTCGGCGTTCTCGTTGCAGGGCATTCACATCCGGTACTTGTTGAAGCTATAAAAGAAAGAATTGAAAACAGCACTATTCTCGGCTTTGAGTTTGAAGACTCATATAAGCTGGCGAAGATAATATGCGAACGTTTCAAAGTTGACATGGTTAAGTTTTCATCTACAGGAGGCGAAGCCACAAACTACGCTATACGATTTGCAAGAGCGTACACTGGAAGGAAGAAAATCTTGAAATTTGAAGGATGCTATCATGGTTTTGGAGATAGCCTTCTAGTCAGTGTTAAACCTTCAAAAGCTAAGGCTGGACCTCCTCGATTTCCAAACCCGGTGCCCGCCTCGCAACGAATTCTGGAAGAAG
>JAWBXA010000040.1:0-5094 GCA_038868115.1 Bathyarchaeia archaeon
CGAAATCGTTGGTGTCACGCTTACATTAATTCCTTCCATGTGGAGCTTTTTAACAGCCTCCATGGCTCTTTTCCATGCACCCCTAACACCTCTTATGCGGTCGTTTTTATCTGGGTTTAGGCTGTCAATAGAAATTGCAACAAAATTCGCGTGACGTAAAGCGTCAATTTTTTCAGCTGCTAAGCTTCCATTATCATAGACCGTTGTAAAGAAGTAACATGATGCATACTCGATTATTTCGTCGATATCCTCCCTCAAAAGAGGGTTACCGCCAGATATCAAAACCTCCACAACGCCAAGTTTTCGGAGGACATCCAACCCGCGTTTCACTTCTTCGGTTGACAACTCTTCCTTGTCCTGCTCCCGCCAAACATTACATCCTTTACAACGATAATTACACCTTCTTGTAACCATCCATTGAACATGATAAGGCCTATTTGGCGCCAAAACCCTTGAGACAATGCTTAAAGCTTTTCTGATGGACATTTGGTGGCACCATCAGATAGCGCCTTAACCAGTTTATTAGTCAATGTTCGGTTTCAAATATAAACTGTTAGCGTATACTATGAAAACGAAAATAATTGGAACCAACAAATCTTTATAACCTTTCAACCATCATTTGGAATTAGCCACCTCAAATTATTAGCAAACGGTGACAGATTGCCCATCGAAAGCGTGGACGTTGTGGTGCTTACAAAAAACAGCGAAAGGGTTCTGGAAAAATGTCTAAACTCCATCTACAAAAATATCCCGGTAAACCGTTTAATAATTGTAGATGGATACTCAACTGACTCCACATTAAAAATTGTTGAAAAATTTAGGGAGAAGTATAGAAACGTAGTTTTACTGATGGACAATGGCACACGTGGCAGCGCAAGGATGAAAGGCATAAATGAGGTTAAGACTGAGTGGTTCGTCTTTGTCGACAGCGATGTTGTCCTTTGCGATAAATGGTTTGAAAAAGCCAGGAACTTTTTAGCAAGTGATGTTGGAGGGGTTTGGGGCATTGAAATCTGGGAAGGTATCCGAAATCCCATCGTTTTAAAACTTTTCTTGAAAATAACATGGAAAATTTTCGATTTAAGAGGCGGGACCCACGACCTACTTTTGCGCCGCGAAGTCGTTAAGGACATATACATCCCAAGGAATTTGCACGTTTTCGAAGACACCTTCATCAAAGAATGGATAGAGAAGATGGGCTATAAACTAGTGGCAACATACGACCCTTACTGCGTACATTACAGGCCTCCAGAAGTTTGGACAATAAAAGGAAGCATACAAATACTTATTGAACATTTACGCTTCGGATCGCTTCGAAAAATTTCCAAATTATGCGCTGCCTATGCTTTTTACACGGTATATGTGTTGTATAGAAGTTTACTTAAGATGGCGAGTTAAGGGTAATTCTTTGAATATTGCGGGATAACCGCTCTCCTTGTTAGTATATAAGAGGACCCTATCCACAGCCATAAGAGGGAGAGTTTTAGATATCCGCTTTTTTCAAATCTCCTCATTGAAACGTAGCCTTTCGCGTTACGAACATACTTGATTTTTCCATATTCTCTTAATCTTAAAGACATATCTACATCCTCGCCGCATGCGTGCTTCTCTGTGTAACCTCCAACTTTATTGAAGGCCTCTTTTTTTATAGCAACAGCCGTTCCCAATTTTCCAAAACACGGGGTTTCAGCCTTTCTTAGAATTAGATTTGATAACTCTTCCTTCGTAAATGCTAACCAAGCTCTCAGTTTTCTTTCTTTTGGCAATAAATCTCCATAAGCTGCTATAACGTTTCTTTCTTGTAAGTGTGGTAGGACTGTGGCTATCCAGTTCGGAAAAAGAATTACGTCTGCATCTACGAAGAGCAATATTTCTCCACGGGCTTCTCTTGCTCCTATATTTCTTCCGGCGGGCATTATGCAGTTTTGAATCAGTATTTTGTCTGCATATTTTTTGGCTATGTCTACGGTTTTATCTTTTGAGTGTGAATCA
Source organism: Bathyarchaeia archaeon (assembly GCA_038868115.1). GTDB lineage: Archaea > Thermoproteota > Bathyarchaeia > Bathyarchaeales > Bathycorpusculaceae > JAGTQI01. The sequence continues at coordinate 1,993 of JAWBXA010000040.1, forward strand.
ACAACGATTATTTCTTTGTTGTTGTACGTTTGATTCCTTAGGGATTTTAGGCAGTCCTCTATGTAGTGCTCCTCGTTTAGGGTTGTAACTATTATTGAAACGAGTTTTGACATGTCTATTCAGCATTTACTGGCTTAATTAATGACTTATTCTTTCTGCTAGTTAAAAATTTTCACATAAATAGGGAAAACCTAAATTGTGTGTTCGTGATGTTGTTGGTAAGTTGTTGAGTTGATGGTTTATGGCGGAAGAGGAAGACCCTGTAAAATTGCATAAAGATGGAAATACATTCTACGAGATAGGCAAGTACAAGGAGGCTAAGGAGAAGTTTCTGAGGGCTTCTGAGCTTTACAAGGGAAAAAACAACTTCTTTGACGCTACGTATGCGCTTTTTAAGGCTGGCGAGTGTGCTTTCATGTTGAAGGATTATGCTGGTGCCGTCGAATACTTTCTAAAGTCTGCGGAGCTTTCCTTCCAAAAAGGTTTTGACAGGTTTGGTGTTAGCGCTTTAGAATATGCCCGAGACTGCTATAGGGCTCTAGGCGAAAACGAGAAGGCTTCGGAGACCGAGAAAAGGATTAAAGAAGTTAAGGCAAAGCTTGAAGAATCTTTCTGAAAGCTACGTTCCCCCTTTTATTCCGTCTTAAATAAAATAAACGATTTTAATTTCTGTTGCATCTTTTTGACATGACGGTAACAAAGTGTGTCATTGATGCCCACGCTGTTTAAGGCTTTGGCAGAGTTATGTGAGAAATTGGAGGGTATGAGTAGGCGTGTTCCAGCCGTTAACCTTGTAGCGGATTTCCTAAAGAGCCTTGAGTTGGACGAAGTTGAACCAGCAGTTTCGATGATTTTAGGGAGACCTTTCCCAAAGTGGAGTCAGCAAGCTCTTGATGTGAGTTGGGCTACCTTAAGCGAGATTATTAGGCGTATTACTGGTGTTGATTGGAGGATTTTTCTGGAAGCCTTTAACCAGACTGGAGATGTAGGTTCAGCGGTGAAGGTTGTTTTTGAGAGCTGTAAAATTAAGAGGCAGACAGTGCTTTTTGAAAAGCCTCTGACGATATTGGAGGTTAGGCGGAGTTTTGAGGCTATTGCTGAAACTGCTGGGCATGGCGCTAGGGAGAAAAAGGAGCGTCTAATCGAGGCTTTGTTAAGCTTGGCTTCTCCTCTTGAAGCGAAATATTTGGTTAAAATTTTCATTGGCGAGATGCGAACGGGCTTCCATGAAGGGTTGATGGAGCAGGCTGTTTCAAGGGCTTTTCAGATACCGTTTGAAGCTGTTAAAGAGGCAGGGATGGTGCTTGGAGATATTGGCACCGTGGCGGCGTTAATTAAAACGGAAGGCAAGGAGGCGCTTTCAAAAATTGGTTTTCAAGTTTTTAGACCTGTCAAGCTTATGCTGGCTCAGATGGCTAATGATGTGGCTGAGGCAATTAAGGAGCACGGCGGAAAAACCGCCTTTGAACATAAACTTGACGGCGCCAGGGTCCAAATACACAAATGCGGCGACGATGTGCGAATTTTTAGCCGTAGATTGACGGATGTCACTAAAAGTTTACCAGAAATAGCCGATATCGTAAGGGAGAGGGTTAAAGCCCGCGAAGTTATCATGGAAGGTGAGGTAATAGCCATAGACAATGAGGGCCATCCGATTCCTTTCCAGCATCTTATGCGGAGGTTTAAAAGAGTTCATGAAATTGAGGACGTGGCTGAAACGATTCCTGTTAGGCTTTACCTCTTCGACATCTTATACTTAGATGGCAAAAGCCTAATTTCGTTGCCCTATCTTCAGCGAAGAAAAATTTTGGCGGAGAACGCTGGTGAGATACCGCTAACGAAACAGATAGTTACGGATAGTGTTGAAGAAGCCGAGCGTTTCCTTAAGGAGGCCATTGACTGTGGACATGAAGGGCTTATGGCGAAAAGGTTGGACAGCGAATACACGCCCGGAATCCGCGGAAAACACTGGTTGAAAATAAAGCCAACCCTTGAACCATTAGACCTGGTTATTATTGCCGCTGAATACGGCTATGGGCGGAGACACAAGTGGCTTTCAGACTATTATCTAGCTGCTCGTGATGCTGAGACCGGTGAATTTTTGGTTGTTGGCAAAACCTTCAAGGGACTAACAGACTCCGAAATAATTGAAATGACCAAGCGTCTAAAAGAGCTAATTATAAAAGAGGAATACCGCAGAGTCTATGTTGCTCCAAAAATTGTCGTGGAGGTAGCATACAACGAAATTCAGAAAAGCCCAAAATACAGGTGCGGTATGGCACTGCGGTTCGCACGGATAACCCGCATAAGAAATGACAAAACTCCAGAAGAGGCTGACACCATACAGAGGGTTAGGGAAATCTACCAAAAACAGTTTTTGAAAAAGGGTAATATACTGGTGCAGAACAGCATTTAAGTGCATCGCCACAAAGGAAGATTCAAAATGCCGAAAGCACGGAAACCCCCAATTTCTTATGACGAGTTTTACAGCCGCCAACTCGTTATGAAGGAGCTTGGACGTGAGGGACAAGAAAAGCTTGCTAGGGCGAAGGTTGCCGTCGTGGGACTCGGCGGCCTTGGAACAGTTGCGTCGCTTTATTTGACGCTTGCTGGTATTGGCCATCTGCGCCTAATAGACCAAGACACTGTGGAACCGCACAACCTCCACAGGCAAGTCCTATACACACCAGAAAATTTGCTGTATCCAAAAGCTGAGGTTTCAGCAAAGAGACTTATGGGAATAAGTCCTTTTGTTAAAGTTGAGGCTGTGCCTGAAAACTTGAATGTGAACAACGCCGAAAAACTGCTGAAGGGCGTTGACTGCGTTGTTGACGGCTTAGACAACATGCGCACACGTTATATCGTCAATCGCACTTGCATAAAACTTAAAATCCCATATGTTTTCGGAGCCGCCATAGGAATGGAAGGCAACCTCTCAGTTTTCGCTCCGCCTGAAACTCCATGCTTAGAATGCGTCTTACCAAACCTTGAAGATGGCAACCTCCTAACATGCGATGTTAGAGGGGTTTTAGGGGCAACTCCAGGAATTATTGGGACGATAGAAGCAATAGAAACGATAAAACTTTTGGCTGGAATAGGTAC